>NZ_JARACS010000021.1:0-31930 GCF_028765525.1 Aliivibrio sp. S2TY2 | reverse complement strand
GCAATAACACGTTTACTACGACACAGACTTAGCTGAATTTTACCGCCTTAATCACTGAAACTAAAGACAAACCTAGAACGCCGAATGTAGTAAATCGTGTTGATTGCTTTGTTACACGATCTTTGTCAACGCTTCGCTTTAATAGGTAAAGAATTGATTTGCTAAGATTTACTGTAAATTGAGTTTAATTAGACTGGTTCAATTAAGCGAGCAAAATATCATTTCAACGGCAATAACTGTGAAACGAAACAATCCCTTTTTCTTACACCATTTGTACGATTTGGTTTCAGCCAGTTTTGAGCTGATAAACCAAATATCCTTACCACAATTGGGATTGAAAATGCTGAGAGAAAAACACTGATGCAGGCTAAAATGAGGCATAGCCAAAGAACAATTGAAGCGTAAATTAGCTTCTGAAACGCCTGAATTTGGGGCAATAATAGTTCAATGCCGAACCTGATGAAACGAACACAAAAAGGCAACAAAGAAAAAGGAAAACCACCCTACTTTCACGCCTAAAAAATTAATGGCTCAATCGCTGAACTGAGCCAAAAAACTGCGTTCTTAGAGTTCGTGTAACGCCTGCATAACACGTTTACTACTATACAGATCAAGCTGAATTTTACCGCCATAAACACCGAAACTAAAGACAAACCTACAATGCCGAATGTAGTAAATCGTGTTGATGCGATTGTTATGTGCGCTCTCTCTTGGCAAATTCTTTTTCGTAAAAGATTTCTGCGACTATCCAAATAATGTGATTAATAACTAAACCAAATACAAGTAAAGCTATCGCTGCAATACCAAAATCAATTGAAAATTCACCCCAATTACGGATCTTATCAAACAGCATAAAACCTAAAAAAGTACCGAACAAAACTGCTCCAGCAACTATTAGCGTATGCTTAACCACATAATGTAAACGACCTTTTCTTCGAGTGATTGCCCAACGATTATATTGTTTATTTATCCAACTATTCATATTCTTCAATCCTTAGTAAGAAATGACAATTTGAATTAACTACATTAATTATTGTACATAAATCAATAAGGTAATATGAGAGCTGTATCTTAATTTCAAATATCGATAAGCACATAACGCCTGCATAACACGTTTACTACTATGCAATTATACTTAAAATTGACGCCTTAAAACGAGAAACACCCAGCAAACTGAGATTGCCGAGTGTAGTAAATCGTGTTGATGCATTTGTTACACGATCTTTGTCAACGCTTCGCTTTAATTGGTAAAGAATTGATTTACCAAGATTTACTGTAAACTGAGTTTAATTAGACTGACTCAATTAAGCGAGCAAAATATCATTGCAACGGCAATAACTGTGAAACTAAACAATCCCTTTTTCTTACACCATTTGTACGATTTGGTTTCAGCCTGTTTGGAGCTGATAAACCAAATATCCTCGCCACAATTGGGATTGAAAATACTGAGAGCAAAGCACTGATGCAGAATAAAATGAGGCAAAACCATGGACAATTGAAGCGTGAATTAACTCCTGAAATCCATGAACTTGGGGAAATAAGGGCTAACTTGCCGAACCTGATAAAATGAAATCTAAAAGGCAGCAAAGAAAAAGGAAATCCACCCTACTTTCACGCCTAAAAAACTAACGGCTCAATCGCTGAACTAAGCCAGAAAACTGCAATCTTTAGTTCGTGTAACGCCTGCATAACACGTTTACTACTATACAATTATACTTAAAATTGACGCCTTAAAACGAGAAACACCCGACAACCTGAGATGCCGAGTGTAGTAAATCGTGTTGATGCATTTGTTATATTGCCTATTGATAAACGACATGAAATCGTTCCAATACAAGAACCATGTCCTCATTAGGTTCAATATTTAACTCTGAACATTCAGCAGCAAAGAAACGCCAATGAGCTTCACGCCACCATTTTAATGAACGGTCGCCCTCGCCTTCTGCATGAGAAAACTCAGCCGTCACTTCGTTATATTTACACGTTTCAACTGAATCAATTTCAATGATACAAATTGGCTTTCCGTTCCAATCAACAACCACTTGTAAATGACCAACGGTTGGCATTGGTTCTTCACCAGATTCGTACCAAACATTTAAGCTACAAGTTGCTGTCTTTTGGCCAATTCGGATTAATTCAGCACATAGATTGGCATTATGCTTATCAGCACAGAAATAGTCTGAGCCGAATGATTGATACTTTTTACGCTCAATTTCAGAAAGTGAGCTTAGATACTGATTTAAGTAGACTTGAGACTGTTCTTCCATGAAATCCTCTTAACTATTTTCGCAATATAACGCCGCCATAACACGTTTATTACGATGACGGCTTACTTAAATTTTAACGCCTTAAACACCGAAACTAAAGACAAACCTACAATGCCGAATGTAATAAATCGTGTTGATGGCTTTGTTATAAGCAGAATTCAATGCTAAAGAAATCAGTTAGTTGATGATTGTGATTAGGCTTCCAATACTGCCAACCATTCTTTTGATAAAAACTGATTGCTCGTTTATTTTCTCGGCTAACTGATAATACAGCACCATTACAACCCATGAGTTTCAATTGCTCGATTAGAAAATTATGGATGGTTTCAGAAAGACCTAAACCTCGATAATTTGGAACTAAATAAATCAGGTGAATGTACCCAAAACCTGCAATTTCAGAATGAGACTTAAACTCCAGTTGCCCTATCAATTCATCGCCAGACCATAAATGGAAATAACCCCATTCAGGCGAGCCAAGTCTAGAAAGTAGTTTGGTATAATAAACCTCACCATTTTGACCAATCGTTTCAAGGTAGCCTTCAGAAGTACCAAAACTACAAAAATAGGAATCTTCACGAAACTGAACGCAATCTCTGAAATTGGCATCTAAATCTATTGGCTTAAACTGACAATCCATTGTAACCCCTTGAACTAAAACAAGCTTATAACGCCTGCATAACACGTTTGCTACGATACAGACCTAGCTGAATTTTAACGCCTTAATCACTGAAACTAAAGACAAACTGACAACGCCGAGTGTAGCAAATCGTGTTGATGCATTTGTTAAATGAACTCTTACTGCAAACCACGGTCATTGAGAACAAATTGGCGCAACTCGCGCTCTTCCCTCATGACATAAAGAATATATACAATATCATCGTTGGTTACTTTGTAAAAAATACGGCATGGTGGTAATACAATTTCACGATAATCTAAATGAGGAAGCTCAGGAACACTACGGCCTGATAATGGAAAATCCTCTAAACGCTCAACACGATGGAAAACTGATTGAACTAACGCCTTAGCCGCTAAGATATTATTAATAGCGATATATTCTGCAATTTCGTCCAAATCTAATAATGCTGATTCAGTCCAATTAATTACAGCCATTTATTCATCTTCTCTTTTGCGACTTCATGAGAAACTACACGATTATCTGAAATTGCTTTTTCACCGCGAGCAATACCTTCAAGAATAGCAATTCGTTTTTGCATAAACTCGTAATCATCAACATCTAACAAATAAGCCGACGGTTGACCGTGCTCTGTAATTAACACTGGTTCTTTTGAAGCATGAAGCTCAGAAAGAATCTTGGTTGCTTGACGTTTTAATGTAGTGACTAATTCAACTTTCATATTCAGTTTCCATTATCGAAAGAATAAAGTGTCACTATTGTATCACTTTATTAGCCATTGAGACAGTTCATTTAACGCCTGCATAACACGTTTGCTACCATGCAAATTAAGCCCAAATTTACCACTTAATACGGTAAACTCAAAGAAACCTAGAATGCCGAATGTAGCAAATCGTGTTGATGCATTTGTTATACCCATGATGATTAACTATTTTGGACCTTTGTTTCGATTAACTCTCTTAGCTATTGCATTTAACCTAGAACTCTTATCTGAATAGATTTCATCTAAGAGATGTTCCATTATTTCATAGGCATCTAAGACATCATTAGCACTTAATTCAGTACCTTCGTGACTACCTGCATTTCCAAGCCATTTTACAGCAAACAGCATTTCTTTAAATTTTTCATGCTTATGTGGAAGCAACTCAATTCTTTGGTGTAAATTCAATCGCACTCTTTTTTTACTTTTCGATATTCTAAATCTGTTTACTTTCAATTCAGTTAACAATGCTTCAACGGCTGAACGGACTTGATTTGCACAAGCTCCTGCACTAGAAAAGAATAACTCAAATGATTGTTCCAAAGCGCCACTAATACTTTCAGGAGTACCTTTAGGTACTTTGATGATATTTAATGGTGGCGTAAAACTCTTAGGTTTAAAGTATTGAAAATACTCTTGCTTATCTTGGCCATATTGATCCTCGACGATATCCCAATCTAAAAAACCAATACCGCTACTTGCTACTTTTTCACCACAATGATCGTTTTGACATTCAAAAATACATGAATACAAAAGTTCAGCCCAATCAGGTTGCCATTCAGGGTGACTGTGCCCTTTTTCAGAATGAGCAAGTTCGGCAGAAGCAAATGTGCCTTGTTTGATACGTAACAAGCCCTCTTCGCAAGTAGGACATAGCCAATTAAGTTGTTTTTCAGGACGAAAAAGAGCCCTATATAATTTACGTTCCAATAATTTTTCCTTATTCAAAAAAAGGGTATAACGCCTGCATAACACGTTTACTACTATGCAATTATACTTAAAATTGACACCATAAAACGAGAAACACCCGACAACCTGAGATGCCGAGTGTAGTAAATCGTGTTGATGCGATTGTTATACCCGTACTGATTAGCTATGAATTCCCCAATCACGGGAAACAAACCAATTTGGTTGCCAAGTAATAAACTCACTTGGGCAAAAATCGCTGTCTAGAAACTCGATACTAATAACCTGCCCAGGTAAAAGTGACAAAACATGATTTCTTTTGTCACTTTCATAATCCCATAAATGATAACGATCATCTTTATTATTAGCTCGACGACTTGGACCAAAATCCATTGGGGCACATAAACGGGTTAATTGACGGCCATCTTCTTTCGAAAAGAACGTAAGATTAACCTTCGTTTTTGCATGGATAGAATCAATGAATTGTGCTCTTTGCATAGTTAATTCCTTGTGTACCAATTAAAGAAACAATATAACCACAATTTTTATATTGATAATGTGCTAGCCTTCAAATTTACCGAACAGGGTATAACGCCTGCATAACACGTTTACTACTATGCAATTATACTTAAAATTAACGCCTTAAACCGAGAAACACCCGGCAAACTGAGATTGCCGAGTGTAGTAAATCGTGTTGATGCGATTGTTAAACGAACTCTTACTGCAAACCACGGTCATTAAGAACAAATTGGCGTAACTCGCGCTCTTCTCTCATAACGTAAAGGATATACACAACATCGTCATTGGTTACTTTGTAGAATATACGACATGGCGGTAACACTATTTCACGATAATCTAAATGAGGAAGCTCCGGCACATTACGACCTGAAAATGGAAAGTCTTCCAAACGTTCAACACAATGAAAAACTGACTTAACTAACGCTTTAGCCGCTAATATATTATTAATGGCTATGTATTCCGCAATTTCGTCTAAATCTAGTAATGCTGATTCAGTCCAATTAATTACAGCCATTTATTCATCTTCTCTTTTGCTACTTCATGAGAAACGACACGATTATCTGAAATAGCTTTTTCACCACGGGCGATGCCTTCAAGAATGGCAATACGTTTTTGCATAAATTCATAATCATCGACATCCAACAAATACGCAGATGGTTGACCATGCTCTGTAATTAATACCGGCTCTTTTGAGGCATGAAGCTCAGAAAGAATTTTAGTAGCTTGACGCTTCAATGTAGTGACTAATTCAACTTTCATATTCAGTTTCCATTATCGAAAGAACAAAGTATCACTATTGTATCACTTAATTATCCATTGAGACAGTTCGTTTAACGCCTGCATAACACGTTTGCTACCATGCAGACTTAGCTGAATTTTAACGCCTTAATCACTGAAACTAAAGACAAACTGACAACGCCGAGTGTAGCAAATCGTGTTGATGCATTTGTTATGTGTAATCTACATTATCAATATATTACACTTGAAATAACTGTTCAAAATCATTTAAAGCCATAACTTTTACGCCTCGATGAGTCTCCCACCCTTTAATAAAAGGAACATGGACAAACTCTCGTTCAGAAAGATCTTTAATATAAAAATCCTGCCTTCTTTCTCGTTTTTTAGGGAATTGTACAAATCGTTCTTTTTGGCTTTCAATTTCACCAAAAAAAGCCAATTCATTATCTTTGTCGATAATATAGATTGGAGTCCCTGCAGAAACTGACGCTATTTGGGCTTTGTTTAAAGCATAACCCGTAGAATGTGATAATTCTGATGCCGTTGTGACATGTCTCTTACCGTTAATTTCGGCTTGTTCTGCCGAATGACGTAAAATCAGTATGTTCATAGTTCAACCTTGATATTATTTGTATGCTAATAACCATACAGAATGACGCACCTTAAATAAAGAGGTTAAGCCAGAAAAACACATAACGCCTGCATAACACGTTTGCTACCATGCTGATTAAGCCTAAATTTACCACTTAATACGGTAAACCAAAAGAAACCTAGAACGCCGAATGTAGCAAATCGTGTTGATGCATTTGTTATGTGATTAATAGTAATCGCAGTAATCAAGTTCTAGCTCACCAAAATCTATGACACTTATCTGGTCAACAATCTCAACATCTTCAATCACAAGTTCATTAATATCCCCGTTTAAATCACCTGAAATTGTTATTAATATTTCTGATTGAAATTCATCTTCAGCATTAACAGTTATACTTCCAAGACCTATTAGGTCTCCATCAATAGAATCAGTGGATAATGAAAACTCCCCTTCAGCTTCTACATAGATCTCAGCCCAAGCCTCGATTACTACCCAATTCTCGTCTGTATCGATTACAGTGAAATTATTATCCATTAATTTAAAACTATTAAATTTTCCACTTGAGCCGTCAGCTTCCCAATAAAATTGAGAGTTAGCCTCTTGATCAGGAGTAAATCCATATAACGCTGATTCAAGACCGCTTTCAATATTAGTTAAAAAAGTTGACGCTGTAGAATTACTTAAAGCTATTTTAAGATTATCCAAAAGAGCATAAGGTGCTGTAGCTGTATTGAAATAAGACAGTCCTTTTGAAAAGTCTTCAATATAATCAATATTATCTGAATTATTACAATACCTTTCCCAATCTTTATCTGTTGCTACAGCTAAAACTGTTTTACCTTCTCTTTCTGCCCATTCCTCAACTGCCATTAAAATAATAGCATCAGGAAACTCATTTTTCTTTTTTCCCGTTTCAGAAAATGGAGCTTCATTTGCGAAATATTTCTTCAGTAATTCTCCTACAGAAATATAATCATTACATTCCAAACTTAAAGCACCAGTATTAACAAGAAATGCATTTAATCTTGAGCTAGCAAGCCCCTCAATTTCATCACTACCAACAATTAAATTTTTCGCATCATTTAATACACTTCCATCGAAAAACACATGGTCACTCGCATCGTTAATTGCTTTTTCTAAAGCACTCCGAGATATTTTAATTTTTTTATCTAGATGCGTTAGTATTTCATTTTTGATAACATCAGGAACAATAAACTCAATAGAGCTTGCAGCAAACTGCTTTAATTTTCCTAGCAACCCACTTTCTAATCGCAGCCCATTGCTATCAAATATAGACGTGTCTACTAGTATTGCATCATATTCTTTTTGTTCCATATATCCTCAAACCTCAATAATCACATAACGCCTGCATAACACGTTTGCTACCATGCAGATTAAGCCTAAATTTACCACTTAACGCGGTAAACTCAAAGAAACCTAGAATGCCGAATGTAGCAAATCGTGTTGATGCATTTGTTATGAGAATGTCTCACCCAGTGTGCACGACATAAATTGGCTGTGTGGATCTGGTTTGTAATCGGCAAAGGGATCACAATATTGAAAACCAAATTTTTCATAGAGATTACGAGCTGGTTTGAAGAACTCTTGTGAACCGGTTTCCAAGCTAATTTTCTTATAACCCCTATCCGATGAAACATTTAATACATGATTGAGAAGAAGCGTACCTACACCCAAATTTCGCGCATGATTAGAGGTTCTCATTGATTTCAGTTCCGCATGGTTTGAATCCAATTCCTTAATTGCTGCACAACCTAATAACTGCTCACCTTTCCAGCAGCTAAAGAACGTAATCTCAGGTACTTTTAGAGCGCTAACATCTAATGCGTGCACACTTTCAGGAGGAGACGTTGCATACATATCTTCCAGGTGTTCTTTTAATAACTGAACAACTTCACCGCCATTCAAATCATCTATTTTGATATCCATATTTAAAATTATCCCTTAATTCTCATAACGCTGGCATAACACGTTTATTACTATGCAAACCAACCTGAATTTTGATGCCTTAATCACAAAACCCAAGGCAAACCCAGAACGCCGAATGTAATAAATCGTGTTGATGCGATTGTTGTGCGTGCTTACTTTCGGCTTGGTCAACTTGGTAAAGAACTGCCCTGCCAAGATTTTCTAAGCCTAGATTCTAATTTACCGATGCCAATTAAGCGAACAAAATGTTCTTAAATTGCGAGATAAAGTAAATGGAAAACAGATACAATTTTCACACCATTTGAACGACTTGATTTCAGCAGATTTGGAACTGATAAACCAAATATCCTTGCCACAGCTGGGATTGAAAATACTGCGAGCAAAACACTGATGAAGAATAAAATGAGGCATAATCAAAGAACAATTGAAGCGTAAATTAGCCTCTGAAACGCCTGAACTTAGGGAAATAAGGGTTAATTTGCCGAACCTAATGATACGAAAACCAAAAGAAAACAAAGAAGAAAAGGACGCTTACTAAGCCAAAACTACGAAAGCCGCGATCCTTTTGATGAACCGTGCAAAAAAATTCGGACTCAGTACGCACAACGCTGGCATAACACGTTTATTACCATGCAAACCAACCTGAATTAACAGCCTTAATCACAAAACCTAAGACAAACCCAGAACGCCGAATGTAATAAATCGTGTTGATGCGATTGTTGTGCGTGCTTACTTTCGGCTTGGTCAACTTGGTAAAGAACTGCTTTGCCAAGATTTTCTAAGCCCTGATTCTAATTTACCGATAGCAATTAAGCGAACAAAATGTTCTTAAATTGCGAGATAAAGTAAATGGAAAACAAATACATTTTTCACACCATTTGAACGACTTGGTTTCAGCAGATTTGGAACTGATAAACCAAATATCCTTGCCACAGATGGGATTGAAAATGCTGCGAGCAAAACACTGATGCAGAATAAAATGAGGCATAACCAAAGAATAATTGAAGCGTAAATTAGCTTCTGAAATGCCTGAACTTAGGAAAATAAAGGCTAATTTGCCGAACCTGATAATAACGAAAACCAAAAGGAAACAAAGAAGAAAGGAGTGCTTACTAAGCCGAAACTACGAAAGCCGCGATCCTATTGATGAACCGTGCAAAAAATTTCGGACTCAGTACGCACAACGCCTGCATAACACGTTTGCTACAATACAAACCTAGCTGAATTTTAACGCCTTAATCACTGAAACTAAAGGTAAACTGACAACGCCGAGTGTAGCAAATCGTGTTGATGCATTTGTTAGCTGTTTTCTTTTTCTACAATTTTTTTGAATTTTTGCAAGATATCTTCGACCATTTTTACGTACTTATGTAGCGTTTCTATTAACTCTTCGTCTCGGTCGACTACTTCTTCGTCTAGGCAAAGTTTTAATGATGGATTGAATGTCTGTCCAATCCGCACATTACCAGCAGGAGGTAGACTCATTAAAACCATTCCATCTCGAATTGGACCACAATGTAAGTTTTGAATTGTTAACATTGGTCCTGAAGTGCCACTCATCTGGAAGTTTTTTATCCCCGCATAGTGTGCGACAGGAACAAGTGACTTGTGTTTATCTGTTATATCAAGGTCGTGAAGTGAACGAAGTAATTTATTACCCCCCGTATAAGGTTTTAGCTCTCTCACAATATCAACAACACCCTCACCAGCTTTATCAATACGTCTCTTTTTTATCATTTTCTCAAGACCATCAGAGTCATTCCCAAAAGGGAAGTAGACATTTTTAGCATCTTCTCCTGCATGTTCAACTAACTCCGTAGCTAGGAGGTCTAGAGACGCTCTCAAGTTATGAATTACATCTCCAATGATTGCGGAAAAGATCATTGGGATATCGTGTTTTACACGAAGTGTCCAGAGATGACTTGCATTGCCTTCCTCACTTTCAACAACAACTTTAAATGGCTTTAACTTTATATAATCTACCATTTGATTTTCTAGTTCACGAATATGGCTTTTTGCTCTGACTATTTTTAACTCGGTACCGACAAATGTTGTCATTTAATTACTCCATTCTTATTATTCGAGGTTGATTTGAAAACAGCTAACGCTGGCATAACACGTTTATTACCATGCAAACCAACCTGAATTTAACTGCCTTAATCACGAAACTAAAGGCAAACCCAGAACGCCGAATGTAATAAATCGTGTTGATGCGATTGTTGTGCGTGCTTACTTTCGGCTTGGCCTACTTGGTAAAGAACTGCCCTGCCAAGATTTTCTATGCCCTGATTCTAATTTACCGGTAGTAATTAAGCGAACAAAATGTTCTTAAATTGCGAGATAAAGTGAATGGAAAACAGATACATTTTTTACGCCATTTGAACGACTTGGTTTCAGCAAGTTTGGAACTGATAAACCAAATATCCTTGCCACAATTGGGATTGGAAATGCTGCGAGGAAAACACTGATGCAAACTCAAATGAGGCATAACCAAAGAACAATTGAAGCGTGAATTAGCTTCTGAAACGCCTGAACTTAGGGAAATAAGAGCTAATTTGCCGAACCTAATGAAATGAAAACCAAAAGGCAACAAAGAAGAAATTTACGTTTACTAAGCCGAAACTACGAAAGCCGCGATCCTTTTGATGAACCGTGCAAAAAATTTCGGACTCAGTACGCACAACGCCTGCATAACACGTTTACTACCAAGCAATTATACTTAATATTGACGCCTTAAAACGAGAAACACTCGGCAAACTGAGATTGCCGAGTGTAGTAAATCGTGTTGATGCATTTGTTATAAGCACATTCTCACACGGTTCATATGAACAAATTGAGCATCTTCGGATGTTACTTGGAAACCAAATTTACGATATAAACCGCCTACCCGATTGCCTTGCAAATAACACAATTTCACTGGTTTATTTTCGCTATCAGCAAACTCTAAACATTGACTTAAAACCTGACTTCCTATTCCTTTCCCGTGAAAATTTGGCAGTAAAAAGAAACGGCAAAAATAGAAATGGTCGCCTTTATTTTGAAGCAAATAGCTACCTATTGCTTCACCTGACATTTCAATGATGGTTGGCTTTTCTTCATCCCATTCATCTTGATGCATTTCACGTTGGATTTTATCATCCCAACCAAACACAGCCTTAATTGGCTCAAATTCAGCCGCCTTTTTAAGTTCAAATAAGAACTCAAAATCACTATCTTTCGCTGAACGCGTAGAAAATTTCAAACCTTTACCTCTGGCTCAAATAACCTTAATAAATCGGTGCTTATAACGCCTGCATAACACGTTTGCTACGATACAGACTTAGCTGAATTTTACTGACTTAATCACTGAAACTGAAGGCAAACTGACAACGCCGAGTGTAGCAAATCGTGTTGATGCATTTGTTATAACGCAGTTCTCAATTTAGACCAATGACTCAGCCAACCTTTCGACGTTACACGGTCACTGAAGACTTCTAAAGAACGCTTCGGGTTATGTGTAACCTGCAAATTAAACAACGATTCAAAGCCAAATGCAGAAATACATTCATACTTACCATTGTCTAATTTTCGTATTGCTACCGCTGTTTCTTTTTCTGGCCAATAACTCATTGCATCAATGATACTCAAATACGGTTTATCGCCATTTCTTTTATGCATGATTGCTTGATTACGCACTTCCCAGTTTAATTCTGGCATCAATGCAGAAAGTTGGGATTCGATTAGTTTATAGTTTTCAGGGGAAGATTCAGTTTCATCAAAATAAATTACGTCAACGTCATTCAAAGGCGTTGATACTGATTTCTGATGCAAATGGTCCCACACCAAATTTCGGACGAAACCAGCGGCCAAATAACAATGAGGTAAATTGAGCTGTCGAACACAATCAAGAGCCTTAACCCTCAATTCATCTTTCTCAATTAATGTGATGATTCTATCCATATCCACCCTGCGTTATAACGCCTGCATAACACGTTTGCTACCATGCAAACCAAGCTCAAATTTACCACTTAACACGGTAAACTAAAAGAAACCTAGAATGCCGAATGTAGCAAATCGTGTTGATGCATTTGTTAGCCCTTAAATCAAAGCGTCAGTTGGAGTTGCCGTAATTTTAACACCAAAACTTGAGATGTTTGGCAATGTACAATTATGATGCATTCGTATTTCATTCCCTGAGGCATGAGGTTTATCATGTGTTGTGTGGGCATCAGATACTAGTTCAATAGAATAACCCAACCCCGCAGCTCTACGGACTGTTGTATCAATACAAAATTCTGAAGCGTAACCACAGATTATTAAGTGTTCGATTTGATGAGCATTTAATACAACTTTAAGCTCTGTGTTTAGAAATGAATCTGGTGTTGTTTTACGAACTTTAATATCTGTAACTTCAAGCTCTAATCCAGATTGAAGTTGCCAACCATCACATTCAAATTCAAGAATGGAATTAAGCTGTTCATGCTGAATGAAAATCACAGGAAGGCTATTGTTACGTGCCCAATGAGTGACTTTATTAATTTTTTTGACAACAATATCAGATTCAAAAGGTTTAGGTTCTGGATCGAATAAAGCACTTTGAACATCAATAACTAATACTGCTGATTTCATAGAATTCCTCCTGAGGGCTAACGCCGCAATAACACGTGCGAACACCTTACTTTCCAAACCAATTATACTTCAAACCACAAACGCCGAGTGTAATTAGCATCGTGTTGATTGCTTTGTTACACGATCTTTGTCAACGCTTCGCCTTAATTGGTAAAGAACTGATTTACCAATAATATTTAGAAACCAATTCTAAATTACAAAAGCTAATTTAGCGAACAAAAGAACCGTTCAACTACAAAAACTGCGAAACGAAGCAATCCTTTTTCTAGCACCATTTGTACGATTTGGTTTCAGCCAGTTTGGAGCTGATAAATCAAATATCCTCGCCACAATTGGGATTGAAAATACTGAGAGCAAAGCACTGATGCAGAATAAAATGAGGCAAAACCATGAACAATTGAAGCGTGAATTAGCCGCTGAAACCCATGAACTTTTGGCAATAATGGTCAATTGCCGAACCTGATAAAACGAATATTAAAAGGCAACAAAGAAAAAGGAAATCCACCCTACTTTCACGTCTAAAAAACTAACGGCTCAATCGCTGAACTGAGCCAAAAAACTGCAATCTTAGAGTTCGTGTAACGCCTGCATAACACGTTTGCTACCATGCAGATTAAGCCTAAATTTACCACTTAATACGGTAAAACCAAAGAAACCTAGAATGCCGAATGTAGTAAATCGTGTTGATGCATTTGTTATGTGTGTTCTTATAAGCCAAATTTTTCCCTCTCAAAGGGAGCGCTGTAATACTAAAATGTAGATTACCCAAATAAACCGACTCACAGAAATATTATGAATATCTAGAGATTATTTAAAGATAACCTCAGAAAAATGTGGATTATCAATTAAAACTTCCAGTTTAGAGATACCATCTAATTCAACTAGAATTTCAGTTTCATTAGCATTGAGTTTGATACATTCATTCTTACTTTCATTACGTGATGTATCAAGAGCAACGCCTTTGATAGACTCACCCACTTTCATCGTTAACCTAACTGGATATCGGTATAAGCAGACGATTTCAATATAATCATATTCATTGCAACTTATCATAAGATTTACCTCTGAAAATGGATTACTTACTTTAAGCCTGAATACTGGTTATTGCAATAATCTCAAAAAAACACATAACGCCGCAATAACACGTGCGAACGACTTACTTTCCAAACCAATTATACTCCAAACCGCGAATGCCGAATGTAAATAGCATCGTGTTGATTGCTTTGTTATACGAGCCTTGCTTTCGCTCCAATTAACTTGGTAAAGAACTGATTTACCAAGATTTGCTGTAAAACGATTTTAATTAGGCGGGCTCAATTAAGCGAGCAAAATATCCAATCAGCGACAATAACTGTGAAACGAAACAATCCCTTTTTCTTACACCATTTGAACGATTTGGTTTCAGCCTGTTTGGAACTGATAAATCAAATATCCTAACCACAATTGGGATTGAAAATGCTGAGAGCAAAACACTGATGCAGACTAAAATGAGGCATAACCAAAGAACAATTGAAGCGTAAATGAGCCGCTGAAACGCCTGAATTTGGGGCAATAATACTTCAATGCCGAACCTGATAAAACGAACACCAAAAGGCAACAAAGAAAAAGATAAACCACCCTACTTTCACACCTAAAAAACTAATGGTTCAATCGCTGGACTGAACCAAAAAACTGCATTCTCAGAGTTCGTATAACGCCTGCATAACACGTTTGCTACTATGCAGACTTAGCTGAATTTTAACGCCTTACTCACTGAAACTAAAGGCAAACTGACAACGCCGAGTGTAGCAAATCGTGTTGATGCATTTGTTATGTGCAGTTCTCAGATCGTAAAAAAACCAAAGATCAACATGCCAACAATGAACAGTGGAATTAATTTATTCCAGTCTACCGACTTACTTTCTTGGAACACTTTCGTATTCTTATAGCGTTGTTCTTTCGGTGCATCACTAGCCGAAATACTTCTAGGGTCACTTGGTAAATCTCGGCCAAGAGCATAAATTTCAATTCGACCTACCTTCTTTCCTTCTTGGCTCCCCCCTGCACTGTACATTCCCTGAATAGCAAACAAGCCTATTTTATTATCTAGCACAATTGCAGAGTCTCTTTTCGATCTCCTTAAAGTCGACAATACAACAGCAATCGCTTCCGTTTTTGTCAGAAATAAACGATCATCTCGATAAAGGTTACCTGATTGCCTATAAACTCGAACTAAATACTCATCAGCTGAGTCATACAGATTACAAATTTGGGGTAATTTTTCTAAAGGCTCAAACACTACTTATTCCATTTTTTCACAAAGAGCTTAATTAGGCACATAACGCCTGCATAACACGTTTGCTACCATACAGACTTAACTGAATTTTAACGCCTTAATCACTGAAACTAAAGGCAAACTGACAACGCCGAGTGTAGCAAATCGTGTTGATGCATTTGTTACACGATCTTTGTCAACGCTTCACTTTAATTGGTAAAGAACTGATTTACCAAGATTTACTGTAAATTGAGTTTAATTAGACTGGCTCAATTTAGCGAGCAAAATATCCAATCAACGGCAATAACTGTGAAACGAAACAATCCTTTTTCTTACACCATTTGAACGATTTGGTTTCCGCAAGTTTGGAACTGATAAACCAAATATCATTGCCACAATTGGGATTGAAAATGCTACGAGCAAAGCACGGATGCAGAATAAAATGAGGCAACACCAAAGAACCATTGAAGCGTAAAAATGCCTCTGAAACGCATGAACTTAGACCGAAAATAGTTAATTGCCGAACCTGATGAAATGAAAACTAAAAGGCAACAAAGAAGAAGGAAAACCGCCCAACTTTCACATCTAAAAATCGAACGGTTCTATCGCTGAACTGAGCCAAAAAAACTGCTATCTTTAGTTCGTGTAACGCCTGCATAACACGTTTGCTACGATACAGACCTAGCTGAATTTTACTGCCTTAATCACTGAAATTAAAGGCAAACTGACAACGCCGAGTGTAGCAAATCGTGTTGATGCATTTGTTATGTGCATTATTTACTCTAACACCAGACATTTATTAGTACGACTCTTTGATTGGTGGCCCTGATATCCTCAAATATCCATACTATAATTAAAAGGACTACGTGGAGATAATGCTATGGATACTAACTCACTTATTTATAATACTTTAACTAACTTAACAAATGCTGAGCCTGACCAATACGCTCAGATTAGACAGGAATTATATGACCAACTAGATTTAACCTTTGATAAAAAGTTTGCTTTATATTCAAGCGTGCTTGGTCCATTTGGAGCGGGAAGATTAGAAAGTTTAGATAGTGCAGTCACGAAAGCTTGCAAGATACTAAACGAATAAGTTACTACATATTACTATTTTTTTATTTCTAGCATTTAAGTTCAATATTTAAATGCTAGAATTCTCATCTGCCTGCACATAACGCCGCAATAACACGTTTATTACTACGACGACTTAGTTGAATTTTACCGCCTTAAACACCGAAACCAAAGACAAACCTACAACGCCGAATGTAATAAATCGTGTTGATTGCTTTGTTATGCGGCACAAATAAAATTAATTGTGTGGAACCAAGATACTACCCACAGTTACATTAACCAAAAACGGTTACGATACTTAAAACTTGCACAAAACTAAGAGAACAGAATGGATGCTATTGCTCATTTAATTATCATTTTAGGGAATCCATTTGTATATAAAATTGGACACTTAATTATTTCAATTTTAAGTATTGGAAAATTGTCCATTCAACCACTACCAACTAAATTTTCCGCTAATTTCGTGCAAGCGTTTGACGAAGATAAGGCCGTAGAAAGTCAAAATAAACAAAACTACTTAATATCATATGGAATTGCACTTTCCATTGGTTACGCTGTAACTATAGCTATCTTTGGAACCCTATTATTTTATAATATTAATAGTTTTATTGAAGCTTAAACATTGAACTAAATCACCCGCATAACGCCTGCATAACACGTTTGCTACCATGCAGACCTAGCTGAATTTTACTGCCTTAATCACTGAAACTAAAGGCAAACTGACAACGCCGAATGTAGCAAATCGTGTTGATGCATTTGTTATGTTTTACTCAACCCAAATCGATATTTTCAAATCTGGAAATCCATCTTTACCGCTTAAATAAATAAAATCTCTTTTTGTAACGGTATAAGTATAACCTGCAACATTTGTCCTTTCCCCAACTTCAGGAACAGGAATTGAGCCACAAAAAACCATTGTATCTTCATGCACTCTACATTTCGTATAGTCAAGAAACTCTAATTCAACTCTCATTTTTCATCCTAAATATTAAGCTTCTGCTTCAAACTCAGCAATAAGCTGCTGAACTTTCTCAGAGTAACTCTCGTTATTAACTAAAAACTCCTCAACAGTAAAAGTAGAAGAATCATCAGTCCAATTGAAATAATCTACAGAACTAGAAGTTCCAACTCTAACTTGATATGTGCCATTATCGTCATTACGATCAAGGAAAATATACTCTTCATTATCTCGCCCACGAACTTTATGGAAAATTACTTTTGAACTCATTTTTGTTACCTTTTATTATTACAACCGAAAACATAACGCCGCAATAACACGTGCGAAAGACCGACTTACAATACCAATTACACTCCAAACCACGAATGCCGAGTGTAATAGCATCGTGTTGATTGCTTTGTTACACGATCTTTGTCAACGCTTCGCTTTAATTGATAAAGAATTGATTTACCAAGATTTACTGTAAACTGAGTTTAATTAGACTAGCTCAATTAAGCGAGCAAAATATCACTTCAACGGCAAAAACTGCGAGATGAAACAATCCCTTTTTCTTACACCATTTGTACGATTTAGTTTCAGCCAGTTTTGAGCTGATAAACCAAATATACTCGCCATAATTGGGATTGAAAATGCTACGAGCAAAACACTTATGCAAACTGAAATGAGGCAAAACCATGAACAATTGAAGCGTGAATTGATTTCTGAAACCCATGAACTTTTGACAATAATGTTTAATTGCCGAACCTGATAAAATGAAAGCTAAAAAGCAACAAAGAAAAAGGAAATTCACCCTACTTTCTCACCTAAAAAACTAACGGCTCAATCGCTGAACTGAGCCAAAAAACTGCGATCTTAGAGTTCGTGTAACGCTGGCATAACACGTTTATTACTATGCTAACCAACCTGAATTAACCGCCCTAATCACAAAACCCAAGACAAACCCAGAACGCCGAGTGTAATAAATCGTGTTGATGCGATTGTTGTGCGTGCTTACTTTCGGCTTGGCTAGCTTGGTAAAGAACTGCCCCGCAAAAATTGTCTAAGCCCTGATTCTAATTCACCGATGGTAATTAAGCGAACAAAATGAACATAAAACTAGAAATAATGTGAAGAAAAACAAATACATTTACAACGCCATTTGAACGGCTTGGTTTCAGCTAGTTTGGAACTAAAAAACCAAATATCCTAACCACAATTGGGATTGAAAATGCGGCGAGGAAAACACGGATTCAGGCTAAAATGAGGCAACACAAAGAACCATTGAAGCGTAAAAATGCCTCTGAAACGCATGAATTTAGGCCGACAATACTTAATTGCCGAACCTGATAAAACGAACACTAAAAGGCAACAAAGAAGAGGAGTTGCGATAACTAAATAGCGTTTACAAAAGTCTCGTTTCCATTGAGGAACCGTGCAAAAAATTTCGGACTCAGTACGCACAACGCCTGCATAACACGTTTGCTACCATACAGGTCTAGCTGAATTTTAACGCCTTAATCACTGAAACTAAAGGCAAACTGACAACGCCGAGTGTAGCAAATCGTGTTGATGCATTTGTTATGTGAATTGCCTAATTGATCCCATGAGCCTTTTTAAAGCGTCTTACTTTTGTTCTCATATTTTTCATTGGTGACGATGTATTAAATTGGATCATTCGTCCTAACGTCCATTGCTCATACCACAGGATTTCATATAAAACATAATTATCAAGGCTATTAATTAGATCTAAAATTTCTTTAGTTGTCGATTTAAACTCAAGCTGTAAATCAACGAAATCCCAGTCTTTATAATGAGCTTGGAAGCTTTGAGCTAATTCACCTAGTTGATTCCATTTATAACCGGTCTCAGGGAAATCTACAGACTTTCCATCTGATTTTAGCTGATACCATTTAAGAACCAGCTTACCCCAACCTATTAAATATGAAAGAGTATCGCAAACACTAACTTTTGTATTTTTTACGTTTCCTTCAATTTCCAAATAACGAGATAACTCCGATGGAATAGATTGATAATCAACTAATAATTTAGATGAAATAGAGCTAATCGCATCAACTAACTCATCTTTATTTTTTGGGACTGAGGACATTTTAGACTCCATTCACATAACGCCTGCATAACACGTTTGCTACGATACAGGCTTAGCTGAATTTTACTGCCTTAATCACTGAAACTAAAGGCAAACCGACAACGCCGAATGTAGCAAATCGTGTTGATGCATTTGTTATATTTTCTTATTTACTACTTTTGTATGGTATTCATTTATTTGAAAGTTAACTTCTCGTAGTTTTTCGTCAAGCTCTGCGTACTTAGTCCGTACTGCTTCCATTTCGCTTAATGAATGATTCAATGTTTCAGCCAATTTCTGCTGGTGTTCCATTAATTGTAGATAATGAACTCTAAAAGCAAGAAGAGCATTTAATCGACCAATATCATTTGCCTTTACAGCTTGCCTCACTGACCATCTTGAATATAAAGCTGATAAAGCCGCAGCAATAAGAGCTAAAATTGAAACAACTAAAGATATATCCATATAACTCTCATAAAATATTACAATCATACTAAATAGGCTTTCACCAATTGAAAGGCTTTGATTCATAGAGCTCATAATTTGACTTGAAAATATAACGCCTGCATAACACGTTTGCTACGACACAGACTTAGCTGAATTTTACTGCCTTAATCACTGAAACTAAAGGCAAACTGGCAACGCCGAGTGTAGCAAATCGTGTTGATGCATTTGTTATATTGCCTATTGATAAACGACATGAAATCGTTCCAATACAAGAACCATGTCCTCACGAGGCTGAATATTTAACTCTGTACATTCAGCAGCAAAGAAACGCCAATGGGCTTCACGCCACCATTTTAATGAACGGTCGCCCTCGCCTTCTGCATGAGCAAACTCAGCCGTAACTTCGTTATATTTACACGTTTCAACTGAATCAACTTCAATGATACAAATTGGGTTCCCATTCCAATCAACGACCACTTGTAAGTGACCAACGGTTGGCATTGGTTCTTCACCAGACTCATACCAAACGTTTAAACTACAAGTTGCTGTCTTTTGACCAATTCGGATTAATTCCGCACATAAATTGGCATTATGCTCATCAGCACAGAAATAGTCTGAACTGAATGATTGATATTTTTTACGCTCAGTTTCAGAAAGTGAACTAAGATACTGATTCAAGTAGATTTGAGACTGTTCTTCCATGAAATCCTCTTAACTATTTTCGCAATATAACGCCTGCATAACACGTTTACTACTATACAGATCAAGCTGAATTTTACCGCCATAAACACCGAAATTAAAGACAAACCTACAATGCCGAATGTAGTAAATCGTGTTGATGCGATTGTTATGGCGCAACTTGCGACAACCGTAGCAATATACTACAATAATGGAAATTAACTTTAAATAGGATACTTACAATGGCTACAGCAAGCATCAGATTAGACCAAGACCTTGTGCAAAAAGCTACTATTATGGCTAAAGCATTCAGTCGCACCGCACCAAAACAAATTGAACACTGGGCTAAAATTGGTGAAATGATGGAAGATAACCCTGAACTATCATATGAGTTTGTAAAACAAGCAATTATTGCCAAAGCTGAAAAAGAAGCAGGAAAATTGGAGAGCTATAGTTTTGGCTAATATAACTCAAATTTTACAGACACCTACATTTAAGAAAGCAGTAAAAAAGTTACATAAAAATCAAAAGACGGATCTTGATAATGCAATTAAAGAATTAATGAAAGAGCCATTATTAGGAGAGCAAAAGAAAGGTGACTTGTCATTTTTACGTGTCCATAAATTCAAAATGGTTAAGCAATTAACACTGCTTGGTTACAGTTACGAAGATGGCACGGTCACCCTTGAGCTAATGGCATTAGGATCTCATGAAAATTTTTACCGTGATGTTAAAAATATCTTCTGAGCCATAACGCCTGCATAACACGTTTGCTACCATGCAGATTAAGCCCAAATTTACCACTTAATACGGTAAACTCAAAGAAACCTAGAATGCCGAATGTAGCAAATCGTGTTGATGCATTTGTTATATTGCCTATTGATAAACGACATGAAATCGTTCCAATACAAGAACCATGTCCTCATTAGGCTCAATATTTAACTCTGAACATTCAGCGGAAAAGAAACGCCAATGAGCTTCACGCCACCATTTTAATGAACGGTCGCCCTCGCCTTCTGCATGAGCAAAATCAGCCGTAACTTCGTTATATTTACACGTTTCAACTGAATCAATTTCAATGATACAAATTGGTTTTCCATTCCAATCAACGACCACTTGTAAGTGACCAACAGTTGGCATTGGTTCTTCACCAGATTCATACCAAACGTTTAAACTACAAGTTGCTGTCTTTTGACCAATTCGGATTAATTCCGCACATAAATTGGCATTATGCTCATCAGCACAGAAATAATCTGAACTGAATGATTGATATTTTTTACGCTCAGTTTCAGAAAGTGAACTAAGATATTGATTCAAGTAGATTTGAGACTGTTCTTCCATGAAATCCTCTTAACTATTTTCGCAATATAACGCCTGCATAACACGTTTACTACTATGCAATTATACTTAAAATTGACGCCTTAAAACGAGAAACACTCGACAACCTGAGACGCCGAGTGTAGTAAATCGTGTTGATGCATTTGTTATGTTTGTTCTAATTGTTATATAGAACCATCAGATATTTTATCCTGAGCAGCATCAATCGTTTCTTGATTAAACAAAATAGACATCATTGATTCAATTCGTTTGCTATCATCACCAAACTTATTGGTATTTAAGCCATTTGGAGCTTTAAATTCTACCTCACCAACCTTTCGGTTATTCTTGTAAGCTTTAATTTTTGCATCAGCTATAAACGTCCTAAAATCCCAACTCCAACGTGAGGAATAAATTAAAGTTAAGTCCTCAGCTTTTGGGGTTGTATCATCTGCAGCAACTTCACATTGATGACCGGTATCAAGGCACCATTCTTTCATCGTTTGTAGAAAAACATCACGTGTTTCATTGTCTTTAACGATAGTTATTTCATTAGATTGGTTCTCTGAACTTATCGGTTCAGCTGAAAATTTAGGAGATGAGCAACCAGCCAGTAACACTGGGAACAATAAAATTAGAAGTTTGTTATTCATTATCGTACTTATTTGAGTAAATAAAGAACAATTATATATAAAGGACGAAGAACCGTAAATAACAAAGAAAAACATAACGCCTGCATAACACGTTTGCTACCATGCAGATTAAGCCCAAATTTACCACTTAATACGGTAAACTCAAAGAAACCTAGAATGCCGAATGTAGCAAATCGTGTTGATGCATTTGTTAAATGAACTCTTACTGCAAACCACGGTCATTGAGAACAAATTGGCGCAACTCGCGCTCTTCCCTCATGACATAAAGAATATATACGATATCATCGTTGGTTACTTTGTAAAAAATACGGCATGGCGGCAATACAATTTCACGATAATCTAAATGAGGAAGCTCAGGAACACTACGGCCTGATAATGGAAAATCCTCTAAACGCTCAACACGATGGAAAACTGATTGAACTAACGCCTTAGCCGCTAAGATATTATTAATAGCGATATATTCTGCAATTTCGTCCAAATCTAATAATGCTGATTCAGTCCAATTAATTACAGCCATTTATTCATCTTCTCTTTTGCGACTTCATGAGAAACTACACGATTATCTGAAATTGCTTTTTCACCGCGAGCAATACCTTCAAGAATAGCAATTCGTTTTTGCATAAACTCGTAATCATCAACATCTAACAAATAAGCCGACGGTTGACCGTGCTCTGTAATTAACACTGGTTCTTTTGAAGCATGAAGCTCAGAAAGAATCTTGGTTGCTTGACGTTTTAATGTAGTGACTAATTCAACTTTCATATTCAGTTTCCATTATCGAAAGAACAAAGTATCACTATTGTATCACTTAATTATCCATTGAGACAGTTCATTTAACGCCTGCATAACACGTTTGCTACCATGCAGATTAAGCTAAAATTTACCACTTAACACGGTAAACTCAAAGAAATCTAGAATGCCGAATGTAGCAAATCGTGTTGATGCATTTGTTATAAGCAAAACTAACTACAACTTACCCGCTATTTTAATTAATTCCGCTTTATTGTGTAATTCAAACTTAGCTTCATATACATGAGTTAAAAGAGCTTCAATCAAATCAATAGCTAAACTAAGTACCTGCCTCTTTGGACTAACAAGTCTATGAGCAGCATCATCACCTATGAATTTTAAATTTTTCAGTCCTTCAGTAATGCTTTCCGGGATACCGCTCATAGTATGTAATTTATCTATTTTCACCTCGAACTTCCAAGCAATCTGATCTGTGATGCCTTCGTGTATACAAATACCTTCAAGCAATGCTCTAATAGACATAGCAGTGGCCACACCTAATCCTAATTGAAAACACTGAATGATTTCGTTATATACAGAATTAAGCTTGGTATCAATGTGTCGAAAATGCTTAGGTAAACGACTAATATTTTTTCTTGAAGGCGAGTAGCTTACATCGTAAATTGTATCACCTTCAAAATTTTGCATTCCCATACCGGTATGCTTTTCTTCTAATAATCCAGTATCGCACCCTAAACATACCCAAAAGCTATACTTCCATTCATCGAAATCAGTTATATAAGTATTACCGTCATGCTCCTCTTCTTCATAAGAATTACGGTCATGTGATGAGATCAACTTATGATTTGTCTGCAACCTACACGTATTACAATGAATTTTCTTTATCACAAAACTTTCCTTTTGCTTATAACGCCTGCATAACACGTTTGCTACGATACAGACTTAACTGAATTTTAACGCCTTAATCACTAAAACTAAAGGCAAACTGACAACGCCGAGTGTAGCAAATCGTGTTGATGCATTTGTTACACGATCTTTGTCAACGCTTCACTTTAATTGGTAAGGAATTGATTTACCAAGATTTACTGTAAACTGAGTTTAATTAGACTGGCTCAATTAAGCGAGCAAAATATCATTTCAACGGCAATAACTGCGAAACGAAACAATCCCTTTTTCTTACACCATTTGTACGAGTTGGTTTCAACCAATTTTGAGCTGATAAACCAAATACCCTAGCCACAATTGGGATTGAAAATGCTGCGAGCAAAACACTGATGCTGACCAAAATGAGGCAAAACCATGAACAATTGAAGCGTTAATTGGTTTCTGAAATCCATGAACTTTTGGCAATAATGGTCAATTGCCGAACCTGATGAAACGAATATTAAAAGGAAACAAAGAAGAAGGAAAACCACCTACTTTCACACCTAAAAAACTAACGGCTCAATCGCTGAACTGAGCAAAAAAAACTGCAATCTTAAAGTTCGTGTAACGCCTGCATAACACGTTTACTACCAAGCAATTATACTCAATATTGACGCATTAAAACGAGAAACACCCGACAAGCTGAGATGCCGAGTGTAGTAAATCGTGTTGATGCATTTGTTATAAGTACATCACACCGCAAAACCAAAGTGACTACCATCTGACATTTCAACATCAAGACGTAACTTGCCACCCGTAGCTTCAATATATTTTTTTAGTGATGACAATTTAATATCTTGCCCTATTTTTTCCATACCAGAAATAGTCGGTTGTTTTACACCCATAGCTAGAGCTAATTCATTCTGAGTTAAAGCAGCTCTTTCACGTAATTCTGCTAAATGAATGTTTAATAACATTTCTGTTGCCAACTCTTGAGCTTGAGCAACAACTTCTGGCTTTTCATTCGCCATTATTTCTTGAAGTGTACGAGCCATATTATTACCCTCTATTATTCAAATGAGCTTGAAATTCTTGATCTGCTATTGGGATCATCTGTTTGTAAAAACGTTTTTCATTACCGCCTTTGTTACCAGCACATAATAAAATACCTTTACGCTCAGGATCGAAAGCAAAAAATGCTCTCAATGGATCACCGTTACTTTGAACACGAAGCTCTTTCATATTTGTAAACTTCGAGCCATAAACAGTATCAGCGTAAGGCCTAGAAAGGTGCGGACCTTTATTTTGA
The DNA here is from genome assembly GCF_028765525.1 of Aliivibrio sp. S2TY2. NCBI lineage: Bacteria > Pseudomonadati > Pseudomonadota > Gammaproteobacteria > Vibrionales > Vibrionaceae > Aliivibrio > Aliivibrio sp. S2TY2. The sequence goes on along the minus strand of NZ_JARACS010000021.1, from coordinate 6,587 downwards.
AGTAACAACATACCTGCGATCACATTTGCACGTTCTGAATCGTTTAGTGAATCAAACCATTCATCAAATGTATCCGTAGTAATAACTTCCCACATAATAATTCCCTACAACCTTAATATAGGCTACATATTATATAGGTTCAAACCTATGATCAAGTATTGATGCAAATTTGTACTTATAACGCCGCAATAACACGTTTGCTACCATGCAGACTTAGCTGAATTTTAACGCCTTAAACACCAAAACCCAAGACAAACCTAGAATGCCGAATGTAGCAAATCGTGTTGATTGCTTTGTTATGCGCGACTTGACTAATTTGAATTTTATACCATAATCACCATATTATTTGGTATTTTAAGGTTAAGGCAATGGCTAAAAACACAAGTATTACTTTAGGTGATCATTTTGAAGGCTTTATTAGCTCACAAATTCAATCTGGAAGATACGGCTCAACCAGTGAGGTTATTCGATCTGCATTACGTTTACTTGAAACACAAGAAACAAAATTGCATACATTACGTAACTCTCTTATTGAAGGAGAAGAAAGCGGGGTCGCTGATTACGATCTAGATTCATTTATTAATGAACTTGATAGCGAAAATTCAAAATGAAGCCATTCACATTAACGATTTCAGCAAAAAATGATCTTAAGGACGTAGCTATATTTACGGCTCGTCGTTGGGGAAAAGAGCAACGAAATATTTACCTTAAACAGTTTGATGATTCTTTTTGGTTGTTAGCGGAAAATCCAGATATAGGTAAAGGCTGTGATGAAATTAGGAATGGTTATCGAAAATTTCCCCAAGGTAGCCACGTAATATTTTACAAACAAACAGGTAGCCAACAAATACAGATAATTAGAATCCTGCACAAAAGCATGGACATCTCCCCTATTTTTGGCGCATAACGCCTGCATAACACGTTTGCTACCATGCAGATTAAGCTCAAATTTACCACTTAATACGGTAAACTCAAAGAAACCTAGAATGCCGAATGTAGAAAATCGTGTTGATGCGATTGTTGTGCGTGCTTACTTTCGGCTCGGTTAACTTGGTAAAGAACTGCCCTGCCAAGATTTTCTAGGCCCTAATTCTAATTTACCGATAGTAATTAAGCGAACAAAATGTTCTTAAATTGCGAGATAAAGTGAATGGAAAACAGATACATTTCTTACACCATTTGAACGGTTTGGTTTCAGCATGTTTGGAACTGATAAACCAAATATCCTAACAACAATTGGGATTGAGAATGCCAAGAGGAAAACACTGATGCAGACTAAAATGAGGCATAACCAAAGAACAATTGAAGCGTAAAAATGCCTCTGAAACGCCTGAACTTAGGGAAATAAGGGCTAATTTGCCGAACCTGATGAAACGGAAATCAAAAGGCAACAAAGAAGAAATTTACGCTTACTAAGCCGAAACTACGAAAGCCGCGATCCTTTTGATGAACCGTGCAAAAAATTTCGGACTCAGTACGCACAACGCCTGCATAACACGTTTGCTACTACGCAGATTAAGCTCAAATTTACCACTTAATACGGTAAACTCAAAGAAACCTAGAATGCCGAGTGTAGCAAATCGTGTTGATGCGATTGTTATGTTGTTTCTCCAAGCGCCTGTTTAAGCTCATTAATTGCATAAGTTAATTTAAGATTCGTCTGAGGAACTCTGTTAAGTTTCATTCCGAGATCAACAACGTCAATTTCAGACAAACCACCTTCGGAGTCAATCCATGTGCTATACAAATATATTAGGTCAGTCATAGAGCCAACCTTACTTCTATTATCAGTTTTAGTGTATTGAATTATCGTCTGGTTATCAGAAAATGCAGCAATCGTCTGAGGACTAATACCTTCCGCTTTCAACTGCAAACATAGTCCTTCAAGAAAATGCTTTCTTAACGTTTTGATGTGCTCTTTTCGGACACCAATAATGATAAATGAGAATAAAGTTTTCTCTTCCATAAAGACTAAAACTTTACGGCGATTTTGAGTAAAAGAGTTAACAAACCAATTACCTAAAACAAACCTTTCAGATTCAATTTCATTTAGGTCACTTGGTTTCAGGCCAATGAAATCTTGAACTTTTTTGGTACATTTAAACTGAAACATAGCTCACCTCAAGGTGCTGAAAAAACTTATTTTACACCAACAACATAACGCCTGCATAACACGTTTGCTACGATACAGACTTAGCTGAATTTTACTGCCTTAATCACTGAAACTAAAGACAAACTGACAACGCCGAGTGTAGCAAATCGTGTTGATGCATTTGTTATGAAAAATATGTCAGCAAGTTACTTATTATAGGAGTTCCAACAGTAACAATTCCTGAGGTTAAATTTAACCATTTACCAAGACTAGAGTTAGATATTAACTCAATAAGCGTATTTTCATTTTTATCTTTATTTTCCCTTATTAACTTAGCAGCCTCTAATAACATTTCTTGTGGCGTATCACTCGGTAAGCCTATTTCTTTTAGGTCTTCTGAAGGCACATAAAAATCAAAACCAATTTTTATTTTTTCAAAGTCACAATTATCAACGTCAATCAACATTTTCTCAGGAGCTCTAGCAACTGTAACTACATCTTTAAACGTACTATTTTTCATATTTAGTGGCATTATTATTTCCTTATTTTTGTTAGGTGTCACATTAATTCCAGTGACACACTGAGTCACCGAAACCGAATCTAAATCTACTTTTGATGACGTATCCATATCTATAGCAGTTCCAAAACCTTTAATAGCACAACGATTCATCGATATAGTGCTATTACGAGAGACAATAGCCGTAGATTTATTTACTTGATTAAGTATATTTTGTACAACATTCACTATAGGCACTTCTTTCTGATACATTGTATCAATGTCAAAAAAACAACCTTTAGGCGGAACTTTCTTTAAAGTTTCATAAAGTATAAGGTAAGTCCTTACTGCATAACAAAGAAGTGTTATCTTCATTATTCCTCCTTTTTCATAACGCCTGCATAACACGTTTGCTACGATACAGACCTAGCTGAATTTTAACGCCTTAATCACTGAAACTAAAGACAAACTGACAACGCCGAATGTAGCAAATCGTGTTGATGCATTTGTTATAACGCAGTTCTCAATTTAGACCAATGACTTAGCCAACCTTTCGACGTTACACGGTCACTGAAGATTTCTAAAGAACGCTTCGGGTTGTGTGTAACCTGAAAATTAAACAACGATTCAAAGCCAAAAGCAGAAATGCATTCATATTTACCATTACCTAATTTTCGTATGGCTACCGCTGTTTCTTTTTCTGGCCAATAACTCATTGCGTCGATAATACTTAAATACGGTTTATCACCATTTCGTTTGTGCATGATTGCTTGATTACGCACTTCCCAATTCAATTCTGGCATCAATGCAGAAAGCTGAGATTCGATTAGTTTGTAGTTTTCAGGATTAGATTCAGTTTCATCGAAATAAATAACGTCAACGTCATTCAAAGGCGTTGATACTGATTTCTGATGTAAATAATCCCACACCAAATTTCGGACGAAACCAGCGGCTAAATAGCAATGAGGTAAATTGAGTTGCCGAACACAATCAAGAGCCTTAACCCTCAACTCATCTTTCTCAATTAATGTGATGATTCTATCCATATCCACCCTGCGTTATAACGCCTGCATAACACGTTTGCTACGATACAGATTAAGTCTAAATTTACCACTTAATACGGTAAACCAGAAGAAATCTAGAATGCCGAATGTAGCAAATCGTGTTGATGCATTTGTTATGAGAATGTCTCACCCAGTGTGCACGACATAAATTGGCTGTGTGGATCAGGTTTGTAATCGGCAAAGGGATCACAATATTGAAAACCAAATTTTTCATAGAGATTACGAGCTGGTTTGAAGAACTCTTGTGAACCGGTTTCCAAGCTAATTTTCTTATAACCCCTATCCGATGAAACATTTAATACATGATTGAGAAGAAGCGTACCTACACCCAAATTTCGCGCATGATTAGAGGTTCTCATTGATTTCAGTTCCGCATGGTTTGAATCCAATTCCTTAATTGCTGCACAACCTAATAACTGCTCACCTTTCCAGCAGCTAAAGAACGTAATCTCAGGTACTTTTAGAGCGCTAACATCTAATGCGTGCACACTTTCAGGAGGAGACGTTGCATACATATCTTCCAGGTGTTCTTTTAATAACTGAACAACTTCACCGCCATTCAAATCATCTATTTTGATATCCATATTTAAAATTATCCCTTAATTCTCATAACGCCTGCATAACACGTTTGCTACGATACAGACCTAGCTGAATTTTAACGCCTTAATCACTGAAACTAAAGACAAACTGACAACGCCGAGTGTAGCAAATCGTGTTGATGCACTTGTTATGCCTTTACATGGTACTTATTTTATTGAAAAAGTACTGACTTCATCTATAATTCATTCAATAGCTATTTACTTGTTAACTCTTTAAATATCGATTGCAATCTGGTTTGTTTTTCTTATACAATACTTACTCGTTATGTAAATTTTGAAATTAGCAGCTAAGGTCTATTATGCCGTATAATGATTACTCGGAACTAAAATTAGAAAAATCCCAACGGCAAAAGCGTTATGCTCAGCATGTTGCTTTGTCTAACAGTTCTGCTGCTAACAACTCTCGCGGTTCTTCGTTTGGTTCAGTTCGTCGTTCAAACAACGTATTACTACGCCCTTCGTTCTTATAAGCCTTTAAATTTACAATAATTATTGCGATAATAACACCTCATAATATTGGAGGTGTTACTTGTCAACATTATATCTTAAACCTTTAGACCAACTAATATCATTAAATGCTGAAATTTATCCTATCTTAGATAAATTTATCTCACCTATTCATGTTGTCGGTGGACAAGCTGTCGCCTATTGGCTAAATTACTATTCTGACGTTTTAGCACAAGACACAAGTACTTCCCTCGCTGCTCATAGTGTCGATATTGATTATGTATCTATTCGTTCTGACATTCAGACAATGGCTGATTGTTGGAATGCTGGCGTTTCATTTGCAGATAATCACCCACCACCATCATTAGCATTAATACAACTGGAAGACCAAAATAAAAAAATCAAAAAAACGTCTGACGGTTTTTTATTTTTAGACGTGGATGAATTAGATTACCAAGGAAAAGAAAAAAGTAATATTGTTGATATAATCGATTGGCCTTCAGGTTTTGATAAAGAGTGCTTTACTTCAGAAAAGAAGTTAAAACTATATACCACAGCCTTCGAATTTCCTGAAGCTTTTGGTTTGGAACCAAATCAAAAATTACGTATTTTATCTCCTTTAGGTTGCTTAAAAAGCAGGATTTCTAATATATTTCATACATCTAAACCCAATGAAATTGAAATAGCTAGAATTAAGTTATTACAAGAACCTCTAGCGTATTATTTTCAAGACCTAATAGCTGATTATGGATTTAAAGAATTCAAGGTACATTTGAACTCTTTACGAGATCTAATTATGAGTGATGATGGAATAAAGCTTTATACTCATCATGGCATTGATCTAAGAGCGTTATTTAAATTCATTACATCGATTATCCCTGACGCGCCAGATGCTTTTTTTAAGTATGAAATGCCAGATATATTAAAGAAGATGGATGATAAATACACTCGCCGAAAAAAAGCACGGCAGGAATATTTAGCTAATAAATGTTCATAATAATATGGAAGCGCTAGCCGCTTCTATATTATCAATATCTAGGCATAACGCCTGCATAACACGTTTACTACTATGCGATTATACTTAATATTGACGCCTTAAAACGAGAAACACTCGGCAAACTGAGATTGCCGAGTGTAGTAAATCGTGTTGATGCATTTGTTATATGCTTATTCATCAGGTTGAGATAGCACCAATTCATCATACTCATAGATTAATTAGTATTCCTATTTCTATTCAACCTCTCAAATAATGCTGCCTTTTCTTCTGAACAAAATTCCGCATCTGGTTGTGGATCATCTGAATCTATAGGACGTCTCGCAATTTTAGCTGTAGTAGGAAACCATGATGTAAAACCAGTATTTGGAATAACAGTCATCACATAGCCCTCCCTTGAAAGGGTTAATGTAGCAAACTCCTTTCTATGTCCACCAATAATATCCCAAGCAACCACTTTTGCTATGTTACCAGAAACTTCACCAGTCAATAAAATAAAATCAAAAACTGGGATGTCTTGACAAATTTTTTTCGTAGCTATCGTACCGTCTATGTTTCCATTCGTAGACCGAAGTGTGATTTGTAGATCAACATCAGATAAATTCAAATCCGCCATATCAACCGTACCTTCTGGAAATGCAGACCAGTGTCCAGTCCACTCCTTATCTTCCTTAACCCAGGAATGAAATTGATCGCTAGTTTTCTTTATTTCTTTTGGTAAAACTCTAGCGTTTTGTAACATTGTTGGCCCCTGTATTAATAAAGTAGATACTACGGCGCTTATACCAACGACTACAACCCACAATTTTTTATACCACGGTGTTTTTTTATTCATTTCTTGAGGGGGATCATTTTGGATACTATTCATATTTACCTAACAGCATATTTTTGCATA
>NZ_JARACS010000020.1:0-32198 GCF_028765525.1 Aliivibrio sp. S2TY2 | reverse complement strand
TGGATAGAGTACCTGGCTACGAACCAGGCGGTCGGAGGTTCGAATCCTCCCTGGCGCACCATTCTTTTAAAAGAACCTGATCTTAATGATCGGGTTTTTTTATGTCTGAAGGAAATTAAGTTAACCAATTGATGGCTTTATTAAATATATTGATTTAAAGGTTATTGTTAGGTAATTTGATTGTAATCAGTTTAAGTTTTGGGAAATGGTGGCAGTGTATGGATATATCTTGTCATTTTATTCTTTTTGGAACTTATTTAGATTGTTTCTGATTTGACAATTTCGTTGAGGTCGAGATAATCACTTACTCTTTTTAGAATAAAAGAGCACATTTAACATTGTCACTATCATCAAAAAGGAATAAAAGATGACAGACATTGGAAGTCTACTATTGGAAGCGGCAACCTTAATGCTTACAGGCATGGGGGTTGTATTTATATTCCTTACTATTCTAGTTTATCTAGTTCAACTCATGTCTAAGCTGTTGCCTGTGGAGCTAGCGCCCAAACAGGTACTCGCTGTCCAGAAAAATTCAGATCCCGATCAAACAACAGTGCAGCCTCAAGTGATTGCTGCAATTTCTGCTGCGGTTAAGTTACACCGTCAAAAGCACAAATAATCTGTTTTAGGAAAATTATTACAAGGAGTTTGTAAGTATGTCTAAACCACTTTCTATCACTGATGTGGTACTTCGTGACGCCCATCAATCACTCTTCGCAACGCGTATGCGTGTTGAAGATATGCTGCCTATTGCTGAGCAGCTCGATAAAATTGGCTATTGGTCATTAGAAACCTGGGGTGGAGCAACATTTGATGCTTGTATTCGTTACTTAGGTGAAGATCCGTGGGAGCGTTTACGCTTATTAAAAGCAGCAATGCCAAATACGCCAATGCAAATGCTATTACGTGGTCAAAACCTATTGGGTTATCGCCACTATGCCGATGATGTGGTAGAAAAGTTTGTTGAGCGGGCTCATAGTAATGGTATGGATGTATTCCGTATTTTTGATGCAATGAATGATGTGAGAAACTTTCAAACAGCCGTTAAAGCGACCATTGACGTAGGTGCTCATGCACAAGGCACACTTTCTTACACGACCAGCCCTGTACATAATTCAGATACTTGGGTCGATCTTGCAAAACGTCTTGAAGATCTTGGGTGTCATTCTCTTTGTATTAAAGACATGTCTGGTTTACTTAAACCTTATGAAGCAGAAGAATTAATTACACGAATTAAAGCGTCATGTGATGTGCCATTGGCATTACATAGCCATGCAACAACCGGTTTGTCAGCAGCAACAGCAGTAAAAGCCGTTGAAGCGGGTATTGATATCCTCGATACGGCAATTTCGTCAATGAGCCAGACTTACGGGCATACACCAACGGAAACGGTTGTGGCTATGTTAGAAGGCACTGAGCGAGATACGAATTTAAAACTCGATCAACTAGAACCGATAGCTTCTTACTTCCGAGAAGTACGTAAAAAGTACGCCAAGTTTGAAGGGCAACTAAAAGGAGTCGATTCTCGTATCCTTATTGCACAAGTTCCCGGTGGAATGCTAACGAATATGGAAAGCCAACTTAAAGAGCAGGGTGCTGCTGATAAGATGGATGAAGTTTTATTAGAGATCCCGAAAGTGCGTAAAGATCTTGGCTACATTCCCTTAGTGACGCCAACATCACAAATTGTAGGCACTCAAGCCGTGATAAATGTGCTTACGGGTGAGCGCTATAAGAGCATTACAAAAGAAACAGCAGGGGTTCTTAAAGGTGAATATGGCTCAGCTCCTGCTGCTGTCGATGCTGAACTGCAAGCTCGTGTATTAGACGGTGCTGAAGCCATTACTTGTCGCCCAGCGGATCTATTGAAATCAGAACTTCATACACTAACAGATGAATTGCTAGCGAAAGCAAAAGAAGAGAATATCGAACTTGCAGAGCAACAAGTTGATGATGTTCTTACTTATGCTTTATTCCCTCAAGTTGGGCTTAAATTCTTAAATAACCGCAACAATCCAGATGCTTTTGAACCAGCTCCAGGTTCAGAAAAAGAAGGAATGGAAGAGGGAGTGAAAGTAACGCCAGCAAAAGGTAACGTTGAAGCATATAGCGTTAAAGTTGATGGGCAAATTTACAATGTTGAAGTTGGCCCTCAAGGTGTTATTTCTTCGGTAGCTCCGGTATCCGCTCAACCAATTCCAGTTCAATCACCTCAGTTGTCAGCAGTCGATGCTGAATCAGTAGATGCCCCATTAGCTGGAAATATTTTTAAAGTGCTTGTTCAGCCTGGAACAGAAGTTGCGGAAGGTGAGGTTTTACTCATTCTTGAAGCCATGAAAATGGAAACTGAGATCAAAGCGTCACGTAATGGTACAGTGCAGGATATTTTAACTAAGGAAGGCGATGCGGTAGCTGTTGGCACACCGTTGCTTTCTCTAGCGTAAGGTAAGTTAAACATGGATGGTTTATTAATATTATGGAATGAAACCTCAATTGCTAATTTTAAGTTTGAACAACTTATTATGATTTTAGTGGGTTGCGGTCTTTTATTCTTAGCGATTAAAAAAGGATTTGAGCCATTACTACTGCTACCAATTGGTTTTGGTGCAATATTGGCTAACATTCCAAACGCAGGCTTCACTGAGCCCGGCGGTTTACTTTACTACGTTTACTACGTTGGGATTGAAACCGGAATCTTTCCACTCTTGATCTTCATGGGGGTGGGTGCAATGACGGATTTTGGGGCTCTCATCGCAAACCCTAAAACGTTATGGTTAGGCGCTGCTGCGCAAGTGGGTATTTTTGCAACATTATTTGGTGCGATTTTGCTTAATTTTGTTCCGGGCATGGAGTTTACATTAGCTGATGCTTCATCAATTGCTATTATTGGTGGTGCTGATGGCCCAACAGCTATCTTCTTAGCGAGTAAATTATCCCCTGATTTATTGGGTGCCGTTGCTGTAGCTGCATACAGCTATATGGCCTTAGTTCCAATCATTCAGCCTCCAATAATGAAGGCACTAACTACACCAGAAGAGCGCAAAATTAAGATGGCCCAATTGCGTCATGTTGGTAAAGCGGAGAAGATCATTTTCCCGCTAGCAGTTCTTCTTATGACGATTCTATTTTTACCATCAGCAACGCCATTAGTTGGCATGTTCTGTTTAGGTAATTTGATGAAAGAGTCTGGTGTTGTCGATCGTTTATCTAGTACTGCTCAAAATGAACTGATTAATGTTGTGACCATCTTCTTAGGGCTCGGTGTTGGTTCAAAGCTAGAAGCTGAAACCTTTTTGAATGTTGAAACGTTAGGCATTTTATTGCTAGGTGCGGTTGCTTTCAGCGTAGGTACTGCTGGTGGTTTAATTATGGCTAAGATCTTAAATAAGTATTCAAAAGAAGATATAAACCCATTAATTGGTGCTGCAGGAGTATCAGCCGTGCCAATGGCTGCTCGAGTAGTTAATAAGGTGGGTCTTGAAGCTAACCCTCAAAACTTCTTATTAATGCATGCAATGGGGCCTAATGTTGCTGGTGTACTCGGCTCTGCGGTTGCTGCTGGTATCTTATTAGCGCTTGTTGGTTAATATTGAGTAAAACTTAACAATAAAAGGGTGCAGTAGCACCCTTTTTTATTTTATGCTTATTAACTATATTTACTGGGCTATCGGGATTTCTTCACCATGTTCGATTGGTTTAATGCGGATTCTGCATTATGGGTATTATTTAGCTCTGGATTTTTAAGTGCCACATTATTACCAGGAGCCTCTGAGGCGAGTTTAATTGCAACATTAAAATTAGACAGTTTTTCTATGTGGACAGTTATTGCTGTAGCAACATTGGGAAATACGCTGGGAGGCATAACAAATTATTGGCTTGGTTTGTTACTCCCTGATAAAACTTCTTCACAAAAATATGGTCATAAAGCCATTAAATGGATAAAAAAATACGGCTATTGGACGTTATTGTTCAGTTGGTTACCTGTTATTGGTGATCCCCTTTGTTTAGCTGCCGGATGGTTAAGAATGAAGTTCTGGCCATGTGTGATTTTAATAGGGATTGGCAAGGCTGCTCGATACGTTCTTCTATCGTTTGCAGTAAATGGAATATTATAGGATTTAAGATGAAAAAATTATTAGGCCTCTCGATTATTTTAGCACTCTCAGGGTGCAGTAACTCTGAGTTTGAAGCCCCAAAAACATCAGACCTGCCAGAAGGTGTTACTTTGGTTGAGCAAGTGCTACCAAAAGAAGGCACTACAGTAATTCCTTATCAGAAATACACATTAGAAAACGGGCTAACTGTAATTCTTAGCCCTGATCATTCAGATCCTCTCGTGCATGTTGATGTGACTTATCATGTAGGCTCTGCACGAGAAGAGATCGGAAAATCAGGTTTCGCTCATTTCTTTGAGCATATGATGTTTCAAGGTTCCGAAAATGTTGGCGACCAACAACATTTTAAAATCATCACTGAAGCAGGTGGGACGTTAAACGGCACGACTAATCGCGATAGAACAAATTACTTTGAAACCGTACCCGCGAATCAATTAGAAAAAATGCTATGGCTAGAATCTGATCGAATGGGATTCTTGATTGATGCTGTTTCCCAAAAGAAATTTGAGATCCAACGTAGCACAGTGAAAAATGAGCGTGGTCAGAATTACGATAACCGTCCATATGGTTTAATTTACGAAAGAATGGGAGAAGCGTTATTCCCACAAGGCCATCCATATTCATGGCAAACCATAGGGTATGTCGAAGATTTAGATCGTGTTGATGTTAACGACTTAAAAGCATTCTTTTTACGTTGGTATGGCCCTAACAATGCCGTTATTACTATCGGTGGTGATTTAGATAGCAAGCAAACATTAGAATGGGTAAGCAAATACTTTGGTTCAATCCCTCGTGGTCCTGAAGTTGAAAATGCCCCTAAACAACCAGTAACGCTAACAGAAAACCGTTACATCACACTAGAAGACCGCATTCAGCAACCAATGGTTATGATTGGTTGGCCAACGACGTATCGTGGTGAAAAAACAGAAGCCAGCTTGGATATGTTAGCGACTTTACTTGGTAATGGTAAAACAAGCTTACTTTATCAAGAGTTAGTGAAGACAGGTAAAGTCGTTGATGCTGGCGCTTTTCATGATTGTGCAGAGTTATCATGTACCCTGTATGTGTATGCAATGACAGACTCTGGTGACAATAACAGTTTAGCCACAGCTTATACTGAAGTGATGGATGTGCTTGAAAAATTTGATAAAGAGGGCGTATCAAAAGAAGATCTTGCTGAAGTTCAAGGCAGTGCCGAAGCTGGGGCGATATTTGGGTTGCAATCGGTATCAGGAAAAGTATCTCAACTTGCTTCAAATGAGACATTCTATGGTCAACCTAACCAACTTGAAAAACAGCTAACAGAATTAAAAGCAGTAACGCCAGAAAAAGTATCTCAAGCGTTTGATAATTATATTGCTGATAAATATAAAGTGACGTTAAGTGTTGTACCAAAAGGAAAAACACAACTTCAAGTTAAAGCCCCAAACTTTATTACGCCAAAAAGAGAGCTACCTGAGTATCAAAAAATTGGTGAGGGTGATTTAGAAGTACGTAAAGCAGTAGATGATTTTGATCGCTCTATTATGCCTCAACCATCAAAAGCAGTGACGGCAAAAACACCGGATATTTATCGTGCGAAATTACAGAACGATATTGAAATATTAGGCACTGAAGCGATTGAGACACCAACGATTCAATTACAGATAGCAATACCTGCTGGAAATCGTTATGTGGTAAGAGGCAAGGAAGGGTTAGCTGAGTTAACCGCTGCCATGATGGAAGAAGGAACCATCGAGCGTTCCGCTGAAGATATTCAAAAAGAATTGGATAAATTAGGCAGCTCAGTCTCTTTTAATACTGGCAGTTATACGACAACCATTTCAATAGCATCACTGACTAAAAATATTGATCAAACATTAGCCATAGTAAATGACATGTTATTTGCTCCAGCCTTCAAAGAAGCTGATTTTGATCGATTGAAAAAGCAAGCAATGGAAGGGCTTGTTTACGATCATCAAAAACCATCATGGTTAGCTTCTCAGGCGACTCGCGAAATCTTGTTTGGCGGGACTATTTTTGAACGTTCTCCAGATGGCACGCTAGACTCAGTTAAGGGTTTAACCATTGAAGATGTAAAACAGTTTTATAAAAATAATTACACCCCAGTTGGGACTCAAGTCGTTTCTGTTGGTGATATAACTAAATCAGATCTTGTATCAAAACTTTCTTTTTTAGCGAATTGGCAAGGTAAGGCACCTCAACTATTAGCGCCACAACAATTACCTAAATTAGACAAACAAAAGATTTATGTTATCGATAAACCGAACGCGCCTCAAAGTGTGATCCGCTTTGTCCGCCAAGGTATGCCATATGATGCGACAGGGGAGTTATATCAGACTCAATTAGCTAACTTTAACTTAGGTGGTAATTTTAACAGTCGAATTAATCAGAACCTTCGTGAAGATAAAGGGTATACCTACGGTGCTGGTGGCTATTTAATGGGAAATAAAGAAATTGGAATGTCGATTTTTTATGCCCAAGTTCGAGCTGATGTAACGCTAGAATCGATCAAAGAATTCATTACTGAAATGAAACAATTTGAAACGGATGGCATGACAATGGATGAGTTGAACTTTATGCGCTTAGCTGTTGGTCAACAAGACGCACTGAAGTATGAAACCCCAAGTCAAAAAGCAAATTTACTTGGTAAAATTCTCACCTATTCTTTGGATGAAGATTTCATTGATGAACAGAATGAGTTAATAGCGACATTAGGGCGTAATGAACTGAATGCATTAGCTACAAAATGGTTTGATCCAACGGAATATCAAATTATTGTGGTTGGTGATGAAAAGTCATTAATGCCAAAACTGAAAACATTAGGTTTACCAATAGAGTTACTAACACCTAATAAGTAATGATTGTTAGAAAGACGGCAATATATAAAAATATCGCCGTTTTTTTTCGTATCCAAGTCTCATTAAAATTTGTTAGTATCTCAGGATATAAATCAACATTATGATGTTGAACTTACCTCAATAGCGAGATTGTATTTTGACCGAATTTATCAACCGATTACAGAAAGTCGCTTCCAATCCTAAGGCCTTTAAGAAAGCGGGTCGAGGAATTGAAAGAGAGACCCTACGATTTACTTTAGGCGCTTCACTTTCGTCGAAGCCACATCCTGTAGGCGTCGGTTCAGCATTAACGCATAAATACATAACCACTGATTTTGCAGAGTCTTTACTAGAGTTTATTACACCTGTATCGAATGACGTAGATACGGTAATCCAACAACTTGAAGATGTGCACCATTATACGGTTTCACATATGGGTGAAGAAAAGCTTTGGCCCCTCTCTATGCCATGTTTTGTTACTCATGACGACGATATTACGCTTGCGCAGTATGGCTCATCAAATGTAGGGCAGCTTAAAACAACATACCGTGAAGGACTAAAACGCCGATATGGTAGTGTGATGCAGGTGATCTCGGGCGTGCATTTTAACTTTTCATTTTCAACAGAGTTTTGGGATGAATTGTTTGGTCAGCAATCTGAAAATGAAAGAAAAGAGTCAGTATCAGATGCTTACTTTGGTTTGATCCGTAACTATTATCGTTTTGGCTGGTTAATTCCGTATTTCTTTGGTGCGTCTCCAGCACTGTGTAGTTCATTTATTCAAGGCCGTGAAACGGCAATGGAGTTTGAAACATTAGGGAATACGCTTTATCTTCCTTATGCAACGTCTTTACGATTAAGTGATCTTGGTTATACCAATGATTCACAAAGTGATTTGAAAATCAGTTTAAACAGCGTCAGTGAGTACGTTGATGGTTTAAATAAAGCAATACGGACACCATCAGAAGAATTTGCAAAAATTGGTTTAAAAGAAGGTGATAAGCACGTTCAATTAAATGCAAATGTACTGCAAATCGAAAATGAGCTGTATGCCCCTATCCGCCCTAAGCGTGTTGCTAAAAATGGCGAAAGGCCATCAGAAGCACTAGAAAGAGATGGCGTAGAATACATAGAAGTTCGCTCATTAGATGTAAACCCATTCAGCTCTGTAGGGGTTGATAAAGACCAAGTCCGTTTCTTAGACTTATTTTTAACATGGGCAGTGTTGACTGATTCAGCACCAATGAATGACAGTGAAATGGCATGTTGGAAAGATAATTGGAATAAGATCATTGAAAAAGGTCGTAAACCAGGCTTAGAACTGAAGATTGGTTGCCAAGGCGAACGATTAACTCAAAAAGCATGGGCTGAGCGAGTATTTGATGATTTACTGGTTATCGCTAAAAAAATGGACGCTGCGAATGGAGATGATGAATACCAACAAACTCACCAACGTTTAATAGCAATGATTGAAGACCCAGAGTTAACCATCTCAGGTCGTTTACTTGCAGAAACGAAAAAAGGTGGTGGTATTGGTAAAATAGGGTGTGACCTTGCGGTTCAACACCGCGAAACTCATCTTAATCATCAATATGGCTATTATACTAAAGAAGAGTTAGATGCTGAGGTTGAGCGTTCTATTCAAGCACAGAAAGGCATTGAAGCGAAAGATACGCTCTCTTTTTCTGAGTATTTAAGTAATTACTTTAGTTATTTAAAGTAATTATTAATAAGAAACTTATAGCACTGTTATTCTATGGATAGCGGTGCTTTTTTTTGAGTGAATTTATGAATTACAAATTAGTCATTGTTGCTGTTACTTTTTCAGTATTAACGGGATGTGCGACCGCTCCCCCAACAAAACAAGACAACTTATGTGATATTTTTCGAGAGAAAAGTGGTTGGTATGATGACGCCAAAGACATGACTGAAGAATATGGAACCCCAATAAATGTAGCCATGGCTATTATGAAACAAGAAAGTAGCTTCAGAGCAACGGTAAGGCCACCAAGAACTCAATTGCTAGGGTTTATCCCATGGAGTCGCCCAAGTTCAGCTTATGGTTATGCACAAGCTCAAGACCCAGTATGGGGAGAGTATGAAGAAGCAACTGGTGGAGGATCTCGCAGTAGCTTTGATGACGCCATTATGTTTATAGGTTGGTATACTGATGGTACGCAAAAACAATTAGGGATCTCAAAGTGGGACCCGTATAACCAATATCTTGCTTATCACGAGGGTCGTGGTGGTTATAAACGTAAAAGCTATCAAAGAAAACCACAATTGATTAAGATAGCTCGTAAGGTCGAATCTCAAGCAAAAACGTATGGCTGGCAATTAAAACAATGTAAAGCCGAACTTGAACGACAAAGTAGTTGGTGGTGGTAAGCCATCATTTCATAAATTAAAGGATTAGAATATGCCACTATTAGATAGTTTCACTGTAGATCATACTCGTATGGAAGCACCTGCGGTTCGTGTTGCAAAAACAATGCAAACTCCAAAAGGTGATACGATTACTGTGTTTGATTTACGCTTTACAGCACCAAACAAAGATATTTTATCTGAAAAAGGCATTCATACTTTAGAGCATTTATACGCAGGCTTTATGCGTAATCATCTAAATGGTACAGAGGTTGAAATTATAGATATTTCGCCAATGGGGTGTCGTACTGGTTTTTACATGAGCTTGATTGGTACGCCAGCAGAGCAAACCGTTGCTAATGCGTGGATTGCATCAATGGAAGATGTTTTAAAAGTAGAAGCACAAAATAAGATACCAGAACTTAATGAATATCAATGTGGTACTTACACTATGCATTCATTAGAAGAAGCAAAAGCGATTGCGAGCACTATTTTAGCATCAGGTATTCGAGTAAATAAAAACGATGAACTAGCATTACCAGATTCAATGCTAAAAGAGTTATCGGTTGATTAATTTTAAAATTAACAACTAAAAAGCCCGCATTAGTGTTATCAAATGCGGGCTTTTTTCTTATGTATTATTTGTCTTCAGGGCTTGGAAACACTTTCACTAAATTAATTTTATTCTCTTCTACTGCTACGATTTCCATATTATGTTGGTCAATTTCAAGACTAATTTCAGCTTCAGGTATTTCTTCTAGGTGTTCCAGAATCAAGCCATTTAATGTTCTTGGTCCATCGGTTGGTAAATCCCACTTTAACCCTTTATTAATATCTCGGATATTGGCACTGCCTTCAATCATAAAGCTGCCATCTGGTTGAGGTGTTATTTCTTCTGCTAGGCTTGGTGCCATTGAGGTCGTGAATTCACCCACAATCTCTTCCAAAATATCTTCTAATGTGATTAGGCCTTGGATATCGCCATATTCATCAACAATTAAGCCTATACGCTCTTTATTGCGTTGGAATTTTAATAATTGTGTATTTAATGGTGTGGCTTCTGGGATGAAATATATCTCATCAGCTGCTCGCAATAAGGTTTCTTTGGTAAATTCATTTTTCTCAAGCATTAATCGATAAGATTCTCGTAAGCGTAACATGCCAACGACTTCGTCGATTTGATCACGATATAGAACAATACGGCCATGAGGAGAATGAGTTAATTGACGTGAAATAGATTTCCAATCATCATTAATATCAATTCCCGTGATCTCACTGCGAGGCACCATAATATCATTTACGGTTACGTGTTCTAAATCTAGAATGGAAATTAACATATCTTGGTGACGACGCGGAATTAATCCTCCAGCCTCATGCACAACCGTTCTAAGCTCTTCTGAACTCAGGTTGTCTTTATCATTATGGTCAGCCCCAAGGCCTAACAGTTTAAGAAAACCATTGGTGATAAAATTAACTAAAATAACGAGAGGAGAAAGTATCTTCATTAAAACATTTAATACGATACTGCTGCTGTAAGAGACTCGTTCAGGATACATTGCCGCAAGGGTTTTAGGAGTGACTTCAGCAAAAACAAGGATGACAAGAGTTAACACACCAGTGGCAATAGCCACACCATAATCACCATAAAGGCGCATACCAAGAATAGTAGCGATTGCAGAAGCGAGGATATTAACAAGGTTATTGCCGATAAGAATTAAGCCAATAAGGCGGTCAGGACGACTCAGTAACTTTTCAACGCGCTTTGCCCCTTTATGACCTTGGTTGGATAGGTGCTTTAGACGATAGCGGTTTAACGACATCATGCCCGTTTCAGAGCTTGAGAAGTAACCAGAGATAACAATAAGTATAGCTAATAAAGTTAATAGGGCGCCGGTTGATATGTCGTCCAAGTGTCTTGATCCTCGATTTTAAAGGGTAACTAAAGGGTATTTATCTTATCTGATAATCAGTCTGTCAAGTTTGAATGCCAAAAGTGAGCGATTACCACAATTTAAGTTAAAACTACCTCTTGAACAAAACGACTGCCAAAGTAAGCCAGAGTCAGTAAAAATGCACCAGATAAACTGAACCATAATACTTTTTGACCACGCCAACCTCGTTGATAATGACCCCAAGTTAATACAGCATAAATAACCCAAGCAATGAAGGAAAGGATTGCTTTATGAGCCTTACCTTGAGCGAACATATCTTGAATAAATGTGAAGCCTGTCATTAATGTAAGTGTCAGTAGTAATAAACCCACTAAAATGATCTTGAAAAGCTGACGTTCGACCATCATTAATGGTGGAAGGTTTGGATTTAACATTAATGACTTTTTACTTTTTAGTTTATGATCGAGCCAAGCAAGTTGTAAGGCATAAAGTGTTGCGATCATTAACGTTGAATAGGCAAACAGTGCTAAAGAAATATGAATTAATAAACTTGGATGAGACTCTAAGTGAGTAATAAAAGCCCCTGGTAAAAAAGTCGCTGCGATTAAGTTAATTGCAGAGAAACTATAAACGACGGGCAAAATAAACCACACTCTAAACTTGAGCATAGAAACACTCATTACTAGCGATATAATAAAGCTAATAAGAGAGGCAACATTAAGAATACTTAAATTTTGCCCAAAGCTATTTAGGATCAATTCTTTTAATTGCCAGGCGTGCAGAAGTAAAGCAAGTGAAGCACAAATCAGTACTACATTTGTTTGGATCTTATTTTGGCCAGCTAGGCCTGGGATCACAAATCCTAAAGCAAGAAAGTAAAAAAGTGCAGCACTGATTGCTGTAATCGTATCCATAATTCACTGATCATTTAGTTTATCAACATTTTGATTATACCCTTTAGAGGGCAATCTCGGTAGGTGTGATTCAGTTAGGATAAAAAATTTTCATTATAACGTCTCAGATTTAGGTATAATCGAGAAATGGTCGCAAAGTAGGCGCAGGAATATGTTTGATAATTTAACGGATAGACTATCCAAAACCCTGAAAAATATCAGTGGTAAAGGTCGATTAACAGAAGACAATATAAAAGAAACACTGCGTGAAGTGCGCATGGCTCTATTAGAGGCCGACGTAGCTTTACCTGTAGTTCGTGATTTTATTAAGCGTGTAAAAGAAGGCGCGGTTGGTGTTGAGGTTTCAAAAAGTTTAACACCAGGACAAGAGTTCATAAAGATTGTTCAATCTGAACTTGAAGCCGTGATGGGGGTATCAAATGAAGCCTTAAATTTAGCATGTCAGCCGCCAGCGGTTATTTTAATGGCGGGTTTACAAGGTGCAGGTAAAACAACCAGTACAGGTAAACTTGCTAAATTATTAAAAGAGCGTGATAAGAAAAAAGTACTTGTTGTTTCTGCCGATGTTTACCGTCCTGCGGCGATCAAACAGCTAGAAATGTTAGCAGGAGAGGTTGATGTTGACTTCTTCCCATCAAGTGCAGATCAAAAGCCAATTGATATCGTCGATGCTGCAATTGGGCATGCAAAACTGAAGTTTTTTGATGTTGTTATTGTGGATACAGCCGGTCGTTTAGCTGTTGATACTGAAATGATGGATGAAATTAAACAGCTTCATTCTCATGTGAATCCGATTGAAACCCTGTTTGTTGTTGATGCAATGACAGGTCAAGATGCGGCGAATACCGCTAAAGCCTTTGGTGATGCTTTACCATTAACCGGTGTTATTTTAACTAAAATAGATGGTGATGCTCGTGGTGGTGCCGCTTTATCTGTTCGTCATATCACAGGTAAGCCAGTTAAGTTTTTAGGTGTAGGTGAAAAAACCGATGCACTTGAAGCGTTCCACCCAGAACGAATTGCTTCTCGAATTTTGGGAATGGGTGATGTTCTTTCTTTAATTGAAGATCTTGAAAAGAACGTTGATAAAGAAAAAGCAGAGAAACTAGCTAAAAAATTCAAAGAGAAAAAAGGCTTTGATTTAGAAGATTTCCGCGAACAGCTTGGTCAAATGAAAAACATGGGCGGCATGATGGGAATGATGAATAAGCTCCCAGGCATGTCTCAGCTACCAAGTGATGTAAAAGATAAAGTTGATGACAAGATGTTCAATCAAATGGAAGCGATTATTAATTCCATGACAATGAAAGAACGTGAACGTCCAGAAATCATCAAAGGATCACGTAAAAAGCGTATTGCTGCAGGTTCTGGTGTTCAAGTGCAAGATGTGAACCGTATGCTAAAACAATTTACTCAAATGCAGAAAATGATGAAAAAAATGCAGAAGGGTGGAATGAAAGGCATGATGCGTAATATGCAAGGAATGATGGGTGGAATGGGCGGGATGGGTGGCCTTGGTCGCTAACGCTCATTAAATTGATGATATCCTAAAAGTTATATAATTAAGTGCGACAAGCTAATTTAGTGAAAAACATAACCTAGCGCACTTTTTTTTCCCAAATTTTTCATCAATTACAAAAATAATTGGTGAAAAAGTAACTAAATCCCTTGCATTGAAACTCTATAAGAGTAAAATTCCGGGGCTTTAATTTGGCACGAGGGCTCAAAAATTCATCTTTTTGGGCCAATTTAATTTTTATACAAAGCAAAAGAGGACGATATGGTTACCATTCGTTTGGCACGTCACGGCGCTAAGAAGCGTCCATTTTATCAAATCGTAGTAGCGGACAGCCGTTTTAAATCAACTGGTCGTTACATTGAGAAAGTAGGTTTCTTTAACCCTACAGCACAAGGTCAAGAAGAAGGTCTACGCCTAGATCTTGATCGTGTTGGTCACTGGGTTGAGCAAGGCGCTGGTCTTTCTGATCGTGTAGCTAAGCTAGTTAAAGACGCTAAAAAAGCGGCTTAATATTAGTTGGTTAAAGGTAAAGAATTTATGAGTAAGCAAGACGAAGTTATTGTTATAGGTAAGTTTGGTGCTTCCTATGGTATTCGTGGATGGTTGAAAGTAGTTTCCTTTACAGATCAACCTGAAAGCATTTTCGATTACAAGCCTTGGCTTATCCAAGTTAAAGGTGAGTGGGTCGAGTTTTCAGTCGAAAGCTGGAAACGTCATAAAGGTTTGGTGTGCAAACTGGAAGGGTTAGAGGTTCGAGAAGAAGCTCAAACTTATACTAACCTAGAAATTGCAGTTAAAGCAGATGTACTACCTGAGCTGTCAGAAGATGAGTTCTACTGGCGTGAATTGTTTGGTATGGAAGTGGTTACAACGCAAGGCTACGGTCTTGGTGTTGTTGACGACATTTTTGAAACCGGATCAAACGATGTTCTTGTAGTCAAAGCAAACCTGAAAGATGCTTTTGGTAAAAAGGAACGATTGATTCCTTTTATTGATGAGCAAGTGATCAAATTAATTGATCGTGAAGCTCAACGGATCGAAGTTGACTGGGATCCTGGGTTCTAATCCCTAGGTAAAGCGAGGGCACATGTGGGTTGGGGTTATTAGCCTATTTCCTGAAATGTTCCGTTCGGTTACCGATTTTGGGGTAACTAGCCAAGCAATTAAAAAAGGTCTTTTATCTATTGAGACATGGAATCCTAGAGATTTCACTCATGATAAACATCGCACTGTTGATGACCGACCTTATGGTGGTGGCCCTGGTATGTTAATGATGGTACAGCCTTTGCGCGATGCCATTACCGCAGCCAGACAAGCAGCACCAGGCAAAACGAAAGTGATTTACCTTTCACCTCAAGGCAGAACGCTGAATCAAGCAGGCGTTGAGGAGTTGGCAACAAATGAGAATTTAATTCTGATTTGTGGCCGATACGAAGGAGTAGATGAGCGCATAATACAATCTGAAGTTGACGAAGAATGGTCAATTGGGGATTTTGTGCTTACAGGTGGGGAACTCCCTGCTATGACGTTGATTGATTCTGTATCTCGGTTTGTTCCGGGTGTATTAGGTGATTTCGCGTCCGCTGAAGAAGATTCTTTTGCAGACGGTTTATTAGATTGTCCGCACTATACAAGACCTGAGGTTTTGGATGGTAAGGAAGTACCTAGTGTACTTAAATCTGGAAACCATAAAGATATCGCTCGTTGGCGAATGAAACAATCGTTAGGCCGTACTTGGCTAAGAAGACCAGAGCTCCTGGGAAATCTAGCTCTGACTGACGAACAGGAATTATTACTGGCTGAGTTTGTTCGTGAAGAACGCCAGAACAGTAAGTAATTAAGTAAATTTAGTATCAGTTTATTCTAGGATATACAAAAATGAGCAACATCATTAAAGCTCTTGAAGATGAGCAACTAAAACAAGACCTACCTAAATTCTCTCCAGGTGACACTGTAGTAGTTCAGGTTAAAGTTAAAGAAGGTGACCGTGAGCGTCTACAGGCATTCGAAGGCGTTGTAATCGCTATTCGTAACCGTGGTCTACACTCTGCGTTCACTGTACGTAAGATTTCTAACGGTGAAGGTGTTGAGCGTACGTTCCAAACACACTCTCCAGTTGTAAACAGCATCGAAGTTAAACGTCGCGGTGCAGTACGTCGTGCCAAGTTGTACTACCTACGTGAGCGTTCTGGTAAATCAGCTCGTATCAAAGAGAAGCTGGCTAAAAAGTAACGCACACGAGAACGTTCTCAAATGTGCTATGAAGGTGTGCTGTTATCAGCGCACCTTTTTTTATACCTACACTCAGAATGTAAATAATACTTTACATGTTATTTTTGTGTGTATTAATTTAATTACAGCGGTTGATTTTTATTCTATAACTGTTAAATTATTTCTACTTGTCTAAAAAGACTATTAATGGAAATAAAAGTTTACAGGTGTAGAGTATGAAAAAAAGTGAATTAAGCAATATTAATATTAGTGATGAGCAAGTACTTATCACACCACAAGAACTAAAAAATAAAATTCCATTAAGCGATAATGCTCGCCAATTTATTCAACAGTCTCGTCAGACCATTTCTAATATTATTCATAAAAAAGATCACCGTTTATTAATCGTATGTGGTCCTTGCTCTATTCATGATATCGATGCCGCGAAAGAATATGCAAAACGTTTAAAGGTGATCGCGGAAGATCTTAAAGATCAGCTTTATATTGTTATGCGAGTTTACTTTGAAAAACCACGAACAACCGTTGGTTGGAAAGGCTTGATTAATGATCCTCATTTAGATGGTTCTTTTGATATTGATTATGGCTTACATTCAGCAAGACAGCTTCTGGTTGATTTGGCTGAAATGGAAATTCCATTAGCAACAGAGGCGCTTGACCCAATTAGTCCACAATATATTGGCGATACATTTAGTTGGGCTGCGATTGGTGCTCGTACTACTGAATCTCAGACACACCGTGAGATGGCAAGTGGTTTGTCAGTTCCTGTTGGTTTCAAAAATGGCACGGATGGTAGTTTATCAACATCAATTAATGCTATGCAGGCAGCGGCTTCTAGTCATCGTTTTATGGGGATTAATAGTGAAGGTCAAGTTGCATTATTAACAACCCAAGGTAATCCTAATGGCCATGTGATTCTTCGCGGTGGTAAACAAACGAATTATGACTCGGTATCGGTGACAGAGTGTGAAGAAGAGTTAGCTAAGTCAAATCTTGATGCGGCACTAATGATTGACTGCAGCCATGCAAATTCACGTAAGGATTATCGTCGTCAGCCATTGGTTGCTGAAGATGTGATCCATCAAATTCGAGAAGGCAATAAATCAATCATTGGTTTAATGATTGAAAGTCACTTAAACGAAGGAAATCAACCTTCTGATATTCCATTATCAGAGATGAAATATGGGGTGTCTATCACCGATGCTTGTATCAATTGGGATTCAACTGAGGCACTATTACGCCATACTCATAAAGATTTAACTCCAATATTGGAAGAGCGTTTAAAAGGATAGAATGCGATGGCGGTAGAACTGAGTCATTTACGCGATCAAATTGATGCGGTAGATAAACAAATGTTGGATCTTTTATCTCAGCGACTGCACTTGGTTGAACAGGTCGGTGAAGTAAAAAGTGCCCATGGATTGCCTATTTACGATCCAAGTCGAGAAGCCGCTATGTTAGCTTCAAGACGACAAGAAGCTGAAAATAAAGGGGTTCCGCCATCCTTAATTGAAGATATTTTACGCCGCACAATGCGTGAATCTTATAGTAGTGAAAATGACTCAGGTTTCAAATGTTTAAAGCCAGAATTAAGACCTATTGTTATCGTTGGTGGTCATGGTCAACTTGGTGGTTTATTTGCCAAAATGTTTACTTTATCTGGTTACGAGGTTCGTATTCTTGGTAGTAAAGATTGGGATAACTCCGAGCTAATTTTAAAGGATGCTGGAATGGTCGTTGTTACTGTTCCAATTAACTTAACCGTTGATGTTATTCATAAGCTTTCAGGATTGGCTGAAGATTGTATTTTATGTGATTTGACATCAGTAAAGAAAAAACCACTGCAAGCAATGATGGAGATTCATAAAGGCCCTGTTGTTGGTTTACATCCAATGTTTGGACCTGATGTACCTAGTTTAGCCAAACAAGTTATTGTAATGTGCGATGGGCGTAATAAAGAAGATTACAGCTGGCTTAAACAACAGTTTGAAATTTGGGGAGCGGTTGTTCGTGATATATCAGCCTCAGAGCATGATCATGGCATGACATTAATTCAAGCTTTACGCCACTTTACTTCTTTTGCTTATGGGCAGCATCTTGCTAAAGAAAATCCAGACATTGAACAGCTACTTAACCTAAGTTCACCAATTTATCGTTTAGAGTTATTAATGGTAGGCCGTTTGTTTGCTCAAGATCCTAATTTATACGCGGATATTATCCTTTCATCAGAAGACAATATTGATATGATAAAACGATTCCATCAGCGTTTTGGTGATGCAATCTCATTATTAGAAAATCATAATCGTGAAGGTTTTATTGATAATTTTAAAGAAGTTGAGCATTGGTTTGGTGATTATGCTGAGCAGTTTTTAATTGAAAGTAAAGGCTTACTAAGACAGGCGAATGACTCTATTCATAGAGAGCGAAGTTAATTAACAATAAAAAAGGTGAGCACTTGCTCACCTTTTTTGTTTGATGCTATTAATCTTTTATTGGGTTAACTGTTTTACTGTTTGTAACTCTGTTTTTACGGTATTAATTGCTTCAACTTGCTCAATTGTGGGTTTTTGAGTAAGTTTTAGTTGTAATTTCACAACGTTGTTAATAATTTCGACCAGCGGTGTCCACTTAACGCTGCGCTCTTTTTCAAACAGACTTTCAAATTTTTCAGGTGTCCAATCAATAAATGATTGTGGATTGAGAACTCGCCCAAGGAAGCGCACTTCATAATGCAGGTGAGGGCCGGTTGAGTTACCTGAATTGCCACAAGTTGCAATCAATTCTCCTTTCTTAACAAACTGACCCGAACGAACTTTAAATTTTTGTAAATGAGCATACATGGTCATAAAGCCAAAAGAATGCTGAACTTTTAATAAATTACCGTAGCCTTTTTTGCTTGCTCGAGCCAGTTCAACGACACCATCGGCAGGGGCATAAATTTCCGTGCCGCGCTTGCAAGTTAGATCTAACCCTAAATGACGTTGTCTTTTACCTGATATTGGATTTGTTCTTTTTCCAAAACTAGAAGAGTTACGAATAAAATCAAGCGGTGTGTCATTGGGGATTAAACGGAACATCGTGGCACGAACCGCAGAGTCAATGGCTGCGACATCTAAACGTTGTTCTAATGTTTTTTCGGCTAATAAATTTTCGTCTTCTGACAGCTCTTGAAGACCAAGAACGGATTCTACATCCTCAACTCTTTGACTAATCACTAAAAACTCATTTTCTTTAGCTTCAAGTTGTTGATTTAATTCGTGATTGTTATTGTTATTGTTGTTTTCAATGATTAACTGATTAAGTTCATTGTTCTGTACTTGAAGTTGAGCGATAGCCAATTCAGAAGTTAGCTGTTTTTGGTAAAAATAGTGAAGACCAAAACCACTCAGAGAGAATGAACCTACCCCAAGTAGCAAAGATAAAATAACAAGATTTTTCCGTTTTTGGGAAATAGCGAAAAAACGCGTTCCTTTGTTATGTGAAACGGAAATTCGAATTTTATCTGGCATAGGAATAAACTTATTTACTTTAGGTTAAGGTGGTTAACTCAGAGAGTTGGCGTAATAATAAATCACTATTTCCAACATTGAGTTCTACTAGACGTTTAAGGTGGCTAATACTATCAATATCTATGTGGCTTATACAGAGTCTTAGCGTGTTATCTGTTTTATTTATTAGTTTGCATTCAGCACTAATATTAATATCACTCTCATTTAGTGTGAATTGTACGTTAATCTCGTTTTTTTCTTTGATCTCTTCGCTATTTGCTAAATTGATAAGTAATCCATGCAAGGATAAATCAACTAAAGTCCCTTTCCATTGTTTATCATCTTGTTGAAGAGTGATGTTTGCTTGGTACACGACACGTGAGAATTTACGTCGTTCAATCATAATATGATCCTTATATTATAAGTTTAATCCCTAAGTATGATATCTGGTTTGCTGTAAGTCTAATAAAAAGGCCGCTTTAATGCGGCCCTTATGATAAGTATCAAATAATCGTTATTACTTATTTAGTCATACGCTTGTATTTAATACGATGAGGTTCAGCCGCTTGCGCGCCTAATGTTTTCTTAATCCAATCACTGTACTCAGTATAGTTACCTTCGAAGAAGTTCACTTGACCTTCATCACGATAATCTAGAATGTGAGTTGCAATACGGTCTAGGAACCAACGGTCATGCGAGATAACCATTGCACAACCAGGGAACTCAAGTAGAGCTTCTTCTAGTGCACGTAGTGTTTCAACATCCAAGTCATTGGTAGGTTCATCGAGTAGTAATACGTTACCGCCTGTTTTAAGCAGCTTCGCTAAGTGAACACGGTTGCGTTCACCACCAGACAGATCGCCAATGATTTTTTGTTGATCATTGCCTTTGAAGTTAAAACGAGAGCAGTATGCCCGCGCTGGGATTTCAAAGTTATTGATCTTGATGATATCAGCGCCTTCAGAGATCTCTTGGAAAACCGTTTTAGTGTCGTCCATAGAATCACGGAACTGGTCAACAGATGCGAGTTTAACCGTTTCACCTAACTCAATTGTGCCTGAGTCAGGTGTTTCAGCACCACTTAACATTTTGAACAGTGTTGATTTACCTGCACCATTGGCACCGATAATACCTACGATAGCCCCTTTTGGCATACTGAATGATAAATCATCAATCAGAACACGATCACCAAACGATTTAGTTAGGTTGTTCACTTCAAGAACTTTGTCACCTAAACGCTCACCTGGCGGAATGAACAGTTCGTTTGTTTCATTACGTTTTTGGTGATCTGTATTTTGCAGTTCTTCAAAACGAGCCATACGCGCTTTAGATTTCGCTTGGCGACCTTTAGGGTTTTGACGAACCCATTCAAGTTCTTTCTCAATCGTTTTTTGACGAGCGTTCTCTTTTGATGCTTCTTGTTTTAGACGGTCGTCTTTTTGCTCAAGCCAAGAAGTATAGTTACCTTCCCATGGAATGCCTTCACCACGGTCAAGCTCAAGGATCCAACCTGCTGCATTATCAAGGAAATAACGGTCGTGGGTAATCGCTACAACAGTTCCTGAATAATCAACAAGGAAGTGCTCAAGCCAAGCAACAGATTCAGCATCAAGGTGGTTGGTTGGTTCATCAAGAAGCAACATATCTGGTTTTTCTAAAAGAAGACGACAGATAGCAACACGACGACGCTCACCACCAGATAGGAATTCAATTTTTGCATCCCACTCAGGAAGACGTAATGCATCCGCAGCACGCTCTAATGCATTCTCAAGATTATGACCATCTTTTGCTTGAATAAGTGCTTCAAGTTCACCTTGCTCTTTCGCTAGTGCATCAAAATCAGCACCTTCTTCAGCGTAAGCCGCATAAACAGCATCTAAACGAGTTAGTGCACCTGCAACATCAGAAACCGCTTCTTCTACGATTTCACGTACTGTTTTTGATTCATCAAGTACAGGCTCTTGTGGTAGGTAGCCGACATTCAATCCAGCTTGTGGACGCGCTTCACCATCAATATCGGTATCTAAACCTGCCATGATGCGAAGTAATGTTGATTTACCTGAACCATTTAGGCCAAGAACACCAATTTTTGCACCAGGGAAGAAGCTAAGAGAAATGTCTTTCAGGATTTGTCTTTTAGGAGGAACAATTTTGCTCACTCGTGACATTGTATATACGTATTCAGCCATAATCACTTATTAGAGTAGGTTAACGGAAATATCATTTTACTATTTATGATACATAGTTTAACACTCATTCTAGCAGTTACTAGGGTAATATAAGTAGTGAAAGGAAGAAATGAGACGCTTATTTACGCTCATATCGGTACGTTTGTAAAAAAAGGTTGGAAGGTTAGGTGCTTAAAAAATCAATTAAATATACACAACATAAATTAGGGATGATGACAGCGTTGTGCATTGGGCTGAGCGTACACACCGTAGAAGCATTATCGATAGATGAATCACGCATTGAATATCAAGAAGCAAAGGAGTTGCTAAAGGATAAAAAGTTTGAGCAGTATGAGGTAGTGAGAGCCAGTTTAAAAGATTACCCACTTGCACCATATTTAGATTATCGTCAATTGCGAATGGATCTTAGCTCAAAGACGCCTGATGATATTCGATTGTTTATACATAATAATCAAACGCTTCCTATTGGAAATTCATTGTCATATCAGTATTTAGTTGTATTAGGTTTGAATGAGCGTTGGTCTGAATTTTTGGATTTTTTTCCTCAAGAGCCAAGCAGCACTAATTTGAAGTGTTATTACTATCAAGCTAAAAATGAGATTGGTGATAAAGCGCTAGCTTGGAAGGGAGCTGAACAGTTATGGCTTACGGGTAATTCTGTTACCTATGAGTGTGATGATTTATTTAAAGCTTGGTCTGATACAGGAAAGTTAACGGATGACTTGATCATTGAACGTATGCTTCTTGTGTATAAGGCTCGTAATAACACGCTATTTCCATATCTAGAAAAAATGTTGAAGTCAGATAAATCTAAAGCACAAGCTAAAGAAATCGTTACGTTATTTAATGATCCTGATTTATTACTGTCTTTTTCTAATAAGAATAAACCGTCTGATTTTACTAAAAAATTAACGCTGATTGCGATGGAAAGAGAAGGACGTATTAATCCAGAAAAAGCGATTGATATGCTACCTAAAATTGCAAAAAAACAGAAATATTCTAAAGACGAACAAGTGAAGATTACGCATCGAATTGTCAGTAGTATTATGTCGACAAATTCAGATGAATTAGCACAGTGGCGAGATGTTCAACTTGAAAACCATCCTGAAGATTCGTTTATTGAACGTAGGATCCGCGTTGCTATTCGAGCTGCTGATTGGAATGACGTTGATAAATGGATTGGTTACTTAAGTCCTGAAAGTAAAGCGTCATTACGTTGGCAATTCTGGATAGCTCGCATCGACAGCGAAAACGGTGAGCAGACTAAAGCTGATGAACGATTAAGAAAGCTATTGGGACAACGTAATTTTTATAGTGTCGCTGCTGCTAATATTTTAGGAGAGCCAATTCAGTATCCGATGGACGTAGCGCCTAAAAATATTAAACCAGTAAAGGATAAATATAAGGTTGAACTTGCACGTATTAAAGAATTGATAGCTATTGATGAGATCCCAACAGCGAAAAGCGAGTGGGAATATTTACTTAATAGAGCATCTAAAAAGGAAGTGAAAGAGCTTGCGAGTTATGCGGCTCAGCATCGTTGGCATCACTTCACGGTACTCGCGACCATTAAAGGCAGAATGTGGGGATATTTAAGTTTACGTTTCCCTATTGCGCATCAGTGGTGGTTTGGGCATTACAGTAAAGAACTTGGATTAGACAAAATTACGTTAATGTCTCTTTCTAGACAAGAAAGCGGTTTATATGCAGAAGCACAGTCTCCAGTTGGTGCACGTGGTTTAATGCAAATTATGCCAGCAACGGCAAAGTATACGGCGAAGAAGATTGATTATGACAAATATGAAGGGGTAGATAGCCTTAATGATGTCGATGTAAACATTCATATAGGTTCAAATTACCTGAAAGGATTGTTAGATGATTAT
Source organism: Aliivibrio sp. S2TY2 (assembly GCF_028765525.1). Lineage (NCBI taxonomy): Bacteria > Pseudomonadati > Pseudomonadota > Gammaproteobacteria > Vibrionales > Vibrionaceae > Aliivibrio > Aliivibrio sp. S2TY2. Next base: position 8,765 of record NZ_JARACS010000020.1, on the reverse strand, counting down.
GATGGTAACCGTATTTTTGCATTAGCCGGTTATAACGCAGGGCCTCATCGAGTGAAACGATGGAGAGCGGTATCGGATGAAAAATTAGACGCTTATGCTTTTATAGAAGCGATTCCATTTAAAGAAACCCGTGGTTATGTACAAAATATTTTGATGTTTGAAACCTACTATCGCAGTTTGTTAGGCGAAAAAGGCAGTTTCTTATCAGAGAAAGAACTGAATTTAGAGTATTAATTATTTCTGAATGATCATAAAGTAGGGGGCCTAAGTGTCCCCTTTTTTATTAGTGTAATGAGGAATTTATGTCAGGTTCAGCAAAATATTCAGATTGGTCACAGGTGATGACATTGATAGCGAATGCTGCAGAGCAAGATAAGCATCAATCTTTATTAACCATGTTGATGACGCCTGATGAACGTGAAGCATTAATTGCCCGAGTGAATATATGTCATGAGTTGCTACAAGGGGAGTTAAGCCAAAGACAAATTAGCCAGTTATTAGGAGTGGGAGTAGCAACGATCACTCGAGGTTCAAATGAATTAAAAAGCCATACTCAAGATGAAAAAGAATGGCTTATGACGTTACTTCAAAAAAGCGCTCAGGATGAAGAAAAGGAATAAGAGCAAGAATCAGCGCTTGTTGATAGACTGAGCTTCTTGTTAGTAGGTTATTGGTTAATAGACCAATAGCCCCTCCTTTTTGTTTAATATTATCAGTATTAAATTGTTCATCCATTACATCACCAAGCTCCTTTCCTTGATTTACTGCTGTAATCACAGCAGGAGGAAGAGGCAAGCTTGATGAACGAGACTCTCCCACTTGCTTAGTATTATCAATAATCATCCAAGCAAAAGTTGAATTTCCCTCTATACCAGCTTCTAAGCCTACATAATACTCAGCATTAGGATGTTGTATTTTTGCATTATTAACTCTATTTATAGCGCCTTGCTTCGTATCTATGCAACTCATCGGCTGATCTGGTACCCCACTATCAACGGATACACCAATAAAGTTAAATACACTATCTGGAAACGCTTGATTGAACGCAGCTTCTACAGCACTAATCTTTGCTGGATTTAATGAACTAATAATAACATCCATACAATGCCTCATTATTAAGTTAAAGGGATTGTTGTTGGCGTTACATTTTCAATAGGGTAGCAACCAAGAACTTTTAGATATTGGGTGATAGAGGTCAGTTCTTCGATAGCAGCACTCATTGCATCTGATTTTAAGTGTGCTTGTAAATCAATATAGAACATTTCTTCCCAAGGATTTCCCATAATTGGGCGAGATTCTAATTTTGTCATATTAATTCCATATTTACGAAGAACTAATAGCGACTCTACTAACGAACCTGCATCTTGAGAGGTTGACATAATGAGCGTGGTTTTTGCTGGGATCTGTTCTGACACATCAACTGGCTTTCTTGCTACGACAATAAAGCGTGTTTGATTTTCTGTTTGGTTTGATATGTTGGTGATTAAGGATTGAAGGCCATACAGTTTACCACTATCAGAGTTACCTATAGCAGCCACTTCAGGTGAATTTAGCTCTTTCACTGTAATCATTGCATCAGCAGTACTTGCGCATGAAATAAGCTCTACATTATCTAAACGATTTAAAAACTCACTGCATTGTTCGTGCGGTTGTGGATGAGAGTAAAGTGTTTTAATTGATTCAAGAGAAGTTTCTGTGGTGGTTAATAAGCAATGATCTATCTGTTGAGTCAGTTCACCAACAATATATAAGCTAGTATGTTGCAGTAAATCATAAACTTGGTTTATTGAACCTGAGCTTGTGTTTTCAATCGGTAGTACGCCGTAATCAGCATGTCCTGATTCGACTGTTTTTATTACTTCTCTAAAATTTTCACAGCCTAATTCAGCAAGCTCAATGTTCTTTTTACTGAAGTAACGACGACTTGCTAAGTTTGAGTAAGAGCCTTTAGAGCCAAGATAGGCAACTCGTGCAATTGGTTTTCTGCTTAATTCAGGGTTTGCTAGATTTTGAAAGTACTCTTGTTGAAGTAGAACGGAGTCTTCAATAATGGTGTGAAACAGCTGAGTAATATAATAAGCATCAAGATCGAATGCCTTACCATTCTCTATTAGCTTAACCAATAATTGTTGTTCACGCTTTGGATCACGAACAGGCTTTGAGGTTTGAACTTTACTTTTAGCGACTTCAAGACTGAGTTTACGGCGCTCAGAAAAAAGAGTTAATAGCTCATTATCAAGCTCATTAAGGCGTAAACGGATCTCATCCAGAGAATAGCGGGTATCGGTCATGAATATGCAAACCTAGTAAATTAAGAGTTAATTCACAATAAGGAATCGATAAGTTTGCGTCAAGAAAAAACAGCGCTCAAATGAGCGCTGTTTCAGAAAACGTTTGAGTTGACGATTTAATTACTGTTCGTATTCCTCTTCTAAGTCAACTTCTGGCTCTTCAATTACAGGAGCTTGAGCGTGTGTTGCTCGACGAGCTTCGCCTTTATGTTGTAGCTTATCTAGTTGGCGTTCTAGTTTTTGGTACATCTCTCTAATTGCACCAAATAGATCTTCTTGTTCGGCTGATGCGGCAACTTTGCCACCAGCGATAGTCGCCTGTGCTTCTACCTTATGTTTACCATTTGCGCGTTTTGTAACGCTAGCGTGACGTCCAATAATGTCTAGGTTTCTTTTGTCTTCTAGTTTTTTAAACTTCCCTTCAATACGTTCACGGATGCCTGGAGTGATGTCGATGTTGTTACCAGTGATTTCTATTTTCATATTGATTTTCCTCTCTCTTGCCCCGTTTGGCATGTACTCAGATTACGGATCCAGAGTGAAAAATAAAGTGATCTAGATCACTATTCTTAATAGTGTTTCCAATTAGATATGTTGATGTGATCTCAAACAAGGCCTGAGAAATTATATTGAAAAAAAACTTGATGAATTGACCAAAGTAGGTAGATTGAAAGGGTTGATTACTGAAAACATTCGTTTTTAGGGATTAAGTTCAACCTTTTGTTTCTAATGGTTATTTTTTAATCTTATCCGTTTTTTGAACTTGATCATATCCTTTGTTAAATATCAGACATAAAAAAACCGAGCCTTCTTTTAAGGTTCGGTTTTTTGTTTTCTAATTGATAAGTTACTGAGGATTCAAGGCAATAAGCTCTTCTGTACGAGCAATAGCATCTTCTAATTTCAATTCCTTATAAGCCGCTAACATAATGGTTAATGACTTTCTCGCAGCTTCAGTATCAGGGTAGGTTCGTTGCAATTCTTGGCTACGATTAATGGCTGAAATCCATGCCTCACGGCGAAGATAAAAATCAGCGGTTGCTAATTCATAATCAGCTAAGCGATTTTTCAAGGCAAACATGCGAGTCTGAGCATCTTCTGCATATAGACTATCAGGGTAGCGTTCTAATAAGCGTTTAAAATCTTTAAATGCCGCACGCGCAGGTTCTGGATCTCGATCTGAACGATCGACTCTAAATAAATCATGCATAAAGCTACGGTCTTGAGCCATATGCATTAGACCGCGCATATATAATACCCAATCAGCTTTAGGGTGCGTTGGGTTTAGACGATTAAAGCGTTCTATGGTTGCTAAACCTAATGCAAGATCATCATTTTTATAATATACATAGATAAGGTCGAGCTGAACTTGTTCGGAGTAAGCACCAAAAGGGTAGCGAGAGTCGAGTGCTTCAAGACGTTCTGTTGCGCTTGTCCAATTACCCGCTTGTAGAGACTCTTGGGCTTGAGCGTATAATTCTGATGGTGGGATATCAGGGATAACATCATCACTGCTTGAGCAACCAACCAGTAAAGAGACGGCTAATAATGAAGAAAGTGTTAAGCGTTTCATGCTTGAAAATGATCCTTGACTAAAAAAACTGAAGTTATCCATTACGAAATGCGTCGTTAACAGATACAATGGCAGATAGTTTATTTCACTTACAGTGTTGATGATACCAAATATGATGTATTTGTTTGGTAATTAGTACCACTAATTTAAAAAAAGTTCGATATGGCACAACAAATAGAGTTAACAAGTACAGTAAAAGAAAGTCAATTAGGCCAGCGTTTAGATCAAGCTGCAGCAGAGTTGTTTTCTGATTTTTCTCGTTCACGCATTAAAGAATGGCTACTAGCGGGTAAAATAACCGTTAATGGTGAAGTGATCACTAAAGCTCGTTTAAAAATGATGGGCGGTGAAGAGATCACAGTTAAAGCAGAATTAGAAGATGAAGAGCGTTGGTTAGCTCAAGACATTCCGCTTGATATTGTTTATGAAGATGATGATTTATTAGTTATCAATAAACCTCGCGATTTTGTGGTTCATCCAGGTGCTGGTACACCAGATGGTACAGTATTAAATGCGTTATTATTCCATTATCCAAACATTGCTGAGGTACCTCGTGCAGGTATTGTTCACCGTTTAGATAAAGATACGACTGGATTAATGGTTGTTGCGAAAACAGTTCCAGCTCAAACGCGTTTGGTTCGTGCGCTACAAAAACGTAAGATCACTCGTGAATACGAGGCGGTAGTATTAGGTCGTATGACGGCAGGCGGTATGATTGAAAAACCAATCGGACGTCACCCTCAAAAGCGTACGTTAATGGCAGTTCATGAATTAGGTAAAGATGCTGTAACACATTACCGTGTTGCTGAGCATTTCCGAATTCATACTCGTTTACGTTTACGTCTTGAAACAGGTCGTACTCACCAAATTCGTGTGCACATGTCTTATCTACAGCATCCACTCGTCGGTGATACTGCTTATGGTGGTCGTGCTCGTATCCCTAAAGGTGCGTCACAGGAGTTAATTGACATGATCCGTGGATTTGATCGTCAAGCACTTCATGCGGCAATGCTGCGTTTTGAGCATCCAGTGACCGGTGAGGTTATGGAATTTCATGCGCCAATCCCTGATGACATGATCGCTTTATCTCAAGCATTACGTGATGATGAGCGTTTATTGCATGAGGACGAGTATTAAATGTCGTTATTGTTACCAAAATGGTCTGCTCCTAAAAATATTAACGTAGTTAGTACGACTCGTTTGAATGGTGTATCTAAAGCCCCATTTTCGAGTTTAAATTTAGGTGATCATGTTGGTGACAATCACAATGATGTTGTGCTCAATCGTGAAAAACTGATTACGTTGGCGCAGTTACCGACTGCACCAACGTGGTTAAATCAAATCCATTCGACAAAAGTCATTACTCTTCCTAATTCAGATTCAGTGAGTCCTCCTTCTGTTGATGCAGCATATACAAATACAGCGAATCAAGTATGTTGTGTCATGACAGCAGATTGTTTGCCTGTTGTAATTTGCAATAAAGAAGGAACAGAAGTAGCGGCAGCTCATGCCGGATGGCGCGGCCTTCTTGATGGTATTTTAGAAAATACAGTAAATCATTTTTCTTCTACTGAACTTGTTGCATGGTGTGGACCAGCCATTGGCCCTACAGCATTTGAAGTTGGTGATGAAGTTAAACAACAATTTTGCGATAAAGATCCTCAAGCGATAAATGCGTTTACACCAAGTCATAACCATAATAAATGGTTAGCTAATTTAGAGCTACTTGCTACTCAGCGTCTACAGAGCGTCGGTGTTCAAGAGGTTTATTACTCAAATCTGTGTACTTATTCAAATACAGAACAATTTTTCTCTTATCGAAAAGAGGGAAAAACTGGTCGTCAAGCAACCTTAATTTGGTTTGAATAATCCTTTTTATTTCCTCTTCCATTAGTTGATTTCTCCAGCACTAAACCCCATTTAAGAAGTAATAGTTACTTACTTTTCTTCTCTAGGAGAGGGTTATGCGTTTAGATCGATTTACCAGTAAATTTCAAATCGCCATTTCAGATGCTCAGTCATTAGCATTGGGTCAAGATCATCAATATATCGAGCCAACTCATCTAATGGTTGCTCTCTTAAATCAAGATGGCAGCACAATTAGGCCACTACTGACATTACTTAATATTGATGTAACCCAACTTCGTTCTAAGCTATCTGAAATTCTAGACAAAGCCCCAAAAGTCACAGGCATTGGTGGTGACGTACAATTGTCATCAAACATGGGCGTTATTTTTAATCTGTGTGACAAAATCGCTCAACAACGAAAAGATGCTTATATTTCATCTGAAATATTCATGCTTGCAGCTATCGAAGATAAAGGACCACTAGGTAATTTATTTAAAGAACTTGGGCTTACTGAAGCGAAGATCTCAAAATCTATTGATGAGATCCGTGGTGGTGAGAAAGTAAATGATCAAAATGCTGAAGAAAAACGCCAAGCATTAGAGAAATTTACTGTAGATCTTACTGAGCGAGCAGAGCAAGGCAAGCTTGATCCTGTTATTGGGCGTGATGATGAAATACGTAGGACAATTCAGGTTCTTCAAAGACGAACTAAAAACAACCCAGTCATTATTGGTCAGCCAGGTGTTGGCAAAACAGCCATTGTTGAAGGTTTAGCTCAACGCATTATTAATGGTGAAGTGCCTGAAGGGCTAAAGCATAAAAGAGTATTGTCTTTAGATATTGGCGCGCTAGTCGCTGGTGCTAAATTTCGCGGTGAATTTGAAGAGCGATTAAAAGCGGTTTTAAATGAGCTTGCAAAAGAAGAAGGTAATATCATCCTCTTTATTGATGAAGTTCATACCATGGTTGGTGCTGGTAAAGGTGAAGGCTCAATGGATGCTGGAAATATGCTTAAACCAGCTTTAGCTCGTGGTGATCTGCATTGCGTCGGTGCAACAACTCTTGATGAATATCGTCAATATATAGAGAAGGATCCAGCATTAGAGCGAAGATTCCAAAAGGTCTTAGTGGATGAGCCTACAGTAGAAGATACCATCGCTATCCTACGTGGATTGAAAGAGCGTTATGAAATTCATCATCACGTTGAAATTACCGATCCTGCAATTGTGGCAGCAGCGACATTGTCTCATCGCTATATATCTGACAGACAATTACCGGATAAGGCAATTGATTTGATCGATGAAGCCGCATCGAGTATTCGAATGGAAATCGATTCTAAGCCTGAATCACTAGATAAACTTGATCGTAAAATTATCCAGCTAAAAATAGAGCAACAAGCCTTAGTTAAAGAGAGTGATGATGCTAGCTTAAAACGTTTAGACTCATTAAATCTTGAATTAAGAGAGAAAGAGCGAGATTACTCTGAACTAGAAGAAGTTTGGAAAGCAGAAAAAGCAGCACTTTCTGGAACTCAGCATATAAAAACAGAGTTAGATACAGCAAGAAGCAATATGGACATAGCTCGACGTGCGGGCGATTTGAATCGTATGTCTGAATTGCAATATGGGCGTATTCCAGAGTTAGAAAAGCAATTGGATCTAGCCGCTCAAGCTGAAATGCAAGAGATGAGCTTATTAAAGAATAAAGTAACAGATAGTGAAATCGCAGAGGTTCTTTCTCGTCAAACGGGCATACCTGTTAATAAAATGCTTGAAGGGGAAAGAGATAAGCTATTAAAGATGGAAGGTGAACTACATAAGCGAGTTATAGGACAAGGAGAAGCGGTTGAAGCGGTATCCAATGCTATTCGACGCAGCCGAGCTGGGCTTTCTGATCCTAACCGCCCAATAGGGTCATTTTTATTTTTAGGTCCAACGGGTGTAGGTAAAACTGAACTTTGTAAATCATTAGCTAACTTTATGTTCGATAGTGAAGATGCGATGGTCCGTATTGATATGTCGGAGTTTATGGAAAAACATTCAGTCGCTCGATTAGTTGGCGCTCCTCCAGGATATGTTGGATATGAAGAAGGTGGGTATTTAACTGAAGCGGTTAGACGTAAACCTTACTCGGTCTTATTACTTGATGAAGTAGAGAAAGCACATCCAGATGTATTCAATATACTTTTGCAAGTCTTGGATGATGGTCGACTCACTGATGGTCAAGGTCGAACGGTAGATTTTAAAAATACCGTGATCATTATGACCTCTAATTTAGGCTCAGATAAAATCCAGCAACATTTTGGAGATCTAGATTATGAGGGAATTAAAGCGTTGGTAATGGAAGTTGTTGGCCAGCACTTTAGACCTGAGTTTTTAAATCGAGTTGATGAAACCGTTGTTTTCCATCCGTTAGGCCAAGAACATATTAAGAATATTGCCTCTATACAACTACAACGTTTGGAAAAACGATTAAATGAAAAAGATTACCAATTAGAGATTTCAAGCGATGCATTGAATTTAATTGCAGAAGCTGGATTTGATCCTGTTTATGGAGCAAGGCCATTAAAAAGAGCAATTCAAACTTATATAGAGAACTCTCTAGCTCAGGATATACTGAGTGGAAAACTAAGAACAGGCGAAGTGATTAAACTTAAAGTAAAGAATGGACAATTGATTACGACTCAAAATGACGACTTTTGATGCGTAAATAAGCAGTTTGAATTAAAAGTGACCACTTGAACGTGTTTTTAATGTTTTCCATCGAAAACAGTTGCATGAAATGAAAGACTCTCTATAATGCCGCCTCACTGACACGGAGTTGTTGAGTTAAATCAACAATAAGTAGTTAGTGAGGTTAGCTTAGTTATTTAGTTTAATTTTGTGCTTGACACATTATTTTAAATCACTATTATAACCGTCCGCTTCAAGAGAAAGTCGAAAGGCTTGAAATTTGAAGTTTGCTCTTTAAAAATTTGAAACCTATTAATCTGTGTGGGCACTTGTGAGTTGATAATCACTAGTTTATTTTCACTTTTCGAAGTGATGATAAAC
>NZ_JARACS010000002.1:0-559770 GCF_028765525.1 Aliivibrio sp. S2TY2 | reverse complement strand
CTCTGTTGTGCCATCTGAGAAGGTTACAACCACACTGTCTTCTGCAATGTTCGTACCTTCTGGCAGCGTAATTGTTGCCGTAACACCCGCGTCTTTTTCATCAGCGTTAATGGTGTCATCACCGCCTGAGTCAATCACGACCGTTGGTGCAACATCACCGCCGTTGTCACCTTCGCCATCACCTGGTGCAACCAAATCAACGCCTGCCGTATCGCTGCCTGTAGCCGACTTATTGCCTGCCCCATCAACAACGATCGCACTCACTTCTGTTGTTTGACCGTCCACTATCGCTGCCGCTGGGATCGCTACGCTGAACTTACCGTCGGTGACGGTAATCTCTGACAGTTTAATGGTGTCTATTGTGCCATCTGAAAAGGTTACAACCACACTGTCTTCTGCAATGTTCGTACCTTCTGGTAGCGTGAACGTTGCCGTAACTCCTGCGTCTTTTTCATCGGCATTGATGATGTCATCTTCGCCAGAATCGATAAGAACCGTTGGTGCAACATCACTGCCGTTATCGCCTTCGCCATCACCTGGTGCAACCAAATCCACGTCTGCCGTATCGCTGCCCGTCGCTGACTCATTGCCAGCGACATCAACAATGATCGCACTCACTTCTGTTGTTTGACCATCCACTATCGCTGCCGCTGGGATCGCTACGCTGAACTTACCGTCGGTGACGGTAGTCTCTGACAGTTTAATGGTGTCTGTTGTGCCATCTGAAAAGGTTACAACCACACTGTCTTCTGCAATGTTCGTACCTTCTGGTAGCGTGATCGTTGCCGTAACACCCACGTCTTTTTCATCGGCATTGATGATGTCATCTTCGCCGGAATCGATAAGAACCTTTGGTGCAACATCACTACCGTTGTCACCTTCGCCATCACCAGGCGCCGTCGTATCCAGCTCAAACTCTACTTCAGTAGACCTTGGGCCTTTATCACCACTTGGATCAGTAATATCAGCTACGTATTCATAGCTTCCATCTGGGGTCGGAGTTGGTACAGTGATTTCTACCTTGCCATTTGTAATATCATCTTCAGTAATTAGATGCTCGCCAACCACCTTCCCGTCACCATCATGTAACTCAACTTTGTCACCTTCTTCGGTGCCTATTGGTAGAGTTACTTCTACTTGAATACCGTTTTCTGCACGTTCTTCATTAATCACGCCATTTTCATCAACTTCTTGAATAGATAAAGTCGGCGCGGTTTTAACTAAGCCATTACTTGGATCTGGAATTTGAAACTCTCCAGTCTCTCTATATGCCTTATATTGTTCTAATAATGTTAAACTTTGTGTTTTCGATAGCCCAACAGACTCTAATGAAGAAGTATCAAAACTTGTTTCAGCAATAGTACTTTTTCCAATACGTTCAATCTCTGTTGATGTAGTCAAACTTGAACCGTTACCTTCACCGGCTGCGGGAGCATCTGCGATAAGGCTAGGATCTTGGCCATAAACAATTGCACTTAGTATTGCATCAATGTCATCGCTTTCTTCTGGTAAATCAACACTGTTAACCACTAGGCTACCAGAAGAACCTTCAACAATAATTTCCCCGGGTAGCACCTTTTCACCTGGAGCAATTAGCTTTAAGTTACCATTTTTATCAATAACAATTATCTGCTCTGCGTTTATTGATGTATTTTCAGCCATGACAAAATCCCCAAATCCATTTATTCACACTAATTATCTTTCAACTAACAACTAGTAACATATTGCAGTAAATTTATCATATCAATAACAATATCACCACAACATGAAAGCAGCAAAAAACCTGAAAATGGCGTAACAAAGTGGTCCTATTACTGATTTATTCTCATTTTTATGTACCGCATCACAAATGTGATACTCATTCCATAAAATTTGTAAATGTTATCGACAAAAAACAACAAAAAATTTTTTTTATAAAAATAAACTTAAATTATTCTCATTTATGAGACGGTATATATTTGCTTTTTTATTTTCATTTTTCAAAGCTCGTCAATTTTTTTTTATTTAACTTATGACAGAGTATTATTTACCATATTTCAATAGGTTAATTTTTGCTTTTTATATTTTAATAACGTAGCATTTCCAGCAAATAAACAACAACAAAACAAACCCATGACATTTCGTTATCGTTAAATTGTTTATACAATTACATATCGTCTTAATTTGTGGTTTATAAGAGTACGATAACAAGGAGAACAACTTTGAAATGGATGAAACTGGCAACTTACAGTAGCTTGCTTGTTTTGAGCGTATCGACTCAGGCTCAAACCTTAGAGCAAGCCATATCTCAAACGCTAACAACAAACCCAGAAGTAAAAAAAGCATATAACTCATATTTAAGTTTTGTTGCTGATAGTGAGAGTGTGTCAGGTAATTACCTACCGTCGATTGATTTAGATGCAGGCATCGGTTATGAACAGATCAACCCTGCGGATGGGAACGATACTGATCTCACACGTAAAGATGCGACCCTATCCTTAACCCAATTAATTTGGGATGGTTCTAATACCATTAATGACATGGACCGGACAGAAGCTGAATCAGAATCTGCGCGTTTACAACTTATGTCTCTAGCTGAAAATAAAGCACTTGATGTATCACAAGTCTATTTAGATGCAGTAAAAGCCACTGAAATCTTAGCACTTTCAGAAAGCAATTTAGCTATCCATAAAAAGATATATAAAGACATTAAAAAAAGAGCTGCATCAGGTATCGGCTCAACAGCCGATGTATCTCAAGTAGAAGCTCGTATCGCTCGAGCTCATGGTAATTTACTTGCCGCTCAAAATAACCTATTTGATACACACACAGTGTTTACTCAAATTGTAGGTTCACCACCTCAAGCTCTAATCTACCCAAGAGCAGATGCTAATACGCTGCCTTTAAGTCAGCAAGAAGGTATCGAACGTGCTTTTGAATATCACCCAGTGATCTTGACTGCTCAATCTGATATTAAAGCGGCAAAATATCAATACGCTCAATCTAAGAGCACTAATTATCCAACATTCTCTTTTGAAGCGGCTCAAACATGGCGAGATGATGCTGGCGGTATAGAGGGTAATAGTGATGAGTTCTCTGCCATGATACGTATGCGCTATAACTTATATAATGGCGGAAGCGATAGTGCTCAGTCTGATAAAAGTGCTTACCAACTAAATATGGCAAAAGATCTTAGAGATAGTGCTTATCGTAATGTAGAAGAAGGATTCCGTCTTTCATGGAGTGCGCTTGATCTTACGTTACAACAAAAAGAATTTTTAGCCGATCACGTTGATGCAGCCTCAGATACTGTCATAGCGTATGAGAAGCAATACCGAATCGGTAAGCGAACGTTACTTGATCTATTAAACACAGAGAACGAATTATTTGAAGCGCGTAAGTCTTATTTAGATGCTCACTACGCAGAACAATTCGCTAAATACAGAGTGTTGCATGCAACAGGAACGCTTCTACCTTCATTACTCATAGATACACCAAAAGAATGGGACTCTAAACAATCTGAAGAAGAGGACAAATAAGCATGAAAACTTCAATTTACCCTGTACTTATTGCAAGCCTTTTCTTAACAGCCTGCGTATCAGGTGATAAAGATTACATGGAAACACCAAAATCAGATCAAATCGCAGATCTTAAAGATGATGATTATGATGGTGTTATTAATGCTCGAGATATTTGCCCGGGAACACCGCGTGGTGCGGAAATAGATAACGATGGTTGTGCTGAATATGTAGAACACTCTGATAAAAAAGATCTTAAGATCCTGTTTGCGAATGACTCTTCAGAGATCTCTCCAATCTTTAAAACAGAGATCCGAACCATGGCTGAGTTTCTCGGTGAATATCCTGATACCTCAATTCAACTGCAGGGCTTTGCGAGTCAACAAGGAAACGCCGAATATAATATCCACTTATCAAAATTACGCGCTTCTGCTGTACGTATCGCATTAATCGAATACGGTGTAGACCCAGATAGAATTGAAACTGTCGGTTTTGGTGATACACAATTAACAGCAAAAGGAGATTCAGCAGTAAGCCACGCTCTAAATCGCCGAGTTGTTGCTAGCGTTGTTGGATTTAAAGGGGATGTAATTAACGAATGGAACATATTCACTCGTAAGAAAAAATAGCATTACTCCCATAGTAAAATTTGAATACATCTTTAAACAAATCATTGCATAAAAAAGGCAGCCAGTGAAATGGCTGCCTTTTCATTAGGAGATAAAGAATAGCTAGTTTGCGGCTTTTACTTTGCCTGTTTTCAATTCATTTAGAACCTGATTTTTAGGCCCATCAGCAATAATATGCCCCTTCTCCATAACAATAATACGATCAACAATATCTAGCATTGATGTTTTATGTGTTATCAGAATCAAAGTTTCAGACGGCTTTAAATGTGACAACTGGTTTTTAAACAGCATTTCTGAGCGATTATCCATACTGCTCGTCGGCTCATCCATTAATAGTACTGGAGGGCGGCCTATTAACGCTCGAGCTATCGCAACGGATTGACGCTGGCCACCAGATAATAATAAACCACCTTCACCCACCTGGCGCTCTAAACCTGCTGGATCTTGTTGAGTAAATGCCGTAACTCCAGCACGGTTGGCTGCATCCATCATTTCAGCATCATCGGACAGCTCACGGCCCAACGTAATATTATCCCTAATGGAGCCATAAAACAGAGTAATATCTTGCGGTACACAGCCTATATTACGTCTCACGTCCACATGGTGAAGTTGGGAGATATCTGTATCATCTATTCGAACAGAACCTGCTGTCGCTTGATACAGGCCCATTATGAGACGTTCTAATGTTGTTTTTCCTGAGCCTATTCTTCCGATAATAGCAACTTTCTCTCCCGGATTAATCGTAAGGCTTATATCTCGAACTGCAGCTACCTGTGATTCTGGATAATTAAAACTTACTTTATCAAGTTCAATCTTCCCTTGTAAAACAGGTCGGTGGATATAACGCTTATCTTCTTCTTGCTCATCTGGCATAGCCATTAACTCTTCGATGATAGTCATTGAAGATTTAGCTTGGTTGTATCTTGTTGATAGCAAAGATATTTGCACTAATGGTCCTATTGCCTTACCACTCAACATTGTTGAAGCAATTAAAGCACCCATCGTTAAATCACCATTAGCAATAAGATAAACACCAACGATAATCATCCCTATATTTACTGCTTGTTGTACAAAGCCAGCCATATTTTGAATTGAATCTGTAATACGACGACTTTTGATACTCCAATTAGAAATATGAGTGACGGCTTCTTCCCATCGATACTGAAACTGACTTTGTGCATTAAATAGCTTTAATGTTTCTAGACCTACTAAACTTTCAATTAAATTCGCGTATTTCTGGGATGCCAGTCTTGAGCCTTCTTCAATTGTTTTCTTTAATGGTCCTTGTATGATTGCAGCATGAATAAGTAATAAAACAATACCAACAATAGGAACCAAAACAATTGGACCTGCTACTAAGTAAATAACGAATAAAAAGAGCAACGCAAAAGGTAAATCAATCAATGACGCTATTGTAGCGGACGTAAAAAACTCCCTTATTGATTCAAACTCTTGAAGATGCCTTGCAAAGGCTCCTACAGAGGGAGGTCTTGCCTCCATTCGGATCCCCAGTACTTTTTGAAACAACTTAGCAGAGATCAATACATCGGACTTTTTCCCGGCGACATCAATAAAGTAGCCTCGTACATACTTTAATATGAAGTCAAAAACAAAAACGACAAAAATACCAGAAGCTAAAACCCATAGTGATTCAAATGCCAAATTTGGCACCACTTTATCGTATACCAGACGGGTAAACATAGGTGTTGCGATAGCAAATATATTAATCAGGATAGATGCTATAAACACATCTCGATAAATATGTTTCGACTCAAATAGTGTACTCCAGAACCAATGTCCTTCGCGTTTTTTTAAGATCTCCGGTGAACGAGCATCATATCTAAATTGCTTTTTTAGTAAGAAATAACGCCCAATATATTGAGACTCTAATTCTTCAGTAGAAATAGAGATAGGCATCATGTCTGAATTTGCAGAGATAATTTCAGCTTGAGTGTTTTCAGCATCAAACCCAATCAAAACACAAGACTCACCTCCTTTAAGCAAAAGTACTGCAGGCAATACAAGCTTAGGTATTCTCAGTAATTCTGCTTGATTCTCTTTCGCAACTAAACCCGCTCTCTCTGCTGCTCGAGAAAAGAGAAAAGGCGTTAGCTTACCGTCTTGCAAAGGTAAACCATTAATCAAGGCTTCTGGTGAGTTAACTTGGCCGTAATAGCGACCGACATAACACAATGAATGCAATAAGGGATCTTTCATTCTATTTACCTTTTACTTTTTCATTGATAAAAAAGCCTTGGAAAACATCCACATTATGCTCTGAAAGCAACTCTAATTGCTCTTTATTTTCAACTCGTGATGCGATTGTTGTAATTCCTAAATTTTGTGCCGTTCTTGAAATTGACGCTAAAATGTAACGTTGTTTTTCATCATTTAACTGATGAGTAAATAAGTAATCTAACTTCACATATTTAGGTCTAAATACTTTAAGATATTCAAGTGATTCAAAATTTCGGCCAAAATTATCAACACCAAATTCGGCACCAAAAGAGCGAATAACATTACATAACAACGCCGTATGATCTTCATTTTCGATAAAAGACGTTTCTTGAATTTCAAAATGTAACAAAGAAGCAATCGACTTATTTTTTCTTAACGTATTAGTTAACCAACGAACAAAACTTGGATTCTCTATACTTCTATTCGCTAAGTTTATTGCAACAGGTTGTGTTATCTCTTCCGCAATAATTCGTTCGATCATGGTTCGAATAACGAATTGGTCAAACGGTGTTGTCTCGTTAAGCTGATCTAATGCAAGGAGATATTGATTAGCCGAGTAACGTTGATTGTCTTTTTCGATAGCAGAAAAAACTTCTTGATGAAAGACAGCCCCAAGATGAGTGGTAGCTAACTGCAATGTAAAATCAAATAAATGTTCATTAATCGCTTCATCCACAAACTGCTTCCATTGCTGTTTACCCATTAGTTCATGTGCGCTTTCATCTGCAATATAGCCGTAAGCTAACTCAGGATGCGAATGCGCTTGGGTTAATGCGTTATCCGCCAAAGATAATATATCTGTCGTTGTCTTTCTTGATTCATTAAATACAACCCCTAAGTCAGCATCAATAGGTGCAGTTGCGGTTGGATCACCCTTTATGTCTTGTGTATAAGCAATAATGTTATCTGCCGCTATTTTTAATTCTTCTTCTTCGATACTTGGAAAGATAAAACCAAATTCACAAGCGTTTACACGAGTCAAAATTACATTCGTTGATGGCAAAGTTACTTTCAATAAATCAGACAACTCTTTAACTTTAGCATCACCCGCTTCATAGCCTTCTTCTTCATAGACTTTATTAATAAAGTTAACTCTGAATAAGGCAACCCCTCCCTTTGCTGATTCTGCTAACCATGTATTTAATTGAGCCATAAAAAAAGCACGATTACCTAATCCAGAGATAGGATCAAGGTAAACCTTGTCTCTTAGTTTTTCAGCTTCTTTTGCTTGTGATTGAAAGCTTTGTGCTATTTGGGCAGACATTGAATTAATGCCATTAATAACCGCTTCAAGATCTTTTGTTTTCGGCTGTTGTAATTCACCACTAAAATTATTTTCAGCCACTTGTTTCATTTTAATGATGATAGATTGCAAAGGTGATAAAGCTCGCCTTACAACAATAGAAATAATAATAACCCCTAAGGCAATAACGATAAGAAAGGTCGTCGCAAGTTGCGTTAACGCATTCCAGAGTTGTTGATACGCATAACCAGGGTGAGTCACAATCTCGACTTCAGCTAATTGTAACCAACCACTCGTGATAATACGGCTTTCTGAAATGGTTCTAAATAAGTGTAAGTCTGAAAACCATTTAGGTACGCTATCTATAGTAATAGGGTAAACACGTACGATTTCATCATCAGTATTAAATAGAGTTAAACGTACCGCCGAATAATAACTACCATCAAATAGAGCATTAATTACCGACTCAGCAGCCACTTTATCTTCATTTTCTAGGTATGGAGCAAGAGCTAAGCCAACTGTATTTATGGAGTTGTTCACCTCTGAACGCTGTTGATTTTCTAAAAAAGTTTGTGTATTGCGAAACTCTATTGCAAAGACAGAGATCATCAATAGTAAAAAGACAACTGTCATCCATGAAACTAGCTGTTTATATAATGTCATATCACTACTCATCATAATTTATAATTGGGTGGTTTAATCTCAGGCCTTCATTTCTTGCTCTTAAATCATTCCATAAACTTAATCGAGATGATTCTCCTGCCTGCTGTCCGTTTCCTTTACCTTTCATTAGCCATAGATGCTGACCATTAAAACTATAAATAGGTAATAGATCGGTTCGTTCTGTCGCTGGTTTAATTTCTTTATCTATATTATCTAAAATCAATGGTACTGATGAGGGGGTTGGATAATAAGCCAGTACCATGTGAAACTGATCAAGCTCCAATGCTTTAAGATAAATCAATCGCAATTTTTTATCTGGTACGCCTAACTCTAAAAGCGAAAAATATTTTGCTATCGTAAAATCTTCACAATCACCCGCGTTACTTCCTAAGAATTCAAGAGGCGTTGCCCAATAATCAGCCTTTCCCCATAAATCAATATCATTAACAAAATACAATTGATTAAAAAACTGATTAACTTCAGCTAATTGCTCTTTTTCTTTTTTTCCATCTAATTCTGAAATGAGTTCACGCCATGCATTCACTCGCCTTGCTGCCCTGTCGCCATATTCTTTTTTTACTGCTTTAATCCAAATATTATCTTGTTTTGTTAAAGCAATAGAAGTTAGAGAAAATATGGCAAAAGGGATAATGAATAACCATCTTGTTTTCACTATTTAGTACACTCCCTATGTTGCACATTACTCTTTTAGCGCTGAACCTTTAACTTGAACTATTGGTTTTACTAAATAATCCAAAATTGTTCGTTTTCCTGTAATAATATCAACCGTAGTTGTCATTCCAGGAATAATATAAAACTGAGTTTTCTTTGCTAAGTCTTCTTGTGATGTTCTAACACGAACTAAATAAAAGCTATTGCCTTCTTCATCTTGAATCGTATCTGCACTGATGTGTTCTAATGTCCCCTTTAATCCCCCATAACGAGTAAAATCATACACACTGAATTTTACAATCGCCGGTAATCCAGGTCTTAAAAAAGCAATATCTTGTGGTGCAATTTTAGCTTCAATTAAAAGTGTATCTTCGGTTGGTACTATTTCAATAAGATCCATACCTGGCTGAATCACTCCCCCCACCGTATTGATGTATATTTTTTTAATCGTTCCCGTTACAGGAGACAACACAACCGTTCGATTCACTTTATCTTTTAACCCAACTTGAGATTCAGTTAATGCAGACAATTTATCTTGAGTCGTATTTAATTTTTCTTGCTGCTCTGAACGAAACTTAAGTGCTGCATCAATACGATTTAATACTGCCTCTTGAATCGCGGATGTTAAAACTGGAATTTTTAATTGCGTAGAAGTTAACTCACGTTTGGTATCGTTCACTTGTCTTTGAAGTTTCAATAACTCAATACGAGGAACAACCCCTTCATCAGCGAGTGGTTTAGTAATATCTAACTCTTTTTTTGCCAACCCATAACTTGCTTGCAAATTTCTCGTTCGAGCTTTAATTTCGACTAAATCTTGTTGCTTTTGATTTACTTGTTGATCGAATACATAAATACGGTTTTTTAAGTTATTCATATCCGCTTTGTATTCAGCAATTTGACGTCTGACTACAATTGGATTTTCTTTTGCAAACGCGTCATCAAACTTTAATTTGTCAGTTGAGATAATGACAGAGTCTTTCCAACGCTTTTTACTGTTCACATCTTGAATTAAAATACTGTCCATTGATGCAGATAATTGCATCGCACTTGCAGTAAGGTTAATCAGCTGTTTTTTTCTTTCTCTAAAATCAGAACGAAAACGAGTATCATCAATTAATAATAACTGTTGACCCTTAGTAACTTGATCACCTTCTTTAACCAGCATCTCTTTGACTAACCCACCTTCGAGGTTTTGAACTACTTGCAACTGAGATGATGGGATAACTTTTCCTTGGCCAACAGTGACCTTATCTATTTCTGCCCAAGAAGCCCAAGCAACTGCGATGCAAAAGAAAACAACAATAATCCATAAGATAACTTTAGCGTTTGTTGGGGTATTAAGAAGTAGCGCAGCTGTTTTATCATCAACGAACTCAAGCTCTTCTTTATTAAGGCGGTTTAATCCCTTCTCATTCATTTCCAATTCCCTAGATTACAACGTCAATGAATAACATTTCGATTACATTAGAATATCGTATTTCATCGTAAGTCACTAAGGTTTATTAATTATATTTTGAAGTCTAAAGCATTATGAGATATTCGATGCTGTGAATTTACATTGTAAATTGAGTAGAGATGATATCTTCAATTTACACTGTAAATCATAGTAATGGGATATAGAGGGTTTACGATTTACACTGTAAATTGGTTAGCAAGGATTTAACGAGTTCTCTTAGTTGTAACTCTGCGTTTTTCTTTCCTATTAAGTTGCACTCTTCTATAACTACTGGCCACTGTTTTACTTGAAGAATCTTAGTTACCGCAAGCTTCTTCTGTGCCTCAGATAAAAGAGCAAGAGCAGATAGATGACTTAAAATGAAATAACGAAGCTCATATTGCAGCAACTCATACCCAAGCCCACCTAAAGCAAAAGTCTCCAGCCTTTTATTAATAAGAGGCGATAATTTCTCTTTAAATGATACGCCCTTCAAAAGACTAAGAACGTCGTTATAATCAAGGCTTGAAAATGTCGACATTAATTGTTCAGGAAACGAAGTAGTAAAATAATCATTTCCTATAGATATCCAAGAAAGTGCACGGTGGCTTAATGGTTTTATAGCTAATAAGGAATGGGTTCCACTGGCTTTATCTTTCGATATTCCTAAACGTACAAAATGAAAATTCAGTCTATACCAAAAATGGTTTAACTCCGCAGTAGAGCCAAAACTAGTACTAAGATAATCGACCCCTTTGGCTTTGTAATTATTTTCTATCGCATTAATAAATTTGGATCCAATACCACGCTGCTGATAACTCGGGTCGACAGCAATACGCATAACACGAATACTCGATTGAAATGCTGGCTCATCAATACATAATGTTTGAGTTAATGATATTGCTGCTAAATGACCTTTTGGGCGTCTCTTACCAAGTTGAGCTGCATTAATAATATCAAGCTCTAACTCTCCCTCTTTAGAAAGCAAGGCGCAACAAACTAACTTATTAGTCGACTTTTCTATTCCAATCCAACAACGCAACGTGGGATCGGTTAATAATAAAATCCAATCATTTGGAGAGGTTTGATAATGAGCCGATACTAAAAGAGAAAAGAGAGATTGAGCAAGATCATCTTGGTTCACTAATTGAGACACCGATATACAACGATAATCAATAGTGGTCATTGGCATATCGATTAATAAAGAGCTTGACTGTTCCTCGTGATTAAGTAGAAAAACAGAAGAAAGCCACGCTTCTAGTGGATCATTATTACTCCAACGAATTGGATGTTTCATTTCAAGCGAACGAGTGTTTGGTCTTTTCTTGTAAAGCTGTTTTTTAAATTTAACTTCAAAGCCACGTCCCGTCCCTTCATAACCATTAATCGTAGTAGAAAAAACCATACGTGAATATTGGTCTACGAATGAAAGTAGCATAGGAGCAGGAATTGCCGCGGCTTCATCTACGCACAATAAATCTAAAGCTTGTGGGTTTCTAAGTAATTCATCTGGAGCAATATAAATGATCTGAGACTCATTAATCATTAACTGATTTTTTTGACTCTCTACTTTTAAACCATTAAGAGACGCAACACGCTCTGCATGTTTAAATATTTCATCAATACTGTTTCGTAGTGGTGCTGTCACACCAATGATTAAAGAGCGCTCCATCGCTAACTCTGCAATTGCAATACCAATGGCTGACGACTTACCTCTTCCACGATCGGCAGTCATAACAAGCGGTCGTTTTGAATGGCCAGTAACCACTTTTTGAATGGCTTTTACTGCGCTTTCTTGATCTGATGAGCGGTGAATACCTGCATCAGATTTAAACGCTTCATCTTTTAAGCGCGGAATTAAAGGTAATTCATAACTAGTTTCTGTTTCCTTTAAACTTACCATTTGCTCTATATATTGGGAAAACCATTGTTCAACAACAGTAGGAAGCGAAGAATCGTCAGTACGAATGAAAAAAACTAGTCCTCCACCAATGACGGTTCCACAAACTGCGTTAATCGCATTCGCATTAAACTCATGGGAAATATCAATCACCAAACAATCGGTTTCTTGTCCTAACTTCTTTAACGCTGACTTAATAGGAAAAGCCGCATACGTCGAAATAGTCAAATCACCGTACAATTCAATTTTGGTAAATCGAGAACTTTGCTGAATAAAAAAAGAACCTAGTAATGACTCACACCATTGCTTTGAACCTTCAAGCAAAATGGGATAACGGATATAACCATTCGCAGCATAAGAAGATAGTGTATTTAGAAATGACAGCGCAGAAAGCATTGCAGAAAAGTCCATTAACATAAGAAGATATTATGCGTAAATTGTAGCATGAGATGAATATTTTCTATCTATTAAGAAAAGAAAGTATGACGATACAAATCGAGAAAAGGTATAATGCTTGCTATATTTAAGCCTTCATCATTTAGGAATGACCATGCATTTAAGTCAACTTACTCAACCAATTTACCAAAAGCTATATCAAGACATCGAACAATTTAGAAGTACCTTTGACTTAGCAGTAGAAGCACCTGAATCATTAGATGAAAAAAATGATCTTCTGCACACCTCTCTAGCAATTGAAGAACTGACAGAATTAGCAGAAGCAGACAGCAAGATTGAACAAGCTGATGCGATTGTCGATACGGTTTATGTATTAATGGGTCGTGCTGTACATTTAGGAACTAAGGATCTTGAAGATAATTTAAGTATTTCATATTTGGTTGATCTTCTATTAAACGTAGCAAAAAACTTAAATATCGATTTTGTACCTTGTTGGGATGAAGTGCATTCAAGCAACATGAGTAAAGTATGCAAAACTGAAGATGAATACCTGGCAACAAAAGCATTCTACGCAGAGCAAGGAATTGAATTGATGTCGACTGAAAAAGGCGGATTTATCATTGCCAAATGTGCAAAAAATGTAGAGCTAGACAGCAAAGTAATTAAGCAAGGTAAGGTTTTAAAGTCAGTAAACTACCGACCAGCAGATCTTGCACCGTTAGTGTAATTTGAAGCTAAAGATTCAAATATAAAAAAACGCCGGACTTAGTTAACTAAATCCGGCGTTTTTTATTAAACAATTAATAGCGAATATAATAGCGAATAAAACCTATTAAGATACTTTTTGGCTGATATAGGCAAGGATGTCTTCCATCAATGCGTCATCAACTTTTTTCAGGTTAAGTGTTAAAGCAGAGCCTTTACGCTTATATGATGCACGACCTTTTACCAATTCAGTGCTTAATGGCTTAGCCACTTCTCTTTTTGGCAATAAGTCTTCAACCCAAACCTCAATAAGTTCTGTCACTTCTTTAGTCATTCTACTAACGCCAAGCGCAGCAGAACGCGTCCAGACCGCTCCTTGTTCACCAGCACATTGCTCAAGTAAGGTTTTTTGATCTTCTTCAGAGAGCGTATTATAGAGCTTATGAAGCTTAACTACGGTAGGGCGACCAATTTCGCTAACACTTGGGTACGCTTGAAGAAGCTCTAACGGTAATGTTGCGGCTTTTAATGCCCCACTCACTAATGCTTCACTACACTGACATACTTTTGCTAGCTCTTTTTGATCAGCAACATCGCCTCGAGAAAGCATTGCATGCATCTCTTTACCGCGCTCATACAGTGATAACGGTTTATGCGCATTGGCGACATCAGAAAGAAACTTAGCATGCTTAGTATTAATGCCTTCAGCAACATAAATTAAGAAGTCCTGCTCTGCCAAAATACATGACATACGACGACGACTACCGTCAAGAACTTCAATTTTTCCACCTTCGACAATACGGCCCACAGCTGGATATTGCTGACCACGGTCACGAAGTGTAGTTAAAATATCTGATAAAGCATGCTCAGTTAGAAATGATTGTTCACGGGCATTTTCAGCAAAAACAACCGTAGAATCACGCACGTCTTTTGCTGGAATTTTACGTAATTCAAATGTAACCATATCTTCACCAGCAACCGCAAGTTCAATTACTTGAGCTTGAGATTTTGCTGCTTTTTGTGCTTCAACTGGTGTTGTTGCTCGGCGTTTATTTGTTTTTCCAAACAGCTTTGCGTTTAGATCAGAAGTTTTAATTGCCATGGATTAGTACTCCCCTTTATTTAACGAATTCCAGTGACTATGAAGAACACGCTCAAACTCTAATGCACTTTTCTTCACTGCATCTTGAGCAACAGCTAACGTTTTCTTACCACCTTCAAAGTCAGCCGCGGTTAAATCAAAAACAGTACTGTAAGTATCTGCACAAATTTCAAATGCACGACTTCTTGGAATCGTCGCCATCATCACTTGATCCGCCAATAAATAATTCATTTCAGTTAGTACCGAAACTTGTTTTTTATTATCATCTTCAAACATCGTTGGCATCAGGCGAACAAATTCTAGTCCATGCCAATCTTCAGGGAACATTTCATATACAGTTGGTAGATGCTGGAAAAAGTTAACTGTCGATGCCCAGTCTAAACGCTTTGCTGCACATGGAATTAACAGTGAATTCGATGCATACATTGCATTCCAAACTAATGGGTCAACATGTGGACCAGTGTCAATCATGATCACATCAAATTGATCTGCAATTGGGTCTATAACCTTTTCTTTTAATAACTTAACAATATCTAATGAACCATTTGTTGATAGATCTTGCCACGCTTCTGCATTAAACATCGCATCTTCAGGGAAAGCAGAAATAGTCTTCAAATTCGGATATTGTGTATTTAGAAGTACATTTTTAGCCATAAACTGACCATCAATAACTTCATTTTCAGGGACATTATCCAGCATAATATCAACAGCTGAATAGATGGTATCTTGCTCTGAAACGCTAATTTGAGGGTTTAAGAAAAGACGTAGTGACCCTTGAGGATCCAAATCGATTAAACAAATACGGTAACGCTTTTCCAAATTTAGCGCCAAACAAGCAGCAAGATGTACTGCACTCATTGACTTACCAGTACCACCTTTTTGGTTTTGAACATTTACAACCCAAGGCTTATTACCTGCATTTTTTTTCTGTTCATGAAACGCAGGCATTCCAGCTGCATCCATCAACATATGCGCTTCTGTTAATGAGATAGAATAATGGTTAGCATTATTTTTAGTAAATTGGTGTCCCTCAGATTCTAATCGAGTAATTGCTTCATCCAATTTTCTTCTTGTTAACCCAGAACGAGTTTCCATCATAGCTTTAGACATTGGAGGGAAATGTTCGTTATTTCTTTCTTCAAGAACCAATTCAATACGATCAGACTGAACTTGTTGCGTCTGCTCGGCCAATGCAGCCAAATTGGCAATGGTTTTTTCTCTATTCATAATATTCGCCAGTAATGTAACTATAAAAAGAATTGTACAGCAATAAAGGTTTATATCAACAAATTGCTGAACATATATTTAATTATGTGATATTCATTAAAAAGAAAAAATAACTAACAAAGCTGTCATTTATGTTAAATTTAAATACCAATTTATAGCGATAATTACCAAGAATAAATCAATTAGAAAAAGTGTTACAACGTCACCAGTTGATAATTTACAGTGTAAATTTTACGGAAGCGTGATATTCAATAGCTAAATTACGGCTTATGTACTTTCAATAAAAAAAAGCAAAAATAAAATAAGAAAAATGCGCTCAATAATTAACACATGGTTCAATACAAAATATACAAATTGAAGCATGATCAAGGGTAAAAATAGCAATAATAACGGTAATATAGACTGTAAATTGAAAACCTATAATAAGAAGCATGATCAAGAACTTCAAGATGACGGAAGCATGAAATGGGACACTTAACTTACAGAGAATGTATATTCAATAAGGCTTCATAGAAGATCGATACATCGAAATAAAAGTAGATCAAACAAATAAAGCAACTTGATCATTCTTCTGGATCTAAAATAAACCAACTGCAATTAAAAAAATGGATATTTACAAAAGGTAATTTAATAAAAAAACCAAATAACAGCTCATTTAGATCTAATTCAAGATCAAAAAATAATTTATCTTCTTTTTTAAAGGCAAAATCAGCTTATAACCGCTATAACTGTGGATAACTTGTGATTAGTTCATGATCATTCTTCAGTAAAATAGATGATCATTGATTCAGAAACACTATGATCATGCTTTTATCTTTTAATGATCATTGATCCATTCATATATTGATCATGCTTTCATTAAAGTCTTGATCATGCTTTCAAGTTTGTATTTTTTTACTTGTTTATAAACAATAGCTTGCGAGCAAATTACTGACCAGATCATAGATCAATATAATCATATAGATCAGTAATAATCATAAAGATCAGTTTAAAAGAATAATAATTTTTTTCTTTCTTTAAAGATCCAATTCATTTAATCTATGCGAAAGAATGATTAAAATACAATGAATGTCAGTTGAAAATGAATCATATAAAAACTACAGATAACAAAAAGATCTATATCCCTCTTCCTAGAGATCACAAGGGGGGGCACTTATTTGAAATACCAACAAATCTAGTTGATTGGATCGCCCAATACCAACATTTTAAAGGTGTCACAAAAAGTATCTTAGAATTAATGAATCTAATTTCATTAAAAGGTTTTTCTTCACCTGACGGTTTAGTTTCCACAACTGAAATCATTGAAGCAACAGATGGACATTTAACCAGAGCGGCTATTCAACAACGATTAAGAACAGCAGTAAGTATTGGTTTATTCGAACAATCCCCTGTTCGATTTGAACAAGGGCTTGCTGGAAAAACCATGCTTCATAAATTTATCAATCCATCTCATTTAATTTCTACTTTAGGAATTACAAGCTTAAAATCTGAACAAAGTCATGAACAAGAAAAACAAAAACGTTCAAAAGCTCTAGCTCAAACACAAGTTAATCGCCAATTTTTAACAGAGCATGGATTAAGCATTCCACCAAGTATGCGTGATGAAGCCGATCAATTTGTCGTATCACCAACAAATTGGGCAGGTATTATAGATCAAGCTTTAGCGCCACCACGTACGCGTAAAAATTATCAAAAAGCAATGGTTGCGATCTCTGGAACCAAAGCGATCATTGAAACTAGATCATCAAAAAACATAATGACAGTGGATGATCTTATGACACTGTTCGCTTTGTTTACGTTGACCGTTCAATACCACGATCATAACCAAGATGACTACCATATCCAAACTAAAACCATGGGAAATAAAACCCCAATTTATATTACGGATATTTTAACTTTACGTGGTAAAAAAGACTCCGGACCAGCCCGTGATTCTATTCGTGAAAGTATTGATCGTATTGAATTTACTGACTTTCAGTTACATGAATTAACTGGACGTTGGTTAAGTGAAAATATGCCTAAAGGATTTAAAAGTGATCGCTTTCGTTTCCTAGCAAGAACCATTACAGCGTCTGATGAAGCACCAAAAGAAGGCAAAGATGGTGAAATTAAGATCAAGCCTAATTTGTATATCTTGGTATGGGAACCTTCGTTTTATGATGAATTACTGACCAAAGATTACTTCTTTTTGTTTCCACCTGAGATTTTAAAGCAACACACCTTGGTATTTCAGCTCTATAGCTTCTTCAGAAGCCGTCTAGCGCGCCGAATGACAGATAACCTACTCCTAAGCGAAATAAATCAAAAACTC
Source organism: Aliivibrio sp. S2TY2 (assembly GCF_028765525.1). Lineage (NCBI taxonomy): Bacteria > Pseudomonadati > Pseudomonadota > Gammaproteobacteria > Vibrionales > Vibrionaceae > Aliivibrio > Aliivibrio sp. S2TY2. The sequence goes on along the minus strand of NZ_JARACS010000002.1, from coordinate 541,749 downwards.
GCTCGTAACGTCGATTGGAGACGTTTTTCTCTAGATCTGATTCGTGAACTAAAGAAATTAGCGAAAGATAAAGTAACGGATGAATTATTTATTGTTAATTTATGGGGGTATCATTTGACGATCTCTATGCTAGATAACAATGAAAAATTGCCTGATTATCAAGTTGATATTCGTTGTGATCCAGAAGAAGTGATCCGTTATTCTCGTGCACGAACCACAAATGCGGGCAAACGTAACATGGCTCCAACAATGCCTAACCCATTACGTAATGAGATCATGCCTAAGCAAGAGCTTGATCAGCTTTCCACAATTATAGATGGTGAATTTGCCCCAATTAAACGAAATAGCCCAAATAAATCTGGTCGTTTAGGACGAAGAGTTAAGCTTCGTAAACATTCAGCAGAAATTAATGCGGATGAATTAACAATTACATTAACGAAATACACCTCAGAACAGGCTTTAGAGAGAAGTATTACTGCATTATCAGCAATGACAGGACACAGTTCTTCGTCTATCTCTGAAGAATGTAAAGAACTGCTTGAAAAGCTAGATTATTTACAAGTTGCTGGTGAAGTTCTACCTTATGAAACATTGAGTAAAACGATCGAGTTTTATAATAGCCAAGATCAAGGTAAACACTTATCTATTGAAAACCTGATCGCTGGACTTGCTGTTCGAAGAAAGATCTGTAAATTGGTTTTTCTACAGAACTATGATCAAGATGTATTGCGTGCTTTAGATGAAATGGCAGGGTAATTAAATCATTGACAACGTTATAGCTTTACTCTGACATAGTGATGACAAATGAATGTGGCTGAAGGTTATTATCTCTAACGAATAGACAACCTTTGTCCTTTACCAATCGAAAGATTGGCTCATATTGTTACACATCTTACTTTTATTGGTTTCAATAATCGTATTGGCGAGCCTAGTGCTCGCCGTTTTTTTATCTATCAATAAATCCTCATCACATTCCCCGTATCTTATGGGGCCATGATCATTCTTCCATTATGAAATAAGGCTTTAACGCGAAGAGTCCTCGTATTTTCTTTCATTTTTTATTACCCTAATACTCTAAATTCCACCTTAATATTTTAGAAGTAGGTAAGCATGATTGAACGTCAAGAAACAAAACAGCGCATGAGTCGTATCGTTAAGCATAACGGAACGGTTTATCTGTGTGGTCAAGTTTGTGCTGATGCAACCAAAGGCATAGCAGAGCAAACGCAAACCATGCTTGATAAAGTAGATCTACTACTAGATCAAGCAGGCAGCTCTCGTGAGCACATGTTATCAGCCACGATCTACATTAAAGATATGAAAGACTTTGCTGAAATGAATGCGGTTTGGGATGCATGGGTACCGGAAGGTCACGCTCCTGCACGCGCATGTGTTGAAGCAAGTATGGCTCGTGAAGCACTGCTTGTTGAAATATCAGTAGTAGCGGCTGAAAAATAATAAAAATAGATAACTAAAATAATAACTTACTTAGCAATATTATCTCTGGTTTGTTAGGTAACTTTGATATAAGGAAGTGTCATGCTCAATCATTCTGAACCCGCTTTTTATCTTGATGGTGTAAAGTATCAATCTCATCATTTTACTTTGCCACTTAATTACGATGATTACACATCTACCCCTGATCATGTTTCCGTTTATGTTCGAGAATTAGTAAAAGTAGAAAACAGCGATCAGGATCTTCCATATTTAGTTTATTTTCAAGGTGGGCCTGGTTTCCCTGCTGCTCGTCCACTCAGTAATTCTGGTTGGTTAAAGCGTGCCTTAGATCAATATCGTGTGATCTTATTGGATCAGCGTGGTACAGGATTAAGCTCTCCGATCACAACTCAAACGATCCAACACTTAGATCCGATAAAACAAGCAGAATATTTAAGCCACTTTCGAGCAGATAATATTGTTCGTGATGCTGAAGCGATTAGAAAGCATTTTAGCGTTGATAAATGGGCCATCATTGGCCAGAGTTTTGGTGGGTTCTGTTCACTTACTTACTTATCATTGTTCCCGGAAAGCTTACTGGCTTCGTATATTACTGGTGGAATTCCTTCTATCTCACGCAATATAGATGATGTTTACCATGCGACATACAAGCGAACACTAGATAAAAATAATGAATTCTTTGCTCGATTCCCACGAGCGCAAGAGCTGTGTGATCGCATTGCGAACAGCTTACTAGATCACTCGGTTACTTTGCCTAATGGCCAGATCTTCACCGTTGAGCAATTTCAACAAATGGGGATCTGTTTTGGTATGGCGGGAGGAGCAGAAGAGCTCTATTTCCAATTAGAAACGGCTTTTGTCGATGTAAATGGCCAACAAGAGCTAGGTTATGGTTTTTTAAATTATGTACTTTCACAACAAGCGCATTTAACTAATCCACTGTATGCGATTTTACATGAGTCGATTTATTGTCAACATAATGCTTCAAAGTGGTCAGCACATCGAGTAAGAGGGAGTTATCCTCAATTTAACCACCAGAAAGGCGCTCCACTGCGTTTTACCGGTGAAATGGTCTATCCATGGTTCTTTGACCAGCTTGAAACCTTAAAGCCATTAAAAGCTGCTGCAGAGCTTTTGGCGGAAAAGTCTGATTGGCCAAATTTATACAATACTGAACAATTAGCAAAGAATACGGTTCCCGTGGCGGCAGCAACGTATGTCAATGATATGTTTGTTGAGTTTGATTTCTCTCGTGAAACGCTAACATCTATTCCTAACTCTAGAGCATGGATGACCAGTGAGTATGAGCATAATGGTTTACGAGTGGATGGGGAGAAGATCTTATCAACCCTAATATCAATGACTGAAGATATTAAAGCAATTCAATAAGATTATTTGTTGATCCAGAAGCATGATCAAGAAGGATTTGGCCTCTTGATCATGCTTCTGTTTTTGAGATCTATTTTTCAGTGAAGCGCTTTCTAGATATGCGGCTACCCGATTATTTTAATAAAATAAGGGATAATCAGCGCGTTAGCGAGATCGATAAAAAAGGCACAAACTAAAGGCACGATAATAAAAGCTTGATGTGAATTACCATACTTCTGCGCCACTGCTGACATATTTGCCATCGCTGTTGGGGTCGATCCTAGTGATATACCTCCAAACCCTGCACACACGACCGCAGCATCGTACGTTTTTCCCATAAGAGGGAAGACAACAAAAATGGCAATACATATTGCAATAAAGAACTGAGCAGCCAAAATAATAAAGATAGGACCAGCTAAGTCGACTAACGCCCATAATTGCATACTCATTAAAGACATCGATAAAAATGCCCCTAATGCCATATCTGCTATCAGAGCAACCGCAGGTTTACGAGCAGGCCAACGAGTGCCTGTTAATCGAGGGTAAGAGGTTGGTATTAAATTAGAAATTAAAATACCGGCAAATAAGCAACTCACAAATAAAGGAAGATCCAACCCAAGCCCAGAAACCACTTCATTTAAGATAGCTCCTAAGATAATACAGATGTGAATCGCGAGCATAGCATCTAAGAAATCATAAGAAGTAATGTGAGTTTGTTTAGAATCTTGCTGAGTTCCAACATCAACCTTTTCGCCTTCAGTCGCTTTTAAATTGTGTTTATTAATTAAATATTTTGCAATTGGCCCACCCATTAAACTGGCAAGAATTAACCCAAAGGTGGCACTTGCAATGCCTATCTCCATAACGGTATTTAAATCGAACTGCTCTCCAATTTTTGGCGCCCATGCGATAGCCGTTCCATGCCCACCAATTAAAGAGACTGATCCACTTAACAAACCAAAAACAGCGGGCTGATCAAGCAACAAAGCAAACCCTATCCCTGTGAGGTTTTGAATGAACATGTACCCAATGGTGATGGTTAATAAAATGATGAGAGGCTTACCCCCTTTAAACAGATCTTTTAGGCTGGCATTAATACCAATAGTGGTAAAGAAATAAACCAGTAAAAGATCACGAGTAGCTAAATCAAAAGAGACATCAATTTGTGTTGCGTAATGAAGAATGGCGAAAAGAACCGAAACAAGAATGCCGCCAGAAACGGGTTCTGGAATACTAAATTCTTTTAACCAGTAACTCATCTGTGTTAATCGACGGCCTAAGAAAAGAACGATGATCCCAAGTGTTATCGCTAAAAATGATTCGATGTGTAATACACCGTCAACGAAGTTCATAAATAATCCTTTACTATGAAAATATTAGAAAGATTTATCATAACTGGGTTTGCTAACGGCTTTTCTTCTCTAAAGTAATTCCGTGAACTGTTTCTAATTTTTATCTTGAGCTTTTAATCGCAATAATCACTTCATGGATGAATATATTAACGTTGATTAAAGAGTAAGTAGTCGTAGATATGAATGGTTTCTGACTGAGTAGGAACGTATTCATTTATTTGGATTAATTGTTGTTTGATCGTATTGACTCGAAAACCAACAACCAAAATAAGAATAAATGCGACGGCATAGATAATGCCATTAGTTGATATGTTCATGCTGCACCACCTTATTGAAAAACAATGATAATGACCGCTGAAATAACCATAGTTTAATTATGGTTTATTTGCTAATGCATCATGATGGATTAAACCAAACATCTTATTTTTATCATTTACTATCGTTTCATATGATTGAATTCTCCCCTCATAATGCCTTTTTTAGTTTGATTTATTGGACTTATAGTTACTGATATTGAATAAGTAACGGCGGGTGATTGCATGAAAAAAATAGTGGCTAGTATTTCCGTATTGATGATGTTTCCAAATTTTGTGTTGGCTGAAGAGAATGAAGTGATTGACCCATCCGATTTAACTCGTGTTTATACCCAAGCGGCTATGTTTGTCACATCTGATGCTGATGTTAGGGTGTCATCGATGTTTACTGGAGCATGGAGTGAAGACACACAATTTGCGGGTTTTGTAGAAGGTGTTTTTGGTAACGATAAAGCCAAACAAGAAGGAAAAGATCAATTTGGATTTGATTACCAACGGGGCCGAGCACAATATTTTCAAGTTCATGCGATGGATAATCCATTAATGCCACGGGTTGGTTTCTCAGCCGATCTCATTCATCAAAATGGCAATGCTGGAACCACAAAAGGAGAAGGGTTAAAAGACACAACGTTGCTTTCATTAGGAGCCATCGCTTTGATTAACCCCGCTTACACAGCAGGGGTAATGGTGTTTCCAAACCTTGCTTATACCGTGGGTGACGTGTTTGGTGAATCTGCCGATGGGTATATGATTAATATGTTTGTGACTCAACCTGTTGGTGATAGCGGTGCCTTTTTACAACTATGGCCGGAATACTTTAAAGCAACGGGCGATGTGGTGGAGATGGAATCAAGCTCGTTTAATATCATGTTCAATGCCCCAATAAAATCGAATCGAACTCAATGGTTGATGACAAAATTAGAATACGGCAGTGCCGATGTTGTTTTGCCAAATGGATTCGAAATAAAAGGGGATTCAGAGCTTAAAGCGGAAATTGGTGTGAAATGGTTCTTTTAGTGATCTAGAGACCTGTTGATAAAGCGCCCTTATTTAACAAGAAATAAGGGCGCTTTTTTAATTTAAATACTGTTGAGCGTATTGACGTAAAAATGTCGTTAACTGCTGTATTTCGTCATTTAGCTCAAGCGTAAGAGGGTAAAAAAAAGAAATGCCAATTTGAAGATCATTCGATAGTTCTTTGATCTTAATTTCAATCAACTCCTTGTTATCAATATAAGGTTGAGCTAACCCTTTACTCATTAATGCCCAGCCATCATGTCTAACAAGCTTAAGTAGAACATCATTGTTGCTGACCAAACGTAAATCGGTGGAGACTGCAAAAATTTCAGGCATGGTGTTGTAATGATTTTCACTAATATACTGTTTTTCTAGCTGCAAATCATACAACGATAAGTTTGATAACTGAGTTATAGGATGCGTGGGGTTGCAGTAAGCTGAGAAACTATGTGTACCTAAATTCAAAAAACCAATTGGGAATTGTGTTTCATTCGATGGTTTATTTTGCATGATAGCTAACTGATGCTTACCTTCAACCAGAGATGCCAACGCCTGATCTCTGTTACGGTGAAGCCAATGAATTTTAATATGAGGGAATGCATTGGTTATAAATTCTTCCACTAATAAAATTAAAGAATTCGGCACAATAATATCGTGAAATATATCCAACTGAGTGATCGGTTGTTGGTAATTATTCATCATACGTAAATTGAGTTTTTCACTGTTTTTAACCAACAATTTTGCTTGCTTATAGATAGCAAGTCCTGCCGGTGAAGCAATGGCTTTTTTTCCTTGAATATCAAATAATTCAATTGCATAGCTATCTTCTAATGCTTTGATTTGTTCTCTAATCGTTGTGCGATCTTTGCCTAGTTTTCGAGCTGCTTGGCTATAGCTTCCCTCTTCAACCGTAGCGCAAAATGAGGTTAAGTGTTCATAAGAAAACATAGTCACTCCAATGTTGGGTATCTCCCATCATAATGCATTATTTAGAACGTCGATTCATAAGTAATATGGCTTTATTACAGAGCATCACGCTGAAGTATGCCGTGGCTCACAAGTTGAAATTTATTATGAAAGGCAAAAATTATGAATCGATTATTTAAAATTTCTTCTATTGCCATTGCGATCTCTGCTCTGGTCGGCTGCACACAAATGAAAACACCGACTTATGATGCTTCTGCTGTTAGTCAAAATCCGATAATTCTCTATTCTTCAAATGAATTAATTACTATGTCAGACAAGACGCCAATAGGTGCAAATTCTGTGGTGGTTCAAGAGGGTAAAATTGTTGATTTAGGGAAAAAAGAAACATTGATTGCAAAGTATCAATCGCACCCAAGCTTTACGATTGATGCTCAATTTGAAGATAAAGTAATCACCCCCGGTTTTGTTGAACCACACATTCATTTATGGCTCAGTGCTATTTTATTGGGTTCTGAATTTATTACACCTGCAGATTGGAATTTTCCATGGGGAAATGTAGAAGGGATACAAGGTAATGATGCTTATTTCGCTCGCTTAACAGAAATCGAATCTGAAATGAAAGATAAAGAAACTCCTTTATTGACATGGGGTTATCATAATTACTTTCATGGCAGTGAGATGAGCAAAGAGAAATTGAATGCGATCTCTAATACTCGCCCAATAATTGTTTGGCATCGCAGTTTTCACGAGTTGTATTTTAATGATGCAGCAATGGAAATGTTTGGCTGGAGTGAAGCCTCATGGACGGGAGAAGGGCAAGGTTACGCGCAATTAGATTGGGATAAAGGGCATGCCTATGAAAATGGTGCCAAAGTAATCTTGAATGACGTTTTAGAGTTTATGGTGGAAAGTGGTTTATTTGCCACAGGAATGGAGCGTACTCGTGATTATGTTCAGGCGGGAGGGATCACAACAGCTATTGATCCCGGTGTGGTAGTGACTCCTGAAATGTATGATCAAATGATTGATATTCTAATGGAAGATACACTTGCTTTGGATTATTGGTTGATCCCTGCGGGTAACTTTACTTATGCCATGGGAGGATATGACGCAGAAAAAGGCAAAGTAATTGCAGAGACTCAAACTCAAACTTACAGTGAGAATGAACAAGTCCGTTGGTTACCAAAATACGTTAAGTTATTTACAGATGGTGCGATGTATAGCCAATTGATGCATTTAAAAGAGGGTTATATTGATGGACATGAAGGTGAGTGGTTACAAACCCCACAAGAGCTTGAAGACAGCATGCGCCCCTATTGGAAAGATGGTTATACGGTTGTCATACACGCGAATGGTGATGTTGGATTTGAAACCGCTGTTGATATTGTTGAAACATTAAATTCGGAGGTGCCGCGTAGCGATCATAGAACGGGTTTTCATCATTTAGGTATTACAGATAAAGATGATATACCAAGGGCGGTCGAAGCGGGAGCTAACTTCAGTGTTAATCCATATTACACGCATATCTTAGCTGAATTATATGGTGAGCAAGGAGTAGGTAAAGAGCGAGCGGAAGTGATGTCAAGAGGACGCTCATTTATTGATGCGGGTGGCATGTTATCTTTGCATTCAGATGCACCTATGGCACCAGCTCAACCATTAAGTTTAGTGTGGGCTGCCGTGAATCGTATTGGTTTATCAGGTGAAACGGTTCAAGGCCCGCAAGAGCGCATTACGGTTGATGAAGCGATGAAAGCAATCACTATTAACGCTGCTTATACTGCCAGACTAGAAGAGACGGTAGGATCGATTGAGGTAGGCAAATTTGCTGATTTTGCTGTATTGGATGAGAGCCCTTACAGCGTAAAACCGGAAGCAATTGATGATATTAATATTACCGCCACAGTATATCGAGGCGTGCCAAAAATGATTGATAGTGGCAAAATTGGAATGAAACTAACGGCGAAAAGCCAAGCAGTAATGAATTATTTGAACCAGCACGAAGGGCATTCGCATGATCATGATATTTGTGAAACCAGCTTGTTGTTCCAACAAATAATGACTGGGAAATAAAATCATATATAGAAAAGAGCCACCTTAATTAGAGTGGCTCTTTTTATTTATTTTGAATTAAAACGAATTCAGATTAACGAGTTAAATACGCCGCAACAAAGCGCGTAATATCAACCATGTCAGAGACTTTAATAAACTCTTCAGTGGTGTGTACTTTAGACATACCTGTAGAAAGATTAACCGTTGTTAAGCCTTTTTCATTAAATACGTTTGCATCAGAGCCACCACCCGTAGATTTAGTGAATGGGCTAATGTTAATGCTTTCAAACGCATCTTTAATACTCGCTACGTGTGCATTGTCGTCTGAAATTTTGTAAGCATTATAAGCACGCGTTGAGATAATCTCGATTTCAGCACCGTGTTTATCAGCCGCCGCTTTAAAGGTTGATTCCATATGATCAACTTGTTTAGCTAGCTTAACATCATCAAGAGAACGAGCCTCACCTTCGATGTATAGCTCTGGCATAACGATGTTGGTTGCTTGACCACCACGAACCACACCAATGTTAGCTGTTGTTTCTTCGTCAATGCGAGACAGTGTCATATTAGTAATGGCATCTGCAGCAACCGTTAGGGCATTGATGCCTTCTTCTGGTGCTAAACCTGCGTGCGCTGGACGACCTTTGATGGTTACTTTTAGGTTTTGTTGGCCAGGAGCTGAAGTGATGATAGTGCCAATAGGGCCACCTGAATCGAGTACGATAGCGTGGTTAGATTGAATATAGCTCATATCAAAGTTTTTAGAACCGTGTAAACCGCCTTCTTCATAAACCGTAAATGCAAGCTCTAGTGTTTTGTGTGCTTGATTGTTTTCTTTAATCACACGTACCGCTTCCATTACAGCAGCAATACCGGATTTATCATCACCGCCAAGGATTGTGTTACCTTTAGAGCGGATCACACCATCTTCAATGATTGGCTCAATACCGTTACCCGGAGTAACTGTGTCCATGTGAGAGCTAAATACAATGCTGCCCTCTAATGAGCCTTCTAATTTTGCGTAAATATTAAAGCCATTTGATACATGTTCAGGTACTGGTAGCTTAGATACCGTAAAGCCTAGTTCTCCCAACTGCTCTGCTAATGCTTCTGCAATCGCTTTTTCATTTTTTGATTCGCTGTCGATCTGAATAATATCTAGGAAGTGATTTACTAAACGTTCTTGATTTACTTGAGTCATGACTTCTCTTCTTTCATTGATAGGGAATAATAAGATCACTCTAACTAAAGAAAGTGCAGAAAAAGATGCACTGAATCAATAAATCGTCCGACTTATCTAGCATAGCCATGCGTTATATCTTAATAATTAAAAGTTATAACACATAATTAATAGTTGATAACATTTTGCAACTTTCTAGATTCATATCACTCTGATAACTATATTAATAAGAAACCATAAAGAGGTTACCATGAAATCACGATTAAAAATCACAACAGTTGCTCTACTGTTCGCTTCATTTTTTGCTGTTATAACAAGTTTCTTTTCTACCGCTGAAGACATGACTCAGCCAATGAAAGGAGAGTACGAAGTTGCCACTCTCGCAGGAGGATGCTTTTGGTGCACTGAATCTGATTTAGAAAAATTAGATGGAGTGGTGGATGTCGTTTCAGGCTATTCAGGGGGAGATCTTGAAAATCCAACCTATAAACAAGTGTCATCAGGAAAGTCAGGCCACATTGAAGTGATTCAAGTGACGTTTGATCCAAAGATCGTAAGTTATGAGCAGGTGCTTGATCAGCTATTTAGGCATATGGACCCAACGGATAGTAAAGGTTCATTTGTTGATAGAGGTCCACAATATCGTCCTGCTATCTTTTTTCATAATGAAGATCAGCAAGTTATTGCTCAAGAGTTTATGAATGCGGTTGATGCTGCGAAAATTTATCCAAAGCCTTTAGCTACAGAGTTAATTGAGTTTAAAAAGTTTTGGCCAGCAGAAGATTACCATCAAGATTATTACAAACGTAATCCAATTCGTTATAAGTATTACCGTAATGGTTCAGGTCGTGATAAATATTTAGATTCGGTATTTGGTGAAGACAGAGAAGAAAAGCCGAAAACATTACGTCAGTACATTGATGAGCAAAAAATGGCTCAAAATGTAAAGCAATACAGTAAACCATCAGAATCAGAAATTAAGAAGATGCTGACTGAACAACAATATTACGTAACACAAAAAGAAGGGACAGAACGTCCATTTGATAATGCGTATTGGGATAATAAAGCTGAGGGGATTTATGTTGATATCGTCAGTGGTGAGCCGTTATTCTCATCAACAGACAAATATAAATCAGGCACGGGTTGGCCAAGTTTTACCAAACCAATCAATAAAGCATACATAACTGAAGAAGATGATTTTTCATTATTCAGTAAACGTACCGAGATCCGCAGTAAATTTGCCGACTCTCATCTAGGTCATGTATTTAGTGATGGACCTAAGCCTACAGGATTACGTTACTGTATGAACTCAGCAGCAATGCGTTTTGTTCCAAAAGCAGATTTAGAGAAAGAAGGTTATGGTGAATATCTTTCATTATTTGAGTCTTAATAAATACATAAAATAGTAATAAAAATCCGGATCATTCAGTGGGTGATCCGGATTTTTTATTTATCAATTATAAATAGGAATAAACTTATTTATTTTGCGCTGCGATGTGAGTTGCAATTGCATCCATTAACGCTGGAGATAGGCAATCGTAAGTTGGAAGACCTAGTTCAACAAAACGAGCACGGATAGCATCCATGTCTTTAGGATCTGTGCCTGTTTCGATAATGGATGAAACAAATGCAGCAAATTGTGGTGCAGAGAAACCGGCATCTTCAGACAATTCAGTGTGAACGAAATCTAAACCAAAGAATGGGTGATCTTGGTTATCGATACGGCCGTACATGTGAGTACCACACTCTTTACAAGCGTGACGTTTGATTGTTGCCGTTTCATCGATAACTACTAATTTATCTGCGTTCGCAATGACTTCAACGTTATCACGTGAAATTACTGCTACTTGAGAGAAGATCGCGCCTTCTGGTTTCCAGCATTTAGAACAGCCACATGCGTGGTTATGTGCAGTTTGAGCTGTTAGCTTAACGGCTACTTTATTTTCTTTACATTGACAGTGTAATGTTCCGCCTTGGAAGTTTTCATTAGTAGCTGCGAAGCCGTTATCAATAGCTGGGTGTAGTTTTGTAATAGTCATTTTATTTCTCTTAATTAATTTTAATATTTTTGTTATTTGTTTATTCAAACAGCTTGTAGCCATGGAGATCTCTTAATTAGTTTGATGATTTGATTGCTCAAACGATGGGAGGCATTTTTCGCCTTTCTTGCTCTTCAAACAATACTAAAAACAGTAAATGATTATTACTGTATTGTAATAATCCTGTTTTAATTTAGCGCTTAATTGTGTTTTATGTAATCGTAAATTAGGTTGAATTATTTGGTAACTTATTAATATTTAATGATAAAAATAGTAAATGTGTAGTTTTTATGCTGAGAGAACAGGAAAGGAAAGGAGAATAAAAAATAGATCTTGCAGTGAAATGCATTTCATTAAATGAAGGTGAATAGGAAGAAAGTTATTTCATTTAGAATAAATACTATAATTTTATGTTTATTAAACCTTTTAATTTAAAGGTTCAATCTATTCTTTGCTGAAAGGTAAGTTATAAATCGAGTTCATGATGTAAATCTAATTTTTGATAGGTTTTACGAATCACAGCTATAACTACAAGCGATTATCTCTTATTCTCTAAAGTGTTTATTCTATCCCCACAGTATTTTAGGGGTTAAATAGAGAGTATGGTCAAGAGTGCATTAGTCGTAGAAGGTGGAGCAATGCGTGGCATTTTTGCTAGCGGTGTTTTAGACACTTTTATGAAGAAAGAATTTATGCCTTATGATTTCGCCATTGGAGTCTCTGCCGGAGCATCGAATCTAATAGGGTATCTTTCTTATGCACCTCAACGTAGCTTTGATGTCATTACGAAACTTGCAACCCACAAGCGCTTTTTTAATCCCACACGATTTGCTCGCGGCGGTGATCTTGTTGATGTTAAATGGTTAATTGAGGAGTCGAACAGAAGACATCCCTTAAATTCAGAACGTTTATTCTCTTCTATTCCTATGTATGCGGCAGTAACTAATATTGATAGTGGTAACGCTGACTATTATCAAGTAAAAGAAAGCAATTTAAATAATGTTCTTGAAGCAACAACTGCTTTACCTATCGCTTATAAATCAACACCTTGCTTTTCTGGTGGTTGTTATACCGATGGTGGAGTAGCTGATTCAATACCAGTAAAAGAAGCATACCGTCGAGGGGCGAGAGATATTACCGTGATCTTATCTCATCCTTTAAGTTATGAGATGAAACCAGCACGATCGCCTTGGTTAATGACTAAATTATTAGCTCGTTATCCGCAAATAGCGCAAGCCATGCTTGTTCGTGCTGAAAACTATAATCAGTCATTGGAATTTATTCGTAATCCGCCTGAAGGAACGACGATTCGAGTGATAGCACCACCAGAAGACTTTGCAGTAAAACGACTTACGATGAAATCGACTACACTCATTGAAGGTTACAAAATGGGGGAATCATCTGGCTTAAATCATTTATCTAGCCGTGATGGAACCTTTGGTTTAAATACTGAAAACTGTCATTTTTGCGTTTAATACTTTTAACAGTTTTTATTTACATTTTATCGCTTAACCATTGCACTAAAGGATTAATAAACATGACTAAAAAGCTAACCACAGCGGCAGGTTGTCCTGTTGCACATAACCAAAATGTTCAAACTGCGGGTAAACGTGGTCCTCAATTATTGCAAGATGTGTGGTTTCTAGAAAAACTGGCGCATTTTGATCGTGAAGTTATTCCTGAGCGTCGCATGCACGCAAAAGGGTCTGGTGCTTACGGTACATTTACGGTTACTCATGACATAACAAAGTACACAAAAGCAAAATTGTTCTCTGAAATTGGTAAACAAACTGAGCTATTTGCACGTTTTACTACCGTAGCTGGTGAGCGTGGTGCTGCTGATGCAGAGCGTGATATCCGTGGTTTTGCGCTAAAATTCTACACAGAAGAAGGTAACTGGGATTTAGTGGGTAACAACACACCTGTATTCTTCTTACGTGATCCTCTAAAATTCCCTGATTTAAACCACGCGGTTAAACGTGATCCTCGCACAAATATGCGAAGCGCGAAAAATAACTGGGATTTCTGGACATCATTACCTGAAGCGCTTCACCAAGTAACTATCGTGATGAGTGATCGTGGTATTCCTGCTACTTACCGTCATATGCATGGTTTTGGTAGCCACACGTTTAGCTTTATCAATAGTGATAACGAGCGTTACTGGGTGAAATTCCACTTTGTATCTCAGCAAGGCATTAAAAACTTGTCAGATGCTGAAGCGGGTGCAGTGATTGGTAATGATCGTGAAAGTCATCAACGTGATTTGTTAGAAAGCATTGATAACCAAGATTTCCCTAAATGGACATTGAAAGTTCAGATCATGCCAGAAGCAGAAGCGGCGACGGTTTCTTACAACCCATTCGATTTAACCAAAGTATGGCCACATAAAGATTACCCATTAATTGAAGTGGGTGAATTTGAGCTAAACCGTAACCCACAAAACTTCTTCGCAGAAGTAGAGCAATCGGCATTTAACCCTGCAAATGTAGTACCGGGTATCAGCTTCTCTCCTGATAAAATGCTGCAAGGTCGTTTGTTTGCGTATGGTGATGCACAACGTTACCGTTTAGGTGTAAACCACCAACACATCCCAGTGAACGCACCTCGTTGTCCTGTTCATAGTTACCACCGTGATGGTGCAATGCGTGTTGATGGCAACTTTGGTAGCACATTAGGCTATGAACCAAACAACGAAGGCCAATGGGCAGAGCAGCCAGATTTTTCTGAGCCACCACTAAACTTAGATGGCGCAGCAGCACATTGGGATCACCGTGAAGATGAAGATTACTTCTCACAACCGGGTGATCTATTCCGTCTAATGACCGCTGAGAAACAAGCGATCCTGTTTGATAACACTGCGCGTAACTTAAACGGTGTACCAAAAGAAATTCAACTTCGTCACCTAAGACATTGTTATAAAGCCGATCCTGCTTATGGTGAAGGCATCGGTAAATTACTTGATATTGATGTGAGTGAATTTAACTCGTAATTTATTGTATTAAGTAACAATCAATCAAAGCGCTGAGTATTATATTCAGCGCTTTTTTTATGTCTGTTTACATTGTAAATACCAGTGGTTTCACCGGTAATATTATTATTGTTTTCTATTATATTTATATAAATGGTTAGAAAAACCACAAAAGGAGTCTGATGCGTTTGAGAAAGGCGTGAGTTGTCCTAAATGTGTTGATCAACACAGTGATGAGCAAAAGTCTCGTTTTCGTGAGCGTGAAAAGCAAGTGCAGTTGGCCAATAAAAGAAGTAAACCGCACTTTATGCAGATGTGAACCATAAAGAATGAACTGGCTCGAAAGAATATAATGCGCTTTCATTCTGCTCATACTGAGATGCAAAGTAGATAACAAATGCGTAAATAAAGCATCGATTTATCCCTGTTCTTATCGCCAATTCATGAATTCTTGCTAGTTTTATAAACAAAAGTGAGGCGTTAACGTCTCGCTTTTATTGTTTATAAACAAGGATGAAATCATGACAAATAAAATAAAAATCAGTTCGCTCAGCATCGCTTTTATTGGTGCACTATCATCAATGGGAGCGCAAGCTCATGGTTGGGTTGAGTACCCGAGTGCAAGGCAAAACACCTGTTATTTAGATGGTGGATTTTGGGATAACACCATTCCAAATCAGGCATGTCAAGCAGCGTATGATGAATCAGGTGCGTTTCCTTTTGTTCAACGTAATGAGGTTGCTGCCAATGTGCCAAACTATAAAGACATGGCACATGTTCAAGCCATTGTTCGTGATGGTAACTTATGTTCAGCAGGCGATAATTCAAAAGCAGGTCTAAACGTAGGTTCTTCTCATTGGCAAAAAACGGCGGTTACCTTAGATGAGAATAACCAGATTGAACTTATCTTTAATGCCACTGCACCTCATAACCCTTCTTACTGGCAATTCTATTTATCTAATTCTAATTACGATCCAACCGTTCCATTAACGTGGGGTGACTTAGATCTAATTGATACCGCTGGCAATGTGCCTGTAGGCGAAGATAAGAAATACCGTATTAATATTACTCTTCCTGCGGATAGAGCCGATTCGGCCGTTCTTTATACTCGCTGGCAGCGTGAAGATGCCGCTGGTGAAGGCTTTTATAACTGCAGTGATATTTCATTTGACGGAACGGGAACGACACCTCCAGGACCGACAGATCCAGTCGACCCACCACCATCATATTCTGACTTAGGTTATTACATTAACCAAGGATTTGGGCCAGTAGAATCAGGCGATACGGTTCGATTCAGAACGTTTGATGCGACAGGTGCAGAAACAACAGACATCAGTTTAGCCATTACAGTGAACAATACGGCGACATGGTCAGCGGAACTGGCAGGACAATTTAACCAATTGAAAAATAAAGAATGGTTTATTGGTATTTGGCACCAAGAAATGAATCATTATATGTATGACACTAGTAATATTTACGCTAACCGAGTGTTTGCACCAAGCGCTGATTTAAGTTACCAACTTTCTTTAATTAAAGCCGATACAACACCACCAGTAGAGCCGCCAGTTGAGCCATCAAACGCATGGCAAACTGGTTTAATCTATAACACTGGAGATGTTGTTAGCTATAAGGGTCAAGAATGGACAGCACAGTGGTGGACAAAAGGGGAAGAACCGGGAACGACGGGAGAATGGGGTGTTTGGCGTTAATAGAAGACAATAAATGGATCCCAACTTAAAGTGGTATTTCTAATGTTTAAGCCCTAAATCTAATTTAGGGCTTTTTGTGATAAGCAATGCTTATAAATGAAATAATCAGAACTGCTTAGCCTTAATATCTTCAATTTCATACTATTTACTCAACGACTAAGAACACGAATTCATGGATGAAATCATTATTATTATTTAAAATGAGAGTAATTATGAAACTAGCACTAAAATCCCTTCTAGCAGCTTCACTTTTATCTTCTACAGCCCTTTATGCTAATGTTTTAGAAGGTCATCGAGTTGGATTAGGCTTTAATTCCACAAGTATTGATGATATAGCTTTTGATGGAAAATATTCAACCAGTGGTCTTACTTTGGCTTATGGTTATGACATAAATGATATTATTGGTATCAACGTTTCTTTAAATAAAGGCAGCGGCACAGATTTCCCTTTTGACATTGATACATCAACCTTTAAGTTTGATACCGATATTGGTTATACCTTTCATATGCAAAATGCGTCAATAAAGCCTTATGGTGTCTTGGGTTTTGCAAAGTTTAAAGAAGAAGCCAGTGCTTTTGGACTAGATGCTTGGAAATGGGATGACTCAACTATCTTTGTTGGTATTGGTACAAGAGCTACGTTTAATCACCATTTCTATACTGATTTAAGATTAGATTTCATTAACTTAAAAGAGAGTGGAGATAATATTTTTGCTGATCAGTTCTCTTTTACTGTTGGTTATAAGTTTTAATCAAGCCTGATTCATCAGCTATTTAAGTTATCTTATTCATTATTAAAGCTCTGGATCTTTCCTGAACTTTTTTATTGTGTATTAAAACATCATATTCCTCGACATTGTGATCAAGATCTCTGTATAATCCGCGCCTAGATTTTCTCATTCATCATACTTTCGTCCTTCATCTTGTGGCTCTCTATAGCCAAATCATGACTTGTCAGTAAACCCTAGGAATTATTTCGTTGATACAATCAAACAACATCACAATGCAATTTGGCGCAGAGCCTTTATTTGAAAACATTTCAGCAAAATTTGGCAACGGTAACCGTTATGGTTTGATCGGTGCGAACGGCTGCGGAAAATCAACGTTTATGAAGATTCTTAGTGGTGCATTAACTCCTAGTTCTGGCAACGTATCAATGACGCCGGGACAGAAATTAGGTGTATTAAGCCAAGATCAGTTTGCGTTTGAGCAATATAACGTAATTGATGTTGTGATCATGGGAGACAAAAAACTATGGGAAATCAAACAAGAACGTGACCGCATCTATTCATTGCCAGAAATGAGTGAAGAAGATGGCATGAAAGTCGCCGAGCTTGAAAGTGAATTTGCTGAAATGGACGGTTACAGTGCAGAGAGCCGCGCGGGTGATATCTTAATTCAAGCTGGTATTGATGAAGCGCTTCATTTTGGTTTAATGCAACAAGTGGCTCCGGGCTGGAAACTGCGTGTGTTATTAGCACAGGCACTGTTTGCAAACCCAGATATCTTGTTACTTGATGAACCAACCAACAACTTGGACATTCATACGATTAACTGGTTAGCAGAAGAGCTAAACAAGCGTAAATGTACCATGATCATTATCTCGCACGACAGACACTTCTTAAACTCTGTATGTACGCACATGGCTGATATCGACTACGGTGAATTACGTATTTACCCAGGTAACTACGAGTACTTCTTAGAAGCATCAAGCTTGATCCGTGAACAACTATTAGCGGGTAACGCGAAAAAAGAAGCAGAGATCAGTGAATTACAAGACTTCGTAAACCGTTTTGGTGCTAACGCATCGAAAGCGAAACAAGCAAGTTCTCGTGCAAAGAAAATGGACAAAATCACGCTAGATGAAGTGAAATCATCAAGTCGTATGAGCCCATCAATTAACTTTGGTGAAGGTAAAAAACTGCACCGTCAAGCACTAGAGCTTGAAAACCTAGGCCACGGCTTTGATGGTGAAGTTCTGTTTGAAGGCGGTAATTTATTACTAGAAGCGGGCACTCGCTTAGCTGTTATTGGTGAGAATGGTGTAGGTAAAACAACTTTCCTACGTTGCTTAGTTCAAGACTTACAACAAAACGAAGGTATTGTTAAATGGTCTGAAAATGCGTCTTTTGGTTACTGCCCACAAGACAGCACGGCTGATTTTGATAACGATTTAAGCATCTTTGATTGGATTTCTCAGTGGCGTACTGTTAAGCACGATGACTTGATGGTTCGTGGTATTTTGGGTCGTTTACTGTTTACTGCTGACGACGCAAATAAAAAAGCGAAAAGCTGCTCAGGTGGTGAGAAAAACCGTCTATTGTTTGGCAAGTTAATGATGCAAGACATCAACGTACTTGTTATGGATGAACCAACCAACCACATGGATATGGAAGCGATTGAAGCACTTAACGAAGCATTAAAAGTGTACACAGGTACTTTAATTTTCGTAAGTCACGACCGTGAGTTCGTATCATCACTAGCAACTCATATTATTGATATTAATGAGAAAAAACTAGTGAGTTTCCAAGGTACTTATGACGAGTATTTAGACCACCAAGTTAAAATGCTACAGGTTAATATTGCTAAATAAGCGTATTTTAACTCGGTAGAATTAAGTATAGATAAAAACGCGAGACTGGATATCAGCTCGCGTTTTTTGATCGAAGTCTATATGCTTTTGTTCCATTACGATTAATCTCTCTTTCACTTCTTATTTATTATTTGGAAATCATTTGTGTCAGTAATTAGCGCTAACAAAACCGCCCCAGCAAATACCGTCGTTGTACTCGATTTCGAAACCACAGGCTTATCACCAAACCAAGGTGATCGTGCAATAGAAATAGGTGCAGTTAAATTAGAAAACGGCGTGGTGGTTGATCGTTTTCAAGGTTTGATGAACCCGGGATTTAGAGTGAGTTCATTCATCGAAAATTACACCGGTATTTCAAATCGAATGTTAGTCGATGCTGCTAGTTGTGATGTAGTAATGGGTGAGTTTGCTGATTTTATTCAAGGCTGTAATTTAGTCGCACACAATGCCTCATTTGATAAACGTTTTTTAGATGCCGAATTAGAGTTGATTCAGCGTGGTTATGAAGGTGATTTTGCTTGTTCATTACTGGTATCAAGACGATTAACTCAAGAGGTTTCATCGCATAAACTGGGTGACTTAGTCGCGTATCATAAAATCGATAATGATGGTGTATTTCACCGAGCGTTAGCCGATGCCGAGGTGACCGCCTCACTATGGCTAGTACAGCTAGAAGCATTAGAGCGTGATCATGGCATTGTTAATCCAAGCTTTGATTTAATGATGAAAATAGGAAAAACGCCGAAAGGTTCGGTTGTTAATTTCTTAAAAAAGCACGTTCAGTAGAAAGATTAACGTTCTATTTTAAAAACGAACGGCCTACAATGGAAAAATAAATAGAACGCAATTAACTGAGTGGTAAAAATAATGGATTTAAATTTACTCAAAACTTTTGATGTCGTGATGAACACACTCAGTGTCAATGAAGCAGCTGAAACTTTAGGGATCACTGCACCTGCAGTAAGCCACACCTTAAATCGCTTACGTGAGCAATATCAAGATCCATTATTTGTACGTCAAGGAAGAGGGATAGCACCGACGAACTTTGCGACAGAGCTACACGCTGAGATTCAAGAGCCACTTACTCGACTATTAAATGGCGCGAAATCTCGTCAAGCATTTGATCCAAAAACCAGCAAGCGAACCTTTCGTATATCGAGCCATAAAGATTTAGATTTAATGGTCGTCCCCCCGCTAATCTCTTATCGAGATCAATATGCGCCAAATGTAAAATTTAAAGCGGATATTGAACACTTAAATGAGCAGGATAGACAAACAGATTTGAGAATGCGTAAGGTTGATATAATTCTTGCGACAGTGCCATTGGAAGATCATGGTTATCACAACCAATTACTGTTCGAACAGCAGTTAGTTGTGGTATGCAGAAAAGATCATCCAAGAATTAAAGACAGTATTACTCACGAGCAATTCTTTGCAGAGCAGCACTTACTGTGGCAAACCAAAAGAATGAATAAATACATTATGGAGTCTTTAGTAAAAGAAAAGCTGCCAAGGCGGAAAGAAGCCTATACTACTGACTCAGTCTGTAACTCTATAATTATGGCTTCTCAAACGGATTGGTTGTGTGTCACCAGTGTATGGCACGCCAAGATGCTGTCTCAAATTACCCCTTTAACCATCCTTTCATTGCCTTTTGCATCGCATCCTTTTCCTGTTTATATGACATGGCATCACTCACAGCAATCAGATACTGGGCACCAATGGCTTAAATCTGTTTTTGAACAGGTAGCTCAAGATTTGACGTGTTTAGAACTATAAAACTAAATTCAAGAAATCTATGGATTAAATAAAACTAAATCCACTTTTAAAAGTGACGCTATCGATCGTTTAACTGGCTCGCCCTATTATTTCTCTATCGACGAACAAGATGAGTTGTTCGCACTTATAGAGAGATGAATTATGTTATTTAAAAAATCTATAGTATCACTTGCGATAATTACCACATTGGCACCAGCAATTGCATTTGCTGCACCTACAACTAACTTACCAAAAGAAGCCACTGAATTTACCGTTCAAAAAAACGATCAACTTAAACACTATTTAGATTTTGATAATAAAACCGATTTCGAAAATGTTTCTCGCGGTTTTATTGCTACTTGGCCAGAAAAAACCATTAAAGATAAGCAAGGTAACGTGATTTGGGATTTTTCAAAGTTTGATTTCATTAATCAGGATAACGGTGTAGAAACCATTAACCCATCGCTTCTTCGTCAAGCTAAATTAAATAATATCAATGGGTTATTTAAAGTTAAAGACGGGGTATATCAAGTTCGAGGGTTTGATTTATCCGTAATGTCATTTATTCGTGGTGACGATGGCTGGATAGTAATAGATCCTCTTATTTCACCAGAAACGGCCGCCGCTGGTCTTAAGCTGTTAAAAGAGAAAGTTGAAGATGTACCAGTGACTGGGGTTATTTTCACACACTCTCATGTTGACCACTTTGGTGGGATCTTAGGTGTGACAACGCAAAAAGACATCGATAATGGTAATGTAACTATCGCTGCCCCAGAGGGCTTCTTTACGCATTCAATTGCAGAGAACTTAATGGCAGGCACAACCATGTCTCGACGCTCATCTTATATGTATGGCAACCTTCTTGATGCCAATAACAAAGGCATGGTTGATGGTGGTTTAGGTAAAACGACCTCATCTGGCTCGCCAGGTATTGTGAAGCCAACAGAAATTGCAAATCACACTGGCCAAGAAATGACAATTGATGGTGTAGATTTAGAAGTCATGATGGCTCAAGAGTCAGAAGCACCTTCTGAGTTTATGTTTTATTTCCCTCAATATAAAACCATGATGGCTGCAGAGGTGATGACTCATACTATTCACAATATCTCGACCTTACGTGGTGCAAAAACTCGTGATGCTTCTTCATGGGCGACTTATGTTGATCAAGCTCTACACACTTATGGAGATAAGGCTGATACGATGATCGCTTCTCACCATTGGCCAACATGGGGCCAAGAGAACATCAAAGGCCAGCTAGCGAAAACTCGTGATATGTATAAGTATGTACACGATCAAACGTTACGTTTAGCAA
Organism: Aliivibrio sp. S2TY2; assembly: GCF_028765525.1. Taxonomy (NCBI): domain Bacteria; kingdom Pseudomonadati; phylum Pseudomonadota; class Gammaproteobacteria; order Vibrionales; family Vibrionaceae; genus Aliivibrio; species Aliivibrio sp. S2TY2. Next base: position 519,702 of record NZ_JARACS010000002.1, on the reverse strand, counting down.
ATAAAGGTTATACGCCTAACGAGATCTCAGCGACCATTAAACTGCCGGATTCATTAGGCAAGGAGTGGTACAACCGCGGCTATTACGGCACGGTTTCACACAATGCTCGTGCAACCTATGATTACTACTTTGGCGCATGGTGGGATGGTAACCCTGCAAACCTAAACCCATTAACACCAACAGAAGAAGGCACCAAATACGTTGAAGCGATGGGCGGCGAGAAAAAAGTGGTTGAACTTGCAGAAGCTGCGATTAAAAAAGGTGAGTATCGTTGGGCTGTGACACTGCTTAATAATGTCACTTTCTCTAATCCTAAAAATATGGATGCGCGTTATTTAGAAGCTGATGCAATGGAGCAACTTGGCTATCAATCTGAATCAGGCCCTTGGAGAAACTATTATTTAGGTGGTGCTAAAGAGCTACGTAATGGCATTAAACCGGTAGCAACACCAAATACCGCAGCGATTGCTGTAAATATGCCATTTAACCAATTCATGAAATACCTAGGAGTAACAGTAAAACCTGATGTTGCGAAAGGCATGAATATGAAAGTGAATATCAATGTGAAAGGTGACGGTAAATACTCAATGGATTTAAGTAATTCAGTATTAAAATCGTACTCAGGAACTCAATTTGATAATGCAGACTTAAATATCACTCTGTCGCGTCAAGCATTTGAGAACATGATGACGAAGAAAGCGACATTGAAAGATGAAATGCAAGCAGGTGAATTTAGTGTTTCAGATCAAGCTCAGTTCCAGCAACTAATGTCGATATTTGATCAGTTTAACCTATGGTTTGGTGTAGTTACCCCATAATTAGACGATGAAATAACGATGTACCAAGCCCCATTGAATGAAGGGATTCAATGGGGCTTTTTGTTATATATGACCATATGGTTCATTAATTATTTTTATCGTAATGACAAGGTTAACTTGTTTTACATCAGCGAGGGATAGGACCATATTTTATGGCGTTGAGAATTCGATAGTAAACGCACTGAGGTAAATAGACGTTAAGTCAAATAATTGCTACCAAGGTCTTAAAATGATGAAAATAAGCATTAATAGAAAAAGTATTATTGCTCTTTTTTAAATGTATGGTGCTACTATTCGTTTCGTTAAAAAGCCACTTAAAACAGCGTTAATTTACAGTTTAAGAGTGTTTACCATTGATGTGTTAACGGTTATCAATGGTAAACAATCTACCATATGTATGGAGCAACAAATGAGTGAGCAAATTCTCACACTATCACAACTAGGCTGGCGTCCTTATTTTCAACAGCAACTGACTCTAGATGACTTAACAGATCTGCAGACAGGTCGAGTTATTGAGCAGCATCGAAGCAGTATTATTGTTTTGAGTGAGCAAGGCCAAGCAAGCTTATTACCACCATCAGGGGATGATCGTGTTTGTGTCGGTGATTGGGTATTGTTTGATGAAAATCTACGAATTCAACGCGTACTAGATAGACAATCTCTGTTTGATCGTAAAGCGCCGGGATCAAAAGTTGCAACGCAATTAATCGCAGCAAACGTAGATAGCGTCATGATCGTGTGTTCGTTAAATAATGACTTTAATCTAAGTCGTATCGAACGTTACCTTGCTATAGCAAAAGAAGCCGAAGTAGAGCCAGTTGTGGTACTAACTAAAGCAGACTTATGTGATGATGCAGATGACAAGCAAGATCAAGTTCAAAAACTGAATCGAATGATGAGTGTTTACAGTGTAAATGCACTTGATTCGAATGATTTAGTTGCTCTACATAGCTACTGTAAAAATGGACAGACTATCGCTTTCCTTGGTTCATCTGGTGTTGGTAAATCAACATTGGTAAATGGTTTACTTGGCTTTGAAGCTCAAGAGACTGGCGATATACGTGAAGATGACAGTAAAGGCCGTCATACAACAACGTATCGAGCGCTTAAGCTAATGCCGCAAGGTGGTCTATTAATGGATACTCCTGGAATGCGTGAGCTTCAGTTAAGTGATTGCGAACAAGGCGTAAGTGCAACCTTTAGTGAGATAACTGATCTTGCTTATAACTGTCGCTTTGGTGATTGTACTCATACCTCTGAACCAGGTTGCGCAGTGCTAAAAGCGGTTGAATCAGGTGTTCTTGAAGAACGTCGCTTAGTCAGTTATCAAAAATTGATGCGTGAACAAGCAATTAATGGTGCAAGTTTAGCTGAGCAGCGTGCAAAAGATAAAGCGTTTGGAAAAATGGTGCATGGCGCTATTGCTGATGCTCGTTCTCGTAAAAAAGGTTATGAGTCAGCAGCCTATTAATACGGTATTGTAAATAACAAATACATGAATAAACCGCCCGTCTTTGATTGGCGGTTTTTTTGTACGTATTTTGCCTTTAATTAACCATATCGTGATAAACAGTGGTTATTAGCGCTATAACTAACGTTCAATTCTCAATCATCTCAATCTCTCTTATTATTCACCTGTCCCCACAAAACAGAGAGAGTCATTTATGTTATTCCTAAACAATAAAGTAAAAGCAGTACTCATTGCCTCTACCTTTGTTGTCACAGGATGTGCGTCACCAGCGATGGATGCTGACAACGAAAATGCAGCAAGAAACCGAGGTGCGGTTGGTGGAGCACTAGTTGGTGCAACCTTAGGCGCCGTAACCGGTGATGCAAGGTTAGCCGTAAAAGGAGCTGCAGTTGGCGGCGTAACTGGTGGTGCTGCAGGCTCAATGAAAGATTTAGAAGACTCTCGAAACAGTGAAGATGTTCAAGTTTTAGCGGATGGACATTCACAAGATAACCGCAGTGATACTGAAAAACGTTTAGCAGAACTTGAAGCCGAAATTAAAATCCGCGAGTTAGAGCAACAGTTGGCGGATCTAGAAGAACAGAACAAGCAAGATAATGAAGAAAGCTAATTTTTATCTTATCCAATTTTAAAATAATTAATTTAAACCAATTTATTGAATGGATTCGATGACCAATTAAGCGAGATTTATTATGAACAACACTCCAAAATTTTTACTAGCTAGTCTATTTACTTTAGCGTTAACGCCATCAGTCTCAGCGTCTATTTTTGATGATAATGAGTTTAGTGGTCACCGTGTTGGTGGTGGTTATTCAAATACTGACATGATTTTTAATAACCATAGTTTAGACTATGGGGATGGAATTAAGCTGGAATATGGTTATGACATTAACCAAATCTTTGGCCTTAATGCTTCATATCAGAATAATAATGGTAGTAAATATGGTGTTGATTTAAATAGCAGCGCATTAAAAGTAGATTCAGATATTGGTTATACTTTCCAGCTTGAAGGATGGTCGATAAAGCCGTATGGCGCAGTGGGTTTAGCAAGAGTAAATGCAAAAGAGTCGTTTGGAAGTGATAATTACTCTTACAAAGAAATGTCATTAATGGGTGGTATGGGCGCTCGTGCTAATTTTGATATGGGATTATATACAGATCTTCGTTATGATTTTTTTAATGTAGATAATCAAGATGTAGATCAGTTATCTCTGACAGTCGGTTACCGTTTCTAATTTAGTATTGAACCGACAAGCCTTTGATTAGAAGCAGCTCTTACTTTTTAGTAAGGGCTGTTTTTTTATCTGTAACAGCATGTATAAAGGTAAAGTTAACTTAATCTTTATACAGAGTCAGGGAGTGACAAATGCTGAATGAAAAAACACTACTAACCATTGGGTTATTGTCTGAGCGAAGTGGAGTCGCACATTCTGCTTTGCGTTTTTATGAAACAAAAGAATTAATAGCGTCTATTCGAACTTCTGGCAATCAACGTCGTTATCACCCCTCAATGCTTCGTCGAATTGCGCTTATTCAGGTTGCTCAACTTGTCGGTTTTACGTTAGAAGAAATAGCTAAAGAGCTTGAAGACTTACCGATGAGAAAAACAGCCACAATCCAGGATTGGGAGAAAGTTGCCAGTAAGTGGCAAAAAGATCTCGATGCTAAGTTACATCAAATACAATCTTTAAAAGAGAACCTTACCGGTTGTATTGGCTGTGGGTGTTTAAGTATGGAAAAGTGTCAGTTATTGAATCCTGATGACATTTTGCACGAAGAAGGCAGTGGAGCGCAGCGGATATTATCGAAATAAAGAAAAGTAGGGCATTAGAGATAGAAAGAGCCAATATACACAAGAGCAATTATTGCCTTGATAAGATAAAAACCGTACCATTCTGTGATTATCGATTGAGTTTAGAAGAGAATACCAATATGAACCAAGAAGCAAGCATGATCACAAACCTAGAAGATCTAGAAACGTTTTTAATCTCTGTTGAAAATGGTGGTTTTGGTTTAACAAACGTTGCAGGCATTGCAATGGCAACAAACAATAAAGATGGTCGTCGCTTTGTTGCAGTACTGGATGATAAGCATCAATTACTACTGTCTCGTTGGGTAACAGAAGAAGTATTCCAAACAGGACAAGATTTAGTGCGTAATGGCCCAAGCCGTACCACGCATTAATTCAATTGTATTAGAGCTATTGTTTCTAATTAGATTTAAAAGTAATTAGAAACAATAGAGATAAGTATCATGCAAATGAAAAAAGTAAATGTTACATCCATTTATTTGATGTACTTAGCGATAAAATAGGGTGGGATGAAAAATACCAGAAAATAAAAGGATTGATGAAAGAAGGTCGATGCGATTTCTTTCTCATGGTTTAGGTAGGCAAACAAAGCCAGCACATCCAAAAGAATATAAAGAGTGCTCAAAACAATGGAAATGAGTAAAACTAAACCGAGAATATCTCTACGGTAAACGGTTGGTATCGTCATTTTTATTCCCTCAAAAAATGTAATGTCGATCCAACTTACGCCTAATTCCTAGGTTGTTTTTTGAGCTACATCAAAGTTTAGTTTCTAGGTGTGGAAAGTAAGATTTACTATTTGATAATTAAAGAAAAACCAAGGCAACTTCTTTACTTTTTTATCTAATAAAGTATGGTTTTTTATTTTTTAATTCTGGCCGCAATAAAATCAACCGCCGCTTTTACTTTTGGGGTTGAGTAAGCCAATTTTTGATACAGCATATAAACACCAAGATCTTGATTTCGAGTAATGCTTAATGGCTCATTAAAATGCAATTCAATGAGATCATTACGCTCAAAATAAGGCTGCAACACCCAGCGTGGCATCATGATTATTCCTGCGCCCTTTATCGCTTTCTCTGCCAGCCATTGGCCATTATTTGTTGTAAGTAAACTTGGTGCAGAGACATCTTGCCATTCTCCATTTATTTCACTTAACCAAGGCGTTGGGCCATGCGGTGTTTTGAAGAACAAGCCTCTGTGGTTAGGTAACTCTTTTGTACTCTTAGGGTAACCGTAATGCTCAAGATAAGCAGAAGAGGCAGCAGGAATAAATTGATTATCCATAAGATGAATCGCAACCACACGCTCATCTGGCGCATAGCCCCCACGAATTGCAATATCTACATCGTCTCTATCCAATTTGGAGAGTTGATCGTTCAACTCTACATCTAAAACAATATCTGGATATCGAAGGGTAAATTCATCCAATATTGGGGCAAGAATACGCTCACCAAAACCCACCATGGAGCTGATTTTAAGCGTGCCTGTTGGGGTGGTTTGGTAATCTTTTACTGCTTTGTCACATTGGTCTAATTGCTGAATTAGTGTCGTGACTTGGTTGTAGTACTGCAAGCCAACCTCTGTGAGAGAGACGGTTCGAGTCGTTCGCTTCAATAATTGAGCACCGAGAGACGCCTCTAGATCGGCAATGCGACGCGAGACAGAAGATGCAGGAACACCAAACTTTTTGGCTGCTGAAGAGAAGTTTCCCGCCTCTACCGTAGCGGTGAAGTATTTTAACGCCCGTAATTGATCCATAACTTTATTATTGCCTTTTTAACAATAGACCTTCCTATATTACCCTCTATATCTAATGAAAAACATAAGTAATACTGTAATCACTCGCACGAATACTAACAACAAAAAGGAAATGTTATGAGTCAGTATACTGAAATTCAATTGAGCCAACGCCCAGATGGAAACCCAATCGGCCCACAGCTGTTTGAAGTGGTAAAAAAAGAGATCCCAGCGGCTGGCCCAGGACAAATTCTGATTAAGCAAACTTATATGTCTTTAGATCCAGCCATGATGGGATGGATGAGCCCTGACACCAATAGCTACATTCCGCGTGTCGAGTTAGGTCAAGTGATGCGCTCAAGCGGTTTTGGTGAAGTCGTTGAATCAAACCATCCTGATTTTGTTATTGGTGATTCCGTCATGGGCATGATGGGCTGGACGGAATATTCAGTAACCAATGGACAAGGTATCAATAAAGTTCAAGCAGGTGTAAGTGCTGAGATGGCACTGGCCGTGTTCGCACTTCCGGGTTTAACCGCAACACAAGGCTTGTTTAATATTGCGAAACCACAAGCAGGTGAAACTCTTGTTGTTACTGGTGCTGCAGGCTCTGTTGGTTCAATTGTGGGTCAATTAGCCAAAGCAGATGGTTTACGAGTCATTGGTGTCGTAGGCAGTGATGAAAAAGCCGATTGGATAGTGAATGAATTGGGTTTTGATGGTGCTATCAACTACAAAACAGACGACTTAGAAGCTAAATTGGCAGAACTTACGCCAGAGGGTGTAGATGTGTTTTTTGAAAATACAGGTGGCCCAATTCAACACCATATTTTTAATCGTATGAACACGCACGGGCGAATCGTTGTATGCGGCATGATAGCGGATTATACAGCAGCAGAGCCGGCACTAGGACCAAACTGGATTAACCTGATTAAGAAACGCGTGATGATCCAAGGCTTCGCTATGCCAGATCATCTAGGCAATGTTCCTGCGTTATTAGAAAAGTTAACTCCATATGTGATGCAAGGAAAAGTGAAATACCGAACTCACCAATTGGATGGTTTAGAAAGCGCAATGTCTGGTTTGAATATGTTCTTTACCGGTGAAAATAAAGGCAAGTTGCTCGTTAAGCTGTAAGACAACCGTTATCTTGTTTGAATAAAAAATCCGAGAGTGATTATGCTCTCGGATTCTGGATTCACTAATGAGCTAGTGCAGTAGAGGATTATTTTAGCTTGAACAATAAAACTTTATTGTATGCCGTTACCATTAATTGATCTTTATTTTTACCACCAATAGCAACGTTACTTATGTGACCTGCATCGACCGCAATATAATCCAGTTGTTTACCTTCTTTATTAAATACTCCAACACCACCAGGCCCTGCCACATACACATTACCTTTCTGGTCAACGGCAATACCATCGGCCATTATTTCAGAGTTTGAAGGTGCTTTAACGATAGCAAAGCGAGTTTTATTTGTGATTTTTTCTCCTTTTACATCAAAACGATATACCCAACCATCGACAGTGTCGGCAACGTATAAAAGAGATTCATCAGGAGAAAAAGCAATACCATTTGGTAATGTTATTTCTCCTGATACTAGCTTAAGATCTCCATTTGAGTAGCGGTAAATACCTCTTACTGGTTGATCTTCTTTTGCTTTTTGTGGGCCATATCCTTGAATACCAAACGGAGGATCGGTAAACCAAATACTGTCATCACTTTTGATTGTTAAATCATTTGGACTATTTAATGGTTTTCCTTTGAATGATGTAGCAACAATGACTTTCTCGCCATTATCTTGTCTATAAGATAATTTTCTATCATGGCGAGCAGCCCATAGATTGCCTTTAGAATCAATAGCAAGACCGTTTGCATAACCCGAGTTTTTATCAAAGACGCTCAGTTCTCCGTTAGAATCGTACGAGTAGGTTGTATGGTTTGGAATATCACTAAATAAAAAACGCTGATGATCCACATCCCATACTGGGCCTTCGACAAAACCAAACGTATCACCAACGAGGGTTGGGTTTTTCTGTACAACAGAGTGAGCCGAAGCGTTCATGGATAAAGTGGTTAGTATTGCTATAAATAAAGTCTTTTTCATCTGATTTATCTCTTAAATTATATCGGTGGTGAATAAATTTTTTGCCTTAATTTTATTAAGCACTGCGTTTAATACAGTAATAATTAAAGTTTTTATTACGTTCTACACATTGTTTATTTTTTTATCTTAATGGATTGCTATTGGCAGAAAAACAATGGAAAATGAACTCATTGTTTACTAAATGGGGTTAATTGGTGAATTTGACATATTTACAAACCTTTCTTGTTGTCGCTGAAGAGAGCAGTTTCACTAAAGCTGCAGAGATTCTTGATGTGTCTAAAGGTTTGGTTTCTCGCCATGTTCAACGTCTTGAAGAAACATTGAATACAAAACTTTTTCATAGAACGACTCGTTCCATTAGCCTTACCGAGGTTGGAGAAGAGTTGTATACTAAGGCGAAACAAATTCAGTTGTTGGCCATTGAAGCTGAAATGCGCATCAAGGATCTTACGCAAGAAGTGAGTGGTGATTTGAAAGTTACGGCACCAATAGAGTTTGGACGAGCGTTATGTCGTCATATCATTCCTTCTTTTAGAGAGCTTTACCCTAAAATAAATTTAGTTCTTGATTTTGGTCCTATGAAAAAGAAAATTGAATCGGGGGATTTTGATGTGGCTTTTAGGGCTTATGATGAATTACCCAATGATGTTGTAGCCAAAGATCTAGGGTTTATTCGAAATGTATTGGTTTCTAGTGCCAGTTACGTTAAAAATTATGAGCAGAATGTAATTGAAGACATACATCGATGTGATTTTATTCTTAATAGCCAGAATGAACGTTGGAATCAGTTAGAGTTAATTAAAGGTAAGCAGAAGTATAATGTTGAAGTTACAGGTACTCTTAGCTCAAATACCTACAGTTCAATATTAGAATTAGTTTTGCAAGGAGTAGGTATTGCAAGCCTACCTTATTACTTAGTTGAAGAGCTTCTTGAAAGTAATGAGCTTATTCAGGTTTTTCCTGAATGGTCAGTTAAGGCTCATAAGTTCAGTATGGTATATGCACAAAGACGAGTTACGCCTAAAAAATTGGTTACCTTTAATCAGGTTGTAACTCAATGGTTAGAATCTAATCATTTATATACGATATAAGGATTTGAATTTTAAATAATGGCCTTTTATGCACTGTTGTTAAATAAAGTAGTAGTAACCTGTGTCTATTAGGTTTCACCTTAGTTGCAAGTGATAAAAACCTTACTATTTATAAGGCAAAAGTCTGGTTTCATAAAATGGAAGTGGTAGCATGATCTGGTATGTTATTTAAGGAATAGAAAAATGGTTACGACCACTCCAACGCGTTTTAAGGTGAAAGTGAACACTCATAAAGGAAGTTCTTATTGGACACTTAGCGGTTCCACAACCATTTTTGAAGATGCGGTTGTATTTACGATGGAATCCATGCCTGACTTCTTCAGGCAATCTCTTAATCAGGATTCTATTGAATTACTGCCTGTTGAGTAAAAACAAGAAATACAATGTTGTAAACGTAAAGGACAATCATACATTTAATGGTTGTCCTTTTTTTTGATAAAAGTTTGAATATAAAAATCTAAATGGTATTTTATTATTAGTTAATAAAACCATTAAATTAAGCAAATTTAATTAGAATACCTTTAATTAATACTATGATTAGTTATAAATAAATAGAATCAAGAGCGAGTTCTCATTCTACAAAAGAGAATCAATTGACACTTAAGTTTGAGACTTACGTATCAAATGGTGAAGTGAGCAGATGATATAAAGACCAAAATACACTTACAAAAAGTAGGTGTTAATAATGTCATTATGATTCTGGAGTAGTAGTATGCAAGACAATAATGCGCGATTTCCCACGATAGCTAAAATTCTCATTCTTAGACAATTTTTATGGGGTGCTGCCTTTTATGGTGCCTTTGTTCTCTTAACTAAATTCTTCCTTAATGATCTTAATTACAGTGAAGCCGACACTATCATGATGATGGGAGCGTTTGGTGCAGTTGGGCCTGTATTTTCAGCGGTTGGTGGTTTTTTAGCAGATAAATTTATTGGTGCGTTTCGTGCGGTTTATATTGGTTATGCAACCTATTTAGCGGGTTTTTTACTGCTAGGGGTGGGAGCAAGTCAATTGAATATTCCAATGAGTATTTTAGCCATCGCTTTAATTGGCTTTGCTCGAGGTTTATCGGCAACTTGTCCAACAGTATTGTTTGGTAACTCTTATTCAGAGACGAACCGCGAGGCTTTCCAGCAAGGTCTTACGGTTAACTATTCAATTAATAACCTTGGTTCTTTTTCTGCTAAATACCTTTTTCCTTTTTTAATCACTTATCTAGCATATCAAGGTGTTTTCTTCGTATCAGCTATTTTAATGGCACTGAATTTATTGATGTTTTATAAGTATCGTAAAGAGCTAGTGAGTGTGGGTAATGATCTCGATAAAGCGCCATTATCACTGAAAACGTGGATAATGTTTTTTGCTGGCTCTGCGGCTATGCTAGGTCTAATCTTTTGGATTTTCTCGAATCTTGATACAGGAAAATACATTCTTTATACCTTAGGTTTTGGCGCTATTGGTTATTTTATTTATGAGATAACAAAAGCAACGCGCGCATTCCAATATAAAATGGTGGCAGTGCTGATCACCGTTTGTATCTTAATCGTGTTCTATTTCTTTTATGGTCAAATGTTTACCTCGATGAACATGTACGCCATTAATTTAATGGATGATACCTTACTTGGCTTTATTCCAATTCACCCTGAGTCGAACATGGCGTTCAACCCGCTATGGTGTTTTGTGCTTGGTGGACCAATGATCCAACTTTACGCATGGTTAGATCGTAAAGGCTACTCACCAACCATCCCAACCAAAATTGCAGGGGCATTTATGCTCACAACAATTGCGTTTGGTTTATTGGGGTTCTCGGCAGGTACGATGGGTGAAAATGGTAAAATTTCAGCGGATTGGATTTTATTTGTTCACTTTTTCCAATCAGGCGCAGAGCTTATCGTTGGAGCACTAGGCGCTGGGTTTATTTTTGAAATGGTGCCACGTTACCTTGCTGCATTCTCGATTGGTTTGCGTGCTGTGGCAATTTCATTAAGTGGTATTTTAGCGGCGGTAATAGCAACTAAAATCGCGTTGCCTAAAGATATCGTATTTACACCAGAAGTAGTTGAGACGGTATATACCAGTTACTTTTATATGTTAGCGCAAGTGGCGGCATTTATGGCAGTTCTGACGTTAGGGTTATCTAAAGTGATTCAAAGATTAATCGCTCGTGGTGAAGCGTTAGAAGCCGAAGAAAAAGCGGAAGTATTAATGAAACCTGAAGTACAAAGTTAATGTAGTTCACTAAGTAAACGAGCTAGATATTTATAATTAAAAAAGGGCGATTATCGCCCTTTTTAATTTTTTTGCACTAGTCTATTTATCTCGTATTCTAAATTATCAAAGTATGGGTTCCACGTAAGTCGTGCGTAAGCCTTTCCTTCTTCTTGATAACCCCATGCGGAGAACCATACATTTTTACCTTGTTTACAGGATTGGGTTTGTTCTTCATCTAAACTATTAGTGCAGATAAGCTTTTCTGCTTCTTTCCCATAATAGCTATTGTTAGGCGAAAATAATGGGCTCATATGTGATGCTGTACTGATGTGTAAATCGTCTAATTTCATAGGGTATGCTTGAGTTCTTTGTTTTATTTGCAAGCTTTGTTGCTCGCCGTACCAAATTAGGTGGTTGTTAGGGTTTACAAATTTATCTGCGAAAAATTCCGTGGTCGCTTGTGAATTTATAATGCTGTCGGCTTCACTAATCACAATTAAAGTGGGCACTGTGATTTTTTTATTCGTGATTGTTTTTCTAAATGCGACGGCACTATTCGAGTATTGAGCCATACCGTGCATGGATATTGAGCTGTATCGTGCAAAGTTGTTTTCTTTTTTCGATATTCCATCCCAAAATACAGAAACGATTGAACTTAGTTTTTCTAATGTAGGGTTTAGTGATTCAAAACCGGGTGAAATAAAAACAAGACCATTAATGCCTTCATTATTTAATGTATGAATTGCTGTTAAATTAGCGCCAGTTGAAAACCCACTTAGCCACACTTCTTGATAGTCATTTTTCAGTAGATTAGTGTAGTGGTCAACAATGTTTTGCCAATCTTGATAGGTAGTTAAATGCATATCTTCTGGTTTACTTCCATGCCCCGGAAGTAAAAGAATCTGCACATAAAACCCTTGCTCTGAGAATGTCGTAGCAAGATCACTAAAGCTGTACGGAGAATCGCCTAATCCGTGTACCAGTAAGATCGCTTTTTTTGAATTTTTATCACCACGCTCAAAGGGCATGTTCATTGCTAACTCTTTTTCATGATCATCAGAGATAAAAGCACGATGTAGAGAGAGCCAATCTTTGGTTTCCACTAAGTACTGATCAAATGAAGGCTGTAGATAATTGTAATACTGTTCAGATAAATGCAAAGGTTTAGGATTCTTAGAGAAAGCAGAGCACCCGAGAATAAGCAGTGGCAAGCAGAGCGAAGTTAAATACATAATGAGTTTACGCACGACGATTCCTTAAATGATAAAAAGTGACGATTAAGCATATTCTGCGCTCGATAATTTAATGTCTTTATTCGTTTTGATTTATTTGAGGCGATTAGCTATTAAGATTGTTAGCCATTTTCTCTGCAACACGCTTAAATTCAGCAATTTCTGCTTCTGAAAGGTCCATCGACATTTTTTCAAACATTGTGTTATCAATGGCTGAGATTTTTTTCATTATCTCTTTTCCGCTTTCAGTGATACGAAGGCATTGGCTGCGTTTATCTTCAGGGTTTGGCTCTTTTATGATGAGCTCTTGCGTGAGTAAACTGCTTAAAAGGCGTGTGACTTGAGCCTTATCTCGGTTTAAATAGTTAGCAATATCAACGGCTGTGCAGTGTGGTTTGTGGTTAATGATCTTGATAACTCGCACATGCATAGGGGTGATCCCAAGATGTAATTCTTCAATTTGATCATGCAAATTACGTTTTAACGTATGTACTAAGGTGAACAAACTATCTAACGATTTTCTTTGTGACATTAAAATCTCGCCATTAAAAGTGGTTGATATTGTCAACTAAAAATATATAGTTGATATTATCAACTTAATTGAGAGCTCTTTCAAGAGGAAGTTCAAATCGGTTTGTTGTTATTTACGACACAATTAAGATTATTAGAAGGCAGAACTATGATCCCTAAAATTAGAAAAGATAAGTGTTACCGAGTGACCATTGAAGAGATAACACCAGAGCAAGAAACAGCTCAATCATTAGTGTTTGAATTTCAAGATCGTGAAGATGTATTTAATATTGTTGATAATCTAAAGAAAAAGAGTGGTTTAGAGCCTGAGACTGCAACAAAGGTAGGCGTAGCATTGCGTTTATTAGGCCCAGTGATGATGGCAAACCGTAAACATGAATTGTTTGCTGACTTTATGCCGCATTTTAAAAACTTTATGCAGAATTTGAAGAGTAAAGTGAAATCGAAATAGTGCTTAACAGTAAATAATGTAGCTGCAACATGTGCTTATTTTCAATTGATAAAAAGGGCGAATACCGCCCTTTTTATATGTCAGCTAAAACCGACCAACATAAGCTTTACCAATTAAGTTATTATCTTTTTTAGATAAATGGTGATTAATGTGCGAGATCGTGTCTGCTTTCACCTCACTTAATTTACCTTTTATTGGTAATAAGTTTGAGCCATGCGTACTATCAATCAATAGCTCATCATTGGTTAAGGTTTCTAATAGCTGTTTGATCTCCTCAAGTACCTCATAAGGGTCGAGCAGTTTAAAATCGCCCTTAGTGACTTGTCTAAACAGTGCCGTTCCTTCCATTGGAACCGTGGTTAATAAACCCAATAAATACGGGTTCATTTGGTTAATTAATTGCGCGGTTTCTAACGCATGACGTTTAGATAGTTCAGGGCTACCGCCAAGACCAATCATCACCATAGCAACCAGTTTAATGCCAGCTTCTACAATATTTTGACCTGCTGCGAGCATTTCTGCCGAGTTAACCCCTTTACGAACCGCTTTTAAAACCTCATCAGAGCCCGATTCAACGCCAAGGTAAGTCATGCTTAACCCAGCTTTTTTCAGTTGTTTGAATTCATCTAATGTTTTATCAAGCGTGCTTTGTGGCCCTGCGTAGGTACTTACATGTGTCAACTTTGGAAAAGCCGAATAAAGTTCAGATAAAATCTCTAACAGCATCTCTGTTGGTAATGAAATCGCATCACCATCACTTAAGAATACTTTTTCGACTTTATTTCCGAATGCCGCTTTCGCCATACGGATATCTTCTTTTAAGTCCTCAATAGGACGAACTCTATAACGAACATCTTTGTACATTGAGCAATAGGTACATTTATTGTAAGAACAACCAATCGTACATTGCAAAATATAAGCGTCAGCCTCTGGCGGCGGACGATAAATATCACCTTCGTATCTCATGAGTTACCTTCGCAGTATTATGTTAGTTTTCAACGATAATTAGCCGCCAATACGACGGCTAATAATGGAGTGATTTAATTTTATTTAGACAGTTCAGCCGCCGTATCAACAAAAATACCTTGGATATCTTTTGCTTCACGCTCTGTTTGTCCGCCATGTTTTAAAAATGCAGAGATAATAGCGGCTGTTTTTTGCTCTTTAGCACGCTCTAAAAAGTAACGTAACTCTAGCTCTGCGCCCGCGTCTTCATCTTTAATTGATGTTGCAATGATCTCTTTGTACATCACAATATCACGCACTTCTAATGTGCTAATCACACCTAAAGTCATCGCTAAAAAGTTATCCATTTCTGCTTTAGGTACAAATTGAGTAATGATATTTAAGTTCTCAGCTTGTTGTGCTGTGAAATCGTTACCTAATAGAAGAGCTTGTAATGCTTTGTTTTTACCCATTCTTCTTGCAAACTGAACCGCACCTTGGCCGCCAGTAGGGATATTTACGTGAACTTCTGGTTGAGCAAACGCTGCATTCTCAGTGCCGTAAGCAAGGTCACACGCCATAACAAACTCATTACCGCCCCCACGAGCCACGCCATCAACCAAAGCAACAGACACTTGTTTCATCGCCTTGATGTTCATGATCATATGGTTGAACTCAATAGACGCTGCTTGACCGCCTTGCGTGCCATTAATCACGTTCAGATCAAGATGCGCTAAAAAGAAGGTTTCATGCAGTGATTTAAACACCACTACTTTAGTTTCTCGGTCATCTTTTAAAGAAAGTACATATTCATTAATTTCGTTGATTAGATTAATGGTTAATACATTCACTGGTGGGTTGTTGATAGCAACTGTTGCGATACCATTTTGATTAGTGATTGATAATGTTTTCATAATGTACTTCCTCTAAATCGCCTATTGGCTAGTTAAATATGGTTACGTTGAAAGGTCATCCTCTCCGTCAGTGAGATAACTATAAGCAATCCATTAGGTGAGAAAAATACCGTTAATGGCATAAGATTGATGCTAATATTGCACCAATGGTGTTTTTATTTATTATCGTGAGGCTCAAATGGATTTTTCTAATCGCTTACTTTTATTGTTAGAAGTCACTGAACTTGGCTCTTTTACTAATGTTGCCGAGCAAAAGAATCTAGATCGCTCTGTCATATCAAAGCAGATCAGTCGCTTAGAAGAAGAGTTAGGGGTTCGCTTACTTAACCGCACCACGCGCTCGTTATCATTAACAGCAGCAGGTAATGAAATGGTGAGCCAAGCAAAACTGTTACGTGACTTATTGAATAATACCCACCGTTTAGCGCAGAACTACCATTCAGAGCCAAGAGGGATATTACGAATTACCAGTTCAATGATGTTTGGTCGTCAGTACGTTCAAGATGCGATCTCTGTTTTTCAGAAGCAATATCCTGATGTGAAATGCGAGCTAAGATTAGAAGACAGAGTGGTTGATATTGTGCAGGAAGGCTTTGATATTGGTTTTCGTATTGGTAGACCAAAGAACTCCAGTTTGATCTCTCGTAAGATTGCCCGAAGTCGTTTGTTAATTGTCGCATCGCCTGATTTCATTCAACAGCATGGGAAAATAGAGACGATTGAAAAATTAGAATCTCTACCCGCGACGATTTATGCGGCTCCCGGTTTATTTATTGATAAATTTACTTACCTTGATGAAAACAAGGTTGAACAGCAATTCCATTTGAATGTCGCGTATAAAGTAAATGATGTTGAAATGGTGGTAAAAAGCGCGGTAGCAGGTAATACGCTTGCTGTAGTCACAGCCCAAATGATTGAAAACGAAATTATTGAAGGCAAGCTTATCCCAATAATGACGCATTTGAACCTTGAAGATTTTGGCACTTTTTATGCTGTGTACCCACACCGAGATGCGCCTATCAAAACTAAGTTATTTATCGATGTTTTAAAATCAATTATTGGAGAGGATTCCCCGGTTTGGGAGAAAAATATACCGAACTTTGAGGTTATGTATTCTAGTAAGAAATAAACGTTTATGCAGAGCTTTAAGAGTAATGAGAAAGGGAAGTAGAGTAACGCTTTGTTATTAAATTTTTTATCACTTATCCATCATAAAGTTGCCTGAGGGATAAAATACCGCTCTCGAATAACCATCGGAGCGGTATATGTTATTTACTCTATTTGTTTTATTTATATTTTAAAGAAACGGATTTCTTCATTTAAGTTATTAACTAATAAAGCCATTTCACGGTTAGCATCAATGGTATTTTGCACACCAGATACATTATCACTTACCATTTTCTTTATTTCGTCAATATTTTGAGTCACTCTTTGGTTCACCACAAACTGTGCCTCTGATGACGTTGCAACAAAGGAATTGATATCAGAAAGTAAAGAGACTTTTGCAGAGATATCCGTGAACGCTTGTTCAATATCTTGTGAAATCACCGATAATTTATCGGTCAACTGTAAGTTGGTACCCATCGCATTCGTTGCTTTTGTTACACCCGCTTGAAGCGTCACAATAATGCGTTGGATATCTGCTGTGGAATCTTGAGTTTTTACCGCAAGTGCTCGAACTTCATCTGCAACCACAGAGAAGCCGCGTCCTTGTTCACCAGCTCGTGCCGCTTCAATTGCCGCATTTAATGCCAGTAAGTTGGTTTGATCTGAAATATTACCAATCACATCTACAACCGAGCTGATGTTGTCAGATAATGTTTTCAACTCACCAAAGATAGATGCCGATTCTTGTACCGAGCCCGTTACTTGATCCACAATCGTTGATGATTGCTGTAGCGTTGCTAAGCTGCTTGATGAAAGCATTAATGTCGCACTTGTATTCTCTTCTGCTGACTGAGCATTGGTTGCAATTTCATTAGCTGTTGTAGCCATGTCATTGATCTCAATAGAAACTAAATCAATATGATTCAGCTCAGATTCAGAGCACTTAATATTATTGGCTGTGCTTGATGTAATACTTTGTTGGTGTGCAGACAATTGGGCCATAATGTCTGTTGTAGAGGTCATAACGTTCCAAATACGCTGTTGTAATTGGTGTAATGACGCTGAAATTAAATCAATTTCATTGCCCGTTTTTGGAATGTTGATTGCTTGGAAGTTACCATCTGCCATCTGTTTAATGCTATTCACAACCGTATCAATTTGTGACAATTCACGACGAACCACAATAAATTGAGCAGCAGTTAAAACGGTCCCAAGTGCAATCAATACGATAATTAAGGCATTACGGATCATGTCGGCGTTATCAACGGTTTTACCTTGGTTGGTAAAAATGTATCCGACTAAACCGTGGTTCAGCTGCGTTTTAAATAAGCTGTAAGTACTGCCTGCTGGAGAAACCAGTAACGTTGGCTCAGTTGTTACGTCTTTGTAGGTTGGTCTTACGTCAAATAGGTTTTTTCCTAACCAATCTTGTGAGCTTTCATCAATAGCAACCACATAACCATCTTGCGTGGTAATACTAAATTCAACTCCATTTTTTGGCATTAATACGTTTAGGTTTGCAACAATAGCTAAAACACCAACGACTTCGCCATCCAATAAAATAGGTGCACTAACGGTGAAATCATATTCATTCGTATTGGATTTATAAGGCTGAGCAATATGAGCTCTTTTTTTGTCATCAATGATAGCCGTAAACCATTCTCTTTGACTTGTGCGAGCGTTGAATCCTTTGTTCCATCCATTACTTGATGCAGCAAATGCACGACCATCAAGAGTTGTGATGATGATGTCTTTATAAGCAGAATTGGTGGCAACAATATTTTTTAAATCTTGTAGAATACGTTCCTCATCAAACCCTTTGTTTGGATCTGTGTATACAGAGTAAGATAATGATTTTAAACCATTAATTAACCCCTCTGTGACGGTATTGTAACTGGCTGTGATCACATTCAACGCTAATACATTGGCGTGATCCATATTATCTTTTTTAAAGTCATCCAAAAATGGTTTAGAAATAACTAAAGTAAAAGCAAGCAAAATGCTAATAATAACAAAGAATAGAGCAACAATTTTTTTTATCATGATTTATGTTTATTCCAAATTAAATATAACTACTTAAAAACCGTATTGGTTAGTTCGATTTTTAGCGCGCGGAGCATACCTGCTTTTTATGAACAAAGAAACTAAATTGATATAGAATGGGATAATTATATATTTGAGATCGAAATCACAAAATCAATACGACAAAAAATTGATAAATACACCATTTTTTGACGCTAAAAGGTGTATTTAGAGAGTATTATGTAGCTAACAAGAATATGGATTAATTGATATTATTAACGGACTTATTAAAGGGTACGATATATTATTATTTCAACTGCACTCATTATTATCGGTACTGTGACTGCGTTTATCTTCAGGGTTTGGTTCTTTAATGATGCACGCTTGTGGCAGTACCACCGCATATCGCTGCTGGTCAATTCATCGATAAGTTATCAATGAATCACCTACCTGAGCCTTCGTGACAGTTTGATATAAAGCAACAGAGATAAAATAATGGCACCACCACCGAACATTTTTTGTGTTTCTAACATTTCATTCAGTAAGGTAACACTGATCAGTAATGTCCAGATAGGCTCTAAGATCATAATCAGAGAGGCGGTTTCTATCTCTACCGAAAATTGCCCAAGGGTTTGGGCGAGATAACGAATGGCCGTTGCCACAATGGTTGAGATTAAAAACCAAAAAATAGCATGCTCTGTGAGTTCAAATGGCGCATGTGAATTGAATGATGCATATAAACAGCCGCTAATTCCCACAACAAACATTTGAACACAAATAGATAATAACGGTGTGATAGAACCAATAACACGCTTGTTTAATACAAAGTGTAATGACAATAAAAGAGAAGAGAGCATAAACCCAAGTTGGCTTGGCTCCATTTTCCAACCATTTCCTAGGGTTAATAACATCATACCAAAAATAGAAATAGGCAAGGCTAGCCAAAAGGCTTTATTGGGTTTTTGACGAAATAAAATCCAGGCAATCAGAGGGGCAATTAGCATGGCTAAACTCATAATAAATGCGCCCTCTGCTAATGACGAAGTGATAGCAACAGCATACACCCAGACTTGCAGAGCAAGCGATAGCACTAAACCAACGCCAGTAAGCGCAACGCCTTGTTTGATGGTTAAGTTGCGAAGTTGTTTATAACAAAAAGGAAGAAGCACCAAACTTGCGAGCAAAAATCGTGTGCCAATAAAAATATCGCCAGGAATCGTCATGACGACCATTTTTGATGCACCCCAACCAATAGCGGCAAGAATGGTAGCGATAACCAGATAAAGGACTCCACGCATAGACGTATACTCTGAATATAAAAAGAAGAAAGGCAATAGTACGTGATATAAAAAATAACCCCACTTAAATAAGCAGGGTTATATCATTTATTTTTGGTGTTTCAATATTAAGGCTATTACGCTTGATACTCAGGATAATCTGTTAAGCCTTGCTCTGCACCGCCAAATAACGTATTTGGGTCATGTTGCGCTAGAGGATAACCGTGTTTAATACGAGTCGGTAAATCAGGGTTAGAAATAAATGGACGCCCAAAGCTGACCATATTTGCTAAACCGCTAGTTAATGCGTGCTCGGCTTTCTCGGTATTGTAACGACCAGCATAAATAATAGTGCCTTTGAATGCGTCACGAATCGCTTCTTTGAATTCTGCTGGTGTCTCAGGAGCATCATCCCAATCGACTTCAGCAATATGCATATAAACCACATTGAGTTTATTTAATAGCACAGCGGCAGCGGTGTAGGTTTCTGTTGGCGTCTTATCAACCGTACCATTTAATGAGGTAAACGGAGCAAGACGAACGCCGACACGGTCATGACCAATAGCGTCAGTCATTGCCTCAACCACTTCGCCTAAAAAGCGCAGACGATTTTCGATAGAACCACCATATTCATCGGTACGATTATTGGCTTCAGAATCAATAAATTGGTTAATTAAATAGCCATTTGCAGCATGAAGCTCAATGCCATCAAAACCGGCTTCTACTGCATTTAGTGCCGCTTGACGATACTCTGCAACAACATCAGTAATGTCTTGTTTTGTCATTTCACGAGGCTCAACTACATCTACAAAGCCCGGTGCGTCAGTGCCATTATCAATAAACACTTTTACGTTTTCTGCTTTTAGTGCAGACGATGAAATAGGCTGTTGCCCACCAATATTATCAGGGTGAGTAACACGGCCAACGTGCCAAAGTTGAGCAAAAATAGCACCACCTTTTGCGTGCACGGCATCAGTGACTTTTTTCCAACCTGCTATTTGTTCTTGAGAGTAGATACCCGGAGTCCATGCATAACCTTGGCCCATCTCTGAAATTTGAGTACCCTCAGCAATGATAAGCCCCGCACTTGCGCGTTGTGCGTAATATTGCGCCATCATATCGTTTGCCAAATTACCAGGCTGGGTAGCACGAGAGCGAGTCATTGGGGGCATAACAATACGGTTTTTAAGCGTAAGGTTACCTAGCTGCATTGGTTGAAATAGTGCATTTGTCATGGTAAATCCTCTTTTTTCTTATGCTAAGGTTATTGATTGTCTAATTGGATTAACTCAATTTGGTAGCCATCAGGGTCAGTAATAAAAGCGATATGGGTAGTTCCACCTTTTACTGGACCGGCTTCTCTTGTTACCTTGCCGCCTAAGCGTTTAATTGTATCGCAAGCAACGTAAATATCTTCTACACCTAGAGCTAAATGACCAAACGCATTACCCATATCATATTCGTTGGTATCCCAGTTATAAGTTAGCTCGATAGTAGTACCGCCTTGCTCATAACCAACAAAAACCAAAGTATAGCGATAATCCATATTCTCAGTGCGTTCAAGCTCTTTCATGCCCAACACTTTAGTATAAAACTCAATAGATTTATCTAAATCGGTAACGCGGATCATAGTGTGTAGAAACTTCATTGCTTCCCCTTGCCTAACTAACGGTTGTTATTTTGTGTGGGAGTAAGATATACAAAAAATAAGATTTCATGAAATTATGATTAGTTATAATTTTAATAACAAAGTGTAATGATCTACTGTGGGAAGAGCAGATATTTGGAATAGAGCCTGAATGTCGATGTGATTAATATAAGAGCTTTGGGTGCTGCGAGTAAATTAGGCTATCATTCATTACCCTCTAAACTTGGTTGATGTTGTTATGCCTACTTTCTCTTTTTCACTGATCCCGACAGGGGTTAGATTTATGTTTCTTTCTGCGCTTGGATTTGCGCTCATGTCAGCATGCGTAAAATATGTGAGCAATTACGGCATTCCAGTATTTGAAATTGTGGCAGCAAGGGCGTTGGTGTCTTTGATCATTAGCTATGCCGATGTGAAACGAAAAGGCATTTCGATATGGGGAAACAATAAGCCCTTACTTCTTGCCCGTGGAGCAGTAGGCACAGCAGCGCTTATGTGTGTTTACTACGCAGTGACGACTTTACCTTTGGCTGAAGCAACCATATTACAATACGTCCATCCTATCTTTACCGCATTGCTCGGCGTTCTGTTTCTTAAAGAGCACATTCAAAAATCAACCATGATATGCATTGCGTTTTGTCTTGTAGGCTTATTTGTTATGGTTCAACCAAGCATGAACAGTGGCAGTACAAGTGAACTGCCTGTTTTTAGTATCCTTGTTGCGTTGTGTGGTGCATTAGGAAGTTCGATTGCCTATGTGATAGTAAGAAAACTCAGCCAAACAGAAGACAGCTCAGTGATCATATTTTATTTCCCATTAGTGGCGTTACCTATCTCAAGCGTACTGATTTGGAATGACTTTGTATGGCCAAGTCTGTTCCTTACCATGATCCTGATTTTAATCGGCATCTTCACGCAAATTGGACAATATGGACTGACCAAAGCCATGCAAACCCAAGCGGCGGGTAAAGCGTCTGCTTACTCTTATGTTCAAATTGTCTTTTCTGCGCTATTAGGCGTTTGGATATTTAATGAGATCCCATCAATGTGGACTTATATCGGTGGTGGTTTGATTGTGACTGGTGCGCTAATTAACGTATTCGGGAAACAATCAGTCTCTATTCCTAAGAAAAATAGTTCACTTAACTAAATGGGGCTATTTACACCGGTCAAATATGAATTTTTTATCCTTAAAATAATCTTTTTATTCATATATGGCGTAATACAGAGTGTTATTGCTATGTTTATGCCAAATATGAATTAATTTGTTAGGTTTTTTGTTGATATATTCATTTTTGGCGTATTGATGCTTATCCCCTCTATTAACCAATCAATAAATAGTGCTAATTTTCGAGAGTGTTTTTTATTTGGCGTAACTAAATAGTATTTTTGTTGGCATGTTACTTCTGTATTTGGAAATGGTGCGACTAACTCACCTGAATCTAATCTTTTTTTGATCAAGTTATAGCGTCCCATTGCGATTCCTGCATGGTTCATTGCAGCGATAACCGCTAAGTCAGATCTATCAAAAGCAATACTTGAAATATGATCAATAGATGGCAGTTGATTTGCTTTTGCCCATACTTCCCACTCGTCATGGTGTGAGTTGTAATCCCATGCTTGGTTGTCATGCAATAATGTTGTATTGACGAGGTTTTCAGGTTTATTGAATAAATCATGTTGTTTGACATATTGTTTAGTGCAGACGGGAATATTGGTTTCGGCCATTATTTCTTGGCTCCAGAGGTTATCTGGTTTTCTTTCATCAAAATAAATGGCGGCATCAATTCCGTATCCTTGGAAGTTAATATTTTCATTGCCTGTGAGTAATTTTAACTCAATGAATGGGTAGCGTTGGTTAAATTCGTACAGTCTAGGTACTAGCCAGCATTGTGCAAATGAAGGGCGTGAATAAATGGTTAAACTTCCAGATATATCGCCACTTTTCACATCTAATATTTCTTGATTAATTTCATTCAAACTACGTGTTAATGAGTGAAAAATTCGTTCACCTTCCTCAGTTAATGTGATTTTTCTATGTGTTCGATGAAATAACTCTATCCCAAGATCTAATTCAAGTTTGTTGATTCTATGAGAGACGGCACTTGGTGTTATTGATAATTCATCAGCCGCTAATGAGAAAGAAGAGTGACGAGCTGCAACTTCAAAAGTATGTAATTTTGATAGTTGAAAGCTATTGATTCGCTTGTTACGAGTGAAAATATTATCTTTTGTATACATTATTTTTGTTCTTACTAGTGAGATTGTAGAGTAGTAGAACTTGGTATTATAGATTCTTTGGATGAAATTTAATTAATCATAAGCTGTTAAATTTAAATTATCACGTTGGGATCACGTACTTGTTTTAATCTAGCTCATGTGAAGGTGAGTATTGATCGTTTGTCAGCCGAGGAGATTCCTCGTTTAATTAACGCAATTAAAACAACAATATTAGGTTTGAACATGGAATCACAAATCTGGGTTATAACGACGTTACTTACTAGTATCCTACTGATCGTATTTTCGATCGTGAAATTTAAATTACATCCATTTTTAGCGTTGCTGATGGCGAGCTTCTACGTTGGCGGTATGATGGGCATGAAACCTTTGGAAATGGTTAGTGCTATTGAAGGGGGCATCGGCGGTACGCTTGGCTTTCTTGCCGCAGTGATAGGTCTTGGTACGATCCTAGGAAAAATGATGGAAGTTTCTGGTGCCGCTGAACGTATTGGTTTAACACTGCAAAAAATCCGTTGGTTATCACCAGAAGTGATTATGGTTTTGATTGGTTTGGTTTGCGGTATTACCCTTTTTGTCGAAGTGGGTGTTGTACTGCTTATCCCGCTGGCTTTTTCTATTGCGAAGAAAACAAATACATCATTACTTAATTTAGCTATTCCTCTGTGTACTGCTTTGATGGCTGTGCACTGTATCGTACCACCACACCCTGCCGCACTTTTTGTAACTAATGAATTAGGTGCAGATATTGGTTCAGTTATTTTTTATGGTTTACTGATTGGCCTAACGGCATCGCTAGTGGGTGGCCCACTTTTCCTTAAAGTAATTGGTTCGCGCTTACCGTTTAAATCGGTGCCACATGAATTTACTTCCCTTGAAGTGAAAAATGAAGAAGATCTACCGTCACTGGCTGCAACGTTATTTACGGTACTACTACCAATTGGCTTAATGTTATTAAAGACAACCGCTGAGCTCAATATGGATCACGATAGTGCGCTGTATACGACGTTAGAATTTATTGGTAATCCAATTACAGCGATGTTTATTGCTGCATTTGTTGCGTACTACATGCTGGGTATTAAGCAAAATATGGGAATGGCAACCCTGCTTGAAAAAACAGAAGGCGCATTTGCATCTATCGCTAATATCCTACTGATTATCGGTGCTGGCGGTGCATTTAACGGTGTTTTAAAAGCAAGTGGTTTAGCGGATGTATTGGCTCAACTGTTATCTAACTTAGATATGCATCCAATTTTATTAGCATGGCTGGTCGCTATTATTTTACATGCTGCGGTGGGCTCTGCAACGGTTGCTATGATGGGCGCGACAGCTATTGTTGCCCCTCTGATGCCACTTTATCCAGATGTTAGCCCTGAAATTATTACATTAGCAATCGGCTCTGGTGCCATTGGTTGCACCATCGTAACGGATTCTCTTTTTTGGTTAGTGAAGCAATATTGCGGCGCTTCGATGAGTGAAACGTTTAAGTATTATACAACGGCAACCTTCATTGCTTCATTCGTTGCGCTAGCAGGCACATTTCTCTTGTCGTACATGGTTTAAACAAGGTAATTAAAAATGACTACATTAAATATACAAAAACTAAAAACTGATTTTCCATTAGTAAATAAACTGATTGCACTAGAAGAAATCAGTTGGTTTAACCCAAATATAACGAGTCTAGAAGAAGCGTTGCCTTATGTTGGTCTTGGTGAGAAAAATATTGAAGATGCAAGTCAGCGTTTGAGTCGTTTTGCCCCGTATTTGGTCGAAGCTTTTCCTGAAACGGCTGCGATGAAAGGGATTATCGAATCAGAAGTATTCGAGATTGAAAAAATGAAAGAGAGTTTAGAGCAGCAATTTTCAACACCAATTTTAGGTCGACTAATGTTGAAAAAAGATAGCCACTTGCCGATTTCAGGATCTATTAAAGCGAGAGGGGGCATTTATGAAGTGTTAACTCATGCTGAAAAACTTGCGATAGAAGCAGGTTTACTAAACGAGTCAGATGATTATAGCAAGTTGATGAGTGACGACTTTAAACAGTTCTTTAGTCAATACAGCATTGCGGTAGGATCGACAGGAAACCTAGGCATGTCTATTGGTATTATGAGCGCAAAACTGGGCTTCTCAGTATCAGTGCATATGTCCGCTGATGCGCGTGAATGGAAGAAAAATACATTGCGTTCTCATGGCGTTAATGTTGTGGAATATGAGCAAGATTATGGTGTAGCAGTAGAGCAAGGACGTAAAGAAGCAGAGAAAGATCCGATGTGCTTCTTTATCGATGATGAAAATTCTCAAACGTTATTCCTTGGTTACTCGGTTGCAGGTGAACGTTTAAAGAAACAATTTGAAGAGAAAAACATCTTGGTGAATGATGAACATCCGCTGTTTGTTTACTTACCGTGCGGTGTTGGCGGTGGCCCTGGTGGTGTCGCATTCGGTTTGAAGATGGCATTTGGTGATAACGTTCACTGTATTTTTGCCGAGCCGACGCATTCACCATGTATGTTACTTGGCGTTCATACTGGTCTGCATGATGAAATCTCAGTGCAAGACATTGGTATTGATAACATTACAGCTGCAGATGGATTAGCGGTAGGCCGAGCATCAGGCTTTGTGGGTAGAGCAATGGAGCGCTTGCTCGATGGCTATTACACGATGACAGATGAAGCAATGTATTTGCAATTGGGTCTGTTGAATCAACAAGAAGGCATTAAGCTAGAGCCATCAGCATTAGCAGGTATGATGGGGGCTATTGTCGTATCGAAAGACCAACAGTACCAAGATCGTATGAAGTTTGATGATGCGAAAATGAAAAATGCGACGCACTTAGTTTGGGCGACTGGCGGTGGCATGGTACCAGAGTTGGAAATGAACTCTTACTTGGAGAAGTCTGGTATTAAATAACGAGTATCTACATGATGGCCATTGAACAGGAATCAATTTGGTATTTTATTGTGTAGTTTACTCGGTTAAGTACCTCGTGCTGTAACCATTTATATTCAAAGGCGATCCGGATGGTTCGCCTTTTTGTATTTAGTCAATCGCCCTATATTTTACCCCTAAGAAAAGTAATTTGAAATAAAATCAATAAACGCACGAATGCGTTGGGGTTGGTGCTCACTATCTTTATAGACCATATACATAGGTAACTTTACCGTTTTATATTGTTCTAATATCTGCGTTAGTGAGCCCGATTTTAATTCGTGTTCTACCATCCATTTTGGCATTGCCGCTACGCCTTGTCCTAGCTTTGCCATTTGAACCAGCATCTCTGGGCTATCACTTCGTACTTGTTCTTTTATCTTAACTTTTGTCTCTTTCCCATCATTGAAGCGCCATAGGTTCGATGGTGTCGATAACGAATAAGTTAAGCACTGGTGTTGTGCTAAATCGTCTGCAATTACGATAGGAGAATGTTTTTCTAAATAGTCAGGAGAAGCAAAATAGGCAAGTTCATTATCCATTATCCATCTTGCTTTTAGCCCTGAGTCTTTGAGGTAAGCAGCTCGAATAGCAATGTCTATGTCGCTCTCAACCAAATCAACAAACTTATCCGATACCGACACATCAACAGAAAGCTCTGGGTGTAAATTTAGGAATTCATTGAGTGGCTCAGAGAGCTTTTGAACACTAAAAGCACTAGGAACAGACAGCTTTAAAGTGCCAGATATGGAGGTTTGTTCCTGTCGTAATTGAGACTCAACAAGGTTCATTTCGTCAATAAGTTTCAGCGCTAAACGTAAATATTGTTTACCACCTGTTGTTAGGCTGATCGCACGAGCATGACGGTGAAATAATGTAATGCCTACTTGTTTTTCAAGCCATGCAATCTTTTTACTGACCGCACTTTGCGTTGTATTGAGTTCGTTCGCAGCAGCAGTAAATGTGCCTAATCTAGCAACACGAGTAAAGACGCTTAAACAATCAAATTTATCCATAGTCATTCCTATTTGGAATAGTAATAAACCTAATTCTAGTATTCTTCTATCTCAATTGGAATGCTTTAATGGCTCTATTGTTTATAGAGGAGTTACATCATGTTATTTATCCAAGGGTTATTAATCGCGTTTTTCTTGTTTGCTAGCTCAGTCAAAATGTTTGGTTGGGTAAAGGCGATATTTGAACCTCAACTTGCTTTCTTTCATCGTTATGGCCTTAACCGTGCGGCAATGTTCGCTGTGGGTGTTATTGAAGCCACAGGTGCTGTTGTGATGTTAGTGGGAATGTTTACAGCAACCCCAGTACTAAGTGCGATGGGTGCTAGTTTGATTACGCTAACTTCCATTGGGGCGATGTTCTTTCATTTTAGATTTGATACTTGGAAAGACGCGGTTCCATCAATGGTGACGTTAGTGTTGTCTCTTATTATTGCGTTCCCTTTGTTAGAGAGACAGCTTTTGTTTTAAAAAATCAACAAAACAACGGACTTTTAACGGCGTATAACGACGTTGTGGGTAGATGGCGTTGATCGGTAAATTCTGGCCTGAATACGCAGTCATTATATGACGTAAACGGCCTGATGTTACCTGTTCTTTAGCCATCCAAATAGGTAAGAAAACAATGCCCACACCAGTTAAGGCGACATCTAATAATACGTCACCATTATCACTCTGAAAGTTCCCCTTTACGGGTACAGAATACGCTTTATTTTTATGATTAAAATGCCAGAAATGCGCTTCTTTTAATCCAGAATAAATCAAACAATTATGATTGGTCAGGTCGTTGGGTTGTTTAGGTTCACCATGTTGATTTAAATAATCCGGAGAGGCGAATAAGTGCATAGGGTTATCAAAAAGATGACGAGCAACAAAAGAAGAGTCCTCGAGATTTTTTGCCCTAATCGCGACATCAACGCCTTCACTGATCAAATTAACATGTTTGTCACTGAGAAGGAGGTCGATCTTAATATCAGGATAATGTTGGAAAAATTCAGCAACGATAGGAGCCAGAAGAAAGCGACCAAAGGCTACGGGTGCTGCTACTCGGATAGTTCCTTGAGGTTGTGTTGTTTTAGAGCGAACTTTAGCTTCAGCTTCATCAAGTTCACTTAGAATATTAACGCAGGTTTGATAATAATCACTTCCGGCAGGAGTTAACGAATGATCTCTGCTGCTTCGAGTTAACAGTTTTACGCCTATTTGATTTTCAAGCGCCGCGACTTTTTTGCTTATGGTGGTTTGAGAGGTATTCATCTCTTTACCTGTAGCTGAAAAGCTGCCTGTTTCGACGACTCGAACAAAGGCTCTCATTGCACTTAACTGATCCATAGCTCTCTCAATTATTCCAAAAACGCATACTTGGTAGTCATTTTAGCATGGTTCTAGTCAGATTTGTTTGTGCCTATACTCTCTTTCAAGCAATAAACGCCTATCTATTTACATTAATTGTGAGTAACTATTCTAAAAGAGAATCGTGCTCAAGGAGCGAACCATGACAACACATAAATTTATCGCTGGTGATGTATTTCCTGCAATCCAATTACCTACGTTAGACAACAATCTTATTAACCTTTCGGAACCACTAAATGGGGCTGATTGGAAATTGGTGGTGGTTTATCGTGGTAAGCATTGTCCGTTGTGTACTCGTTACTTAAATGAGCTAGAAACACTAAAAAGCCGTTTTCTTGAACTGGGAGTAGATATTGCTGCGGTATCAGCTGACAGTGAAGCCCAATTAACGACTCATATAACACAATTATCAGTGAGTTTTCCGATTGCTTATGGCTTGAGTGTAGAGCAAATGCAAACGTTGGGGCTGTATATTTCAGAGCCTCGTTCTGAGCAAGAAACCGACCATTTATTTGCTGAGCCGGGTCTTTTTGTTATTAATGAAAAAGGGCAGGTACAAGTCATTGATATTTCAAATGGACCTTTTGTTCGTCCTGATTTGAATGTATTACTCTCTGGTCTTGAGTTTATCCGCAATCCAGAAAACAATTACCCTATCCGTGGTATGTATAATTAAGCGCAGACGGCAAGTAATAGGTTTATAAATAAAAAAGGTTAATTGAACCCAATCAATTAACCTTTTTTGAACCGTTTGAACTATTTGGGGAGAATTACTTGATGATATTCACTAACTGTGACGCTCTAATTAAGCTCGTCATATGAAGCGATTGCTTGCTTTAGTTGCTCAAAATCAGGGCTGCATAAATGCGGTTTGAGCGCATTGAACTTATCAGTAGGCCAATCGTAAACTTTAAAAGACAATAGCTCTTCTATCACGGAAGGCTCAAAGCGATATTTCACATGTTTTGCTGGAGAGCCTGCAACCACGCTATATGGCTCAACATCTTTGGTGACGACACTATTTGCGGCAATAACGGCTCCTTCTCCAATCGTTACGCCGGGCATGATCATTGATCTCATGCCTAACCAAGCGCCATCATGAATGTGAGTGTCCCCTTTGCTCGCATAAGAGTCGTCGATAAAGTCCATAAATGGGTATAAACAAAACCAATCTGTTCTGTGGTTATGGTTTCCGCCCATTAAGATAATAACTTCAGCGGCGATACAGACGTAATCACCAATATGAAGCTTATCGATTTCCCATCTTGGCTCCCATTGACGGCTGATTTTATCTCCGTGTAAATACCGAACAACAGAGTCTTCAAAGCCGTTATCCCAGCAATCGCTGTAATAGCTATGGGTGCCTTTAATGTGAATGTTTTTGTTGGTTACGACTTCATGAAGTAACTGAAACTTTGACCAGTGCTTTTCTTGCATAATAAACCTTTTAACTTATATAAAAATAATGGGGTTGGCATTAATTTAAAATAAGTCAGTGGATTCTAGGCTGTTTCAGTAGGGGGATAAGCTTCATTATTATTGTCCTTACAGTTTGAGTGGATAATAACATATTTTCACATTTACTTGTGTTGTTTCGAATATTTCGAATATTGACTTTCTTTCGAATATTTCGGATACTGTAACAATTGTACAATTTGTACACATGAATATAAGAGAGAATAAACATGAATGCAGCGATAAAGTTGCCAAGTGCAGAAGAAATAGCATTGGCTAAGCTTGGTAGTCAGGAGTTATCAGCCGTAATTGAAACCAATGGGGAAGCTCAAAGGATCAACGTTGTTGATAAATTAGGTAAATCTCATGAAGTCACAATACCTGCGAGCGTATTAAATATGATGATAGAGGTACTAACTCAATTAGGGCAAGGTAACTCTGTTAGCATTACACCTATTCATGCAGAACTTACCACGCAAGAAGGGGCTGATATGTTAAATATGTCTCGCCCTACATTTATTAAGCTTCTTGATTCGCAAGAAATTCCGTTTAGTCGTACAGGTAATCGTAGAAAAGTCGCGTTTGCCGATAT
Organism: Aliivibrio sp. S2TY2; assembly: GCF_028765525.1. NCBI lineage: Bacteria > Pseudomonadati > Pseudomonadota > Gammaproteobacteria > Vibrionales > Vibrionaceae > Aliivibrio > Aliivibrio sp. S2TY2. The sequence goes on along the minus strand of NZ_JARACS010000002.1, from coordinate 488,741 downwards.
TATGGAATATAAGGATCGTTTAGAAGAGCGTAGGCTTGCTTCACTTGCGGAACTATCAGCATTAGATCAAGAACTGAATATGGGGTATTAATGTCATCATATACAGTAATACTAGATGCGTGTGTTATGTATCCTGCTCCTCTTCGTAGTTACCTAATGTATTTAGCCAATACTGGTTTATTTAGAGCACGGTGGACAGATCAGATACATGATGAATGGATTCGTAATCTACTTATAAATAATCCTGATGTTAACCCTGCTAGTCTTGAAAGAATTAAAACACTAATGAATGCAAATGTTCCTGATTGTTTGGTTGAGGGATATGAACCTTTAATTGATGGACTTGCTTTGCCGGATGTAGATGATAGGCATGTTGTTGCTGCTGCAATTAAAGGGCAAGCAGAGTATATTATTACTTTTAATCTAAAGGATTTTCCTTCAAAGGAGCTTGAGCCTTTGGGATTATCTGCAATACATCCTGATGAGTTTCTGTGTGATATGTTCGAATTAGATAATAGTGCGTGTGTTAAAGCTGCTCAACAGCAAAGAAGCTCATTGAAAAAACCACCAATGACCCAAGATGAGTTTTTAATTTGTTTGCAAAAACAGAGGCTTCCAAGTTTTGTTTCAAAGTTAAAAAGCTTTAAGTTAATGCTGTAGTTTTAAATTATCGTTGTTTGGATTTAATTAAAAATGACAAAACAAAAAAGGCATTAGCAAATTTAACTCTGCTAATGCCTAGAATTTGTATGTTGATCTTTATTCACGCTTATTCAACGTCACAATCCATACAGCTTTGTAGAGCGATTTCGTGCTCAAATACCGCTACCTCGCTACCATCTTTTAGCAACTCTGCGATTTCATCTGCAACTTCTTTCTCATCGTCAGCTTCAATTTGACCTTCTAGCTCTTCTTCAGAGTAACCGTAGAAATTCAGCAATAAGTAATCACGAGCTTCAGCTTTAGTACAAGTTACGTTTACTGAAAGATCAGCTTCAACGTTGCCTTGTTCGATAATTGCAGCCAGTTGTGCTTGAACATCGTCTTTCATTGTTGCTGTTAACCAACCAAGGTCAGTATTCACTTTGGTTTTTTTACAGTTAAAACAAGGCAGTTCGTGAAAGTAGTATTGAAAATTAGTCATAGGTAATTTCTCTTTGAGTGTTGTATAGCAAGATTATGCGTATTTTGGGGCAAAATACTATCTTAAATTAGGTTATTGCCCCGAAACTAATTTTCTACAGACTCAAAGATAAGTAGGTGAGCTTTTAGGGCGTTAATCCAAAGATGCCGATACTTTACTGTGACACTCTTGTTGTCACTAAAGGATAAATACGCCATAATTGTGACACCTTTATCCAGAAAAGTGTCACAATTAAAAGGGTATCTGTCATGAATAGGTTTGAAATCCAGCGTTATATCGAGCAACAATGTCACCCTGTGTCTATCTCAGACATTATTATTGATCATCCAGACTTAATTCGTCGAACACTTCAGCGCTGGCTTAACAAACTTATTGAAGACAAACAAGTAGAAGCCATTGGTGAGGGTCGTTCTCGTAAATACATTGCGTGCATTGTTAGAGAAGAGACAGTTAATTCAAGCCATAACGAGCACGATAGCTTTCCTAAATCGATCCCACTTTCACCTGACAGTCATGACATTCTTAATTATCTAAGTAAGCCTATTTTTGAGCGTGATCCTGTTGGTTATTCACGTGATTTTTTAGATGACTATATCCCAAATAAAACATATTACCTTTCTGAGCCTATTCGCCGTCAGTTACATCGCATGGGTAAAACCATCTATGCAACGCAACCCGCGGGCACGTATGGAAGAGACATCTACAACCGTTTATTAATTGATTTATCTTGGGCATCAAGCCACCTTGAAGGCAATACCTATAGTCGATTAGACACTGTTGAGTTAATTGAGCATGGCCAGTTTGCACAAGGAAAAGACATCATCGAGACACAGATGATTTTAAATCATAAATCAGCGATTGAATTGCTAATTGATAATGTCGATTCTGTTGAGTTCAATCGTTTTACCATATTGAATTTGCACAGTGCGCTTTCAGAAAACTTATTAGCCAACCCGTTTGATGAAGGCCGAGTGCGTAGTCATGTTGTTGAAATCGGGGGTAGTGTTTATAAGCCTATGTCATCCGAAGAGGTGCTCTCTATTCAACTGGAGTCTATTCTTAATAAAGCTAATCAAATCATTGACCCATTTGAGCAATCATTTTTTATCATGGTGCATTTACCTTACTTGCAGCCCTTTGCTGACATTAATAAACGGACTTCTCGTTTGGCTGCAAATATTCCGTTGCTTAAAGCTAATTTATGTCCTCTTACGTTCTTAGATGTACCAGAAGAAGCCTACAGTAAAGCGGTGCTTGGTGTGTATGAAATGAATAGAATCGAGCTGCTGCGTGATCTGTATTTATGGGCGTACGAGCGCTCAACAAAAGAATACCTAGCCGTAAAACAAGAGCTAGTAAAGCCAGATCAACAACGATTGCAATATCGAGCAAAGATAAAAGAGATTGTTAAACAAGTCATACTGACGCCTGAATCTCAGCCCCTTGATATCATTGAATCGCTTATTAGCAATGAAGAAGAAACGGATAAGCAAAATATTATCGCCCTTGCATTAGAGGAATTAAGACGAATTCATGAGGGAGTATTGGCACGATACGGTCTAAGGCCGTCTCAGTTAGAAAAGTGGCGTCAATTGCATGGATAGTGAATAACATCAAAAGCAATAAGGCCTGTGTGCAAACCATTCTAGTTCGTTCTGGTTTACTTATTGCCATTTTCCACGCTAAACACGTCATGGCCAAGAGCAGTTAAACGTCGTTCAACAGGCCATAACGTAGCGTCATAAATGGCAATGCAAACCGACACTCACTTTTATAGCACACAACCAAGAGCTTTATTTCCAACCCCTAGCCCAAGCATGGGGAACAACCGCAATGTTATGTGTAAATTGCTCATAGGCCACCAGACAAGCTGGTGATCAAAAGCTTTATCCGCATTGCACAAAAGAGCGCGTGCAAAGCGGGGCAGCGGCAGGCGCAAAAAGCACAAACAACGTGCTTATTGCGGTCACGTTTGTTGGGTTTGGTTGTTACGGTAAGTGTGGCTTTTGGTCGTTCGCATTCCTGTTCTTGTCCTTGTCCTACTCTTTCATCTAAGCTCTTAATGAATTCGAAATGGTTCTCTTTTATTTCATATTATCTATTGCTGGTTGTAAATTTTCAGTCATTACATCAACCATATCTTTGTTCGTTAGTTTAAATTTATAGAACTTACATTTGTTCAATTCAGTATCTTTTAAAATTTCACTATCTGTTCGATCATCGATGAACCATTGGTTTTTTAAAATCCAAAGTAAAGCAGCTCTTTCTGTTAAAATTATCTTACTTTCATCTTTAATGCCAAAATCTAACTTGATGTCTTGTTGCTGTTGTTTTGTCAGGTTTTTGTGAGGAATCAACAAAAGAGGAACTTGGGTGTTCCATTCTTTATCTTGTGCTAGTTCCTTAAAAGAATCTCTAATTAAACTACTATCTTCTATAACATTTAATGCATTCGTAAAACTAAAGTTTTTAAATCGCCCATCATTTTCGTTATAAGCTCTAAAAATCCAATGCTTTCCATCGAAGACTATAGCTAGTGGAAATAGAGTTCTTTGCTCTTTTTTATTACTACTCCTTGAGTGATAATCAGTGTGTATTGCATAACCACATGATATAGATCTAGTGATTTTTGAAACTGAATCAACACTTAATTTGTTTGGTATATTTCCGACTCGGGAGTAGGAAAGCATAGGTTTATCAATTAATTTGTGTTTATTAAATCCGTTTGCAAGCATTCCAAGGGCTGTTTCTGCATCAACAATAATTAATGGTTCGAAAGTGTCTACTGTAATTGCGTTAGCCCTTAAACTACGATTATATTCCATATTGTTTGGTCTAATTTCGGTATATTTTTTCATCATCTTTGAAGCAGCTGCTTCAGCTAAACCAAACATATCATTCAAATCTGAACGATTGATAAATCCTGTAAATCTTAGTTTAAAATCAATATAAGCCATTCTTTCTGCTAAAGAACTGTCCTCATTTTGTAATTGTAAAAAACTTATTTTATTCATTATATCCCCCTCATATCATGGATAAATTATAGCATAAAACCACTAAGGCACGTATACTTTTTATCTTTGCTACGTATATGTTTGCTATTATTTTGTGTTCATGCCTTGATCTGTTGTTGATACTTAGATAGTATGTTTTCGTTGATTAAGGTTTTTCTTAATTATATATATTGAGTAAGAGGTATCTATTATGGCTACAAATGGAAAGGCAGGCGATAACCGCCGTCATGGAATGGTTCGTGAACGCTCACAAACTCAAACACCTTCGGGTCATTGGGTTAAGCGCGATACCAATACAGGTCAGTTCATGGATGTAAAACAAGACGGGACGGCATTTAAAGGCGTACGAAAAGAAAAATAAAAATGGGCTTTCAGTAAAGTACTAAAAGCCCATTTTTACTGTGAGGTGAATTATAAGTACCGTTGGCGCGGCAAACTTATAAGGCCCAACACAAGAGGTTTCAAGCCCTGTAAGAAAGGCAGATTGCTCTGGTTTGTTCTGCAATCATACCTTTCTAACGTGTTCATCTCAATCATTGAATTCCCTCTTTCATGTTTTTTTGAGAGGAAGCTCTATGAGTATTCATCAAAAAGTAGTGCAAGTATGTGCTTATGTGCGTCGTCGTAATGGCCGCCTTGAGTACGTCTGTCAGCACTTACGCTCTTTGCCTGGCGCATAAGAATAAATAATTATCGGGAGTCTTAAGTAAGACTCCCCTATATAGCGCAGTGTTAGAAAGGAAAAAACGATGTGCAGAAAAGACCTATTGAGAGATATCTCAAATACCCTTATTAATTATGGTTTTACTGAGAATGACAGTGGAGCCTCTATGACCTATCAATCTAATGTTAGATATCCGAGCATTTTTGCCGGTAAAAATGACTATGCTCATTTTATCGTGCATATGCCTAATAGTACTATTCAAGTAGTTGCTAAGTTCCAAGAGTCAGTAGGTACAGCAATGGAAAAGCTTGGTTATACGGCATTTGATGCAGAGAGAACCGATCATGATGCTTACTTGGTTGTTTGCGGAGGCCAAGAGCTACTTCGAGATCACCGTGCTCTCGATTTCTTAAATGAAAAGCGTCACATTGCTCCTAAACTCAGGGCGTTAACAGTTCACGGTTTAAGTGATTATTTAGCAAATGAACTTAGGCCTGCAGCAGCTTAAATTGTAAATAGCCGCCTCTACTCTGTTAAAGGAGGGGGCTATTCTGTGGATGAACGCTTTACCTATTGCAAAGTTTATAAGAGTATAAATGATGTCAAATCAATTGTTTATTATCGGAAATGGTTTTGATCTGTGGCATAAATTACCTACGGGCTACAGAGAGTTTTATAAAGAAAATAGTGATTATCTAGATCAAATTGAACATTATTTCTCAGATGGGTTGCAAGAAGAGGAGCTGTGGAGTGATTTTGAAAGCGTGCTTGGCCAATTTGATGAATCTATATTAATAGATGAAAATGATTTTATGGATTTTTCAGGAGATTCATTTCCAACACAACAACTTTATGGATTAGAGGATGCTGTTGACGAATTCAGTCATGAAATCGTAGATAATATTACTCGTTGTTTTCGTGAATGGATCAAGGGAATAAATATAGATAATGCAGTACTGCAAATGACATTTCCAGATGAATCGCGGTTTATCAATTTTAATTACACATCTACATTACAGGTGGCTTACAAAGTATCCGAAAGGAAAGTTTATCATATTCACGGAAGTTTAGAGCAACGAACACCTTTGATTTTTGGTCATACAAAGACAGTGTTTAATGCAACCGCTGATGAGGATTCTTACTATACAGAAGCTATTAATAATGGCCGTAGCGTATTAACAGCTCTTCAAAAACCAGTTAATGAGATTATAGAAGATCGGCTTTCTCCTTGGATAAAGAACAATGGAGATATTTCGATGATTACTATTATTGGTCATTCTCTTAATAAAATAGACATCCCATACTTCCAACGCATTGTGAATGAGTTACCAAATGTACATTGGCAGTGCTACTCATTTAATGAAGAAGAGAGTATCAATCATGCTGAAATATTGAATAGTATAGGTATTCCCACAAGTAGATTATTTTGTGGGACTTATGATGATCTTGTTCAACATTATCCACATTTAGAATGTACTGCATAAGAATATGAATAATAAAAGGCTTACACCAATGTAAGCCTTTTATTAGTGCTGTTTACTTATAAATACGTATCTAATAAATCCGCGACAGCTCTAAAAACTGGAACTACAACAGAGTTGCCGAATTGTTTATAAGCAGCGGTATCAGCACACACAATTCTAAAGTCGATGTCATTCTCATCTCGATCAAATTCAGGCTTTTCAAACCCCAATAACGCTTCGCTGTGTCTTATTTATTCGGGTCACTATCGGGGCTAAACATCAAAAGCCAAATCAAGTTCAAAATCAAAAGCAGAGTTTTACCCCAATAGAATAAGGGTAGCTCCATGTGACGTTTGCCCCTTTGTTTAAAGAGTCGTTTTCATCGTGTATTTATCGCCAACATTTGATCCTTCTGCAATATGCTCATACTTATCGACTACGGATAATCCTAGTACATTTTTTTGTGCGGTTAATGCAACCTTTTGACCAATCGATACTTCCTGCCAAAATTTCTCTTTAACTCGTAGTTCTAATCGAGGGTAATTAACGGGTTGTACTGTAATGGAGTAATATTCGCTTCGACCACTACGGTGTGTTTTTTCAGTGACAGGGGTGTTGATAATAAAAGTGGGTCCAATTAAGGCATGCATATTAATCGCCCCAACAAGGCCAATGCAAAGCACCATATAGATAGAGCGGTATTTAAAAATATAGAACGGACGTTGGCGTATTTTACTGTTGTGATTTAATTTCTGAATATCATTGTAATGCGTTAATACTAGCCAACCAAGTGCATAACCAAAAATGCCCACGGCAAGCATGAGGTAATAACCGTAAAAAGTTGTGTTGGTGGTTTCTAAGAAAAACCAACCACAAACCATAAGCGGTATGAACAAAGGGTGGCCTATTGTTTCTATTATTTTATTCACTAGGTTCTGTATTCCAAAAATAGAGATCACTAAACAAGATTACCCCAAAATCATCACAAGAACACAATAAAACTGAAGCATAACTGTCATCTTCAATCCCTACTATGAGCATCACATTAACGGTTACTCATACTAAATCATTAGGGAATAAGATGAAAAAGCAATTGATAACAGGTGTTCTAGCGTCGTTACTTTCAACGACAGCCATGGCAGAAACCAACATAACGTGGTGGCATGCAATGAGTGGTCAGCTAGGCGAAACAGTCAATACTATTGCTCGTGATTTTAATGCGTCACAAGATGAATACAAAATTACCCCAGTGTTTAAAGGCTCATACGTAGAGACACTTACCGCAGGCATTGCCGCTTATCGTGCCGACCAAGCGCCGAACATTCTGCAAGTGGCCGATGTGGGTGCCGCAACCATCATCAATGCTCCTGGGGTTGCAAAACCTGTCGAAGATATTCTGGTTCAATCTGGCTATTCATTTAATAACAAAGACTACATTGCAGGGGTTCGTAACTTCTACGCAGACAGCAATGGAAAAATGGTTGGCATGCCATTCAACAGCTCAACGCCTGTGCTTTATTACAATAAAGACATTCTTGCAAAAGCAGGGGTAGAAGCGCCTAAAACCTATGAAGAGCTAGAACAAGTCGCGAAAAAATTAAAAGCACAAGGCTACGCTACTTTCTCACAATCTTTAACGCCTTGGATCATGTTCGAAAACTTCAAGTCTCGCCATAACCTTCCCGTTGCTAATAAAAACAATGGTTTTGATGCGCCAGCGACCAACATCATGATTAATACGCCAGACATGGCAATGCACTTTAACAAGCTAAAAGAGTGGTCAGATAAAGGGTACTACAAGTATTACGGCTCAGATTGGGATGCAAACCAACAGCCGTTTGAGCAACAAAAAGTAGCAATGTGGTTAGGCTCATCAGGCTCGTTTGGTGGGTTACGTAACCGTGTTGATTTTGAGTTAGGTACAACCTATCTACCATATTGGAAATCAGTCAATAAAGAGGCAGGCCGTACCTTTATTGGTGGCGCTGCGTTATTTGCGATTGATGGTAAGCCAAAAGAAGAAGAGCAAGCCGTTGCTGCTTTCTTTAATTTCTTAACAAGTCCTGAGACACAAATGTTTTGGCATAAATCGACCGGTTATGTGACGGTTACCAAAGCGGCTTACGACATGACAAAACAATCTGGCTACTATCAAGAACAACCCGATGCAGAAGTGGGCGTAAAGCAGTTGAGCTTACCGGGTGGCGAGTGGACGCGTGGTTACCGTTTAGGTTTTTACTCACAAATCCAAGAGGTAATGCATAGAGAGTTTGATAACGTATTTGCAGACCGAATTACGGTAGAAAAAGCACTCGCCAATATCGATAAAGAAAGCAAAGTAATGTTAAACCGTTTCGCACGTTCGGTGCAATAACAAGGATTCACTGTGGTTGATTTCGGTTAGTCACAGTGATTTTTTTCTTTTTAATGTAGTAGGTTATAACAGTGGAACAACGACAACAATTTACCCACTCGGCGTTGCCTTATGCGCTTTTAGTGCCCCAAATCGCCATTATTGCAGTGTTCTTTTTCTATCCCGCAGCAGAAGCCGTTTATCTCTCCTTTATGCTAGAAGACCCTTGGGGATTATCATCAACCTTTGTCGGTTTAGAGAATTACAGCATTATTTTTAGCTCGGCAGAGTATTTAAGATCGATCTTTTTTACGGTTGGCTTTGCCATTGTTGTGTCATTTTTATCATTAGCCATCGCGCTTTTACTGGCGGTGAAAGCCAATAATATTTTGCATGGTAAGAGTGCTTATAAAATCACGCTCACTTGGGTGTATGCAGTTGCTCCTGCGGTGGCTGGTATTATGGGCGGCTTTATTTTCAATCCTCATATTGGTGTTTTTACCGATATTTTTGCCAGTCTTGGTTGGGATTTTAGCTTATACACCAGTCCTTTTGATGCGACGCTAACCTTGGTTTTGGTCTCGGTGTGGAAGCAAGTCTCGGTTAACTTTATCTACTTTCTTGCAGGGCTACAGTCTATTTCATTTGCGGTGAACGAGGCGGCAATGTTGGATTGCGAGAGTGATCGCCGTCGCTTCTGGACTATTACTTTTCCACTGCTTGCTCCTACAGGCTTTTTCTTATTAGTCATCAACTTAACCTATGCCTTTTTTGAAACCTTCGGGGTTATCGATACCTTAACATCGGGCGGTCCGGGTGGGGGAACGACCTCATTGGTTTATAAGATTTATCGTGATGGCTTTATCGGAACAGACATTGGAGGCAGTGCGGCGCAATCGGTGGTGTTACTGGTTTTAGTCTTAATGCTGACTTGGGTGCAATTTAAGTTTATTGAAAAGCGTGTGCACTATTAATTTAAAGAGATGTATTGGTACACAGCAATGATGAGAATTTTATTATGAAACAAAATCAATGGTTCGATCATGTGATCCTAATAGCAGGGGCGCTTTTTATGATCATCCCTATTTGGCTAATTTTCGCCAGCTCTACCCACAACCCAAACACCATTATTAGTGATGGATTGCAGTGGTGGCCGGGCGGTAATTTTCTTGAAGTTTACGGTGAGGTCTGGGACAAGAGCGTCGGTTTTAGTACGGATGTGAATGCAAAATCAATGATCATTAACTCAATGGTGATGGGACTTGGCTTTGCCATTGGCAAGATCATTATTTCGATGATGGCCGCTTATGCCTTGGTCTATTTTCGTATGCCTTTTGCTTCACTGTGGTTTTGGCTGATATTTATCACGCTATTGTTGCCATTAGAAGTTCGTATCATTCCTTCTTATGAAGTGGTTGCGAATTTAGGGATGTTGAACAGTTTTTCTGGGCTCATTTTACCTTTAATCGCTTCGGCGACGGCGACGTTTTTCTTTCGTCAATTTTTTAGAACCATTCCCAATGAATTGGTGGAGGCGGCGCAACTTGATAACACAGGCCCAATTCGCTTTTTTATCGATATTTTATTGCCGTTATCAAAAACTATGATCGCCGCGATTTTCATCATCATGTTTGTGGTGGGTTGGAACCAATATTTATGGCCAATCATGATGACCACCGATGAAAGTTACAACACCATCGTCATGGGCGTGAAGCAGTTATTGAGTGACATAAGCCAAAGCAGTCAACCGCGTTACGACCAAGCCTTTGCTCTGGTTATCTTCGCCATGTTGCCACCGATTTTAGTGGTTATTATTTTTCAGCGTTGGTTTGTGAAAGGCCTTGTTGAAACCGAGAAATAACCGTGCAGATGCGGTGATGAAACCGCATTGCCAATACCCAATTTGTGAAGAGATAGAACGATGTTAGCACTTAAAAATTTAGTAAAAACCTACGATAATGGCCACCAAGCGGTAAAGGGCGTTTCTGTTGATATTAAACAAGGCGAGTTCATTGTATTGGTTGGCCCATCGGGCTGTGGTAAGTCATCCATCTTGCGCTCTATCGCAGGGTTAGAGTCGATCACTGGTGGTGAAATTGAGTTAAATCATCGCCGAATTGATACTGAAAAACCAGCCAGCCGTGATATTGCAATGGTGTTTCAAAACTACGCGCTATACCCACACATGACGGTGTATGACAACTTGGCTTATGGGCTAAAAAACCGTGGTGTCGATAAGCAAACTATTGCTGAAAAAATTGAAAAAGTGGCAGAAACCCTCAAGATCGCAGATTATCTCGACAGAAAGCCTGCAAAGTTATCGGGTGGGCAGCGTCAACGTGTTGCTATGGGACGTGCGATTGTGCGTGATCCGCAGTTGTTCTTGTTTGATGAGCCGTTATCTAATCTAGATGCTTCACTGCGTGCCCATATGCGTTTAGAAATTAAAAAGCTGCAACGAGAGCTAGGCGTAACCAGTGTGTATGTGACTCATGATCAAGTGGAGGCGATGACCTTGGCGGATCGCATTATTGTGCTAAACCAAGGCGAGATTGAGCAAATTGGCACACCATCAGAGGTGTACCATCAACCAGCAAGCACCTTTGTGGCGAGTTTTATTGGTAGCCCTGCGATGAACTTTCATCAAGCCGAGATTGTGAATGGGGTGATTAAGTTTGATCAGCAAAGTGTCTTTCTGGCTGAATACGCACATTTACCTGCTCAGACAATACAGCTTGGAATTAGACCTGAACACGCCTTATTAGAGCCAGTAAATACAGGGTTAAGTTTTCCATTAAGTGTGCAAGCGGTTGAACCATTAGGCCCGAACCAATTAGTGCATGGCTTGGTGGGTGGCAAAACATTTACTGCGTTAACGCCAGAGTTAGAATTTGCCACTCAAGAATCTCTGACGCTTAACGTTGCAAAGCAGCACTTGCATTTGTTTGATGAGGCGGGGAAGCGCTTATTGGCTGATACCAATGTGTTAGCGCAAGCAAGCTAGATCATTCGTTTCAGATTAGCTCACTTTAGCTGATGGTAGAGTGAGCTTAACAAAAATAGGACTTTATTTTTTCTCGCAACCAGATATTTGCCGGGCTTTGTCGCTCTCGATTATGGGTGAGTAAGCGATAGTGAACCGGCTTGGACGTAAATGGGCAATCTAACACCTGTATATCCAGCTTATCGGCAAATGCGGTTGCGATACTTTCGGTCACCATTGCAATGCAATCACTCGCCGCGGCCATCGACATAAGCGACACTAGAGAAGTACATTCTGCGGCTACTTGTCGTTCACTGAGTCGTTCCTCGGTAAAATAATCTGCCATGTAAGTATCTTCACGGCGTAATTTCCAAGTAATGTGTTTCTCAGCATAAAACTGCTCACGAGTAACACTGCCTTCTATTCTAGGGTGTCCTTTTCGTGCAATCAGTCGGATCTTATCTTCAAACAGTGGCTCGGTAAAAAACGAGTGTGTTGAATAGTTAGATACTTCGATAGCAAGATCGGCTTGATGTTGATTGAGCGCTTGGATCAGTGCTTCTTCATTAGAGTGGGTTGGCTGCAATTCAATAGTGACATTACCCAAGCTATTGTCGGCTTCTAATTTAGGTAACAGCATTAACATCACAGGTTCTGAGGTGTATATAACGAACTTGCGTGGGTACTGGGTTGAAAACCCCTCTAACCCTTCTAATGCGTTGTTGATTTGAGCTAATGCAGGCTCAACATGACGAATTAAGTCTTGAGCATGCTGCGTTGGAATAATCCCTCGGCCTGATCGAATAAATAGCTGACTTCCCACCTGCTGTTGTAAACGCTTAAGTAAACCACTTACACCCGGCTGAGTTAATCCCATCTCTTCCGCGGCTAAGGTAATCGACTGGTGGCGATAAACCACAACAAATACTTTTAATAAGTTTAGATCTATATTTGAAACCATCCCTTCCTCAAACATAATATTTTGTGATGTGTTAAATACAGTTTCATGCATGTATTGCTATGTGTCAATACGCTAAATTAGCACCATACCAATACGAATTCCCAAAGAGGCTACTTATGAAAACTCGTTTTACTCTTTCAGTTCTTTCACTCTCTGTTATGGTTTCATTTGGCGCAGCAGCCAATGATTATGCATCTATTGATACGTACGAGGGAAAAGCGGCATCTAAGTTCACCGAAAATGCCAATACCGCAGTGGCAAAAACGCTTCCTTGGGAAGACACGTCTGCGTTTAAACGCACTACTCATGGTCTTATTGCTGAGTTTGGTACGCATGAAGCAGGCGAGCTTAAAAACCGTTTTGAATACATGGCGGATATGTCTGTGGAAGATTTACCACCTTCAGTAAACCCATCAATTTGGCGCCAAGGAATGTTAAATTATGCTGCCGGTGGTCTGTACGAAGTGACGGATGGGGTATATCAAATTCGCGGCGCTGACTTATCAAACATGACGATCTACCGCACAGATAATGGCTATGTGATTCACGATCCACTTCTGTCTCGTCAAGCCGCAGCTGCTTCGTGGGAATTCGCAAAACAGCACTTACCTGCGATTAATGGTGAGCACAAAATTACGGGTATGATTTACTCACACATGCACGCCGACCATTTTGGCGGTTCACGTGGTGTTTATGAATCAGGTGATTTTGCGAAAGATGCTGAAATCTACGCACCAAAAGATTTTATCAAAGAACTGGCTGATGAGAACGTAATCGCAGGCACCGCAATGGGTCGCCGTGCAAACTACCAATACGGTACAACCCTTGATACCAACACCAAAGGCATTGTAGATAACGCACTTGGCCTTGGCGCATCACGTGGCGAAGTGACTTTAGTCGCACCGACGATTGAGATCCAAGAGCGCGAAAAAGTCATCAACATTGATGGGCTCGATTTCCACGCAATCAACATGCCGGGGGCTGAAGCGCCTGCTGAGATTGTGCTGTATGTACCAGAGTATCGCTCATTGAATACCGCTGAGCTTACTTACGACGGTATGCACAACATTTATACTTTCCGTGGTGCAAAAGTTCGTGATTCATTGGTGTGGACTAAATACCTAACTGAATTAAAAATGCGTTTTGTTGACAATGGCTTAGTAGGTAATATTCATGCAGCACACTCAGCACCAGTATGGAATGATGCAGACACTGACGTAAACGAAATTTCTGAATACATGACGCTACAGCGTGACAACTATGGTTTTATTCATAACCAGTCGATGCGCTTAGCCAATCACGGTGTGACTATTCACGATGTGGGCCGCCAAATTGAGGAGATCGTTCCACAGTCTCAAATCGATACTTGGCACACCAACGGTTACCACGGTTCATACAGCCACAATGCTCGTGCAGTGGTCAACTTGTACCTTGGCTACCACGATATGAACCCTGTGAATACCAACCCATTACAAACCAAAGATCAATCTTGTGTGTATGTGAATGCCGCAGGTGCAGAAGTACTATATAAAGCGGGTATGGCTCACTTTAATGCTGGTGAATATCAAGAGTCGTCTCAACTGTTTAACGACCTAGTACAATGTAATCCGAATAACATTGATTACCGTTTTGCACTCGCAGACAGCTTTGAACAGCAAGGTTACCAGTCTGAAACCATGGCGTGGCGTAACAGCTATTTGCAAGGAGCGGTTGAACTGCGTACTGGTGAGATCCAAGAGTCAATCAAGCTGGCTTCATCTGACGTAATAGCGAACACTCCAACGGGCATGTTCTTAGACTTTATAGCTGTGAGTTTGAACGCACCAAAAGCGGAAGCCGCAGGTCTTGACTTCAACTTCGGTGTTTACCACCCAGATCTTGGAGAGCGTTACTATGGTGAAGTGTCTAATGCGAATATGGCTAACATTGAAGTCGATAAGCTACCAAAAGTGGATTTTGAATTAATTATCAACAAAGCAGATTTCACAAAAGTCGTTCTTGGTGAGACAACCTTAGAGGCACTATTTAAATCTGGTCAAGCGGGTGTGAAAGGCGATGCATCGCTGCTAGAGCAACTGGCTGGTTCACTCGATAAGTTTGATGGCATGTTTGAAATTCTACCAATGCCAAACAAATAACATGTAATGAAAAAACCTCCTTATTGTGGGTAATGAAATGCCAGTTAAGTTGACTGGCATTTTTAGTTTGGTGGAGTGGGGGAGCTCAATGAAACGTAGTATACGTTAAATCGTTTTTGGACAGAAATGAGTTAGCCCTCTTGATTCAAAACTTTTCTGTCAGGTTAAGAAGTGTATCTTGAAGGTCTATGTCTGTTATATTTTTAAAGAGTGTGCAGCAATAAACTTTAAAAACTGTACCAATTCCATATTATTACAATCACTACGATTAACTAAATCATGATCAGATACTAAATTCGCCATCTTTTTAGCAAACAGTGGCTTAGGAGGTAACCATACAGCTGTTTCCTTCAAATGATTATATAGCGTCACCCCTGATTCTCTAGGAATTGAAAGTCTTTCTAAAATTAAGTTGGAGTCGCTGCCAAACTCTTCCAAGCACTCTGCTATTAGCTTGTTTGGATAGGTATTTTCAAGGTCTTCGCTAAAAGAAAAATAATCTTCGTGATCGAATAACCCGCTTTTAACATGTTGCGTTAAACGGATATCTTTTCCATCTTTATCGATCTGCATGAGAACTTTAAAGCCTTTGCTTTTGAAGTAATTGATCATTTGGAAAATCTTCTTTTTATCACGATTGTCTTTGCCATCATAACTTTCGACATAAACGTTACCAATAAAACCAAGTTCTAGTTTAGAATACTGCTCTATAAACTCTTTTTCTGATGCTCCTTCAACCAGTAACATAAGTCTTTGAGTGCAGGTAAAATCGACTTGCTTCAGGTATTCACAAGATTTTTGTAACGTAATTTGCATATCTGTTGCCAAACCTAATAAACGCTTAGCTACTTGCTTTGTATACATTTCTTTAATGAAACCACGCTGCTGAAAGGCACCAACGTAATTCTCGGAATCAAATACAAATTTTGACAGGTAATATAACCCCGAAAGAAACTCGTTCTTCGAAGCATCAGAAAGTGTTTCAAATTCTATAGCAGAAATGTCTATGTACTCTTCTATGAAGCTTCTAACAACACCGCATTGAACTTCGTTATATAAATAGTCTGTATTCTCACTATTTTCTGAATACTTACAATACGATTTTCTACCGCATTTGAAGCAATCGAAGTAAGGACTCCACTCATCAACTAATTTCTTTTTGAGATGATTAACTGAGATGTTTTCGCTAATTTCCATCTCTTCTGTACCATCGTAGTTGAATATTTTTAGCATATGTCTCCCTAGAATAGAAAAAAGAAAGGCGAAGAATTTTTGCACTATATTTTGAAACCAAACTATTGACCAAATAAAATAGATTTATATGCCTTGCTCTGTGCGTTCAAACGACCTTGGTTTTATCCTTGTTCTACATAGTTTTCTTTCAACTAAGTTGGGTTTTCCGTTGTAATTATATTTTTAGACAAGTCTTTTAGCTTCTTAATAAATACATCCCAGTTATACCCCGCAATACCACCAATAGATAAATAGCCTAAAGTAGCGGTATTATGATCTTTAGTATCAAGTCCCCCAGATAACACCACTAGGCCACTTTGAATAATCGCAAATGCCAGAGTTCCAATGATCAGAGCTAGTAAAGGCGAAAACATGAAGCCCCAAAGGTGATCTCTATCAAAAACTTTTTCTATTGCTTGGTATCTGTGAAAAGACACAATAGCTAGAAGTGTTCCTCCTAATACAGCTCCAACTTGTGTAAAAAGTAACGAAATAGCAATGTTTGGCAAAGAATGCCCTTTGTCGATATCCCATAAGTTTGAAATACTAGAAAAATCAGATACCCAACCGTCGATAAGTAGCCAGATAGCCCCTAAAGTACAAACAAAAATATACGGGGGGACTAGATATACTAAAGGTCCACCGTTGTTTTTTTGAGATACAATTTCATTTACATCATTGGTGTTGGGATCACTCATTTATTATCCTTTAGTTTTTTCTCAGCGTAATATACTTTTTTATATATCGAATTAAACGACTAGTTCTTCAAAGAAGCTAACTGTAATAGGTACTTCACTATCAGAGTTGCAATACGAAATAGGTACGGTTTGCTTAAACAGCAACATGACTCTCAATTCATCAATAGATTCGAGCTTCAAATAGTCTTTTAACTTATCAATCTTTTCGTCCAAAATGTGAAAGCGATCTATGTGTTTCCTTAAGCGATCAGGTTTACCATTTGATCTGTTCACACCTCGAAATTCGTATATTTGTTTTGCTATTTCACCTTGAGTTTTGGCAAATTCTAAATCTTTACATTCAACAAGATAGACAACTTTTTTAGATGGGTTCCATGCTAATACATCAACATCCCCGAAATCTTTATCAGTTCTCTCATTAAGAATCTTGCTAATTTTTACATCAGCTTCCACTTTCCAGCCCAAATTGCTGAATTTATCAGCCGCTTCTTGATTGAAGCTATGTCCTGATTTATTTCGTTGCTCTCCAACCCATTTCTTCATCACTTGTGTATTGAAGAATGAACCATCCAACGAGGCATCATATGAATTAGCTAGGCAATACAAAACACCTCTACGTATCAAGCTTGGTGAAACAATCACTTTATCTTCAAGTATTATTAATGGTCTTGACGTTAGAGATAACTTGCGTCGAAATCTCCATGGAGAAATGTCACCAACACGAAAACCTGAAGTTAAATCCATCCAACCCGGTCTTCTAGGTAGAGTGAATCGGTCCATAAAAGCTTTTAATGCTATGTCGGAGATACCATGCGCGCTTGCTTGGTAAAATAATTCTGAACATGTTAGTTCATAGACTGCTTCATTTCTATCTAGCCCAATGTTTTCAAATATATCTAGAATTTTTCTAGCTTCATCGATAGATATTCCAAATTCTTGATACCAAGCATATTCAAACTCTTGTCCTAATAGTCCCTCCACTTTTTCATGAACTTTTGGTTCTGAGAAATGATCATCATATTTCTCAGATGCATGATCTATCATCACAGTCTGAACCAACTTACTATAAGGGTTTATCACAGTATCATATGAAGTGTGATCAAACTGAACATCACCATATGTGGAAAGTCTTAAATGAGGTTTTACTAGCTCATACATTATGGCATCGGACAAGTTGCCATACTGGAAAATAGCCGTCGCGTAAGTTATGAGCTTAGCGACATCCAGCTTGTTCGGAACTTTTCCTCCATGATCTAAAGATTCACAGATAGCCATTTCAATAATAATCCTAGACCCTGTAAGTGCAGCATTATTTGATGAAATCCGCTCCAGTGCTACTGAATATACATCATCTTTATCACTATGAAGCCCTAACATCGCTTTAAAAGTCCGTTGCCAATGCTCGATATCTGCTTCTACAGCGGCATGGTTTTCAAGTAAGAAAAGAATGAGTGCTTTCTTGTTAAAAAATGCTAAATTGGATTTAATTTCCTTCCAAAGATTTAAAGTTAAGTTTTGCAAGTATTGAGTACATTCAGATTTGCCATAGATATTGCATGGTTCAGTATGACTATTTGCTATCCATGCGAGACCTATTTTAATGGTTGCATCATCGAAACGGTCTAAAGCTAGGGGTTTAGGTAAGCTCATTTTTACGTGGTCAAGGAAGGACTGAGCTGTGAGCATGTGAACCTCTTTACCGTAATTATCTACAAAAATACGGTTCAGAATCGTCTCAACTAACTTCTCATTATCATTACTTTCAATAGACTTTCTTGTAAATGCAGTAAGCAATGACTTTATGATTCTTCTTTCGGCTGTGTTATCAGCTCGATGAAATGCAAGAAAATAGTTTTTTAAAAACTTACAGGTTATGTTCAATAAGCCATTTTCTATAGATACAGAAGACTCTATTAAAGTGTTTAGTTCCTCAGGAAAAAGCACTTGAGAAATCTCTGTCGGAACATCTACATCTTCAAATTCAACCCTAAAACAAACCTTAGTGTATGATGAAGAGTGGCCCAACTCAGATAGAGCTAAGTCAGCCCTGCATATCCAATTACAGATCCCATGCCACAATCGATATAAAAGGTCCTTATTATGATTTTCAGCATGTACAGGAGTACACCACCATGAACACAACTTACCTTCAATTAGGGCGAGTAGCTGACCGTTTTCAAGGTTATCTACTGACGCATAAATTGGCTTGAAGCGATCTTCTCTGAAATAACTGCCCGCAGTCAACCTTCTTACAGAAACTACTTCACCATATGGGTTTAAAACTCTATGTATATCTTCTTCATTTTGTACTTCCCACCTAACATCTAACAAAGCATTTTGCGTGATCATCATAAACAACGATGAAGTACCAATGTCTTCATCTAAGGCCGAATGAGGGATAATATCAAAATCGTTACCTTTGGCCCATCCATATAAGTTAAGTAAGCCGTTTACATTTTGTGTATGGACCCCTGCTTCAAGGGCTCTATTTTTGGCATCAATAAGTCGCCAAAAAGTAAGTGGATTTATGCTAGTAATTCGATTGAAAGTATCCAAATCTGGTGCTGATACAAATTCTAAATTCCAATTATTAAGTTCCGAAAGACGTTCAATTGATAACATAACTGAACGGCCCCAACCACAGCCAACAAGGATAGTAAGACCGCTCTCGAATCCATCCATTTTGGAAGAATAGTTGTGTGCTTTTTCTATCCTTACAGCAATAGTTCTTTCTAAGTCGATATCAGGAACTGATGCACTATTAACAACACCGTTCTGATAGGCATTAAAGTCATCAAAAAACAGTATGAAGTGGATATATCTATAGGGATCAATACCAATTAGTGCTTCTGCACCAACAATTCTTCCACTTGAGGTTTTTATCGGTGAAAATGGCGTATTACTTATTTTTCCAAGTAATCGTGAGTGTTCAGAAAAAAAAGTAACGTACTTGTATTGCAATGAATGCTCTAAATGCCTCAGAAAGCTAAACTTATCGGCTTGTTCTATTACAAACAGACGAATTGCAACACTTACAGCAGTTGGTAAAGCTAATACATATTTACTGTCTTTTGTCTTATAAATGGGCTTACGTTCTAGTGAGGAGTTGCCAAAAGTTTCATTAGCGAGTGCAATGATATCTGAATCGTCAATTATAAATGGTTTGAGGTCATCCTCAGAGACTCCCAATCGACTTAAGAGATCTAACGAAAAGCAGACCATATTATGTTGTTTTGTCGATATGTAAGAATTAAAATCCCATTCTGATTTGGGGCTGTCACACCCTTTTTGGTAACGCTTTAAATCTGTTGTTTTAATAGACTCATTAGACAAAGTTAGAATCGCTCTTACCGAGTTTTTCATACTCAAAAAAGGCTCTGAATTTGGCATCTCATCTATTAGGTCGGTAAAGATTTGAGTATAGAAACAGGAGCTCTCCCAAAGTCCATTGAGGAACATATATGACCCTTTGAGCGAGTTAGCTATCCCGACCATTGTATCTTCAGCAGGATCTTCCCATGATCCAATATACGTAGAATGAATACCATTAAATAATCGACTTAACTCGCTTCCTTCCAAAGTTTTCTGCCCACTATGAGAGAGAAACAATTGATGAATCATTGCTTCGGTAGTCATTAAATTACTATGCAGTTCTTGCTCGTATAGTAGCCCAGCTAACTTGATAAGCGAACCTTCAAAATCATAACCGTCAATTAACTCACCGATATTATGCTCTGCTCTAAACTGACCAAAAGTTGGGTTCATTATTTGTTGACCTGCATTCAAAAAATCTAACTGGGAAAGATCCATATCATCTATATTCATACATACAATTCTTAATTTTAGTTATTCGAAGTATTTTTGTTACCGAACAATACTTAACTTAAGTTGATCTACAACATGAGGAACCGTTTTACCAATTTCATGAACATCAGTAACTATTCTAAGCTAAATTTCGACAGGGCTGATAGTTTTCTTCTAGAAGTAGGAATGATTCAGGCAGTGTCATGATGTTCTTAATTTAAGAGTCAGACTAGTAAGACAAACAATCTCATTATATATGGTACTCTCTACATAATGATATACGTATGATCAAGCAATTAATCAATAACATTATGTTCGACGCGGGCATGTTTCCTACCCCAATCACAACATAAGTAAGTCTATGAATAACCACCAACTGATAGATCATAGGTAAGTAATAGAAAAAGTAGGCCACATTATAACTTGGAGGCATAAGTTTAAGCGGGCGTAAAATCATTTCGAGGCAAAGGTAAGTTTGCCGTGATCGGTACGGGCGATTCTAGACAAAATCGATTGTTGAAAAGTCGGATTTTAGCAATCAATGAATTACTTTGTGTATGATAAACTCGCTTAGCCTAATATCCAATGTTGATGGTGCAGATCAGGATAGGTATTACGACAGTGAAGCGACACTGGAATAACTAGGGAATAGCGGCTATCAAATTACAGCCGCTATTGAATGGGAGATCTATTCTTTCACTGCGAATATTTGAGATAACATATCTGCGGCATCAGAATAGGCTGTTGGTAATTCTTGTCCACCACGGTTGGCTTCGAGTGATTTTTGTTCATCCGGAGATTTGAACATTTCCACAACAGTCATTAAGTCATCGTAGATACGTCCTTGTACTTCTTGTGTGCCATCTTCTTCATCGTCATATAGAGCGAGTAAGCGACAGATATCGAAAGGATGTTTATAAACATCACCTTCTTTGATTTTTTCTTGGGCGAACAACTCTTTGTTTCCGATCCAAGCTTTCGCTTTGAGTATCATGAGACACATATGATGAACAGTATTAACGGTATCAATGGATATAACCGATTCTCTCAAATATGAGTAGTAGTCATCATCTACAAGAATCGCTGAAAAGTTAGAGACTCCTTCAGCAGTTTCGATTGGTGTGCGGTGCTCTTTCTCAAACAAATCGACATCATCAGGCTTTCGAGAGAAGAGTTCTATTTGTTTAGGGTAGGTGTTCAATGTTTCAGAGTCGTCTGGAATTACGAATCGATATACATTTCCAGATGTACCGCTTTGGTGGAATTTTTTACCTTGATAGTTTCCTGCTTTCAAGTAAGCCCATAGCTCTTTAGCAAAATCTTCAGTGAACTCTTCAATAACAAGAACAATATCTAGATCCTGTGTTTGACGAAACTCTTGACCTTTACTTTCAAATACGAGTCCACAAGCGTTACCACCAATTAGAATGTACTTATCTTGGTGTACACTTAGGGTCTCGCTAAAGTGCTTTAATTTAGCGTCCATTATTATTAATGCTCCTTATTCATAATCTTGTTGATCTAGCTGAACTAAACTCTCGAAGATCATTTCATCGATCTCCTCAAAACTAGTTCTAATCCGTGGTTCTCTGTCTTTATAGCCACTTAGATAAAGCACTATGGGTGAGATTACGTCACAATCTCGAACTGCTTTCGTCATTGGGATGTAAGGGAATACTTGTAGTTCTACCTCTTCCTGAAACTCTTCCCAACCTGTTCTTCGCTCTCTTATAAAGTACTTGGAAACCTTGTTGATTGTGCTTGAAGTTATCGCAAAGTCTTTACGAGCATCATTATCCATTACAACAGCGTAGCAAGGGACTTGGGGAGAGCTTAGCAATGTGTATCTAGATAGGGCTGACTCTCCGGCAAGTACAGTTGGTCCTTCAATGACGCTTTTTGGTACTTGGTATACGTCAGAAGCTAGCTTGGCTAGAAGGTACTCTCTTGCTTCCCAGATTTTTTTCCTACTATGTAAGAACTTCATCTGATAAGAGCGACCGATTTTTTCTGCTTTAATGAGTCCTACATCTTGAAGTTCCTTGATACTTCTAGATATGGATGCTTTTGATACACCCACCTGAATGTCTGAAGTGGTAAATGTGCGCGGTATAACGCCATCAAGAAATCTAGCTACTATGTTCGTAGGTAAGATTCCCAGCCTCTCAGAAGGGAATAGCTTGATGTTATCTTTTGGTGGCTTGTCTTGGTGAAGCATTAGCTCTGGTATGTAAGAGCGTTCAAAAGGAATGATATGAGCAATTCTTTTCTCAGTTAATTGGAGAATTGTTGAGCGCTTCAACTCATCTACAACAAACAGTACTGGGTACTCGTTAAGCCTGCTTAACAGTTTGTCAAACATATAACGATTACTTTGAGCAAAGATGATGTCGTCATAAGTATATACGACATAGAAGCTTAACCCTCCCAATTTTCCAAGTGTTACTTTTAGCTTGTTTTTGAACTGCATAGGAACTGGTGGAATCTCTCTAGATAGCTCAAAGAGACCTACTTGGAAGTATTCTTCTAAGTAGTCGTCGCAACTTAATTTTAGATTCTTCATCTCACAACCCTTGGCACATACAGTTAAACTATAGTAACGCATATGCGTTACCTTTTGAAGAAAATCTAATATAAACTTGCTTAGTTTATGATATATAAAGACTTAAAAGGTTGCGCATTAATAGATTTACTGGTGGTAATGTTGAGGTTTTTTGATAGTAAACACGACTATGCGTAACTATCTGTATGAATTTTGTTCTTTTTCATCTCCCCCTATAGAGAGTCATTGTCGCAATCCTGATGGTTCTAGTGAGGTTGATACGCTTTTTTATAATTTTCTTATACTAGTAAACGCATAACTAAAATTATTTTCAATAAAACCTATGAAAGCATGGAATGTAAGGTGTTTTTCATTGCGTCGAGCGCCGTTAAATTTCTCTTTAGTTTGTTGTTATATGACCTCTGGTCGTTCGGAGCTTGAAGGCATTTTGAACCATAAACATTATCTATTTATAAGGTCTCCCAAGCCTGTTGCTAACAAGGGTAAAGTGCCTTCAGCACCTGTCTCTATCAGATAGATCTCTCAGCGTTGCATAACGGTGAGAAAAGTAAAATGTAACCATTCGACCTACCATTGAAGAACAGAAATGTCGGGCACCCCGTAAAACGAAACCTACAACACTTTCGAATAACGTCAATTATGCCAAACAACCATGAACAGGATTTGGATGAATAATTATACTAACAAGGTTTGGGGCAATAGCAAATCAGCTATAACCCCTGCACTTAAATAATATTAACCCTAAACCTCTCCAGCCACCGCACATTGGCCTTCAATCACTACCTTCTGCTTCTTCTCTAATATCTCAAACACAATCAACAACACAGCAGCGATAACAGCACCAGCAAAGCATAAATACAGTGCGCTGTAGTAGTTATATAACTCACCCACCACACCCACCATCACGCTTGATACCAACACACTGATGTTCAACATGTTTGAGAACAGGGTAGAAGCCGTACCTAATCGGTCTTTCATCATATCTTGCAGTGCGACCATGCCAAGCGTTGCACATACACCAATGAAGAAACCATTAAGAATTTGAGCAATTAGCATTCCTGTAAAACTGGTGGTTGATAGCATAACAAGAAAGAACATAGCACCAGATATCACGCCAAGCGTCATTACTCTGGTTGTGCCTAGTTTATCAGCCATTTTACCGGCTCCAAGCATCACAGGGATCTCGCAAGCTGCCGCCATACCAAACATTAAGCCTAACCAACTCACATCCACTTGCAGCTCTTGTGAAAGATACAAAGGCATACTGGTGATGTACAAGTTGTTGGCAGAAAACGCACACACAATGATGAAGCAATAAAGTATTACCATACGTCCTAACGGTTTATGCTCAACAACGGTTGCCGTTCGCTCTTCTTTGGTTACGACATTATCAGGGATGAATTTAGCGATGATGAGTATCGCGATAGAGACCGTAATCGCAGAGACTGCAAACGCCGCACTAAAGCCAAATTGTGCTTTTAGCATGAACGCCGCAGGTGGACCAAATACCCACGCAATGGCAAGGCCTGCACGCATCTTGGCTAAAAAACTGGTGCTGTTAGCGACGTGTCTGTCACCATATTCTCGACCTAGAGCAAACAGTTGACCAAAAGAAGCGCCACTGACGCTACCAAACACCACTGCCATCGTAATCGCTAACCAATAATCACGAATAACGGTAAAACTGGCGACCAAAATTAAGTAACTTGCTAAAGAAACAATCAAAATGGTTTTACGGTTCCAATGCGTGTCTGAGCGTTTGGCAATAAATTGAGATACGATCACTGAACTGCTGACAGCGAGCGTCATATACAGACTTAACATCATTGGTGATGCGCTCAACTCCTCTACAATAAACAAGCTTGATAGCGGGTAAAAAAACGCACTACAAAGTCCGGTAATAAAGGCGATAAAAATAAACAAAAATGTCTTCTTGTTTTGCGGCATAGTGAAGCTCCAGTGTACGAAAGAGAATGTGGTTGAACCGTTTTATTTAGGCGTAGTCTACTCAATGATAGGGAGGGGGAGTGATGTTATTCGAGCTACCTCTAATACTATTCAGTCATTTTGTTATCTTTCTTTGACAGGTGACGCTTACACGATTAGCCTGAGAGTGACTTATTTCGAGTGGTATTAACCGTTAAGGCCAAGAATGAAACCATTTAAAGAACACGTGCAAAATGTACCTAGTTTTGATTGGATAGTAAGAGAATTTCATTGTCGTGTAGAAGATAATGAGTTTGCGTGTTCTTGGCATTATCATTCTGAGTATGAATTGGTGTTGTATCTAGACCCTGATGAGGCATTTCAAGGCAGTTATTTTGCAGGAGATGCGATTGGTGATATCCACCATAATTCTCTGCTTCTTTATGGTCCAGGTTTGCCTCATATGGTGGCAGGGCGAAGCGTAAAATTAGAGCAGTCCAAGCATCACACCTTAATTATTTGGTTTGCTCACCATTGGGTTGAGCGTTTAATGGCACTGATCCCTGAAGCGAGAAACCTCAAGCGGTTATTAGATAATTCCGCTTATGGCCTATCGTTTAGCCCAGAAACCGCACACAAGATGTCAGAATTATTAAAACACGCTAATACGCTAGATCGTCATTTGCAGGCGATAAAAGTGATTGAGATATTAGTCAGTCTTTCTGATGATACGAAAGCAAAAAAGCTATCAACCACGCCTTATCGAATTAAGCCGCTTTCCGATGATTCTGAATTAAACCATCGAATTGAGCGAGCAACTCGTTATATAGAAACGTATTATGGTGATGCAATTAAGATCTCTGATTTATGTAAGCGACTTCATATGAGTGAGAGCTCGGCTTATCGAATGTTTGAGAAGCATTATGGAATGAGTTTTTCTGACCATCTAAAGCAATATCGTATTGGTAAAGCGTGTGAGCTGTTAGCGAGTACTAACTTTCCTATCGCATTAGTGGCAGAAAAAACGGGATTTAAAAATATATCTAATTTTAATCGCCAGTTTAAAGAGCTAAAAATGATGACGCCGAGTGAGTTTCGACGTCGATTTAATTAGCATAAAATAAAAAATAGAGCCTCGGTTATTCACTAGAAAAGTAGTTAGACATAAACTCAATAAAGGCTCGAATGGCGATGTCGATATATCTTTCAACCAAATCAACCCATTTATCTGATACTGACGCATCCACAGTAAGTTCCGCCGCAACAGTGTCCTGTTCGATAATTGCAGCCAGTTGTGCTTGAACATTCGTCATAGGTCGCGATGTTACTTATACATTTTGCTATCGGACAGCTTCTCTTTCATAAAATCAACGAAGCAACGAACTTTGAGTGGTACATAGCGATTTTGTGGGTAGATTGCATTAAACGGTAATGTTTGTCCTGAGTAGTTCCCCATGATTTCTTTTAGCGCCCCTGACTTGATATGAGTGTTTACCATCCAATTCGGTAGCTGAACAATACCTATTCCGGCCAGTGCGACTTCTAATAATACATCCCCATTATCACTCTGAAAGTTACCGTTAACTGCTACTGATAATTCTTTATCTTCCTTAATAAAACGCCATACATTAATGGATTTGAGATTTGAGAACACAAGGCAGTTATGCTTTTTAAGTTCCTCGGGTTCTTTGGGTTCCCCATATCGAGCTAGGTATTGAGGTGAGGCCAATAACATCATTGGGTTGTTAAACAAGTGTCTCGCCACCAGAGATGAATCCTCCAACGGTCTAGCACGAATTGCTACATCGATCCCATCACTAATCATATCCACATGTTTGTCACCCAGAACCAAATCTACTTTAATTTCCGGATATAGAGTAAAAAACTCAGCAATGTGTGGCGCAATCACCAAGCGACCAAACGCGACAGGAGCGGCAATTCGGATAGTTCCACGCGGTGAAGCAATTTCTGCGCGAGCTCTTGCTTCTGCTTCATCTAGATCTCCTAAAATCGCCACGCACTGCTCAAAGTATTCTGTGCCTGTTGGGGTGAGAGTATGATCTCGACTGCTGCGGGTTAGCAGTTTCACACCTATTTGCTGTTCAAGTGCCGCTACCTTTTTGCTTATCGTGGTTTGGGTCGTATTCATATCACGGCCTGCAGCAGAAAAACTGCCCATCTGCACGACACGGACAAAGGCACGCATGGCGCTGAGTTGATCCATAATACACTCCAATTATTCTCAATTCGCATAGTGATTTGCCATATTAGCACATGATTAGTTCAAATTACGTAAGGCTATTATTCCAAAATCGCATACTTGCTAGTCATGACTACTCAGTTCTCACACCCTTCGATACATTCTATGATTCATCTCAAGCCAAATAGCTAGTGAATAAATAAAAACTCATTTGCCGCTAATTACATAGTTAATGAATATTGCATTCAGTCAGAAGGCTGAAATGTCGATGTAGGAGATCCTTATGGATATGCAACAAAAGCTACAAATTTTATTAGACAAGCAAGATATTACTGAAGTCATTTATCGCCATGCACGCTCGCTAGACCGTATGGACAGTGAACTTATGAAGTCGACCTACTGGGAAGACGCGATTGAAGAACACCAAGACCCTATCTATCCGGATCTATTCTTCTACAACGACAATGCTCATAATTTTGTTACGCCTGCAATGGAAGGTTTTAAAGCGCTTAAAGTAACTCAACACCGCATTAGTAACGTCCTTATCAACGTAGATGGTGACACGGCAACGGCTGAAAGCTATGTGTGGGCTTACCACGTTCACGAAGAAGATGGCGTGGAAAAAGAGGGGATTTTAGGTGGTCGCCACTTCTACAAGTTTGAGCGCCGTAACGGTGTTTGGAAAATGGTTCATCGCCTAACAGCGTTCGACTGGAACCAGAACCAAGATGCTTCATCGGTTTGGTCTCCAGACTTTGAAGATAAATACTTCGGTCAACGTGATCGTACAGATGCTAGCTACAATTACATTGAAAACTAAGCCTTAGATTCTAACCATAATTATGAATTGGAGTTTATTCGTAATCCCGAGAATAAAACTATCTAATCCGTGGAACTTTCTTATTAAGAATCAAGTAGAGACTAAAGTATGAACAAAGATATCCTGTTTGACACCATTAATCTTAGTGATGACCTAAGCTTAAAAAACCGTATTGTTATGGCACCGATGACCCGATCAATGGCGACAGAGGAATTAATACCAACTAACGCGATGGCAGATTACTATGGACGCCGTGCTGACGTGGGTTTAATCGTTGCGGAAGCCACTATCATTTCGCCAATGGCACAGGGCTATCCAAATACTCCAGGTCTATATAACGAGGCTCAAATTGAGGGGTGGAAGAAAGTTACTGACAAGGTTCATCAGAACGGAGGTAAAATTTTTGCCCAACTTTGGCACTGTGGTCGAGTTTCTCACCCTTATTATCTAGATGGAAAACAGCCAGTAGCACCTTCAGCGGTAACATTAAATGGCCGTGTACCTCGCGGTAACGGTCTACAATATGGCATGCCGCGCGAAATATCTGAAACTGAAATTTTTGAGGTGATTCAGGAGTTTGCTAAGGCCGCGGAAAACGCCCGAAAGGCTGGTTTTGATGGGGTGGAACTTCACGCTGCCAACGGTTATTTGTTGGATCAGTTTCTGCATTGGGAAACCAACCGACGTAATGACGCATGGGGCGGAAGTCCAGAAAAAATGGCGCGCTTTTTATTTGACGTCATTGATGCGGTTCAGAAAGAAATTAACCATGTCGCTGTTCGCTTATCTCCGGTAGGGCATCAGCACCTAGAGCTTAATGAGGACGACAAAATAATATCGGATTACGTACTGCAACGATTAAATCAATATAACCTAACCTATGTTCATACGGGATCGCACAATGATATCCCCTTTGAATACATTAACGGTACAGTGACTCAATACATACGCAGTGTTTATCAAGGTACAGTGATTGCCTGTGGAGGCTATAGTCCTGAAAGTGCTCGTGACACACTGCGTCGTGGGGATGCTAACCTGATAGCAATAGGCCGTCCGTTGATCGCTAATCCAGATTATATTGAAAAAGTGCGTGCTAATAAACCACTCACAGAGTATAGGGTTGAAATGCTAAATGAGCTTGTCTAGATGGTAAGGTTAGCAAAAAGTACCTTATTTCTATTCTATAAAATAAGTATTGTTGATTTCATTCTCAGGTTTTCTCTATCGCAAGCGTTTTGTATTATTTTGGATAACCCAAACAGAGATACTTGAAACAAACTGAGGGGAATAGCAAATTAGCTATTTCCCCTTAGCTTTAAATAGATAGGGTAAAAGTTAATGCCCAGAAGAAAGTAGATCTGGATTAGTCACTAGGTTTCTTACACCATGAGCATGATCTTCTTCAAAATCATTTTCTGTTAACCATTCAGCGACAGAACTAATATTAACTTTAGTCACTTGTGGTCTAACGCTCCAAGTTACTTGTAAAGGTGATCCTTGCTCATTATAGCTAGGCCCTGTTGTTGAACCTGCGTATTGAATTGGCTTTCCTGTATTAACTGGAATGTTCACTGCTTGGTAATACCCCGACTTTTTAGCGTATTCAGTTAAATACTCAAAATCCTGAGCTGAATTATCATTAACTAAAACATACACTTGTGTTTCTACACGTAATTGTGGGTTGCCAATTGAGTCAGATAAACATGCACCAAGTGTTGGGCCTGGTTTAACGTTAGCCGTGGTATGAACATAATGCACTTCAATGGTGTCACCAGATTGCAGTGTACTATTTTTGTGATTAAATGGTTTTAGTTCTGCTTTACTTAGCTTGCCGTTATACGCATAGCCAGTATTGCTGCCTTTTCCATCGCCATTGCCAACGTAGGTAGTAAATTCGCCACCTTTATGTTCCGCATTTTTATGGAAATGAATATTACATAAATTCATTTGAGTATATTCTGGCGCTAATCCAAACAGACGTTGATTATTGCCAGTTAAGTTATCGATATCTCTAGGAGATTGAGGGCCAAATCCTTTACCATCAGTATTCTTTGCTAGAGCTGCTCTCTGTTCAGTAATGATATTATCATTAACGGTTTTATTAGTGTCTGTAAACGCTGCGGCAGTAGTGCTCATAAAAACAAGTGAAGTAACCAGTAGTTTTGCTTTCATAAAATAGATACCTTATCGTGATAACATTATCAAAATAAATTTACATAATAATTAGATATTATAAAACGAAAAGAATGTAACATTGGTGTACACAATGTTACAGATGTAAGTGATTTGATGGTTATCTATTATTTGCAAATATATTTCTATATAAAATACATACTTTGTTGTAAATAGTTCATTATCTTACAAAAAATACCAATGCTAATAGAGTGCTGATGTCGATTAAATCGAGATATCGAGTAGGGAAGCGAAATGAATTTAAATTTTATCAAACATTTTTTAGCGGTGTATGACTTTGGTAGCGTGACAAAAGCCGCGGATCATTTGAATATTACCCAGCCTTCAATGAGCAGTGCGATTAAAAAATTTGAAGAGAGTTACGGGCAGCCGTTATTTCTAAAAGTAGGACGATCTCTAGAGCCAACCGATGCAGCTCATTCATTAGCCTATCAAGTTAGACCTATCATGGAGCAATTGGTGGTGGCGTTGGAATCTCCACGTCGTTTGATAATCAGCGCGCCAGAAATCGTATTGCAATCTTTGCCTGATATGGACGATGCGTTGCTGACAGAAAGCCCAGCGGTTGAGTACCAAATGCTTGATAAAATTCGCTCGGGTGAAGTCGATATCTTGATTGATGATATTACCGTGACGGACTATACCTTTGTGAGTGAGAGTTTAGGTAAATTGGATATCGCCTTTGCGTGTCGATGCGATCACCCAAGTATTACTGGGAATTCATTAAGTTTAGAGCAATTTAATCAAGCTGAGCATGTCATGCTTAAATTGAAAAATGAGAATATGGGGGCATTTGAAACGCGTCCTGATGAGATATTTGAGCGTAACATTGTTCGTGAAGTCAGTGGGCCATCTAATTTATTGTTAAGCGTTAGACACACGGATGCGATCTGTATTGTGGCTGAAAGTATGTTTGGTTTAGCCCAAGAGCTCGGTCTAAAGGTATTGGAGTCACCTTTTCCACTTCAACCGTATGAAATTAAGCTTATTTATCATCGCCGTAATATAAGCAATAAAACGCATCAATATGTACGTGAGCAGATTAAAGCTAGACTAAGTGAGCTGCATCAATAAATACATAGATAAAAACTATACATCGAATAGTCAGTGACCGATAGTTTCTCGTTATCAAGCATCATAGTATTACCTGATTAGAGTCTAATTCATTCATCTTTAATGAAAAATTAGATTTATTTGAATGATAGGTAAACCGGAGTTATTTGATGAAAATTGATAAAGATGTTCTTATTCCTCGTACATTAGTTGCAGCTATTATTGCCGTTTTGGTTATTGCACCTAATGTGTAACGTAAAAATTATAGCAAGAGAAAATTTGATACTGCTTTTGAATTAAGATAATAAAAAACCTTCTTTTTATTATCTTTTTTGCTTTTCTCCCACTTAAATAATTACACCTTAATCTTATGCTCTAACGGGCATTCTACATCAATTAATAACTCATTAAGTTTAGCTGGACACAGCATATCTTCTTTCGCTACTGAGAACTTAGCCGCCATATTTTGATTAAATAGATTCCAATGCTGCAGTAACAGTTTTTCATGGTTATTTGCAAATTGTGGCCAGGTTTCAGACATCATTGGAGTTAAGCTTGATGCACCATGAGCAAAAATTAGCATTTGCCACTTGGTTTCCCAAATATCGAGTTTTCCATCAGGGTTGGCTTCATTGTATTCTTCAAAAAGATCTTTAAATATCGCTTCAAACTCGCACTTAGTTTTTAAGAAGTACTCAAGTAATGCGTTGTCATCTTGGCGAATGGCATCGGCGATCATTTTAATTGGCTGTGGGTTCATCAAGGTAAACGCAGACAGCTTAACGATGAAGAGATAAATACGATAGCTGGGTGTTTTATCGGTTGGTAGTGACTCGATAATAGCATCTAAGTAGCTCTGCATATGTTTATCACAGGCATCACAAATCGCCTTCCAAATCATATCTTTACTACCAAAGTGATGACGAATAAGACTGTGGGAAACGCCCGCTTTTTCACTGATATTACGCAGTGATACACGCTCGTAACCTAGCTCGCCAAACATCGTTGCCGCAACCATTAAGATTTGACATTTTGTTTGTTCAGCAGCTTCGGTACTTCTTTTTCCCTGCTTTTTCTCTGTCATTATTCACCCTTAGTTTGTGCTCTTAATTACCAATATATACGTATTAAGTGTTGCTAATCGCTTTGATTTCTGAGCAGCCGGATACGTATTGATGGCCTAAGCATACCAAGTTCAGCGCCTAACGCGTACTTAAAAATGCAATTTTCAACTATTTTACTGCACAGGTGTAAAATATATTGATCTACTTCAAATTAAAACTATACTGCACAGGTGTGTAATAAATAATATGAGTGGAGATACTTGTGCGAAAACTAAATATAAAGCGCACATTCCTAGGTGCTGTAATGGCATTAAGTCTGTCAGGAATGCTAACTGGTTGTGAAAAAGCTATATCTGAAACAACAGATATGACAGTTAAGCCTGTAAAACTATTGTCGGTAAAAGATCTCGCTGTTGCTGATTCTGATGCGTTCCTTGCACGCATTGACGCTACGTATCGAGCACAGTTGTCATTTCAAGTAGGTGGTGAAGTCTCTGATATCAAAGTAAAAATGGGACAAGCGGTAACTAAAGGTGAGTTATTGGCATCACTGGATCCAAATGATTTACAACTGGCATGGGATGCAGCGAAAGCACAGTTCTCACTAGCGAAGACACAATGGAACCGCGCTAAGAGTTTGTACAGTAAGAAGCTAATCAGCACCAATGATTATGACCAACGTGAAACGCAATACCAAGCGGCATTGGCAAACTTTGAGCAAGCAAAAACAGATTTAAGTTATACCGAAATTCACGCGCCGTTCTCGGGAATTATTTCGTATACCTATGTAAAACCACATCAAATTGTGGGTGAGAAGCAAGAGATCTTAAACCTGATTGATAACACAACATTGGATGTGTCGGTAACCTTACCTATTAGCTACGTAGACTCAGTTTCTATTCCTGCATTAATTAGCAGTGATATGTGGGTAACCATGGATAATGAGCCTAACAATCAAATTAATGGTAGATTTAAAGAGATCTCAACGCAGCCTAATTTAGACACGAACAGTTATGAAGCGATTGTAACGATGGCCTTGCCTGAAGGGCGCAATTTATTAACGGGCATGACGGGACAAGTTCATATTCCCAAACAGAAAAGCTCTGATTATTTGCAACTTCCCCAAAGTGCGTGGGTAAGTAAAAACACCAACCAAGGGCAAGTGTGGTTAATGAATGAAGAAACAAACACCGTCACTAAAGCGACGTTACCGTTAAACGAGCAAGGGTTGGTGATATCAGGCCTAAACGCGAATGATTATGTTGTGATTGCCGGCGTTGATAGCCTTGTTGAAGGTCAAACAGTAAAAGCATGGCAGCGTGAGGAAGGTATTTAATGAAGCGTTCATTATATTCATTATTGGTACTGAGCCTCTTTATGCTAACGGGTTGCCAAGAAGAAACGGTAACTGAAACCAGTGAACCACTTTATATCTCTGGCTTTACAGTTGGTTCGCCTGTGACCCAACAATTTCGCTCTTTTAAAGGTCAAGTGGTTCCTGCTGAGCAAACCCCTATTGCGTTTCGCGTTACCGGTGAGATCCAAGAGGTCTTAGTTAAAGCGGGAGATGTGGTTAAACAAGGCCAGATCATTGCAAAACTAGAAAACAGTAAAGCAAAACAAGCGGTAAATGATGCGAAAGCACAATACACACTCGCGTCAAAACAGTACCAACGTGGTAAAGAATTGAACCGCCGTGAAATGATTTCAAAAGCAGAATTAGACGAGTTATTTGCGAATAGAGAATTGGCTCAAGCGACATATCGTTCAGCTAAAAATCAGTTAACTTATACTCATCTTGTTGCACCATTTAACGGCAAAGTGCTTGATGTTTATAAAGAGCAGTTTGAACGCGCAGCGGCAGGCGAGCCTATTCTTAATTTGTACCAAAACGATAAAGTGTACGTACGTATTGATCTGTCAGATAACGTGTTAGCGATGATAAACCCTGAAACCAATCGAGACTCTTATCATCCAATGACCACATTTGTAGGTTTATCAGACTCTTATTCTATGGAGTATTTAGAGCACACTAGTGAGCCGAGTGCGCAAACTCAAACCTATGAGATGTACTTAACCATGCCTCAACCGAGTATTGAGATTTTGCCTGGTACCAGTGCCACGGTGAATGTGGACATGGTAGAAGCCGGAATAACCTCAATTGATGGCTACCATGTACCAGTGACGGTATTGCAAGCAGGCCAAAAAGCAGGTCAGTTTTATGTTTGGATCATACGTGATGGACAAGCAATCAAAGTACCAGTAACCATTCGCCAAATAAACGGTGAAGGAGCAATTGTGGCTTCTGGTATTACTCAAGGTGATGTTCTTGCCAACTCAAGTTTACGAAAATTACGTGAAGGCAAAGAAGTAACGTTAGTGGAGAATCAACAATAATGAACATTGCTGAATATTCGATAAAAAACAAAGTCATTAGCTGGCTATTCATTGTTATTTTAACTATTGGTGGTATCACCTCATTCTTAGATTTAGGTCGTTTAGAAGATCCTGCTTTTACGATTAAAGATGCGATGATTATTTCTACTTATCCGGGGGCAACCTCAAAAGAAGTAGAAGAAGAGTTAACGTATCCGTTAGAAAAAGCGATCCGTAAATTACCTTACATCGATAAAATTACATCGACCTCCTCTAATGGAATGTCACAGATCATGGTGAGCATGAAGATGGATTACGGTCCAGATGAGTTGCCACAGATCTGGGATGAAATGCGTCGTAAAATTAATGATTTGAAACCAACTCTTCCTCAAGGGGTTCAATCTTTACAGATCATTGATGATTTTGGTGACGTGTTTGGCGTAATGATGATGCTAACGGGTGACGATTATAACTATGTTGAGTTAAAACGTTATGCCGACACATTAACGCGCGAATTAGAACTGATTGATGGCGTAGGTAAAGTCTCTATCGCGGGCGATCAACAAGAAATGCTGTTTGTTGAGATCTCTCTCGATCGCTTAGCGGCACTGAACCTAGACATGAACACCGTGGCCGGCCTATTAAACCAACAAAATAACGTGGTGCAGGCGGGTGAAGTCTTGGTGAATGGTGAGAGCTTGACCATTCGTCCAAGCGGTACGTTAACCACGATTGAATCGTTAGAAGATTTGATTATTCATGGTCGTGATACGGGCAATCTAATTCGTTTAAAAGACGTCGCAACCATTAGCCGTGGCACGCAAGAGAAACCAAGCAATGTGATCCGATTTAACGGGAAAGATGCGTTAAATATCGGTTTATCGTTCGCTTCTGGTGTAAACGTGGTTGAAGTTGGTCAACGTGTACAAGACGAATTAGCCTATCTAGAATCGATCAAACCTGCGGGACTTGAGTTAAGTTATTTCTATAACCAAGCGCAAGAAGTCGATACGTCAGTTCGTGATTTTATTATCAGCTTAGGTGAAGCGGTCGCGATTGTTATTGTGGTTCTACTGTTCGCTATGGGTATGCGAAGCGGCCTAATTATTGGTGTGGTGTTACTACTGACCGTATTCGGCACGTTTATCTTAATGAGCTACAACAACATTGACCTTCACCGTATCTCATTGGGTGCATTAATTATTGCGCTAGGGATGCTGGTAGATAATGCCATTGTAGTGGTTGAGGGGATTTTAGTTGGTCTCAAAAAAGGACGCACCAAGGTTCAAGCAGCTGCGGACATTGTAAAACAAACACAGTGGCCTTTATTGGGCGCAACAGTGATCGCGATTGCCGCATTTGCTCCGATTGGTCTGTCTGAAGATGCCACTGGCGAGTTCATGGGCGACTTGTATTGGGTGTTGTGTTACTCACTGTTTTTAAGTTGGGTAACGGCTATTACAATCACGCCATTCTTAGCTGACTTGTTATTGAAAGAAGAAGATAAAAACACAGGTGAAGAAGAAGACGCATACAAAGGGTTCTTATTTACTGCGTTTGGTTCATCACTTAAGTTGGCTTTACGCTTCCGTTGGGTAACGGTTATCTCACTAGTGGGTTTACTTGTCGTTGCGGTAATGGCGTTTGGTAATGTGAAGCAGCAATTCTTCCCTGCATCAAACACGCCAATGTTTTACGTGGATATGTGGATGCCAGAAGGCACTGATATTCGTGAGACAATTAAGCAATCAGAAGCGGTTGAGAGCTATATTAATAAGCAAGATAACATTGAGTTTGTATCAGCGTCGATTGGTCAAGGTATGCAGCGTTTTGCGCTAACTTACCAACCAGAAAAAAGCTATGAAGCGTATGCACAATTTCAGATCCGAACGACGGATCGCGAATCAATGTTTAGCTTGTTAGAAAACCTAACCAACTCATTAGATAAGCGCTTTGAGAAGCCTACCTTCCAATTCAAAATGATGGAATTTGGTCCTTCGCCAGCGTCTAAGATTGAAGTGCGTATTTCAGGGCCAGATCCTCAAATCTTGCGTGATTTAGCGGCCGATGTTGAAGACATTCTAGCGACGGATTCAGGCTCAAGAAACATTCGACATGATTGGCGTGAACGTACTAAAGAACTAACGCCTGAGTTTAATGAGTCGAAAGCGCGTCGTTTAGGGATCTCAAAAGAAGACTTATCAAATACGCTGCAAATGGCATTTGGTGGTAATACATTAGGAATGCTGCGTGATGGTACACATACATTGCCGATTGTGGCGCGTTTGCCAGAAGTAGAGCGTGTGGATTTTGAATCACTGCAAAACGTGAAGATCTGGAGCCCATCATTGCAAAGCTACATTCCAGTAGACCAGGTGATTGATGGCGTGAACCTAGATTGGAGTGAACCTCTTATCCAGCGTCGCGACAGAAAACGTACCATTACGGTAATGGCTGATCATGATTTATTAAGTGATGATACGCCTGCTAGTTTGTTAGCGCGTGTTCAACCAAAAGTGTTGGAGATGCCGTTACCAGAAGGGTATGAAATTACATGGGGTGGTGAATATGAATCATCAAAAGATGCACAAGAGTCTCTATTTGGTTCATTGCCAATGGGTTACTTGTTCATGTTTATCATCACTATGCTGCTGTTTAACTCGTTTAAAAAGCCGTTAGTGATTTGGTTTACGGTTCCGCTTTCTATCATTGGTGTGGCGTTTGGTTTATTGAGTACCAATATGCCGTTTAGCTTTACCGCGTTCTTAGGGTTATTAAGTTTAAGTGGTATGATTTTGAAAAACGGGATTGTGTTGCTTGATCAAATCAACATTGAATTGACCTCAGGAAAAGATCCGTACATTGCGATAGTGGACAGTGCGATCAGTCGTGTTCGTCCTGTGAGTATGGCGGCGTTAACGACAATACTAGGGCTTATTCCATTATTGTTTGATGCGTTCTTTAGCTCAATGGCTATTACGATTATGGCGGGTTTAGGTTTTGCGACCATCCTTACTTTGATTGTAGTGCCAGTAATGTACGCGATTTTATTTAAGATTAAGCCAGCACCAAACCACGCATAAATAAATACTGTCTTTGAGTTTATTTTTACTCACCAATCACAATGGCCTTAGGGTTATTGTGGTTGGTTTTTTACGTTATAATCACCCTAAAGATAGTTACTTATATTTCACGGGTTAATACTATATTTTGAGTGATAACCCTGTATAATTCGCCGCCTATTCACCCTGTTTGAACAACTAACACTTAGGATATTCGTTATGATGACTGATGAAGAAAGAATTGAACTGCAACAAAACAACCCATTACACGGTCTTAAGTTAGAAACCTTACTGCAAGAGTTGGTTGATTTTTACGGTTGGGAAATTCTAGATACTGCAATGCGTTTGAATTGCTTTAACACTAACCCGTCGATTGCGAGTAGTGTTAAATACTTGAAGAAAACAGAATGGGCGAGAGAGAAGTTAGAAAACTTCTACTTATACCGTTTTAAGCGTATGCCACGTGCGTCTAATCTTGAGTTTGATAAGCCGCCACGTTCACGTACTTTCCCACACGGTCTTGAGCCAAAAGAGCCAATGGAATTGACGGTAGATTCGATTTTAAAATCACAAGCAAAAGCGGCATCTGCTCATAAAGAACGTACTTCTAATCGTGGTGGTAACTACCGCCGTTAATCATTATAGCTAAATGAACGGCTGTTAATTGAAGATGGTTTCTCGCTAGAAATAAAAAAGCCAAACTGGGTAATCCAAGTTTGGCTTTTTTGTATTTAATATTTAACGATGATTTCGCTAAGTAAGTTAGTACCTACTATGGTTGCTGCTTAGTAGGAGCCAGTGCAATCTCACGGATACATACGTTTTGAGGTTGTTGGTAAGCAAAAGACACTGCGCGTGCGATATCGTCAGCAGCTAATACGCCGCCCATGTTTTCTTTCCACTCACCATAGCCGTGTTTAATCTCTTGAGAAGAGGTGTGAGACAGAAGTTCAGTTTCAACTGCACCCGGTGCAATAGTTGTAACACGGACGTTTGATAAAGCCACTTCTTCACGTACGTTTTCAGAGATAGCGTGAACCGCAAACTTAGTACCGCAGTAAGCCGCATGGTTTGGGAATGTCTTCTTACCAGCAATAGAGCTGATATTGATAATAGTACCCGTGTTACGCGCCATCATAGGTGCTAAAACCGCTTGCATACCATTTAGAAGGCCGATAACGTTCACATCAAACATTCTCTTCCACTCTTGTGCATCTTGAGTGTCGATTTGACCAAGAAGCATAGCGCCTGCGTTGTTGATTAGCGCATCAACAGGGCCGAATTTTGCTTCACCCTGAGCGATTGCAGCATCAAAAGAGTCTTTGTCTGTTACATCTACTTTTACAGATAGAGAGTTTGGTAAGTTAAGCGCTTCAAGACGGTCAATACGACGAGCAAGAAGCAGCAGAGGATGACCTTCATCGCTTAAACGACGAGCGATTGCTTCACCAATACCAGAGCTTGCACCTGTAATAACAACTAATTTTTTCATCTTCTATTTCCTTAATAAATTCAATGAACAATCGAAGTCAGAGCCCTGCTTCGTTGCGATGGAGATATATTACTGTGACTTGTATTGTTGATATATAGTCGTTTACTTGAAACTCTGTTGCTGTACTGCAACAATAGAGCGTCGATAACTATTGAACCACTATTATGATCAATCACATTAACCTTACTGATATTCGCTCGTTTGTTCTTATTGCTCGTTTGGGTAACTTTACTAAAGCTGCTGAAACGCTTGATGTTTCTCGTTCGCACGTATCACGCCAAATAAGTAGCTTAGAAAAACAGATGAGCGTGACTTTATTAATACGAACAACGCGCACGCTTCGTTTAACAGAGGCCGGAAAGCATTTTTATCATCAATGTGAACAAGCTCTTCATACTATAGACCAAGCGTTGTTATCTGCTGTAGATGATGTCGAAAAAGTGCAAG
The DNA here is from genome assembly GCF_028765525.1 of Aliivibrio sp. S2TY2. Classification (NCBI taxonomy): domain Bacteria; kingdom Pseudomonadati; phylum Pseudomonadota; class Gammaproteobacteria; order Vibrionales; family Vibrionaceae; genus Aliivibrio; species Aliivibrio sp. S2TY2. The sequence continues at coordinate 449,090 of NZ_JARACS010000002.1, read as the reverse complement.
GAGAGATAAAAATAAACTGTGTTGGTGGTTATTTAGGTGAGGTGTTTCTTGCTGAGCTAGTAAATGATTTTATGCAGCAATATCCTGATGTATCGGTGAGTTTAGATTTCAGTAGTAACCGTGTTGATTTAATCGAAGAAGAGTTTGATATTGCGTTTCGTATGGGAGCCCTTGAAGATTCAGGATTTGTCGCTAAAAAGCTGTTGAATATTGAAATGGGAACATTAGCAAGCCCCTCTTATTTGGCTCAACGTGGAAGGCCGACTCACCCAAAAGAGCTGAATCAACATCATTGTTTAACGGGGTCGGTACGAAAATGGCATTTTCAATCTCTTAAAAATAAAGAGCATTATGACGTTACCGTGAAAGGTAATTTACAGTGTAAAAATGGTCGTGTATTGGTGTCTGGTGCGCTAGCAGGTAATGGGATTATTCGTGTTCCACTAATTTATTGTCAGCAAGAGTTAGATGATAACAAGCTTGAGCAAGTATTTGAGGAGTGGGGGATACCAAGTGTCGACTTTTCAGCCCTTTATCATCGTGACCGTTATCAACCCAAACGATTAAGAACCTTTATTGAGTTTATAGCGAAAGCTTGTCAGCCTTAGTTACTTTAATACGTTAACTGAGCGATTAATAAATTTATTACCTCTAAAGGTTGATATTGAGCCATTTATTAAAAAGAGTTTTGGCATTTTTTCTTATAACGTCTACTATTCACTATAGTGGTTCGCAGTAAAAGGTCATGGATGATATGAGTGTTCGATTAAAGCTAGCGTTATATTTATTGGTGCTGTTTTCAGTATCTATTACCAGTTCAATTCTGACATTTAAGTTAGAGGCCTATGGTGATAAAAAACTTGAATGGGTTATTCATACTCATGATGTAATAACAAATTCAGAAAAACTACTCAGTAGTCTTAAAGATGCCGAGACGGGGCAAAGGGGCTTTTTATTAACCCATAACGTCAGCTATCTTCAGCCATATTATATGGGGGAATCAGAAGCCCGAAACATCTTAGAATATTTATACCAACTGACTAGAAATAACAAAGATCAGCAAGCTGCCCTTGATCATCTTTCCGAAGTGATGCAACTGAAGTTCGATGAGTTAAAAGAAACAATTGAATTAGCGCAAAATAACCAACAGGCTCAAGCGCTCGTTATTGTCAGAGAAGACAAAGGCAAAGCGTATATGGATGATTTGAGAAAAGACTTAACTCAGTTCATTAATATTGAGCTTATATTATTAGAAAAGCGTAAGGGTGATTATAAAGAAAATCGCAGTAAGTTAGTGACCTTCATTAAACTACAAATGGTATTTTTGGCTTTTTTAGCCATTGCGACTCTCTTTTTTATGAAGCGAAATTTGTTTGATCCCCTTCATTTATTACTTTCTAGTACTAAAAAAATGCAACAAGGTGAAAAATTAGATATTGCCGACATCGTTGAACAAAATGAGATGGGCAACCTATTATCTGCTTTCTTTAAAATGAATGAAATTGTCCATGAAAAAACAGAAGCGTTAACTTATAAAGCGCATCATGATGAGTTGACTGGACTTAAAAATAGAACAATGGTGAATGAAGATCTTCAGTATGCGCTGCAACACGCTGAACGAACTCATTCTAAGGTTGCAATCTATTTTATTGATTTAAATAAATTTAAAGAGATTAATGATACGCTTGGTCATGATGTTGGTGATGAGGTTCTGATTAAAACTTCGCAGTTGTTGGTTAAAGCGGTACGACGAAGAGATAATGTATATCGATTAGGGGGCGATGAGTTTTTAATTATAGGTCAAGAGATTGCTCAACATTCTGGCGTGAAGAGATTATCATCAAAGTTACAAGACCAGTTTACCTCTCCAATCATTATAGGATCTGAACCTATGAGTATATCGCTGAGTATGGGTGTCGCTATTTATCCTGATCATGGGAAGCATGGAGAGGAGTTGATTAAGTACGCAGATATTGCAATGTATGAAGCGAAAAAAGAGGAAGGGACAACTTGTTCTGAATTCACTCCCTCTATGCTTAAAAGAGAGAGTGATTAAAGAGTAAATGATATCGATACCATTAAGCGATATGGTATCGATTTTTTCCTGATACTTTCGCGCAGTACATGGCTTTATCTGCTTTATTAAGTGCCGCTTTAACACTTACGTTTTCATCTGCTTTCCAATAATACACCCCAATACTTGCTGAGATTACCGGTTCACAATGATTAATTATGATTGGTTGATTTATCGTATCTAAAATTCGATTTAAAACGGTATGTATGTGGTTATGCGTTTTTTCTTCATCATTTGTCAAAGTAAATGCTAATAAGAATTCATCACCCGCTAAACGGGCCACTAAATCATCTTTAGAGACGCTATTTTTTAATCGTTGTGCAATTATCTTAAGTAGGTCATCACCACACTGGTGACCATAAGTATCATTCACGGCTTTAAAGCCATCTAAATCAAGAAATAAAATATAAACCGGTGTATTACTTTGTTGATATTTAAGAAGAGTTTGATGAGCATTCTGCCTATTGGCTAAATGTGTTAATGCGTCATGATTCGCTTCAAATCTCAATTGCTTTAATTTTACATCTTGTGTTTTATCATTAATGGAAACAACAAAAGATTCTACTTTGTTTTCGCTATTTTTAATGATTTTAATTGTGATTAAGCAAGGTAGCCACTCTCCGTTGCTAGACACATCGGTTTTGATTTGAAAAGAACCACGAGTGAGTAATTGCTTTAAGATGCGATAAGAAAATTTAACAGGGTGGCGAACAACTAATTGGTTTAATTTATTGATATCACCAAAATAACGAATAAAGGCCGTATTTTTTGTTTCAACGCTCATGTCGCGTAAAAGAACGATAACAGAGCTTGGGTTCTGGTCAAAAATGGTTTCGGCTAATCGTTGACGTTGCTCTGCAGCATAGCGTGTAGTGATGTCTTCAATATGCAGTAATGAGTGTTGTTCACCTGAAATTGGGTATGATGAAATTTGATAGCGTACACCAGTAAGTTGATGGCGGATAATAACGGGTAACAAACGCTTATGCTGTTCAATATGTTGTAATAATTCGTTGATACGTGCGCTTGGCTCAAACTCATGCAGTATGCAGTTAGGCGTTAAAGAACCATTATTATTATAGCTTTGATTACCAATCTCTGGAAAAAGCAGATGGGCAGCAGGGTTGTAATAGGTAATTTCTTTACTCGGTGAAATGACGATTAAACCTTGCTCTATAGAGTCAAGAACTTGATTAATATAGTGGTTTTTATCCTCCAAACTTTGGAATGCTTGAGTCAATAAATCATCTCGATGACTAAGGTTATCGAGCATTTCATTAAAGCAGTGAGTCACCATGCCTATTTCATCTGGGTGTAAAACATCAAGGCGTTTATTGGTAACCCCTTTCTTAATAACCCCTTGCATTGAATAAAATAAAGACAACAAAGGCGTGGCAATTAGTTTGTGTAATCCCTGGGCAAAAATAAGCGCTAAAACAGACAGTATTATTGAGGTAACTAAGAAAATAACGATGATCTGATTACGCTGTTTAAACATATTATCTTTGGATGCCCATACCGTTAGATTACCAAGATGTTCATTATCTAGTGTAATTGGATGGGTCACAGCAAAGAAAACAGAGTCAGAGCAATGAATGGTTTTACCTTTCCACTGACAGCTTTCTGGTAAATTATCCAGTTTTGCAAAGGGCTCATTATTTATATGTTCAACGTGAGCAGCAATGATTTCTGGGTCAAAAGAGAGGGCATTCATTTGGTCTAACCCCGTTTCTTGATCATTAAAAATTAAAGCACCAGACAGGTTGCTCGCGATCCCTTGGGCAAGAATGGACGTTCTCGTATATAAATTAGCACTGTGAGTAATACCGACAAAATGCGCGACACTAGCACCAAGAATGATGGTACTTAATGTTAATAACGTCCAAATTGGGTAAATAACTTTTTTACGCAACGGTAATGCACTAAACCAATGATGAATCATAATTTATCCTCATTGGTTGCTATTTCTGACACTGAAAGCAGTTGCGAACGAATAGATAGCCCGGTTGGCTTAATATTATTTAAACTGATCAAAGGTTTAATTCTGTTGTTTACTTTAATAAATGCAATCATTCCGCCAGATTGAACAAATGGCTTCCCGTCACCAATAAGCAGTGCGTGTGGTTGCGTCGTTTTTAATTGCTGAATGACACTAGAGCTTTGAGTTGAAAGATAAATGAGATGGCAAGTTTCTTTCTCTAGTTCTTTTATGGAGGTGTACGGTGTGAATTTTGCTCGTTCAGGTTTTTTTTCTATGAGTGTTTGTAAGGTATTACTCGTCTCCAATTCTGCGGCTGAGCAAAAATTGAATTGTTTATTAGCTGGGGTAAACTCACCCCAGGTGGTTAAAAAAGCAAATCGGAACAGATAAACCGCTTTTAGGTTATGATCTTGAATGTTGTTATCATTTGCTTTTAGAGGAAAACCGATAAGTAAAAGCAACAGGCAGCCCATGATTTTACAACGTAAGCTGTAAAATAAAGAGTTAAATGAACTTGCCTGTGCTTTTGTATTTAGCATAGCTATATGAAGTTCCAGCTGATTTCAGCGTAGTATTGGGTACCATTAGCAAAGGGGCCATATTGCTCTGGGTATTCTTTTAGTTGATCGCTGCCTAGGTTTTCTGCGCTGACTTTTATGCTTGGCCATGTTGGTTTGTGCTGCCAGTTAACCGACATATCAAGAGTGATGATCTCGGGCCATACTAAGTAGTCATCACCATAACCTTTATAGGCTTCAATAAGCGCTTCATCAGGTTCTGATGCTGAAACATAGTTAACAACAGAGGAGACCCAAACCGTTGGATGGATGTCCCACATAATATGCAAAGTGGCATAATGGCTTGGAGTATTTTCTAGATCTAAAACAGGTAAGTCATTTGAGCCACAGATAGACCCAGTACAATCCCCTTTAATGGTTTTGTAGCTGTAATTAGCGTTAACTTGCAGTACATCAATGGGTTTCCACTGAGCGCTGATTTCTCCGCCCATGGTTTCTTGGGAGAGTGGGTCGATTAGTTGGGCATACATATCATGAATTACAGTTCCAATTGAAGTATCAGAGCCAGCAGATGATGTATAAACATAGCCACCAAGGTTTTTATAAGCTCGAACATTATCATGTTGGCTGTAAAATAAACTCATACTTAATTGGAATTGATTGTCTTGCCAATAACGATATCCAATTTCATACGTATCAATGGATTCCATTTCTAGATCACGATTACCTAAATATTTATAGGCTTGAAGATAATCAACAGGGCCTATCGTACCATTTACAGGCTTGTCATAAACGCTGCCTGTTGCAGGGTCATAATAACCACATGAACTACAAGAGTAGTTTTCTTGAAACTGAGTATCTAACTCTAAGCGAGAAGGCGTAATCACTGCGCGACCCCAGCCTGCCCATAGACGTTGATTATCCGTTAACTTTTGCAGTGCACGCACTTGTGGTTGTGAATACCACTCTTCGGTAATGTTTGCATATTGTATGCGATTGCCAAGGGTAACTTCTGTGCTGTCAGTTACGTTAATGCTCCAGTTTGTATAAATACCATAACTTTGGTTTAAGAATTCATGCTCTTCAATTGTGCGAATATAAGGCGAAAAGTATTGTTCTTTTTCTGTGAATTGAGCGTATTCTTCATCAATAATACGAGCGTTGGCTCCAATGGTTAGCGACCCAAAATCTTGAGTATTAAACGTGTATCGAGTATCTAAATCTAAACGTGTAAAACTGGCGGGTTCATTGGTACCGTCTGATTCACTGTGAGTGAGCCAAAGTTGATTTTCCCATTGGTCGCCATCCAGTTTGTCATGTAAATATTGAAAGCCAGCAAAGAGCTCTTGAGAGTTCATTTCAGTAAAGAAAGCATCGTAATCATTTTGATGTGATGCTGGGTCTAAAAAAGCAGGCGTGTATTGCAACCATTGATAATCTTCACGAGAGCGGATCCCGCCAAATTGCATTGAAACGGTGTTTTGTTGGTTTTGGTAGTCAGCACGCATCCCAAAACGTTCGGTTAATACTTTTAAGTGGCGAAGTTCATTAAAGATAGGGTCTTTATCGGTAAAGGGGGAGTGTTGTAAAGATTCGATATAGCCAGATAAATGGGTATAGTCATTTATCTGACCACTGTGATGCGCTTTAAATTCTTTATAATCGAAATTACCTACCGCTGCACTCACTTGAGCTTTTGGCGCATTTTCTGCATCTTTTGTGATGATATTAATAACACCATTAACCGCGTTGCCTCCCCATATGGTGCCAACTGATCCTAAGACGACTTCAATGCGGTCAATATTATCTAAGCTTACGGGCAAGGTATCCCAATTAACACCAGAGTACATCGGGTTGACGGTACTTCTTCCATCAATCATTACTAATAGTGTGTTGTTTTCACCTTGGTTTTTACTACGAGCAGAGACTGTCCAGTCATAATCTGAGAATTTAGCGACATGAAGACCGGGAGCAAGAATAAGGACATCGGCAATTGAGCGAGCACTAGAACGTTCAATCTCTTTTGAGGTAATAACATGAACAGATGCAGGGACGTCCGACAAGCTTAAAGAGGTTTTGGTTGCGGTAACAACTTTTGTTTCAGTGAGTGAATCTAAAGGCATATTTAACAGCGCATCAAGCTCATCAAACTCTTGCTCTATGTTTGCAACTGCAGAAAAAGACACGAAGACACATACAGCATATAGGAGTGAGGCTCTAGGAAGAATCAACATAATATCTAACACACTACATATAAAGAATGAATGAACGGCACTAAGTAAATACCCATTTCGTATATTTTGATTCAATTCTTATATTTAAGATAATGGCTGGAAAGAAATTTACGACTTAACTCTATATTTATGTAATTTATTTCTTTTTTTGTTGCGTTGTGATTTCTCTTGTTAAGAAAAAAGCCGATACACATGAAGAGTATCGGCTTTGTTGTAGTGTGCTGCCTTGTTCTGAAACGTACTTACGCGGTTTGTAATTTCAGCCTTTCTACTGGTTTATCATTAATTGGTAAATGAATTAATGCCGCACAGAAAGCCAGAACAACCGTAGACCACCAGATTGGCTCATATGAACCGTAATAATCATAAATACGACCGCCAGCCCAAGCGCCTAAAAAGCTGCCAACCTGATGAGTAAAGAAAACTAAACCATACAAGGTTGATAAGTAACGAGCCCCAAATATTTGGCGAACCAAACCAGAGGTTAATGGCACTGTTCCTAACCAACAGAAACCAATGGCGCCACCAAAGATAGCCGCTGTATGCTCTGTTACAGGTAAAGTGACGAACGCACCAATGACAACAGTACGAACAAAATACAATGCAGACATTACGTGACGCTTGTTGAATTTGTCCCCCATCACACCCCAAAAGTAAGAGCCAAAGATATTAAAGATACCGACATAAGCTAATGCCATTGCTGCGCTTGAAGCGGGTAAGTCTTTATCTGCTAAATAACTAGGTAAATGCGTTGCAATAAACATCACATGAAAACCACACACAAAGAAACCTGCGTGTATGAACCAGTAACCCTTGTGTGAAAAGGCCTCTTTTAATGCCTCTGTTAGGGTTTGAGTGTCTTCTACTGTCGCGCCTTGTGATGATGGTTTTGCAGTTTTCATAAATAGCGCAAAAGCCACCATCAATGCACATAACATCGCAAATACTTGCATCGCAATTTGCCAGTTAAAGTCATGCAATAACGTTTGTGCACCAGGGATCATAGCAAACATCCCAAAAGAACCTGCTGCTGTGGTTAAGCCAAAGGCTTTTGCCGCGTGCTCAGCAGGAACGACTTTGGCAACCGCGCCCAAAATGATCACATAACTTGTTGCACTTAATCCAAGACCAACGAGAGCTCCTAAAGAGACATAAAGCATACTTGATTCAGTGGCAATAGACGTTAAAGCAAGGCCAGCTGCATAAGCGATAGCACCCATAATAATGATGCGCTTTGAGCCCCATTTGTCAGATGCCATGCCTATAAATGGTTGGAAAATACCAAATAAAAGGTTTTGTAAGGCAATAGCAAAACTGAAAAATTCACGACCGGTTTGGAAGTGCTCTGAAATTGGCATCATAAAAATGCCGAATGATTGTCTGATCCCTAGACTGATAATTAAAATCCCGATCCCAAGCCATACTAGTGGTGGAAAACGAAAAATACTCATAATGTGCTCTTAATGGTGATGATGAGAATGGTGATGGCTATCGTCTTGACCTGTTTGCTGGTGGCATCCACTATTTACGGCTTGTTGAGCTAATAAATTCAACAAAGCAGGTGAGTTATGAACGGCAATAAGGGATAAAACTAATAACACACTCATTCTGACCAATTGAGCGAAAATGGATTGTGAAAACATGCTGCGCTCTTAGGGTTAAAAAAGAAGAGCGCGCATAGTAGAGAAAGGCTGCCTATGAGGCAAATGACTATTTTTCAAAGACTCTATGATTTTTATGCATAGTATTACCAATAAAGGAAGGTGCTAGCTAAATTTAGTCGGTAATTTCACCAACGATAACGTCTTCAACTTTACTGTTTAAAAACAGATTACGTTTAATTATAGGATCTACCGCAGCCAGTGCAGCGGAAGAGCCCGCCCAATGGTTGGTATGAGCGGCGAGCTCTACGTACGCAACATTGCTTTTAATTCTAAAATGAACAACTTGACCTGCGCTTTTATAGTTCGAAGATAAGATCGCTTTAGCGCTGTTCTCGGCAAGGTCTTTAAAAGACGTTTTAGGTATGCATTGGCTGACAAAACTCATTGAATTAAGAGGGTTTTCGCCACCAATTTGTGAAAACTCAGCCATGGCGTGACGATAATCAGGAATGTCTTCTGGTAATGACAATAAGAACTCATTGTTACTGCACTGAATAGCCTCTGGTTCTAGAGTACTTTCTAGCTGGCAACCGCTAAGAAGAGTAAGTAATGACATTAATGGAAGTGTTGGCTTCATAAGAGGGGGACTCTATATACTAACTTTTATAAATATTGAGGCCAGTGTATAGACTTAAAGCTAAATGTCGTGTCTTTATTTTGATAAATGCTGAAACAGAAGCAGAAAAGTCAACTTATTACTCATACAGCATCCTCAGAGATTGATGCAGTATTTTAGGGAGAGCAATGTGTGATATCAAACAGTAGCATTATCTGTTTATTAGATTTACCGTTTACTAATCAAAGATAAACCTACCTTATTTAGTTATTACTTCCTACACTTAGATAAAGCTAGTTTGTAAATAGGATTAAATATGAAAGGGATTATTTTTTCAGAGTTTTTAGAGTTAGTGGAAGATACCTTTGGCTTGGAAGTGTGCCAGCAAATGTTAGATGATAATAATGATGACGGAGCTTATACCTCTGTCGGTACTTATGATCATAAAGACTTAGTTAAGTTGATTGTGTCATTAAGCAAATTAACCAATATTAGTATTGAAGATTTACAGCAAGTTTATGGGAAATCAGTTTTCTTTACTCTTTATAACAGCATGCCAAGTCTGGAAGGTAAGTCGTCTAATACGTTTGATTTTATTAAACAAGTAGAAAGTTATATTCATCTTGAAGTAAAGAAGTTGTATGCACAAGCAAGTCCGCCAGAGTTTGTTTTTATTTCTAATACAGAATCAGAAATGGTGATGGATTATATCTCTGCACGTTGTTTTTCTAATGTGTGTTTTGGGTTGATCCAAGGGTGTGCTGAGCACTTCAATGAAAATATAGATATTCAAATGCAAGCGATTCAGGAAGATGGTTCTCAAGTTCGTTTTACTTTATTGAAAGTGTAATTTCATTAAGGGGATAAAGATGGATAGTGAGAAAATGATAGAGCTGTTAAATCGGAAAATTCAGCGAGAAAAACAAGCTCGTAAAGCCGCAGAAACCTTACTTGAAAAGAAAAGTAATGAGCTTTATAGCGCCAAAAAGTTAGTTGAAGATACGTTACTTATGGTGCAAAAGCAGGCTGAGAATGATGTGGCTCTATTGAAATTTAAAAGCTATCTTGAGGCTCTTTTTTTGGAGTATAGCCAGCGATTACTGCAAGAGAAATTAACCAAAGGCCTATTGAAACGATTACTTGAAGATCTCGTTAATATTGAGCCAATACAAGCGATTCATCTTTCTTCAAGCCTAGCGACACAAGAGCATGATATTAGTGTTTTCTATACCGATAAGAGCATTCAATTTAGTCACTTCTCTGTATCTAAGCACTCTTTAGATTGGAATGCGGAGTGTACTCAGTTGATTGTTTACCTTCATCAAGATGATGTGCAATGTGGATCGCTGCAAGTTATGTTTACTCAGCCTCCGAGTTCTACATGGTATGACACCATTGAGAATCAGTTTGGCTTGTTTTCTGAGATGCTCAGTGCCGCTTTTGAAAGGCAAAAATTATTAGAAGAAACACTTAAAGAGAAGCAAAGAGCAGAGAAATCAGAACAAGCCACTCGTGACTTTGTTGCCATGATAAACCATGAACTAAGAACACCGCTTAACGGGCTGCTAGGGTCAGCAGAGTTAATGGAAGATACCGTTATTACTCCATATCAGCGTACTTTGCTTGAGACTGTACATCAGTCAGGTGAGATGCTTAGAGTTATCATTAATGACTTGCTTGATTTCAGTAAGATGAGTGCGGGAATGCTAGATCTTAAAGTTGATAATTTTGCACCAAGTCGACTTATATCGACTATTCAGCAAATTTTCACTCACCAAATTGAAGAAAAAAGACTGATCTTTGAAGTCAATGTGACTCCAAATCTCCCTGAAATGTTGCAAGGTGATGTAGATCGAATTCAACAAATTATTGTAAATCTAATTGGTAATGCGATTAAATTTACCAAAGAAGGCAAGATCATATTATCGGTTTCTTGGGTTAATAATGCACTACAAATAATCGTTTCAGACACGGGATGTGGTATTCCTAAAGATAAGCAAAGCAGTCTCTTTGATCCTTTTAGTCAGGTGGATAATTCGAGCCAAAGGCAGTTTGAAGGGACTGGTCTTGGGTTATCTATTTGTCAGTTTTTGGTCTCGGTTATGCATGGGGATATTTCGTTTTCAAGTGAGGACGGTGTTGGTTCTGATTTTAAGGTAGTAATCCCACTTAATGAACCTTCGATTCAGCAAAGGAGTAATGATAACGAGGTTGGTTCTTCTTTTCCAATTGAGCAACTGTCTATCTTGGCGGTAGAGGACATTAAGATGAATCAGACAATTTTAAAGATGATGTTAGCTAAGATAGATGTAACTCCAGAATTTGCCGATAATGGGCAGCAAGCCATTGATTTTTTAAACAAGAATGACGTTGATATTGTACTGATGGATTGTCGAATGCCAATAATGGATGGTTTTGAAGCGACAAAACAGTTAAGAGAGAACGGGTATAATAAGCCGATCATTGCGCTTACTGCGGGGACGACATCGATGGAAGTGGATTTGTGTATTGCTGCAGGAATGGACGATGCGTTGAATAAGCCTTATAAATTAAAAGAACTTCAAGCGATGTTGAAACGATGGGGAAACCAATTGGTAAATAAATAGCTTGGTATAAAAAAGCCTTACTCTATAAAGATACAGAGTAAGGCTATGATATTTAAAAGGGTTGAAATTACACTTCTTGTTCTTTTAGTTCTGCTGTTTCTGCATGTTTGCTACTTTCAAGCATCTTACGAATAATGAATGAAGCAACAAAAGCAACTGCAACCATCACAACCGCTAGAATGGTTAATAGCTGGAAATAACCGCCATAAACCGTTTGCACAAACTCTTGGGTGATCACTTGGCCTTTCTCTTGAGCGATAGAGGTTGAGAATACCGCACCAATAATGCCACTTAACGCCATCGCAACAGAGAATAGACTGACAGAAAAGCCTTCGATGTGTTTTGGTGCAACAGACAGAATGAATGCAACCACTAAACTGCCTACAATCACTTCAGCAAACGCTTGGAAGAAGTGAATTAATAGGAACACTTCAGGACGAATGATTACATCTTCGCCCACGCTCATTACCGCCATGGTTAAAATACCAAAAGCAATGGCTGTTAGAATGAAGGCAAATCCAATTTTAGTTGCTGTTGAGAAATGAATATCACGTTTCTCAAGAGCAGAAAATGTCATCGCAATGATTGGGCCAGCGACAATGCACCATAATGGATTCATCGCCATTGACGCTTCTGGTGCAATTGGGATTAGGTTGAATAGATCACCACGCATAGTATTAATGGTTACCATGGTCATTGATGTCATCATTTGACCGTAGTAAACAAAGAAAGCTGTGGTCAGTGCTGTAACGATAAGGATAGTCCCCATTTTTAATGCGTCTGATTTCTCAGATTTGATCATTAAGAAAATGAAGTAACCAATAGCGGTAAGGCCAATTGCGTAAACAATGTTTTGGCCAATGTCCATGTTTGAGAACATGAAGAATACCAATGCAATCATAGCAATAGAGGTAACTAAAAATGCAGCCCAGTTTTTAGAACTTACTGGTTGTTGGTCAATATCCGCACCAACAGTTAATAATGATTTACGGAAAACCACTAATGTCGCTAATGCAAAGAAGGCAAGAATAGCAGATAACATGAAGCTTCCGTGGAAGCCAAGCACTAGTACGAACATAGGGAACAAGTACTGGCCCAATAGCGCACCTACATTATTTACTGAGTAGTTTACAGGGTAGCAGTTTTCAAAATGTTCCTGGGTATCAAAGGTGCGCTTATAAAGGCTTGGATAAGAAGGAGACATTAAACCACGGCCGTAACTTGCTAATGCAATACCGCATAATGCCATTGGAACATTGGTGGTGTATGAGCCTAAGACAAGTAAAGCGTAACCCACAGAGAAACCAAGGTAGCTGATGGTTAATGAGCGGTAAGCGCCTAAAAATTTATCGGCAATAAAGCCACCGGCGATAGCAAATAGAGGGCCAATAGATGAAAAGGCACCGACTACCATCATGGTATCAGCTTCGCTGTAGTTTAGTTCTTCTAAGAAAAAGCGAGTTAATATAACCATTACGCCATAAAATGATAAGCCAAACATCATTTGGCAAAACATCATGGACTTATTTAATTTGTTCCACATAAGGATTCTCTTTTAGATAATTACTCCAAGTATTTTACCATTAAGAGAATGTAACAAAATACGAATTTTTTATTTTTTCATCGTGTAAATATTGTAAGTAAGGGTGTTTTTTAGTGGGATATATTACAATTTATTAATAATTCTATATATTAATTTTCTTATGATTACTAAGTGTACGATATCCTGATAGGAAATAGATGAATCATTCAAAAGGTGTTCTTTTTGATCCGAATCATCTATTTGCTAAATAGAAGGGGGTATTTATTACTTTTGGGCTAATAGATACTCAACGCCACCAACAATGGCGGCAACTTGTGCATCATTGCACTCTTGTGCTGTTACTTTGTCGCTGTCTGGATACACTTCAGTTGTCGATACAAAATCAGCATCCGTTAGACCTGCACACAAACCTAACTTCTTCGTTGGGTATTCAATTACGCCTTCTTGAACCACATCAGAGCCAATAATTTGGTTATTCTCATCAGGTGGTGCAATGTGTGTAACGGTACGAACAGAATCAATGATGGCTGTTTGAAATGCCGTTGCTGGTTTTTCTGTATCACCTACCGTGTAGAAACCATCAGGAATGTAACCTTCAATATATTCTAAGCCATCGCGTGCAGCTAATGCAGGGCGAAATTCTGTTTCATCACTGTCTGTCGTTTCATGCAGATCAATGTGCGCAAAAATAGGCGTTCCAAGTGATGCAACTAATGCCATTAATCCTGCCGATTCTTCAGCAGGACTATCTGCATAAAAAGAACGGTTTGGATCGGTCGCTGTTGGGTTCCAACGATTAATCACTTCATAACCCCACGGGCTAACACAAGGGGCAACGACAATATTAAACCATTGACTGTAATGCTCAGCTTTGGTATCTACAAATTGCAATGCACCATGAACGCCTGAAGTTTCATAGCCATGAACACCACCGCTAATTAATAGTGTTGGTTTCGCATTATCCCATTGGCGAGTTTTAATGCACAATAATGGAAAGCGCGTTTCGTCATACGATAATGCGCCATATTGAGAGACATCGAAGCGATCAGAAAGCGCATGAATTTTAGTTGCTACTTCTTCTTGGTAAGAGCGCTTTACTGTCATGCTTGCAAGCCAAGCCGCTTTTTCTGCTTCGCCCCAAGGTTGGCCTTTTGTTCCAATTGGGTAGCTGTAATCGTCTTTCATGATGTTTCCTTATTAATTATGGCTATCTGTATGAACTTAGTTGGTTTGTTCATGGCTCCATATAATACGATCACTTCCGCGATAAATCCCAAAATGAATGGTTGCTTTAATGAAATCTTCAAAAGAATCGTTATTGTCTTGGTCTTGCTGTAGCCAAGGCAGGTTAACTAACGACAAAGTAGGAATGACTTGCCCTTGATTTCCGTTTCCAGGGGCAGTGAAGTCCATGCTCGTAAGTCCATCTTTAACTTGAGTATTTTGAGCCTTGTTAAAACTCGCTTCTGTTATTCCTTTTCCTACAGGAAGAGCATTTGGATCGTTACCCACATTAAAGCTAAAATCAGATAGGCTAAGCTCTGTGCAAGAGTCAGTAGTGTTACGAACGAAACGACCATTATCGTAATATTCAGTCTCAATTCTCGATTGAAGTGCATTTAACTCTGAGCCATACGCATCTTCCATTGTTATTCGTCCCCACTTTTGCTGATGCTCAGGTGTGGCAGGGAAATTATAATTAAGGCAATTTCCTGTGGCATTTAACTTATAACAAACGCCATCTTGATCTTCGATGTCTTCAGCAGTAAGCGCTAAAGTGATGGTGTCATTGGTTGGTGATATCGGATCAAACGGTTTGTTATAACGCAGTTTGGCATTTTGCAGTTGTACCTTATTCTGCAGAGGCAATTTAATGACATTACCAGAAGAAGCAAAACCTGCGCGTCGACCAAGGATAGAAAGCGAGTCACTGTCTATCACTTTAATATTGGAAGGTGAAGCCGAATAGGTTCTAAAATCCCACTCTTTGTTATAGCGCCACCATTGGCCGATACTGTAGTTTTGTAAACGACCACCTGTGTATGAGAGAGGCGTTATCTCTAACGTTGGCAAGGTATCAAACACGAACGTTTGTCCCATGTAAGTATAAGTTCTGCAAGCATTTTTGATGGTAGGTTGTTCGGCAGATAAACTAAAATACGCCGGAATAAATCGACCAATGGCCCCCGTATTCGCGGCTTTAATCTGATATGCATTACTGCCTAAGTATCCGGGTGGTGGCGTGATTGATATATCAAAAACACCGACCTCACTAATGCTTTGCTTAAACGAATTTGTGCTGTCTTGTTTTGCAGCATGATTATAAGTATTAACCAATAAATTCCCTGTATTGCCACCAATGTTTTGGGCAGGAGCAATAAGTGTGTGGTCTAATATTAAATTATTTTGAGCATAGTTTGGAGTTACTGGATTATCAGTTAAATTGGTGTCGTTATCCTTCTCCCATGCGTGAGCCTTAATGTTTAAGTTAAACTCTTCACCAGCATGAGCAAAAATGGAGCAACTTGTGTCTTCTGATTGACAACGACTGTTAGAATTTGAATTGTTTTTATCGCTTACTGACGCACTTAAGCCAACAGGAAAACTGACAAATTGATCGCTCCCTTCAATATCTTGGTTATACGATTTTGCGTATTTAGCATTGAGTTGCAGTTGCCCAGCATCGATATAATTTAACGCAATTTGAGCCTCGTTATTGGCAAAGTTTAACGTGAATGTAGTGGGAGACGCTTCTTGTTTTCCTATCTCACGCCATGAATTATTAACGAGTCCATATAGGCTTGGTGAACCAATAATATTTTGTTTAGTTGGTGAAATGTAATCAGACCATAATTGAATGTTCTTTGTGCCCGTAAAGGAATTACCACAGCCTTTAATGGTTGCTGTCACGGGTTTATTGGCTAATTTGTCAGGAACAGTAACGGTTAACCCCTCAGATTTGAAATTGAGAGTACAGTTTGGGCTACTTAATGAACCGCCATTGATACTGCATAAGGTGTTGCTGAATGGTTTTGTTGAGGGAGATGAGCTATCAACATTCAAGCTCACATTCCCTTGAGTTGGTTTACCTATGGACAGGTTCGCAATACCATTTTTCATTGTGATATTGTTTCCACCAAGCCAATAACCATCTGAGCTTAAGTTACTGGTATTAAGAGTGACATCAATCTCATCGGTAAATAAGCTTGAGCAAGAGGCATCAGCACACGCTCGCAATGTTACGTTAGATACATCACAAGTAGAACCTTGCCCTGAGTGGTCAAATTCAAAATGGTCAATTTGCTCTCCAATCGGTTTTGAATACAGAGCACACACTTTGAAATTATCTATTTCATGAGTGTTATATAACTGCCCTGTTGAACCAGTTAAAGACATGATGAAATTTTCAGGTGTTTCATCTTGATTGTATTGAGAGCTCAGTACATTTATCGGTCCAATGATTTTGTTAAAACGAGGAGTGTTTCCCTTAGGTTCTACACTTCGTTCAACGGTTACATTAGCTGTATTATTACTTCTTGAGTCGAT
Source organism: Aliivibrio sp. S2TY2 (assembly GCF_028765525.1). Taxonomy (NCBI): domain Bacteria; kingdom Pseudomonadati; phylum Pseudomonadota; class Gammaproteobacteria; order Vibrionales; family Vibrionaceae; genus Aliivibrio; species Aliivibrio sp. S2TY2. The sequence goes on along the minus strand of NZ_JARACS010000002.1, from coordinate 432,368 downwards.
AGTAATACGATAACGATGGGTATTATAGTTGCCATTATTTCCGTCAATATTTGGAGAAACCTTTTCTCCATCTATATAGTTATATCCAGAGTATTGCTGGCCTGATCCTCGAAGTACAACTGATTGATTAGTATAGTAAGAGTTGTGGTTTTTTGACCCTCCTTCTTTTGAATAGTTGCCGTATTCATCTAAACCAATACCTAACCAACCACCAGCAAAACCAGGTTTTACCGCTTCTGAGTTCTTCTTGAATCCATAACCTAAAGGCCCACCAAATGCGCCTGCTTGAGGGGTGATTTCTGCATCAGAAAATACAATAGCAAGGCCGTCAGCACCATTGCCGCCATACGCCATGTAATCAAACTCCACCTCTATCTTGTTACCAAGAGCAGGGTATAAATATTGATAAGAAGAAGCCGTTGATTGTGCTCTTCTTGCTTGAGTTAACTGTAATCGACCATTGATTATTTTAGGAATAAAACTGCCACTACTAGAGCTCGTCACCCAATTGCTGTCTAAATTTCCACTATTAAAATTATCTTCATAACAAGTAGGTAAAACCACATCAGGGCATGGGTGGCGTTGCTCGTATAGTTGTTCAATTTGCTCGTCAGATAAGGCTTGTTCAAATACGTTTACTTCATCAATTAAGCCATTAAAAGTACGAGTTAAATCATAATCATTACCTACTTGTAGTGGCTGATTATTTACCTGTAAGTGCTTTAGTGGAGAGACGTCTTCAGTAATGGATTTTACTTTTTCGCCATTAATAAAAATCGAGGCTTTATTTCTATCGTGAGCGTTATAACGAATGGTAACGTGCGACCACTGATTTTTGGGAATACTTTGTGTCGTCGTTAGGTTCATAGGGTAGCGAGAGTTTTTTAACTCCCAATACCAATTGACTTGGCCATGTGAGTTTAAATGAAATTCATAATTACCATTTTTCGAGACAATAGTATTAAGGCGACCGCTAGAAGGGTATGAGCTTGGGTTTATCCATGCGCTGACCGTAATGGTATCTTCATTAGACAGTTTACTGTTATTCGGAACTTCAATGTATTGTTGTTGTGATTTATTAAAAGCGCCATAGCCACAAGTCCCCATCTTGGCTACATCGATAGGTAGGGCTGGGTTGTCTTTTTGAGGAGCAAGGTTATTAATAGCGATACCGTCATAGCCGTTGCCAGAGCTGTCTTTAACCTCACCAATCGAACCGTTCCACGAGTCTTCATCTAAGCGTAGAGATAATGCCGCAGCTGGAAGGGTTGGAGGAGGGGTTAGTGTTTTATTAATATAGGCATCACCTTCCATAAATAAACTTCGGCTAGAAGCTCGACCATCAATATGAGACTGGTTGTTTAATGTGAGTTTATCATTCGCATAAACATAGCCTTCGATATAGCTGTTATCGTGGAGGGAAATATCATCATAGCCAACAACGAAAAGTGAGCCGTTTCCTGTTTTTGTTATTTTTGCATCGTTGTTTAATTCAATGTCATTTTTTACAAATAAACGTGCATTGCCTGTCACGTTAATGTTTGCAAATCCAAACATATATAAATTTTCGACCCAATAGTCACCAGCATTTAGTGTAATAGTTGTACTTTCAAGCGTTAGTTTATGGATATACGTTGTACCACTATGAGTTGGTATATTGGCATCACAGGTGTTTCGGATTGTTATATTTCTATATTTTCTATTATTAAGAGTCAGTACTCCAGAGTCACACGTTTGATCCTTTTTTGAATTACCTAATTGAAAAGAAGGTAACGGTAGGGCTGGTGTATTTTTTCCAGTGATTGAACATTGGTGATAGCCACCATTACCATTATCGCAACTATCATCAGGTAATTCGTAATGACTAATACTTGAACAAAAATCTAAGCTATGGCCTTGAGTACCCTCGATTTTGGCATCGTTATACATGGTTAGCTGCTTTGGATTAGAGCATTTCATTGAGTGCCCTTGTGCAATCCCCGGAAAGTAAGTATTTGGATTTATGGTCGGAAAAGCAAATGCACTCAGTGGCATCAAACATAAGCTAAAGACTGAAATAATGAGTGAGCGAGAGAAAAGTTTAGTCATCACTGCGAATACCTACTTCAATAATACGTTGTAAGGTGGTGGTTCCAAATTTACATGTTGCTGTACTGGTTAGGTTATACACAGCTCTACCTGAATCTAGTTTGCCAATAGGTGTACATTTTACTTCTGCTGTACATTGCGATAAGCCTTCGCCTTTAAATGTATAAATACTTGCTGGATTATCAGTAGTAAAACAACTACCTGATTTATCCATGTAGAAACGACTGATCTCAATTTTAGAGCCAGATTGAGCTGCCATATTAGTTCGCGTGCCCATAATAGAAGTCACGATATGCGTACTCATTTTCTGTTGGTTTTTCGTTGCCATAAGAGCCAGAAAACCAACAATAACGATAACAAAAACAGTAAGAATAAGTGCTGAGCCATTTTGACGACTAAGGCGTGTTTGCGATAAGGACATCATGATCCAACCTCACTTCTTCATTATTATCACTAAAGACAAATTGCAGTTTTACTAAGCCATTACGCACGAGAGAAGCTTGCTTAACATCAAATTGAACACTTTTGATTTTTTCAGCCATTAACTCACGATCTCCCGCACTTAATTCAGCAGGAGAAAGTTCACTGCGAGACAACGGATAATTTGCATAACGATATAATAGGCTGCCTTCTAAGCAATAAGCCACAGGGGTTTTGTAGGCAAATAAGCGATGGGCAGGGGAGTTTGCCGTAAAACTGGTTTCTTGAGTAAACTCAATTTCTACGGTTGTAGCTTCAGGGGCTGGCGTAAAATCGATATTGTTTTTAATCTCAGCGACGCGATCTACGCCATTGCTTGGTATATCATCAAGTAAGTCTTGAGTATTAATTGGCATAATAACCACGCGCTCTGATTGAACAAAACCATGCTCTGGTAATACTCTCATCGTATTTGCAGATTCTGGTGCTAATGGTAGTGCTTCATAGACTGCGGTATTGGTGATTGGTAACCATTCAATGCATTGTGTTGTTTGGTTGATTTGTACGCTGTTTGGTACGGCATCACGAATTTCTTTGTGCATACGCTCTGTGACAAAACGGCCTTGTAATAGCAACTCTTCACGGGTGGTTGTATCGGTATAAATAGACATGCTGTGCTGAATAATCGCGCTGAGAGAAAGCCCAACGATGGCCAATAAGACAATTGAAACAATCATTTCAAGTAGAGTAAACCCAAGGGAGCGTTTCATTAAAAATTACCTCGAATTACTGAAAAAGCGTAATGCTGACCTGATGGGTCTACCACATCGACAACTATACGCTTTAAGTTTCCGCTGATAGCATCCGGTTTTCCATCTAAATTAGCGTCGTAGAAAACCTCAATAGAAAGAGAAAAGTTAGGGTAGATACCTGCTAAATCATTGCCTAACACATCTTTTACAGAGCCAGTTAACTCATCAAAATCATCGACGTCGTTGTAGAGCGTTCGTGTTGTTTTATCTTCGTTAGCTTCTTCATCTGGTCCTAATTTGTCAGGAGTTGTGCAAAAAGGTTCTTTGGTCGGTTCGCATACAGGTAACCCGCCATTAGGGCCACTTTTTTGATCAAATTGGCGACCTACAATTTCATCCATTACCGCGGCACCAAGTTCAGCGGCTTTTGTTGAGTACATTAGTTCGGCATTATGTTGTGAACGAGGAACGAGTGAGGTGGTTACGATAATTAAGGCAAAACTCATTAGAACAATTGAGAGAACAATTGAAACCAGGCTAAATCCTTTTTGGTGTTTAGCAAGCATGAATATATCCTTCTTTTTCAATGCAGATTTTAGTTTGTGATTTAGCATTAATGAAAATTTTGCAAACTGTGTTTTTGCACTGCTTTACTCGCCCCATAACATCAAAATCAAAAGCAAAAGGTGTTGCTAATGCATTGTATTGGGTCCCTATCTGTAAGGCGAAGTCGGCACTTTGTTTTTCTAAAATAGCCACATAAGTAATGTCTTCGTTTTCAAGATACTTATTACTACGTTGGGTATTTGGAAAGGAGCTGGCGCATTCAATTGTTTTATCAAGGCTAACTTGTTGAGCTCGGTTTGAATTAATTAACCACCGGTTACAGTAACCGTTTCTATTCATGGCGCGAGTTTGAGTTAAGCGTAATGAATGTAGTAATTCAGTTTGTAATGTATGCGCAGAAACGCTACTAATTCCAGAGAAATAGCTACTTGCGCTAATTGATATGATTGAGAGCAAAATAATGACAGCAATTAGCTCAATTAAAGTGAATCCTGATGTATGGTTTCGAGTCATTTTTTATGTTACAAAACATTAACTGTAAATAGGTCGGTTAGTGTACGGATAAAAGTTTTTAATGGAAGTAAAATAAGCGCTAATCAAATGGATATTTTATGTGATTTATGATTTATTAATGTAAAAATTCATTGTTTTTACTAAATTTTTTTGCGATTGACTTCAAAAAATTAACTTCATTGAAAATACTCGCTTTTTATAAACTGTCAATGGGTATTTATTAGTTTTAGAAATAAATAGAAAGAAAGCGTGAGGTGAGCTTTTCATCCCCATTTAGAGTTATTGGGCTGTTACCTTCTTGGCTTTGATCTGCGGCAATAACAAGAGAGCTGTCGAATAGTTTGTTAATGTTCTTCATCTAAGGGTAATAATGGAATAAAAAATACTCTATTATTATTTTATATTGTGTTTATGGATGAACTTAATGAATCAAATCGACTTTTTGCGATGTGCCAGCGTTGGAGTATTCTTCGGTCTGGTTGGTTGTTCGTCAGCTTCAGTCAATGATATTGATAAGGTTGAAGAACCAACCATGTTAACCAAACAAACCTTACAGATTGATGGCTTAAAGCATTGTAATAATACGAGTGATAATCGCATTCACTTAAATCCAGATGAACCGTTAACCATTATCGCTCATGGCTGCTTCGCTTCTGCTGGCCAATTTAAAACCTTAGCGGATGTCTATGGTTTATATGATCAACAAGCCATTTGTTTTGAATACGATGATAGAAAAAGTTTAGAAGAGACCTCCGGCGAACTGGTTTCTGCCTTAAATAAATTATCAAATGAAAACCCTAATCAATCCCTGCATGTAATTGGACATAGTCAAGGTGGTTTGGTCGCTCGTCGGGCACTTACGGTTGATAGAGAGGATGAGAAAAAAGTCGCTACAAAACAACTGCAACTTACAACCATATCTTCGCCATTTAATGGTATTGAAATATCGTCACATTGTGGTATCACGCCTTTAAGAATTCTTTCTTTGGGGATTGTCGATTTAATTTGTTATGCAGTTACTGGAGAGAAGTACCAACAGATCCCCCCTAATGCTGATTTTATTGAGCAACCGGGAGAGCTTGTTGCTTCTGTATCTCAACATTTAGTTATCAAAACAGATGAGCGTAATACGTGCCGAAGAACCAATGATGAAGGTGTTTGCCTTGAAGATGATTATGTATTCAGCGTCAATGAGCAATCAAATAATCAGGTAGATAATAGGGCTAATACGGATTTGGTAACGGTACAAGCAGGTCACGTAGAAATTGTTGGTAATGGAGATTCTGTGCCGACAGATTTAATTAGTATTTTAAAAGATCAACAATTGCTGATTGATAATGGAACTATTGATCAATTAGAGCAAGCGCGTTTAATTCAACAATTGTACTTGGATTAAACATCATTAATGCTTCTACAATAAAAATCCCTATCAAAATAGATAGGGATTGTAATTATATTAACTTATCAACATGGAATTAGAATTGTGTAATAAATACACCGTTACCACTACTATTATCTGCCATAACAGTTGCTGAATCGTTGTTAGTTTGATTAACCATAATAAAGTTACTGTTAGAATCATTAACTAGGCTAATGGTTGCATCAGAATCACTGCCCCATTGATTAACCATAGCAAAGTTATCGTGGCTGGCATCAATAAGTACATCTACCTCATTATCATTTCCGCCAACAACAACGGCGTAAACTGTATTCTCTAGTGCTCCATTTTCTAGTAGGATTTCAGTGTCATTATCCGATGCTCCACCATAAAAGGCAGTATAAGTCTCGTTATCATGACCATCGATGTCAGTTAAAGCAGTATTACCTGAACCACCATAAACACTAATCGTTGAGTCATTTCGGCGACCATCTTGTACAATGGCAAGAGAATCATTACTAGAACCACCATAAATACCAATGGTGGCATCATTTCGACGACCATCTTGTACAATGGTATTACTCGCATTGTCATCGGCACCATCTAGATAAATAGCCGCATCATTTCGACGACCATCTTGTTCAATAGTATTAACCATATTGCCATCAGAGTAATCCATATCAATTAGAGCATCGTTATGGCGTCCATCTTGGTCAATCAGTGCCATGTTATCATCACTGTCGTATGCTTCAATTTTACCGAAATTACGACGACCTTGTTGCTCCACAGCAAGGTTATTGTCATCACTATGACGACGAGCTTTTACTACTGCTTCATTGTGTCGACCTTGTTGACCAATGAATAGATCATTGTCATCACTGTTATTACGAGCTCTAACGACAGCATCGTTATGACGGCCCATTTGATAAACATCAACGTTATTATCATCTGAGTTTTTAATTAATACGTCAGCATCATTACCTAGTGCTGGTGACATCTGGAAAATATCCACAGTGTTATCATCAGCGTTAACTAATTCAACATCGGCCGTGTTTCCGGCATATACCGCACCAGAAAGTAAGATGGTTGAGATTGCGATAGCTAGATTTTTCATAATAAACTTCCTTGAAATACTTTAATTTATGATGGATATAAATCTATCCATACCATTGACTAAGATAATTCCTTGATTGCCAGTTTGATTAATGGAAAAACCTGCTCCATTATTTTTATTTACTGCCGCTGCAATGTTTGAATCACCTGTCTGATTTACTACATTTTGTTTACCGTTACCCGTTTGTGTTAAATGAGCGATATTGTCATTCCCATTTTGTAAAATAGCACCTTCATGGTTTGTTCCCCATTGCTCAAGAGAAGCACTATTATTTGTTCCATTTTGGGAAATTAGGCCTGTGTTATTGCTTCCCAGCTGTACTATATTGGCATTATTGTTGTAACCTGCTTGTTGTACTTTAGCTTTGTTACTTCCTGCTCCATTCACGTTATGCTGTAAAATAATTACCCGAGAATTAGTCGAATTAGTAAGCTCAACGATGGCATTATTATCATGACCAGTGTTTAGTTCAGATAATAGAGTCAATTCATCAGGCGCATTAAATTCATTAATTCCTAGATCACCAGTGGCATAGGTATAACTACTTACAGCTAGTAATAAATAGAGATAACTTACTGATAATTTTATCATATCAGTATCCCTCTTTTCTTGTGAATATGTTTTTTGTTACCTAAAAAGTATGGTTTTTAAAGAAATAACAACCATGAACTTTTTTATGATATTTAGAATAAATAAAAACAAACTAAAGTATTAGGCCCCTCATTTTTACTGCTCTTATAGTATTCTCAATAGTGAGACTTTGGTGTAGGTAGTCATTAGTTTATTAGTTATTTATTGGATATAGTTGAGTTATGAAACTAGATTTAAATAACATTCATCGCGGGGGTTCGGTATGAGTTTTTATTACTTATCATCATGTCAAACTTTATACTCTTCGTTACTTGTTGATTTAATAGAGAAATCATCGTGTATGAATATCGTTGCGCTAAGTTTTGATGAATTAAGTTCGATAGGTGAGTCCAGTGAAGATATTTTTATAATTTTAGATTTAAAAAATCAAACAGATAAAAAATACAAACGCTACTTATCTATTATTAATAAAAGAAAATTAAGATTTAAAGAGATTCTATTTAATGTTACTGATTCTAATATGTCTAAAGATATAATGAAGTATCCAAATGTTGTTGGTGCTTTTTATGAGACTGATAACATTGATGTTATTTCTCAAGGGGTTCGAAAAATAATAGGTGGTGAAATGTGGCTTACTAGAGAAATCACCAAAGAAATTATATTTTCATATCGAGAGAAACAAAATGGAATATTGTCAACATCGATATCATTGACAGGCAGAGAAAAGGAAATATTAAAGTTGTTATCACTAGGTGCGTCAAATATAGATATAGCAAACGAACTTTTTGTTAGTGAAAATACAGTTAAAACACACCTTTATAATATATTTAAAAAACTAAATGTTAAAAACCGATTACAAGCAATGATGTGGGCCAAAGGATTTGATTTTAAAGAGGATTTTTTATGAGATTTTTCTCGATATTCTTAATCATGTTGTTGTTCTTTACGTCATTGTTTTCTAATGCATCAAACGCTCAAGACACTCTCGAATCAAAAACACCATTAGAAACCAATAAGGTGGATGAGTCTGATGACTTAATTGAGATTGAAGGCTTGATCATTGACCGGACATTAACGCGATTAGGCCGTGATTTTTATTTTGCTTTTTCGATGAAAATGAACAGCAAATATGACGATATAGATGTGAATTTGACAGTAAAGGAGAGGCCGACGGCCTTATCTGGCAGCATTATAGGGGTTTATCATTTTGATAAAGTGGTTTACAGAGGAGCGCTTTCTCCAGGGCAAAGGCAAGCAGACGAAAAAGCGGATCAAGCGATAGAGGCTGTAAATCAATACATCATAAAATGGCAAACTGAGAAATTATTTAGAGATACATATGATCTTGAACTTCCTGAGATCTAAGGGGTTAATATGGCCATAAGGAATATATTTTTCATCATAATAGCTAGCTTTATACCGTTAAGCCAAGCCAGTGAATTAGTGTACACACCTGTGAATCCTAATTTTGGTGGAAACCCATTAAATACATCGCACCTTTTTGCTGGTGCTAATGCAATTAATGATTATAAAGGTCCGCAAGATGATTCATTATTTGAGCAAGAATCGGCACTAGATCGCCTCACTTCTAGTTTGGAATCTCGTCTAATAAGTCAGCTATTAGCGGATGTAGGTAATGGTAATACAGGACAGCTTATTACGGATGATTTTATATTAAACATTGTTGATGATTCTGGCGCTTTACTGATTCAGATTGTAGACAAAGAAACCGGTGAAACCTCAGAAATACAAGTGAGTGGTCTTACTCCCGATTAATTTCTAAGCTAAGGAATCAGCAATGAAATATTCAATATTATTATTACTTTTTATTATCTCGGGTTGTTCTAATTCTATTGACGTGCCTGAAACTTCAGAATCGCCAACATTAATGCAGCGCGGTGCGAGCTATGTAGACCTTATTTCTTTACCTAAACCAAGAGGGAAAATTTTTGTCTCTGTATATGATTTTAGAGACCAAACGGGACAGTATAAACCACAACCAAACAGTAACTTCTCAACGGCAGTACCACAAGGTGGGACAGCGCTTTTAACGATGGCATTACTGGACTCAGAATGGTTTCACCCGCTAGAGCGTCAAGGATTGCAAAACTTATTAACGGAAAGAAAAATTATTAGAGCGGCTCAAAAAAAGCAAGAATCGATTTCTAATCATGGTTCTACGCTTCCATCTTTATTATCTGCAAATGTTATGATTGAGGGGGGAATCGTAGCGTATGATTCAAATATTAAAACAGGTGGTGCAGGGGCTAGATACTTAGGTATTGGAGGTTCAGGGCAATATAGAGCGGATCAAGTGACGGTAAATATTCGAGCGGTTGATGTGCGTAGCGGTAAGATTTTAACGAGTGTCACAACCAGTAAAACCATATTGTCTTATGAAGTATCAGCAGGTGCTTTTCGGTTTGTAGATTACAAGGAGTTGTTAGAGGTTGAGCTAGGTTATACCAACAACGAGCCTGTAAATATCGCCTTAATGTCAGCGATTGATTCTGCTGTTATTCACTTAATTGTGAAAGGAATAGAGGAAGGGCTGTGGCGTCCAGAAAATCAAGACAGTAAAGACAATCCTATTTTCATTAAATACGCTTCAGAAACTCACCAAGTATTATAATGCCGGCATTGTGAGGTAATCCGTTTACCATTATGTGATGATAAACGGATTACTTATCTATATTAACGACCGTATGTTTCCATAATATAGGCCTCAAAGTCATCACACATTTTTGCGTTTGAATCTGTATTGCTTGCTAGCGTTTTAGCGCCATCAATAATAGTGATAGAAGCGTTTAATGGCGCTACCTCGGCTTGACTTCGAGAAGCTAATTCTGCGATCTTCTCTTGCTCCGACTTCCATGCCTCTTCAACCGATAAATTACACTTATCAGCGAGATACTTTGCGTTAAAACCTTCACCAGTTAAAGCAATAATTGACTCATTATGGCTAACGCTGTTACCGGCATTCCAATAATGTTTTGTTAATAATGGACCAATCTTAGGGTTGTCGGTTAAGTAACCAAATTTCTCTGTAAAATAAGCACGAGTTTGATATACCGCCATGTGCGCAAGTAAATAACCATGGTATGCGCAAGCGGCTTCATCAGAAACCAAGTGTGGGATTGCCATTAATGGACGTGGGCTGCACGCTAGGCCAAGAATGTTCTTCTCTGTTGCACGAGCCAGTGCCGTAATATTTTCTGGCGTTAACTCTTCATCCGATAATTGATAAAGCGCTCGTTCAAAATAAGGAACAACAAGAATACTGCGCTCTTGGTATGCACGGAAAGGTTGTTTGCTGTCGATCATCGCTTTGATTATTGAATCAGGAACTGAATTGCCATCGGCATCGAGAGCATACTGTTTTAGCCAATCGGCATCTTCTAATAGGCTGTCGCAGAACATAGATTGTGTTTCAGCATAGGCCATTGATGTTGGTGCAAACTCTTGTGAGAAACACGGAGCATTCATTTTTACATTAGAGAAATGTGCAGCATGCCCGCCCTCATGGAATAAGGTGTTCATACCATCATAACCACTGCCTATTTGGTCTGGTTTAGCGTTACTAGTGAAGTTTACTTTTGCAGCAACCCATTCACCTTTTTCATCATAAAAAGAAGGGATAGGACCATGACAGAAACCATTTGGGTATTTGCCTTTACGATCCAATAAATCAAGGGTTAATTCTGCGCCAGAGAATTCGATGTTTAAGCGTCCGAATGATTCAACCCAACGACGCAGCGATTTAGAAAACGGCACATAAGGGTCTAATTCACGCATGACATCGCCAGCAAACGAGAATACAAAGTTATGAGCCAGTAACGCATTATCGCCTTTATCTGAGGCGAGTTGATTTAAACTGGTTTGATTACAATCACGAGTACGGATTTCAAAATCATCCAAAATGGCAAACAGTTCATCTGCACTCATTTTCTCTTTTTTGGTTACTGAGTAATCAAAGAAAGTATCAAAACCTTGAGATCGAGCAAATTTGTTGCGTAGTTTAATTAATTCAATAAATCCGTTTTGTAATAGCCATTGCTCTAAGCCAAGAAACGCTTGGTGTGCAGACTGGCGGGTATTTTCATCAGAGCTAGTGCGAACAACAGAAGCGAGCACAGGAAGAGAACCTTCAACTGTTTTTCCTTCTTCGTTCACATACGTCATGGTGTGTTTTTGTTTTTTCTCAAACAGCCCAGCTTCAAACTTAATTAACTCTGACTTTAGAGTTTGAGCTTGTTCAGATTCAATTGCATGAGATTCAAAAGTGTCTAACCACCCCGCTAACCCAATTAGAGTTTGTTTTTTTTCTTCGATATTTTCTATTGTGTCTGCAAGAGTGATTTGTTCTTTAATTGCAGTTATTTGCTCTGCATTACTTAAAAATTTAGTCCATGAAGTCTCGGCCTCAGTAGAGCCTTGGTGATCATCACTTAACCCCATATAGGTGTCCCAAAAGAAGTTTTCTTTAGTGCGATGAATTGATAAATAACGTTGGTTTAAGTCATTAAGATAAGCAGTAGCAGTCATTTTCTTCCCTTTAAATACAGACTTGTAGGAGATGAATTATGACACAGATAAGATACAAGTTATAAGTAGGCTTTAAAAAGCTCGTTTATTTAAAGGTTAGGATCAGATTTTAAGATGTTATAAAAAATTAGAATATTTTACAGTAACTCATTGCAATACTGAGACGGTAACGATTGCTTATTTATATTTCTCTCAGTTTATGCAAAAATGCGCGCAGAAAATTAACTCCACTTACGGTTACCTATTTTAAGGAATGTTCTAATGTCGCAGAGCAATGTACAGAGTACGGCACCACAATCTAATTTAGATAAAAAACTTGATGGCTTTTTTAAGATCTCTGAGCGTGGCAGCAGCGTGAAAACAGAAATGATCGCAGGTCTAACGACATTTTTAGCGATGGTTTACTCGGTTATCGTTGTGCCAAGCATGTTAGGTGCCGCAGGGTTTGATACCGGTGCTGTATTTGTTGCTACCTGTTTAGTAGCGGCATTTGGTTCATTGCTAATGGGGTTATGGGTAAATCTTCCAATGGCGATTGGCTGTGCTATTTCATTAACGGCATTTACCGCGTTTAGTCTGGTGTTAGGGCAAGGGGTGAGTATTCCGGTTGCGCTTGGTGCTGTATTTATCATGGGGGCTTTGTTTACGCTTATTACGGTGACAGGCGTTCGTCAGTGGATCTTAAATAACCTGCCATCAGGTATTGCTCACGGTACTGGTATTGGTATTGGTCTGTTCTTATTGCTGATTGCTGCGGATGGTACAGGCTTAATCGTAAAAAATGCACACGCAGGCCTACCTATTATGTTAGGTGACATTAAGTCGTTCTCTGTGATCATGTCTGTTCTTGGTCTTGCTGCTATTTTTGGTTTAGAGAAGAAGCGTGTTCCTGGTGGTATTCTGTTGGTGATTGTGGCTATTTCCGTTATCGGCTTAATCTTCGATCCAAGCGTAACTTACAATGGCTTTTTTGCTTTACCGAGTTTAGAAACCGCAGATGGCAGTTCGTTAATTGGTTCTATGGATATCATGGGGGCATTAACACCTGCGATTCTTCCTGTTGTTATTGCTTTGGTTATGACAGCGGTATTTGATGCAACAGGTACAATTCGTGCGTTAGCTGGTCAAGCGAACTTACTAGATAAAGATGGCAAGATCATTGATGGCGGTAAAGCCTTAACTGCAGATTCTGCAAGTTCAATGGTGGCTGGTCTTGTTGGTGGTGCACCAGCGGCTGTTTATATTGAATCTGCAGCAGGTACTGCAGCGGGTGGTAAAACAGGCCTTACAGCAACGGTTGTTGGTGTGTTGTTCTTAGTGATGATCTTCTTATCGCCAGTTAGTTACTTAGTTCCTACTTACGCAACGGCTCCTGCACTGATGTACGTTGGCTTACTGATGCTAAGTAACGTGTCGAAGCTGGATTTTGAAGATTCGGTAGATGCATTATCTGGCCTTGTTTGTGCGGTATTCATTATTCTTTCTGCCAACATCGTAACGGGTATCATGATTGGTTTTACGACGCTTGTTGTTGGCCGTGTATTTGCTGGCGAGCTTAAGAAGCTGAATGTGGGTATTGTCTCTATTACTGTTGCTTTAATTGTATTCTATGTGGGTGGTTGGGCTATTTAATCGTTCCATTCCGAGAAGCGTAATTGCACTGAAATTAACATTTTTAGAAGCCAGTGAGAGAGTTCGCTGGCTTTTTTTATATAAAAACAAGACAGCTTGGCCATTAAGGGTTAGGCTAAAAGTATCAGTAATAACGGCTTAAGAAGTAAATTATGTCTAATCCAACATCGATTATTATTGCGGGATCTACCGGTCTCATAGGGAACCATTTATTGAACTTTGCATTGAAGAGTGACGATATAAGCCGCGTATACAGTGTCAGTCGTCGTCCATTAGATGCGAGTAGCTCAAAGCTAGTTCAAATGATAGACTCAGAGTTGAAAATCAATAAAGAACAAGTACAAGAAGCCTCACCAACAATAGGCTTTATTACTTTGGGAACTACGCTAAAAAAAGCAGGCAGCAAAGCCGCATTAAAAGCGATTGATCTCACCTTAGTCGTTAATACTGCCAAGGAAATGTATAATATAGGTGTTAAGCATGTTTATGTGGTTTCATGCATCGGGGCGTCACCTTCAGCGTTATCTCACTATTTAAAATGCAAAGGACAAATGGAAACTGAGATATCATGCATTGGGTTTGAGAGTGTGACGTTTATGCAACCTGGTCCATTAGCAGGAGACAGGGATGAGCCAAGAAAAGACGAAGTATTATTGCAGGCAGTAGCAAGAGTATTCACACCTATTATGAAAGGCTTTTTACTTAATTATAAGCCAATTGAAGGGGAAAAAGTGGCTCAATGCATGCTTGGTTTGGCCTTAGAAAATAATCAGCTGAGAGGCATACACCATTATACATCAAAAGCGATGTTTGGGTTGCAAAAGTAATTAGTATAAAAAAGCCAATGGTATATTCCATTGGCTTTTGATTATCGATAAAGTCCAATATTGCAGCGTTTAATAGCTATTGGATAAATCATACACTCGCAGAGTTTGCTTAAGTGTTTCAATATCATCACCAATATAGTGAATAATTCGCGGTGTATTCGGTAATAATGTAAAGCTTGAATCTGTGAAACGACCATTACCATCGTGCTCTAAGTGGGTAAAAAATGCAGGGTTATCAGAGCGTAAGGTAATTTCAGGGCCATTTAGTGCCACCTCAATTTTTGCTTTTTTAAGCGTAAGTGGTTTGAAGGTTGGGGCTGCAAACCATGTATTTTCATTTTGAATACCGTTCACTTTCGTCTCAACAAAAAAGAAACTATTGTTGGCATTTAGTTGGAATTTTTCTTTGCATAACGACCAAATAACATCATTACCATCTGCTTCAATCGTATAATTCATAGACCATTGGCCTAATATCTCACCATCAAAATCCATCCAATAAACGGTGCCATCAAGATGGTTTTCATCACGGCTATCATTAACTGCTCGAATACGTAACTCGGTTTCTGTTTCTTCAAAAGGCACATAGGTCGACGCGAAAAATCGTTTCGCGTGGTAATGAAGTTGTTTCCATCGGCCGCTGTATTCAATACTAGACCATGAACTGACAGGCCAGTTGTCGTTAAGTTGCCAATACAGCATTCCACGACATATAGGGCTGATAGCTCGCCAATATTCGCACCCTGTTTTGATCGCAATAGATTGCTGAACTTGGCTTAAATACAGCATATTCTCAAAACTAGATGGGAAGCGAAAATAGCGAGTAAACATTTCGGTGATAATGCTATTGCCGCGTCCGTTCTTTTGATGGCTCTCAAAGGTTGGAGAGGTGACATTCCAATCTTGCTCTGGAACAAAACGTTTTACTTCCGCAAAAGAAGGCCATGACTGAAAACCAAACTCAGAGCAAAAACGAGGTTTGATATCTAAATACGCATTAAATGATTTACCAGAGTGCCAAACATCCCAAAAGTGCATATCGCCTCGGTTATCATTGTGCCATGCATCACCAAAATCCATATCTCCATTGCACGGTGAGCTGCTCCAAAAACGACGGCTAGGATCTTCTTCTGCAATCCATTGAGCAATCTTACGGTTTAAACGGTCATAATTAACCGTGTAGGTAGTTTTGTTATTCTTGGATTCATCGTACCAACCAATGGCACCAATTACTTCGTTATCGCCACACCAAAGCACAATAGAGGGGTGATCTTTTAAACGCTGAATTTGTTGGCGGATCTCGGGCTCAACATCATTCATAAAAGTTTCAGTTGATGGATATAGTGAGCAAGCAAACATCATGTCTTGCCAAATCATTAGCCCTAATTCATCACAGATATTATAGAACATATCTGATTCATATTGCCCACCACCCCACACGCGGATCATATTCATATTCGCGTCTTTTGCGCTGCTTAATAATTCACGATAGCGAGCTTCTGATTCGAGGCTTGGCATGGCATCCATCGGGATCCAATTTGCCCCTTTTGAATTAATAGGAAACCCATTAATAACAAACTCCATCGCAGAACCTATGTGGTCTGCTTTATTATTTAACTCTAACTGACGAAGCCCAATTTTCTTAGATATGGATTGGTTATCAAGTTCAACATTCAGTGTATAAAGCGGTTGTTCTCCATAGCCTGCGGGCCACCAAAGCTTTGGATCTTCAATATGAAAAATCGTGCTACTTTCACCACTACTATTGCTAAGTAGTGTTTGAGTTTGTTCTGCAAAAGTTATTGTCAATTGCTGTTCCGCAATGGGTTCATGCCTAATGGAAACCACAACATCGACACTGCCTTGATGCCAAATTTGCTCTGTGTGCACAGAATGTAAGGCGATAGAGTTAATCACATCAATCGTGATAGGGTCATACACTCCAGAAACCAATAAACAGATCCCCCAATCCCAACCAGAGTGGCATTGTGTTTTACGGATTAAATTCATATGTGGGATTTGATTATTACCGATAGCCCATGGAATTGGCATAGGTAAGGTCTCTGCTCGTTTTTTTGCTTCTTCATCAACTCGATGTAAATGAATCGAGATCCTATTTTCACCTAAAACAGCAAATGGAGTGATATCAATGCGATGCAGTTGAAACATGTTAGAACTGCGTAATACGAGTTCATCGTTAATGAAAACATCAGCAAGGGTATCTAAACGGCTTAAATTCAAAAGTAACGAAGAGGCGTCTAGGTTAGATTGAGATAAAGAAAAGGTGCGAGATAAGTGCCAATCACATTGATTAACCCACTGTACATCTTGTTCGTTTGTGTCTTGATAAGGGTGAGGGATAAGGTTAGCGCGATAAAGGGCTTGATAATTATCACCAGGAATGACCATCGGAATGCAAATTGTTGGGTGCGTAGGTGAAGTTAGTGTCCAATCGCCATTGAGAGAAACTTGCGACATAAAAAATCCTTCTGATGCCGTATTAATAAAGAGAGAATGGCAAGGAGTGTATGTCTGTAATAAAAGAAAATATGTGACTATATTCTCGGATAAGATGGAAATTTTATTATTAATTTTAATAAATTAGAGCGTAACCACAATTCAAATGTGTGTTGTTTATTATCTACCCTTAATATAAACGGAGTGGTGTGTTGTTTTTTGGGGCGGGACGCAATATACTAGCCTAATTAATAGACTTGTTTGGAAGTATAAATTGCTTGAATGTGTTCTTGGTTCAATTTCGAATTTAATCTTATTGATGTAAATCATGATATATAATTCTAGTGAATGCATTCGTTCTCTGTCAGTTGTATAAGACATTCAGGATTTTATTTGGTGTAGTCCAAAATGAAGTAGCAGAGCGCTGTTATTTTGAGTTTAAATGGAATTTATAGTAATTAGGCACGATCATGTACAACAATATATCAATAAAAAATAAGTTAACTCTCATGTTTGTGGTGGTTATTTTGTTTATGGCATCAATTCAAACTTATATGACAGGTAAGCAATTGATGAAAGAAACACATCGGTCTGTTGAGCAATTCTCATTAGCCATTACGCAATCCAGTATTGCGGGTATTGAGAAGTGGATTGATGGAAAGATACAGATCTTATTAGCGACAGAAAAGTCGTTTTCTTATTCTGATAAACCAATTAGCTATTTTACTCAAGCAGAAAAATCAGGTCAATTTGATATCGCTTATGCTGGTTTATCAACGGGTAAATTTTATCAAAGCCGTGATTTGCCCATTCCTGATGATTATGATCCAAGAATTAGAGATTGGTATTTAGCGGCACAAAAATCATCAGATCCTATTGTTACAAGCCCATATATGGATGTGGGAACTGGCAATCTTATTGTGACCATTGCTGATTCATTTCATACGAATGGGTTTAGTGGTGTTATTGGTGCTGATATTAGTATTCAAACTATTGTGGATGATATTTTATCGATAAATCAAGAGGGTGTTTCAGCTTATTTAATTGATGAACAAGGCAACTTTGTTGCACATGAAGATCGCAATATGACTCAAAAATCGGTTTCAGTATTGGGTCCAGATTTTTCTTTAAATAAAGTGAAGCAACTATCAAAAAATAACAGCCAGAGTGAAACTACAGTTAATGGTAAAGAAGCATTTGTAACGGCTGCTGCAATATCTAAAACTGGGTGGTACTTCATCGCTGTTGTTGATAAAGATCTAGCGTTTGCCTCGGTTCGTAGTGTGATCCGTGATTCTGCGTTTATGGTTGTTTTACAGTTAATGATCATTGCTGTTTTAGCAATGTTCTTGATTAAAAAAGCACTGGCACCATTGAATGTCTTAAGTAAAGCGATGGAAGACCTTTCTAAAGGCGAAGGGGATTTAACCCAACGTATTAAAGTAGATACAAAAGATGAAATAGGGTATTTAGCTATTCATGTAAATGCCTTTATTGAAAAGCTACATACTATAATTAAAGACATAGCGACGTCATCATCAGAGTTAAATTCTCAATCAAAAGTCAGCACGCAGGTGGCATCTAAAACCAATGACAGCCTAGCAGTTCAAGTAAATGAAATTACTCAAATTGCAGCAGCGGTACATGAAATGTCAGCGACGGCTCAAGAGGTAGCTAACAATGCGCAGCTAACGGCAGAATCAGCAATTAGCTCAACTCAAAGTTGTGAGCAAGGCAAGCAAGTCATTATTCGCAATCAAGAATCAATTACAAACCTAGCTAACCAAGTTGATAATGCATCAGGAATAATTCAAGAGCTTGAAAGTAACGCACAGCAAATTAACACGATACTTTCAACGATTCGTGATATCGCTGAGCAGACAAATCTATTAGCGCTAAATGCGGCAATAGAGGCCGCTCGTGCTGGTGATCAAGGTCGTGGTTTTGCGGTTGTTGCTGATGAGGTTCGGGTGCTGTCACAGCGAACACACAGCTCAACGGATGAGATCCGCCAGATGATTGAAACACTGCAACGCAATACTAATAGTGCAGTACACAGCATGGATGAGAGTAAGAAATTTGCTCAATCAAGTGTTGATGATGCGAATAATGCAACCACCGCATTAGAAGAGATTTCATTCTCTATCCAGCAGATATCTGACATGGCAATGCAGATCTCAAATGCAGCAGCAGAACAAAGATCAGTGACTGATGAAGTGAGTCAAAATATTCAGTCGGCAAGTGACGTGTCTGATCAAATGTCAACTGAAGCGAAAAATTCTCAACAATTATCAGAAGAATTACGTGAGATAACAACACAGCTAAATAACCAAGTGAACTTATTTAAATATTAGATTTTAATAAAAAAGTACTTATGCCTCTGTTGAACTTATTAATAATGTTATTTGTTAATAAGATTTAATGGAGGCATTTTTGTATACATAAACTGAGTATAGTGAGAGTTAGATCAACTTCTACTGATTTATTGATTGATTGTTTTACTGTAAATAAATAGATTCATTCATGAGCTTTATAAAAATATTTGTTAACTCTAAATAATAAAATATCACATCCAATTTTAAATCATTTTTG
Organism: Aliivibrio sp. S2TY2; assembly: GCF_028765525.1. Classification (NCBI taxonomy): domain Bacteria; kingdom Pseudomonadati; phylum Pseudomonadota; class Gammaproteobacteria; order Vibrionales; family Vibrionaceae; genus Aliivibrio; species Aliivibrio sp. S2TY2. The sequence goes on along the minus strand of NZ_JARACS010000002.1, from coordinate 412,892 downwards.
AGACGTTTTATTTAATAGAGGAAACTAGCTATGGCTAAATATCAATTCTTTTGCATTCCCAATAGCAATCGTAAGCAATACACCTTTCTTGATATGGCATCAAGTTCGTTCTTACAAGAGAAGTCTGCGATCTTAGATCAAGGCTTTGAAGTCGAGGATGATGTTATCTATGCAGACTCTTCCAAAGAAGCGGTAGAAAAATTTCAATCAAACTTTATTTATGCAGTTGATGAGTATGGAAAAACGGATGTTAGTTATGGCTTTGTCGTCTTTCTTCAATCTATCTATAAAATGATTTTTTCTAAGAAAGTTAAATAACTTATCGCAATAATAATAAATTAGAAGGGACAAACATGGATAAGATATTATTTGATTCGAAGAAATATCAGCTCACAGAAAGCAGTTTTACCTATCAAGGCCATAAGGAAAAGTTAGAGAATATTTTAGGTCTTAATATAATTCAATGGCAAAGAAAAGATCGTGTTAAGTATGGAATGGGGCTTGGCATATTTAGTGTCATCATGTTTTACACCATTGGGTGGTTTTTAATCTTGCCAATATTAGATGCGTTAAGTGGGGATGAATTATCTGATTATTTAGTTGAAGCCGTGACATCCGTTGTGTTTATTTTTTTTAGCGTGTTAGGTTATCTTTCTCGTAAGGGATACACATTAGAGATAGAGAAAACGAATGGAAATAAAGGAACCATAGGAAAAAGTACTCATCGGTTAGACTTTGATAAATTATTAACGGCTTTTGTAAGAGCGAAAAAATTAAAATAAATCATCAAAAGACAATTGCAGGTGGTGCATCAAAATGATGCCTTTTGAATCTGGCACAATACCATTTACAACAGAAAGGGCGATTGTGTCGGTAATAGGGTAAGTAAAGATTAGCTGAGGTATTAAATACAAGCTAATATCTTCATTGATGTAAGTGATGATTTGGTCCTGCTCATAGCCTGTAACAACGCCAACGACAGCTCCTAAATGAATGGATAGATCGTACATTTTTATCTCGTCATCCATTCTAAACTTCCAACCTATCAATGTTGACTTATTGTGATAAGAGTTGACAAAATGAGCAATACTAAAGCCATTATTGATGCTTAATCCAATTAACTGGTGGCTTTCATTGTAATTATAATCTCGGTCCACATAATGGTTACTGTAACCTAAAAAAGCGACCTCTAGAGAGGTTGAAAAGGCGTTTGTTGTAACGAAAATTAAAAGTAAACCAGACAGTGAAATCCATTTCATTCAGACACCTAAAAGTGAGAGGGTTAGCTGTAATGGTAGTCTGATAATATTGATTTTTCTTGTTTATTTATAAATTTTTGGCGTTAGGCTATAAAAATGACATGGCCACAAATACAATACCAAATGCCGCTTGTTTCACTATAAAACCATTCTTTTTGTTGGCGACAGCATGGGCAAATCGGTTTATCCATCATCTTCTCTTTTGTTGTTTTTATTCTTGTATTTAATTATGGAATCAAATTTTAGTTTAGCAAATCAAAATGTGAGCCTATGAGGCTCATTTAGAGTTAACTTGTGTTTTTATGTAATTGTCAGAAGTAACAATAACAAGAGCTTAAAAAATGAGCTATTAATGCTCGGTATTTAGTCATGTTTTTGGCTAACGTCACATTTTGAATGTAACAAATAAGAGTAGAATAGAGTTCTGAAACAGATATTACTCAAGGAGGAGTGATGATTATCTCAGATGGGTTAAGCCCGCTAACAGAGCTTGTTATATGGATGAGTTATGCCGTGACAATAGTGATAGCAGTATTGGCTGTTGGCATATTACTTGAACTTAATAAGAAAGAATAAAACAAAGACAGCGATATTTTTATATGGCTGTCTTTTTTAATTTAGCATTAATTTTTAGCTGGTCTTAAATTGCGACACTTGTTCTTTCATCTCCTCAGCTTGCTCTGCTACCTGTTGCAGTTCAGTTAAACAAGCTTGTGCTGAGTGAATGTTACTGTCAGTTAAGTCATTAAGTTCAGTGATAGTTTGACTTACTTCGTTGGTTGTTGTGTTTTGTTCTTCAATGGCTGAGGCGATTTGAATTGATGAGTCAGAAATGGTCGACATATCAATGATGATTTTATTTAATATCGCTTCTGCACTGCGGGCTTTCTCGACAGAGCTCTCACCTTGCTCGCTGCATTTCTCAATATTAGTAACTACTTTATCGGTTTGAGTTTGAATGGATTCAATGATTGCTCTTATCTCTTCAGTCGATGATTGGGTTCTTGTTGCTAAAGAACGAACTTCGTCAGCAACAACTGCAAACCCACGGCCTTGTCCACCGGCACGAGCCGCTTCAATTGCGGCATTAAGCGCTAGAAGATTGGTTTGCTCTGCAATGCTTTGAATCATCTCAACCACACTACCTACTTGACCAACTAAGCCACTTAAATGCGAAATGTCTGTTTGGCTTAAGATCAGAGTACTCGATAACTGAGTGATCTCTTGAGATGCGGCATGCAAGGTCTCTTGGCCTTCTGTCGCATGCTGATGTGATTGGGTAGCATTGCTTGCTGCTGCCTCAGTATTGTTTGCAATTTCAGCGACAGTTAGGCTCATTTCATTGACGGCCGTAGCCATCATCATTGTATGCTGTGACTGCTGGTCAAAATCGCGTAATACTCCCTCCAATTGAGTTCTCATTGAAGATGCGCTACCTGCTAAGTGAACTGATTTTTGTTGTGTATCACCGAGCAGAGAGTGAATTTTATCCAGTAATTGATTAAAACTTAACCCTATTTGGCTGATCTCATCATTGCCCATATTTTGAGCTCGTAATGAAATATTATTAGTATCAGTAATTTCTTTAATAACATTAGCTTGGTTTGAAATACGGCGAACAATCATCAAAGAGAGAGAAATAGACAGAGCAATTAATATGATGATTAAAAAGCCAGATACAAGGTATTTTTGCCAATTTAAATAGGCAATATATTCATCCACTTTCTCGTTTAACTCTTTAGCTAACAGAGAGAAATTACTTTCAACTTCAGAAGACTCTGTACGAGTTTCGCCTTTTAATCCTTGATCGTATTTTAAGCCTAATGTGATGTTTTGTTGGATAACAGCGTTCGCATTAGAAGCCAATGAAAATAGCTCACCCGTATAATTATTTAAAGTAATAGGGTTACCGTTAGCAACACTTTCATCAAAGCGTAAAATCCCTTCTAACAAACTGATGTTTTGCTGACGAAACGCTTTCGAGAATAATACTTTTCGATTTTTATGATAATTCGCAAGCAATCCATCTTGTTGAGTTAACCCCAATACTTGGTAGGCACTCACTAACTGCTGAAAAGTAGTTTGATACTCTTCTAACTCTTTTTTTATCAGATCATTACGCTCAAGTTTTATGTCAAAATCATCAAATATTTGAGAAATCTCTTGGCTTTTATCCATGAATTTATTGGCGTTTTTATCAAACTTAGCAAGGTATTTTAAATCCATTCTTGCCATAAAATCTTTTTCATTACGACGCATATTAAGCAAATTAATTTCTAATTCTGCTAAATCTAAACGGGCTTGATTGAGTTGATTTGAATCTTGGCTTATCTTGTAAGCATACCCAAGGGTAAAGATCATACCGAGTACGCCGACTAGGCATAAAGAGTAAAGTATGTGTTTAATTTTCATTTTATTGGCTGTCCATAATTTCGATTACTTTGCGACCATACCGACTATTTTGTGAATTATCAATAGCGTAAATGTGGCAATTAAACTCATCTGATTTATTAATGTATGCAAGGAGGAAAAGACAATTAATGGATAGAGTTTTTCGGTTTGAATTAGAAATAAGACGATAATCTTACATATATCATGTGGATAAATTTAATTTCCAACACAAAATAAGAATAAATTTAGAGGAGATCAGAATGATCTCCCTAAGAACCAAGAAAATTACACGACTCGATTATCCCCACAGCTATAAGCAATTATTTGGCTAATTTCAGACAAAGATCGTCCTGATTCTGTTTTCCATTGGTTAAATGCTTGAGTTGCTGCTTGAAGTGCTCGCTTCGTATCTCGACCACTATCAATAATATCGCAATGACGCAAATACCACTCAACATCGGAAGATAAAATAAAGGTATCGACACCCATTTGGCGTAATGCATAAGCACCCGTATTACCGCCTAAGCGTTTCCCGTGTTTTTTAAGATATGCCCATAAGCCCGTAATATCGTCACTAGGCCAATTTGCAACCATCTTGCCAAACGAACCATATCTTAGACTTGCCATATTTATCATCAAGGCATTGGCTGGGATAGTCATTACTTTAGTTAGATGGCGGATAATTCGTGGATCTTTAGCTTTCTCTTCCCATGTTTCATCAGGTTGAAGTAATAGAGGCTGAATACGAAATTGAAAGAAAACCTCTTCAAATTCCGGCCATTTTTTACGAACTACATTCCATGAAATACCACACTGAAAAACTTTTTCTGTAAACACTGCTAACCAACGATCATCCGGAATCGCGGCTAATTCTTCTGGTGATAATGGCCTATGTAGCATCAGCTCTAGTTGTGCTTCCCCACCTTTACGCTGCGCCGCTCGTTGATAAATGGATTCAAATTTTTCAATAGTCATGATTGTCTCTGATTTAAAAGCATGAAGAGATTGAAGCATAAATGGATCTATTTTTGTATTAAAAAGAGTGAACGCTTGACCTGTCTAAAGCTTCATAGTTTATAGTGTTTGTTATCAACCAAGAGGAAAGAGTTTATGTATCGTATTTCTGAGTTAGCGCAGCACGTTGGATTAAGTCGTTCAACCTTGTTGTATTACGAGAAGTTAGGTCTTATTTCAGCAAAACGACAAGCCAATGGTTATCGCAGCTATTCAGAAAACGATCTTCAGCGTCTAGTGCTATTGCAGCAACTGCAAGCAGGAGGTTTGTCACTAAAAGAGTGTCAGGCTTGTTTAGAGGCAAAAATAGACAGAGAGAAGCTGCTGCATAGATTAGACGTATTAGATGATGAAATCGCAAAGAAACAAAAAGCGAGAGATCTTCTATCCTCAATGCTTGGCATGAATTCAATGAGAGAGTGGCATCAAACCATTGAGCAACAAGCGCCTTCAGCACATTTAGAGTGGTTAATAAAACAAGGGTTTGATGAAAAACAAGCCATGAGATTAAAGTGGTTATCAAAAGACATGAATGAACATGATCGTTATATGCAAGATTTTAACTTGGTATTTGAAGCGTTAGAAACGTGGGGGCCAGGCAGTAAAGCAGATACGTTAAAAGCATTAAATACAGTACCGAACCAAATTGATACCATACTGGAGATTGGGAGTGGGCAAGGTATCGCGACTCAGATATTAGCAGAGAATACCCAAGCCACAATCACAGCGGTAGATAATGAAGAGTTTGCCCTAGACGCGTTAATGCAAAAAATGAAAGCAAAAGGCCTCGATAATAGGATCTCAACGCTTTGCGCCAACATGACAAGCCTACCTTGTGAGGCTGCAAGTTTTGATCTTATTTGGTCAGAGGGCAGTGCTTATATCATGGGAGTTGAAGCGGCACTAAAAGCGTGGAAACCATTACTGAAAGAAGACGGTGTACTTGTATTAAGTGACGCCGTATGGAGCGTTGATAAGCCAAAGCAAGAGAGCGTCGATTTTTGGCAAAAAGAGTATCCAGACATGACAACTACGGCTGATCGCATCAAGCAGGCAGAAGCCGCGGGTTATGAATTGATTGATACTTTCGCACTCAGTGAAGAAGCTTGGCAAGCCTATTACCGCCCATTAGAAGCAAGATTAAACGAGCTAAAAGAAGAATTATACGGCTCTTCTGTTTTGACTGATATCGAGCGTGAAATCGCAATCTTTCACCAAAGAGCCGGTGAATATGATTACCAAATGTTTATATTAAAAAATTCAAAGATAGGATAAGACAATGAAATATTCTTTATATACAGCAGCACAAACAAACGAGATTAACGCACTATTTACTAAAACCTTTTCTGACTCAGAAGGAGAGCAAGAGGGGCTGTTAATTGGTCAGCTAGTAGAAGACCTTATTGGAACCACTAAAGCTGAAGACTTATACGTATTTGTCGCAACAGAAAATGAGACAGTGATAGGCAGTATTTTATTCACCAGACTGACTTTTGAAGCGGCTATCAGTGTCTTCTTACTTGCGCCAGTCGCTGTACATACGGATTATCAAGGCAAAGGCGTTGGTCAGGCGCTGATTAATTTTGGCCTTCAAGCAATGAAAAAAGAAGGTGTGGAATTAGCGTTTACTTATGGTGATCCTAGCTTTTATTCAAAAGTGGCTTTCCAACCAGTAACAGAAGCGCAATTTAAAGCACCGCTTACACTTAGCTACCCTCATGGTTGGTTAGCACAATCTCTAAGTGGTCAAGAGCTGATCGGGATTGATGGTGACTCTTCATGTGTTCCAGCGTTTAATAAACCAGAACTTTGGTGATTGTAGTTTTTGTTATTCGTTAGCGTTAATTTTCTATTTGATAAATGATGGCAGCCTTATAAAGTTGTGATAGCGTTGCAGTATACCTATCGTATTTAAACAAGGACCATCATGAAGATTGGAATCATTGGCTTGGGTGATATTGCTCAAAAAGCGTACCTGCCTATCATCACACAGCTTGAGAATGTTCAGCCGGTTTTTTGTACTCGTAATCCTGAAGTACTTAAACAATTGGCACAGAAATATCGTGTGGATCAATATTGTGAAGATTACCAAGAGCTATTAACTTTGGGCGTTGATGCGGTAATGATCCATGCGGCTACTCAGGTGCATTTTGATATCGCCTCCTTCTTTCTTAAAAACGGGGTTCCTACCTTTGTAGATAAGCCGTTAGCGGATTCAGCAGAAGAGGTTGAGCAACTTTACTCTATTGCTGCCAAGCATAATCAGCCACTTTATGTTGGTTTTAATCGTCGCCACATCCCGCTCTATAATCAATATTTACCAGAGTTGGCAAACGGAGAAGTAGGTCAGCTACGCTCACTGCGCTGGGAGAAACACCGTCATGCTTTGCCGGGTGATCTTCGCACTTTTATTTTTGATGATTTTATCCATCCATTAGACAGTATCAACTTAAACGCTCAGGCGACGATAGATGATCTGTATATCACGCATCAAATGCAAGGCAATCAACTAGCAAGATTAGATGTGCAATGGCAAGTTGGTGAGACTTTATTACATGCTTCAATGGATCGTCATTTTGGCATCACAACAGAGCGAGTATCGGCAAGTTATGTGAATCAAGCCGTTGAATTTAGCTCTTTTGTAGAAGGGAAAACCTGGCAAAATAATACAGAGCAAAAGCTTTCTCTTAAAGATTGGACGCCAATGCTAACCAGTAAAGGGTTTGAGAATATGATCCAAGATTGGATCAGTGTTGTAGAGAAAGGGAAGTTAGCCACAACAACGGTAGAACGTAATATTGCCAGCCATCAATTAGCAGAACGCATTTATCAAAAGATCCTTGCTAAGTAGAATAGAAGACAGCTATAAATGTCATTTATCTGCTAATACGTTGATACCATCTCACTCTTAGACCAGTATAATAGGCTTTAGTTAATGATTTATAATGTCATTAGTTAACGCCTCTCTATTTAAACAAAGGATCCGTCATGTCTCTGGTTAATCAGCTTTCACTCTTTATTGATGTTGTACAACAAGGCTCGTTTACCAAAGCCGCTGCGCTGCATGATATGGACAATTCAACGCTTTCTAAGCAGATCAAAAAATTAGAGACAGAGCTTGGAGTGCAACTACTCAACCGTTCCACCCGTTCCTTTTCTTTAACTCCTGCCGGCGAAGAGATCTTAGAGCAAGCTCATCAATTGGTTAATACTATCGGCCATGTACAAACTATTGCTGATTCTTATCATGCAGAGCCAAAAGGTCGTATTCGAATTACTGCCCCTGTGCACATTGGGCAACAGTATCTGCAACCTGTGATCAGTAAATTCATGAAATCGTACCCAGATGTAGAGATTGTGCTGCTAATGGACGACAAACGCTCTGATATTATAAGCGAACACTTCGATGTTGCTTTTCGCTTAGGTCGTTTAGATGATTCAAGTTTGATTGCAAAAAAAATAGCAGACACTCGTGCGATTGTTTTAGCCTCCCATGAATTCATTGAACAATATGGCGAACCAAGCACACCAGAAGAGTTAGTTAGCCTACCTTCGGTTATCTACAGCAACGGTACCTTAACGGTGGATACACTTAGGTTTAGTGAAAGCCCTGATTCAAAGCAGTTTAAAAACTACAAGATGAAGGGGAATTACAAAGTGAATGACGTAAGAACGCTATTGGAAGGGGTGAAAGATGGGTTAGGTTATGCCGCAATTGCGTCTTCTAATTTGGCATGTTCAATTGAAGAGATGAATCTAAAACCGTTATTAACACACTATGCCATTTGCAATAAGGGGCTTGCGGTTTATGCCTTATATCCGCACAGAAAGCAGACCGCGTTAGTGAGAGAGTTTATTGCAGCCGTGAAGGAGTATATAGGCGAACCACCTCGTTGGGAGCAACATATCCCAAACTTCGATACCATGTATCAGATCAATAAATAGAAACAGCTCAATAAATAAAAACAACCCCACTCAAAAGAGCAGGGTTGTGTTAACAAGCAAGAATGATCAAATACTTATGTAGATTGGTATTCGTTCTTAAAGAACCGTAATCACATCTTCCATCGCTAAACGTGCTTTTGGAAGGCCGTGGTTATAATCTTCAACTTCTTTGTGATAACCCAGAGCAAGAGCAAAGTCACACACATAGCCACCAAGTTCGTCTTTAAACTCTTCGCCAATTAGCTGAGCATCAACGCCTTCCATAGAAGTAGAAGCAATACCCATACGTGCAAGTGTGTGCAGCGTATTACCTAAAGCGATGTAAGATTGTGCTTTAGTCCAGTTGCCATTAAAGCCATTTTCATCAGTATTCAACTCAACAAAACCGTAAGCACCATCAAGCATGTCGTTGTAACGCTCAGCAGGAAGGTGACCAGAGCTTACTTCAGCATCAACCACTTTACGGTATTGGTCTTTATCAAATTTAGGGTTGTGTGCAAATAAAATGGTATGTGATGCTTCTTTTGCGTGCGGTTGGTTAAACTGGAACATATTCGCAAACGTACCGTGGAAACGCTCTTTTGCTTCATCACTTTCAAGAACAATGAATTTCCATGGTTGAGAGTTGATTGAAGAAGCAGATAAGCGGATTGCTTCTTTAATCACATCCATATCTTCTGCTGAGATGCGTTTTGTTGCATCGTATTTTTTAGCTGTGTAACGAGAGTTTAAATCGGCAATAATTGGGTGAGTCATATCTACTTCCTAAATTCGGTGAACAAAAGCGTAAGAGGGAACATCCGACCTACGCGCTGTTGATGTGAGTAAGATAAACAAAACTCGCTAAGAGGGAAATAGCGTAATTACCCAATAACTATGGAAGAAAAGTTCCATAATGATAACGGGAGAGTAATGTTTCTTGTTCATCAGGACTCGTGTTTTTCTATAAGATTCGAGCTGTTTTTAAGAATAGGATAAATACAATATTTTAGATTATGCTTTATATATAAGCGTGAGTTGTAACCTAAATGATAGATTTATCTTGATGTTTTATATGTATATACTCTCTGCGGGCTAAACCGAGCTAGGTACAAAAGAGTGTGCTTTGATTCGTTAAAGTGTGTGAGATAGGAAGGACAGATGTTAGCAAAGAAAATGGATGCGCCACACGATATGCAAAATGGTGCAAAATTTAAAACCAAAAAGCACGGCTATGTTACCGTGATCGAATACTACAATACGCATACCGTGATTGTAGCGTTTGAGAATACAGGGAATATCCGAGCGATTAGTGCCGCAAAATTAAGAAGTGGACAACTGGCTGATCGTTCCGTGCCGCCTGAGTCCATTATGGTGGGTGAGAAAGTAGAGTCAGTAAAACATGGCTTATTAACCATTGTTCAAGTGGAGTCAGAAAATATTGTCCTCTTAACCGATGAAAAAGGTGAAGAAGTACGAATGTTATTGCCCGCCGTACAAAAAATGAAGCTCAAAGCAGGCGAAGGCGAAATACAAAAAGAAGAGCCGAAAATGCCAATGTCATTAAGCGCGCTAACAAAACGAAATAAAAAGACCAAAGACGTAAATAATCTATTGAAAAAAATGCTGACAGATTACGGGAAGTAATAAACTAATACTTATTGATTATTTTTACAGGTCGAATTAATAAAGCTCATCTATTTATAAATACAACCCCCATCACAGTTTCAAATTCCTCAGAAAAAATTAACAAAGCTTTTTGTTAATAAGACTGCATTAAGTAGATCTACATCACAATCTCATTTTGGCTTTGTGATTTAGATCTATTTAAATCTTCAATTTACCTATTAAGATTCTCAACATAATTACTAGGGAATGAAATATACATTCCACTTAATCCTACAGAGAGTATATAAAATGAAAAAGATCTTAGTTGTATGTGGTAACGGTTTAGGCACTTCATTAATGATGGAAATGGCAGTTAAAGAAGTGGCTAAAAAAATTGGTTTTGAAGCCGAAGTTGATCATGAAGATTTATCATCAGCAGCATCAAGCACTGCTGATATTTGGGTTGCAGCAACAGATGTAGCCACTCAATTAGAAGCTGCTGGTAAGCAAAATATCATTAGTCTTAAAAATATTTTTGATAAAGTGTCTATTGAAGAGCAACTAAAAGCATTCATGTAAGGTCTGATTATTATGGTTAATTTCTTTGAATTTATGCTTGGCTTATTAAAAGAGCCAGCAATAATGGTAGGTTTAATTGCCTTTATTGGCCTTGTTGCTCAAAAGTCAGATATATCCACCATTTTAAAAGGCACTATTAAAACCGTAATGGGATTTTTAATTCTAGGTTTTGGTGCTGGCGCTTTGGTTGGCGCATTAAATAACTTCTCAACCGTATTTACAGAAGCGTTTGGTGTGAGTGGTGTTATTCCAAATAACGAAGCGATTGTGGCATTAGCACAAGAAGCGTTTGGTTATGAGATGGCATTAATTATGTTCTTCTCATTTATTGTGAATATCGTACTGGCTCGAATTACTCCTTTAAAATATATATTTTTAACGGGTCACCACACCATGTTTATGTCGATGCTTGTTGCGGTGATTTTATCAACAGCAGACATTACCGGTACAACATTAGTTGCAGTAGGCTCTATCATTGTTGGTTCGCTAATGGTTATCATGCCAGCGATTGCTCAAAAATATACTGAAAAAGTAATGGGCACAGACCAACTTGCAATGGGTCACTTCTCAACACTTTCTTATGTGGTTTCAGGCTATATTGGCAGCAAGTTTGGTGACACATCAAAATCAACAGAAGACATTAACGTACCAAAAAGCCTAATGTTTTTACGTGATACGCCAGTGGCGGTTGCTGTAACTATGGCACTGTTCTTCTTATTGGCTTCTAGCTTTGCTGGTGGTGAGTTTGTTGAGAGCGTATCTGGTGGACAAAACTGGGTGGTATTCACCTTTATGCAATCACTTACTTTTGCTGGCGGTGTTTACATCGTACTTCAAGGTGTAAAAATGTTGATTGCTGAGATTGTTCCTGCATTTAAAGGTATTTCGGACACATTAGTACCCGGTGCTAAACCTGCGCTAGATTGCCCAATGGTATTCCCTGTTGCTCCTAACGCGGTATTAATTGGCTTCTTATCTTCATTCTCTGCCGGCCTATTAATGATGGGTGTACAAGGCATGATGGGATGGACAATTATTGTTGCTGGTGTTGTTCCTCACTTCTTCGTGGGTGGCGCTTCTGGTGTGTATGGTAATGCAACGGGTGGTTTACGTGGCGCTATCTTAGGTTCATTTACACAAGGTATCTGTATCTCAATCTTGCCAATGTTACTGCTTCCTGTGCTTGGTGGTTTAGGGCTAGAAGCAACAACCTTCTCTGATTTTGACTTTGGTGTGGTTGGCCTACTACTTGGATGGTTTGTATCATGAGTTTATTAGAATTAATTGGTGACGACGGTATTGTTATCACATCTGAAAGCAATTTAAGTGTCGATTCAGCGTTAGCGTTAACATGTTCAGTATTGCTAAAAAACGGAAAGATTGAACCAAGTTACTTAGAAGCCATCAAACAGAAACACAATGAAATTGGTGCTTACTATGTGCTTGCTCCTAAAATTGCAATGCCACACGCAAGACCTGAAGATGGTGTAAACGAAGCGGCGCTTCAAATCACCGTGTTTAAGAATGGTGTGAACCTAGAGTCAGAAGACAATGGCGATGTGTACTTTTCAGTGACATTAGCAGCAATGGATTCAGACAGTCATATCAATACGATTATGGCGTTATCCGAGTTGTTCCAAAACGATGAAGATATCGAGGCTATCATTAATTCAGATAACCAAAGCGACATCGTTGAGATCCTAAAGAAATACTAGAATTCCCCCTCTAGTAAATCAAACTAAAACTAAAACTAAAACGCCGCAGTTAATACCTGCGGCGTTTTTTATATTTGTCACTCTAAAGAAAGTAAATTTATGCTTGTGCTTTCTTTGGCTTTCTCTTTTTATACACCACGCAGAAATTACCGCGTTTGGTGCGACACTTAGAGCAACGCTCACAATCCACTTCTGCTCTGCTGCCTTCTTTCCAGCGCTTAATTAACTGAGGCTCAGCAAGCAAAGGGCGTGATAAAGCAAAATATTGAATGTTGGTGTTCTCAGCAATGGCTTCAATTGCACCAATATCGTTAAGACCACCCACCGTAATAACAGGGATAGAAATATCTTCACTGATTACCGCACCATACTCACGGAAATAGCCTTCATCTTGCAGCGTATAACCATCGAACGATTCGCCAATCATGGTGCTCGCATTGCCGTGAATATTGCCTGAAACGATAATGGCATCAACCCCAATCTCTTCCAGTTTTTTACAGATAAGGCGAGTGTCATCAAAGGTTAAGCCGCCATCAAAAAACTCCGTGGCCGTTAGCTTAACTAAGATAGGGAAATCATTACCCACTAATTCTCTGATCTTGGCATAAATCTCAATTAAGAATCTCATGCGGTTTTCTAAGCTACCGCCGTATTCATCTTCACGACGGTTGTAATATGGGCTTAAAAATTGATTGATTAAATAAGTGTGCGCCGCATGAATTTCAACACCATCAAAACCAGACTCTTGCGCTCGACGGCTTGCTTGAGCAAAGGCATCAACAATGTAATCAATCTCATCTTTAGTCATCGCTTTACCAAGAGTTTGCGTGCCTCTTTCGCATACGTCACTTGGTGCAAAGATCACACGCTCGCCGACGTTATACGTGGTCTTAGTACCACCATACGCCAGTTGCATCGCAATCTTAGAATCATACTTGTGCACTAACTCAGTCAGCTTTTGGTACTCAGCAATAAAAGAGTCGTTGTACATACCCATCATGCCGGCATTGGGTTTTTCTTCCTCAACGATGTTTGCATAACCTGTCACTATTAAACCAACTTCACCTTGAGCTAACTCTTCGTAGATATCGTAAAGTTTGTCTGTCATATGGCCATCTTCAGTCGCCATATTTTCCCACGTTGCACTTCGAACAAAGCGGTTCTTTAGTGTCATGTTGCCAATTTTGGTTTGTGTAAACAAAGTGCTCAAGTGTAATCCTCTCGAAGTGTTCTGTCATGTCGTTGGGATAAAAGGGCGGCAATAGTAGCGCTAAGAAAAGAGCAAAACCTTAATCTACATTAAGAAGTAGGCATATCAGTCGCTAAAAAGGCAAAAAAAAGCGATGTTTTTAGTAATGGGACTGGGCTGAGTTATTGTCAAAATCAGTCTGTTTTCTTACCTCCATTTTTGAAAACTTATGTTACACGGGATTTGCCGCAAATATCTTGGTGTTTTTATCGTTGCTGTGTATGTTTAGCCAATATTAGTGAATAAGTACCAATAGAAAAATAATTGACACTTATTTGGGCAACCGTCATAGGGCAGCAGATGAACACGATCAAACAACCTAAAGGGCTATTCCACATTATTGCGATACAAATGTGGGAGTTTTTCAGCTATTACGGCATGCGCTCTTTATTGATCCTTTTCTTAACTGAAAAGCTATTAATGTCAGATCAACATGCTTACGCCTTATATGGAGCCTATACCTCACTGGTATACGTAACGCCAATTATTGGGGGCTATTTAGCAGATAAATATTTAGGTAACTATTGGTCAGTGATTTTAGGTGGCTTATTAATGGTAGGAGGGCACTTTGTTCTCAGTATCCCAAGTAGCGATCACACCACACTTTATATCGCACTATCATTAATTATCTGTGGCTATGGCTTCTTTAAAACCAACTCAAGCTGCTTATTGGGCGAGCTATACCAAACTAAAGAACAAGAGCACGGACGTGAAGCAGGCTTCTCTATCTCTTATATTGGTGGCAACATCGGCTCAATGATTGCGCCTATCTTATGTGGTTTTGCCGCCATGAAATGGGGATGGCACATCGGCTTTTCATTGGCAGGGGTAGGGATGCTTATTGGTTTGGGCGTATTTATCTCAGGGCGCAAAAACTTTGCTCATGTAAGCCAACCAAACTTTAGTGCATTACAACAAAAAAGCGCAGGCATTCCGCATTGGTCTTTACTGATCATCGCCATTGCCGTCGCCACATTAGGTTTAGTATTTGTACTTAAAAATCTATGGGCAGGCTACATCTTGTTCGTGATTTGTTTTATGTCAGTGCTGCATATCATTGGTCTGTATCGTAAAAGTGATGCAGAAGATCGCCAAAAACTAAACTCCATTATGTACTTCATGCTCTTTGGTACCGTGTTTTGGGCCTTTGACCAACAAGGTGGTAGCTCAATCAGCTTATTCATCGAGCGCAACATCAACACCAATATTGGTGGTTTCACCATTCCAACCGCGTTCTTCCAAGCCATTAACCCTGTCGCAGTCATTGTTGGTGGTGCCGCCGTCGCATGGTTATGGAAAATATTAGACTCAAAAAGCATCTCAGTAAGAACGCTCACTAAATTGAATATGGGCCTTTTATTATTAACCGCAGGCTTTAGCTTAATTACCTTGTCATCAAAACTAGCAATGGCAAGCGGCGAGACAACCTTCATTTGGTTAATGGTTGGTTTGTTGTGCATTGGTGTTGCTGAACTGTTTATTGACCCAGTCGCCCTTGCTGCCATTACACGCTTAAACCCACAAGGCGCAACAGGCACATTAGCGGGTATTTATATGCTTGCAGGGGGCTCTGTGGCCAACTACTTAGCAGCAGATATCGCGCAGTTTACCTCAACAAATACTGGAGAAAATGCAGGAGCCTTAGATTTAATCGTCTCTGCAACGCAATACCATCACGTATTCCAAAGTATCCTATTTGTGACTGTCGGTGTATTTGTATTAGGTTTGATTGTGGATTTCAAACACCGCAAACAAGCAGCAATGTAACAGATAGCCAATTTAACTTGGCGGATATAAAAGCCAGTGATATTCCTTTTTATTAAAGAGAATACGCTGGCTTTTTTGATCTAGCCTATAAATACGATGAGCAACCTATGTGAAAACACACAATCCAGATTAAAATAAAGGCAAATTTTACTGAGCATTTTAAAAGGACAATGAATGAAAATTAAAGCGGGATTATGTCTACTACTATCAATGCTGTCTTTTACCAGTTGGGCATCAGAGCGCAGTGAGCAAGCGTGGGCTCTTGTCGAGCAAGGCGCACTATTAATAGACGTACGCACCCCAGGTGAGTTTAGCCAAGGACACCTAACCGACGCCGCAAACTTGCCATTAAGTACCGTTGAAACCGCCTTTGCTAATATCGATAAAAATACGCCTATTGTGGTGTATTGCCGCAGTGGTGCGCGCTCAGGTAGAGCGATGAGCTACTTACAACAAGAAGGCTATACCCAAGTACATAATGGTGGTGGTTTAGAAGAAATGTTATCGACCAAGCCATAAAATCAACCCGTTAACTCACCAAAAGCGTTGTCTGTTTTTAAACATAGGCAGCGCTTTTTTCTTTAATGCATATTGTGCCTGCATAAAATTCTTACCCACTAAAATACGCACTTGGCTATAACTCTCATAAGCCAAAAGCTTCCATTTAGGCGCCGTCCAATAACGATTATAAATATGCTTAGTTGCCGCAATCGCATCAGGCGACGTTTGCGACAGCTGTTTACTTAACTCAATTGCCGCCTCTAATGGTTTGTCGTTAATCTCAGTAATAAGCCCATGATGCAACGCCGTTTTTGCATCTAACTGCGTCGCACACATACTGAGCCTCATTGCTTGGTCTTTAGGCATAATCTCCCTAAGCGTTAAAGACCCTGCCATATCAGAGGTTAGGCCCATTTTTGACTCCATAATCGACAAGTTAGCGCGAGAAGACGCAATTCTAAAATCAGCCCCAAGTGCAATTTGAAGCCCAGCGCCCCAACAATACCCATCAATCGCCGCAATCACAGGCACTGAAAGCCCACGCCAATTGGCACTCACTTGCTGTGCCTTATTCGCATTGCCCGGCCAGATTTTTAACAGCAATTTAATCGCTTGAGATTTTTGTTTCATGATCGACTTAAAATCCAAACCCGAGCTAAAATTATCACCACTGCCGGTTAAAATTACCACCCTAATGGTGTGATCACGCTTAACTTTGCGGCTAACATCAATTAACTCCTCAAACATAAGATAATTGACAGCATTTAGTTTCTCAGGGCGGTGCAAGCGAACAATCAGAATATTATCCTCTTGTTCAACCTGAAGATGCTGGTAGTTCATACAAATCCTTTTAATTTTTCAATCCCACCACCAGTATAGTTAAAAAGCCAAAAAGAGCAGGATAAGCGTGATAGATATAAGAGATAGAGCACGAAGCATTGATCTTTGCCATAAAGTTGTGAAAGTTGCTTCACTATTGCTTGACCAGATTAGCGCTTACAACTAAATTTAGAAAAAAGGAAAGCCCATCTGGTATAAATACGGGGTCAGAGGCGATATGAAAGTAGAAGCAATTGGTAAAATTCAAACTGAATCAATAGAAAGAGACAGAAGCCAAGAAGAGCTAAAAAACAGCATAAGTAACATGAAAATGCAGAACGAAGGCGTGTACGACCAACAAGCCATCAACTTCGCCATGAAGCGCGGAGAATTAAGAGAGAAAGAAATCGAATCAAGAGCGAACCGATTAAAAGTTTACATGGATCAACAGCGAGCGCTAAACAATATTGCCTAATCTTAATGACTAAGAAACAATCTCTCGTTCTTAGTCATTAAATTAATCATCACAACTCTTATCTCAATCTAAGCATCTTGCAAAGAAGCACCCTTCGGGCAACCTGCTTTATCTCGCGAATTGGCATTACGCTCATTCTTCGCTACACACCAATGGCTCAACCAAGCCACAAAACGCTTCGCTGTGTCTTGTCCCTACGGGTCACAATCAGGGCTAGGGGTTATGCATTTATAGTAGCGGCAGCCTCAAGACTTTCACTTAACTCATTTTCTTTATGATAAGTAGCTAATAAATTATGAGTTGCGCGGGTCATACCTACGTATAGCCGACGAATATCTTCTGATCTATCGCTGCTTTTTTTAGGAATATTTGATGAGTTTAGAATGACAACTGTTTTAAACTCAAGCCCTTTACTACTTGGTATCGGCAGAACATTAACAACATTTGTGCTTGGGTTGTATTTTTTCTTATATTCAGATTTAGCGAGCAAAATATAAGGAATATCTTTAGCTTGTAATGCTTCAGATACTTTTTGTCCAATGTGTTTACAAGGATAAATAATGGCAATATCACTCCACGCATAACCATTTTTCTGCCAATGGACTAAACATTTTATTGCATATTCAACTTCTTGATCCATTGTTGAAAACTTTTTAACAACAGGATGCGTACCAGTAATTCCAGCTGATTCGGGGTGAATTAATGGGATTTCTTTAGCGTCTGAATTTTCAAAATATTGCTTAGCAAAATTATATGAGAAAGACAGGATCTCTCTTGTATTACGATAATTTAAACGTAGTACAGTTGTTCGGCCTTGAGCCTGAATACCAACGCTTGCTAGACTAAAATCTAAATTATTTTTCTTTTTATAGATTGATTGAGCATCATCATAAAGCAGCAATAGAGAATTAGTATCAGGATCAATCATTTGAGTAACTAACGTAAGCCATTCAGCTTCAAAATCATGCCCCTCATCAATTAATAATGCTCCGTATTGTCCTTTTGGAATATCTCCTTTTTCAACACCATTAATAACGGTCTCTACTTGTCGTTCCCAATAAGGTGCATCACCTTTAATGACATCTAAATGATAGGTTTTGATCTGTTGCCCACACCAATCGTGGAAATGATAAACCTGAACTTGTCCTGAAATGCCCTTTTCATCAATGAAACTGCGTAATCTTGCCGCTAACGTAATATTAAAACAGAGGACAAGAATTGGCTTTTTTAACTGTTCAGCTAAATGTAAACAGCGGTAGCCTAAGATCAGCGTTTTTCCAGATCCTGCCACACCATGAATAACACGGTGCCCGTCGCCTAAACTTCGAGCCAATTGCTCTTGTTGAATATCCATAATTTTTATGATGTCGGGAATATAGGCATTGGTATTTACTGATTCATCATCATTCTCTAAAGGTAATAGAGTTTGCTGCTCAGAACTTGAAATGCGAATTTCAGGGAAAAGGTGCCAACGGATTCGATCTATTTGAGGTAATGTTAATTTGTTCCCAAACTGATAATTAAACATGTGCCACAGCTTCGATTGAAAATGCTCAGGATCTATTGTGCTTATCATTTCATCTTTACAGATAACTAAATGGTGAGGGAGTATTGAGTCTTGTGCCTCTAATGGAATTGCTCTGTCTAATTGCATTCGAGTAATATTGGTAAGTACAACACCATAACCGTAAGGAAGGCATAAGTTGCCTTTGTATTTTCCTTCTTGGTTAATAAGTAATTTATCACGTTTAAGTTTATCAATTACTTGGTAGCTGCATTGACGAACTTGTTCAATAGGATTACTGGTTGTTTCAATGCCTTTAGGGGTCAGCAATTCAACCCGAGCCGCATCAATACTTTTTATGGTATCGATCTTCCAGTCTTTAACTTCAAGAAATAGTAACCCACGAGCAGGATGCAAAATGATAAAGTCTGGGTAGCGACGCAGACGCCCAACAGGAATATCATACCAACATATATAATCATCCTCTAACAAGCTCTCTAGCCGTTGTGCTAAACGTTTTTCGCCTGATGTCATTTTTGGTAAACAGGTATTTAATGTTGGTATTAACTCAGCCATGTACTACTCAGAATAAGAATTTTGGCCTGATTATAGGGTAATATTCTATTAAGAAAAGTGATGAATAACCAAATAAAGTAACTTTTTGATTTAGTGATGCTTTTCATGTTTTTTTTGTTTATTTACGATAAAATCAATACATTATTAATAAGTTTTAGAATGTATAGGATTATTAATCTTATGCTTTTAATCTAACTTAAATCTCTTTATAGGATGAAGTATGTCTGTTGAGTATTATGTAGACAAATTCCGTAATTTAAACATGAATAGTAGTAAGGGAAAGAAAAGCCCTCATAAAGTATGCATGTTACTTGCTGTTATGGATTTAATACAAGCGGGCTATATCTATGAGAATAAAATTAAACTTGATGCTACTTTGAAAAATCGGTTCACATATTTTTTTAATGAACGCAAACAAGGTCAAGATAGAGATACTCCAGAAAACCCTTTTTATCATTTAAAAAGTGAAGGTTTTTGGCATTTATCTTACCAAGAAGGTATTGATGTTTCCCTGATTAAAGGGTATTCAAATAAAGCAGTTGATTATGCTTATTTGGATTGTGAGCTTTTTGATTACTTAAAAAGTTCAATAGTAGTTAATGATTTTAAAGATGCGTTAGTAGAAAATTTATCAGACTTAACTGAGCTTTATATTCAATGGCTTATTGATATTGGTAAATCTGAGAAAACAGCGAAGAATTACTCTCAAGCGATTCGTGGGTCTATTTCTAATTGGATGGTACAAGAGGGGCTTATAGATGCGCCATTAACTGAGGTGAAGTCTTTTCGAGAGTTTTGTCGTCTTTCAGAAAGTGCTCGTTCGCTTGAAAAATTTAAAGAATTTAATGCGAGAGGGAACAGTATGTACAGTGCAGCATTAAACTCATATCAACATTTTCTTTCTGATTTATCCCAAATAGATGTAAAAGCAGATATTCAAGAGATTTTTGAGAATACAAAATTAACCCAAACTGAAAAATCAATAATGGTCAACACCAGAATGGGACAGGGAACATTTAGAAAACAACTTATAGAGATGTGGAAAGGATGCTCAGTAACTGGATATAAAAATACACAGATGTTGGTTGCGTCGCATATTAAACCTTGGCGAGACGCTAATAATGATGAACGGCTAGATAAATTTAACGGTTTGTTATTGCTTGCTAATTTAGATAAAGCTTTTGATCTTGGATTTATTTCGTTTGAAAATTCAGGAAAAGTAATGGTTTCTAGTCACTTGGAAAAACCAGAAATATTAGGTATTACTGACGGAATGTCTTTTCATGTAAATCGAGAACATGAAAAATATTTAAAGCATCATCGAATGACTTTATTTAAAGGGCGATAATAGAGTCTATACTAGAAATATTTTCAAATTGAAACTCTCAATAGGCTAACAAGGCAGTACATAGCACTTATGAAAAACATTCAATTTTATAATCAACATTCAGAAGAACTACTTAAAAATTACACATTAGTAACGTTTGAGAAAGTTCATGCCAGTTGGAAGTTATTTTGGCCATTTTCTGGTGAGAAAATTCTGGATGTCGGGGCCGGTATTGGTCGAGATTCCAAATGGTTTTTAGATCAAAAGTGTACGGTTATTGCTTTAGAGCCCGCAAAGGAAATGCGAGATTTAGGCAAAAAACACACAGGTGAACAAGTGCAATGGTTGGATGATTCATTACCTGAATTGAGTCACACCATCGGATTAGGCATACGCTTTGATGTCATTTTGGTTAGTGCTGTTTGGATGCACATTCCACCAAGTTCACGTGCTCGCGCTTTTAGAAAACTCTCAAACCTCCTTGCTCCAAATGGGCGCTTGGTGATCAGTTTACGTCATGGTGATTTCACTGATGGTAGAAGTTCGTATTCATGTTCAATTGATGAATTAGCTCAATTTTCAAAAGATGCTTGTTTACACACGCGATTAGTTACTGAAGCTGAGCCTGATGCATTAAAGCGTAGCGAGGTTAAATGGCAAACGGTTGTGATGAGTTTACCTGATGATGGTTTTGGTGATCTTAATAAAGTTCGTCGTATCATTGTTAATGACAGCAAAAGCTCAACCTATAAACTAGCGCTACTGCGTGTGTTATTGCGTATTGCAGATGCTCATTCAGGCTGTGTGTTGGATCGCACTGATGGTGAAGTCTCTATTCCATTAGGGTTAGTCGCACTGTATTGGATTAAAGCATATAAGCGATTAATTGATGTCGGTAATATTCAACAAAACAGTAATACCAAAAAAGGCTTAGCGTTTATCACGGAAGATGGATGGGATCAACTTACTCATTTATCCGCTGATGATTTAGCTATTGGCGCTGTATTTTGTGGTGAAGAAGCAAAAGCCTTACAAAAAGCAATGCAAGCAACGATAAAAACCATGAAAGATGGGCCAATTAATTTTATTTATTCGGGCTCTTCAAAAGACAAAAAGCATGAATTTTTAACTGTTGCGCCACCTAAAAGACGTCAAATAGAATCCAGTATTGTGCTTGATTCTACCTTCTTTGAAAGCTTTGGTTCGTTTGTGTTAAAGCAAAACCTTTGGGAGTGTTTCCGCCTTTATTATTCTTGGATTGAACCATTAGTGGTTAATCAATGGATATCTGAAATGCAGCGCTTTGAGGCAAATAGAGAGAATAATATAACCTTACAAACATATCATGATTGCTTGGTTTGGATAGATAAAAAGCATGATACCAATAGGGTGCGCACTAAGGTTGAAAAACTGAGAAATAATAACCAGGTAATTAATTGCGTTTGGAGTCATCAAGCGTTGAAAGGTGAGTATCATGTTGATCACTGTTTGCCTTTTGCTCATTGGCCGAATAACGATCATTGGAATTTATTACCGACATGCAGTAAGTCAAATTTAGAGAAGCGAGATAGAGTCCCTTCGTTATCGAGATTAGATAAAGCCAAACCAGCAATTATAGAATGGTGGCAACAAGCGTGGGATGAGCCTAGTGATCAGCAACGATTCTTCAATGAAGCCTCGCTGTCATTACCAAATATCCCCCCTCAATGCAGAGATTTTGAGGAGGTATTTGATGCAATGGGATTTCAAATCAAAGGGGTTCAGAGTCGCTTATTAGTTAGAGAATGGTAATACTCAGTGGGAGCAACTCACTCCCACTCTTTAATCCTACGTCTTTCCTTCTTGGGTATACCTGTCTTTTTTACTGTTAATCTTAGCTCTCCATCTACTCGCTCTCTTGTCGGTATGGCTAATCTATCAATATCACCTTGTAGGGTGTGGGCTAAATCTTCGGCAAAATGTGTGCAGTGAAAGTGCCAAGAGTGTGTCCAGTTACCTATGTGCTTATCTTCATTCGGTTGTATTAACGCTTGCCAATGGTCGCCACAGTTTACGTTAACCACATTACTTGGTGCATCATCGGGTAGGCCAACGCGTCCGCAGCGTGGGGCTAGGCCTGCTCGTTTTATGTTTGATATTTTTAAGGCGTTATCAAAAGGGCTTTGGTAATTGGTTATGCGACTGGCTTGGGCAAACAGAGGTTTTGATTTGTTATCATCATGGCTGAGTGATTGTCTGGCAATGTCTCCACCTATAAAGCACACTTGGCTTACGTTCCAGTGAATGCGCTGTAGGCTGCGGTTTTTACTGGCTTGGTAAAAGGCCTCTCGTATCACATAAGCCCCTGTCGAGTGACCCAGTAAATGCACATCAATATCACATTGGTTTTGGTGCTCTTTAAGTTGATTTATCGCCAGTGGGGTAATACCAGCCGTTACCAATTTCAGTGCGCTTTGGTAGGCGTCCATTCTGTCTTCAAGGTAGTTAAGCGTATAAGTAGCGCAGGGCCAATCAAAGCTGACAATAGTGCCTGTAAACCCATGCTGTTTAAGGTGCATATCCAACAATTTATGACGTTGAATAACCTCTTCTTGGCTGTTGTTGTAACCATGTGCAAAGAACAAAATATTGCCAGTTTTAAAGTCTGCAAGTGGGTGTTCACTTGGGTGGTGTCCATTGGTGGCGTTTTGGGTTAGCTTGGTTATCCACTCTGCTTGTGAATATTGATGGCTGTTAATGTCGGGAGTTTGGGCATCATCAGGCAAGATCAAATAATGAGCATCGCCGGGCTCGTTGGTATGGCGCTTTAGGGAGGGGGTGGTTTCAATGTGTCGCGTACTTAATATGAATATCACTTAACATCCTTATTGCATTCTATCGGGAGTGATAGAATAGGTGTTTTCTTTCATCAAGATAGTCTGGTCACAAAAAGTTGCGAATGAGTATTAATTGAAGGGAAATAAAACGTGTAATTGTCTTATTTTTAAGAGTTCTTCCTTTGTTTTTATTGTTATAAATATCAGTAGGTTAAAAAAATAGTTGGGTTTGTGATCTGAGTTCGCGTATTTGTAAGTAAAATATTTAATTTTGAAAAGTGATACAGCATAATGCCGTTTGTAAAGAAGGTAGAGTCAATACTTTAAAAATAATAATAATAACCCAGAAAAAATACAACATAGTATTGCTGGGCTAGGTAATACCATTCTAGATAAGTCGTTGTTCAGATAATTGCGTAGGAAAAATCGATTAGAGCAAGGCATAAATTGCAGTAACTAGTGGATCTAATTTCAAAGTTTATAACGCAGGTATAATCGATTTTAACAAGCAAGAATGATCAAATACTTATGTAGACTGGTATAAAATGGCTTAATTAAATAGAAAGGGTAGCAGAATGCTTAATTTGAGTGGGCAGAGTTCATTCATGATATTTATGGGGTTTTTAATCGTAGGGTTGGCGGTTATCATCATTCCAATGGCAATACACACGTTTCGTATATTAAGAGAAAAAGAGTAATTTCTTAATACGCAGTATCAGTTAAACTAGGGTTTTCTTTTTTAGATCGGAAGCCCTAATGTCTCACTATTCACTTATCGATATTCCTTTTAACCTCAGACACACCTGTTGGTTTTGTGGTGAGCCTTCGTTCGATCTCCTCTCTTTTCCTAAATCGTCGCATCAAGTTCGTCAAATAACCCATCAACCTATTGAGCTGCCTGCATGTAAAGAGTGCTTGGCGTTGCCATCGGCTGGGGTATCTGAATCTATCTGGTCGTTCCGTGACCAAATTAAGCACGCGTTAATGAACAAGTACGCTAAGCATCTGGGCATTGGTTTGCAGTGGACCAAAGAAGAGTTAGAGGCGTCTGAGTTTCATGGAGCAATACTTGAAGGCTTTGGTAAAAGTGCATGGCCTATGTATGAAATTGCCAAAGAACGTGTTGAATACACAGGGTGGGATTTAGCGGTAGATGGCGAGCCTTTAGATGGCTATGACGAAAGCTGTGGTTATGAATTTAATGGGGTGCGTTATTTAAGTATTCAGGCGTGTATTGAGTACCATGTAAAAGCGATGTCATTAGATTTGGTGTTGCTTGAGACGTTGATCGAGATAGTGGGCTCTGAGCGTTTTGCTTATGCGCTGCGTATTGCGGAGTTAAACCGCGATGTGTCTTATAAAGAGCGTTTGGCCATTATTGATGAGATAAAAAACCAAGAGCAAGATAAGGACGATCTTCGTGAATTGAACGAGGCTGAAAAACTAAGTGCAACGCTTCCTCTTGTGGCTGTTGTTATGGATGAGGCAACCGCTCAGCCAGAAGCTATCGAGTGGGCAATTACCCATTCATGCACGACATTAGAGAGTTTAATTGAGCAAGAAGATGCGTTTTTTGATGCGTTCGAGCATTTAGGTGGGCCTACGGCCTTTGCTTTGTTCGATGGTTTACAGTGGTATTTAGCGGCGCGCCGAGATGCTGCATGGTGTGAAGAGAGTGATCCTAATGATGAGTTTTGGCGTTAAGTTTAGCTCTGCATCATCAATTGATATTTAACGATATGATACGGCCCCTGTAATTACAGAGGCCGTATTTTTTATATAGCGTTTTACGCCCAGAAGATGGAAGCAAACGCCGTTAAAATAACAATACACACTAGGTTTAGATAAATACCGACGCGCATCATCTCAGATTGTTTGATGTGGCCTGAGCCAAACACAATTGCATTGGGTGGTGTTGCAACTGGCAACATAAAGGCACAAGAGGCTGAGATGGCAATCATAGCTGAAAGCACCACAGGGGAGATCCCTAATGCCTCGGCGACACTGGCAAATACCGGAATAAGCAGTGCCGCACTGGCGGTATTACTGGCAAATTCGGTTAAAAACACAACGAACGCCGCAACCGTTAAAATGGTAAATATAATCCCTGCTTGCGATAAAATATCACTCAGGCTGTATGCTAAGAAGCTACTTGTGCCTGTTGCTTTTAGGATGTTACTTAGACAGATACCACCACCAAACAGCAGCAGTACGCCCCAATCGGTGGTTTTTTCAATGTCTTTCCACTGTACTACGCGAGCAAAACCAAGCAGCACAATGGCCATTAGCGCCACTAAGGTATCAAATTTAGAAAACCCACCTAACATGGCATTGATTGGTTTACTGAAAATCCATAGCGTAACGGTGAGACCAAAGATCATTAAGGTTACGACTTTGCCTTTATCCCAAGTAACAGGCTCGTGGTTCAGCTCAAATAGCTCGTTAAGATTGGGTTTTAGCATCACATATAATAGGCCAACTGTGACAGGTAAAAGAATGAGGGTTATTGGTACACCAAACGACATCCACTCTGTAAAACTTAACCCCACTTCTGCTGCTGCAATGGCGTTTGGTGGGCTACCAACAATGGTTGAGATCCCGCCAATACTGGCACAATAAGCGATACCAAGTAGCACAAAGACATAGGTGTTGTGGCCTGTTTTCGCGTTGACTTTACTAAGGACACCCAATACTAACGGTAACATCATGGCAGTGGTTGCTGTGTTACTGATCCACATGGATAAACCTGCGGTAACACCAAATAGCATATAGACTGCGGTGCTCATTTTGCCGTTGGCTAAGATTAATACTTTATCTGCAATGACTTTATCAAGCTCTTGTCTGTGTAACGCGGCGGCTAAGGCAAATCCTCCCAAAAATAAGAAGATGATTGGGTTTGCAAAATTACTCAGTGCTTTGGTGGTATCAAAAATCTCAAAGCCCACGGCTAAAATGGGAACCAATAAGGCGGTAACACTGACGTGTAAGGCTTCGGTTAACCATAAAATAGCAACAAAGGCTAAGATACTTAAACCGAGAACGACGTTTTGCTCAAAGGGTAAAAATTTGTATAGCAGAGCAAAAAGAACAATATCGGCGAGAATAATAAAACTGTTTTTACTTAAGAACCATTCC
Source organism: Aliivibrio sp. S2TY2 (assembly GCF_028765525.1). Classification (NCBI taxonomy): domain Bacteria; kingdom Pseudomonadati; phylum Pseudomonadota; class Gammaproteobacteria; order Vibrionales; family Vibrionaceae; genus Aliivibrio; species Aliivibrio sp. S2TY2. Next base: position 386,233 of record NZ_JARACS010000002.1, on the reverse strand, counting down.
TTGGTGTTGGTGGGTAATGGAATATGTTCGTTTTTGTCTATTTCATTTTTGTGCATGATGAGCTCCATTCTAACGATGAATTTCAGACTTAACTTTATAGTTATTGATTTTTCTAAGCACTATTGTTACAGAATATTAACCTCAGTAAATAAAAGGTTATCAAGAGTGTCGTTTTGATCATTTGGACGATTTCATAACTATGCGGATACTCACTTTTTAAACAGAATTGAGTGTAAAGTTGTTGTTTTTATGTTAATTGTTATTTGTGTTTTCGATTTTTTAGCTATGTATTTTGATATTGTTTTTTATAATCTGGTTGGTTTTATAAAGTAAATAAAATGGATTTATGAATGGTGATATGAACCAATTGTAAGCAAGTTTGTATCCGCTTTTTATTTCGTGATTTGACTTCCAGTACAGCGTTATATTTCTCGTTTAGATGTTTATTTTCAACTACATTCCTGCGCGCACAATTGTATCGATAAACCATTCGAGAAAATAGGACGTAAACCTTCAGTCTGTGTGCTAATAAAATTATAATCCTAAAGGAAAAATGATGAACAACTGCTCAACAAAAACAATATTAGCATTATCGCTAATGGCTACTAGTGTTGGTGTGTCTGCCCACGGTTATGTTTCTGAAACAAACGGTGGCATCGCTGGCTCTCGTGCTGCTTTATGTAAATTCCCAACCTCTGATACTCAAGAAAAAAATACCAACTGTGGCTCTGTGCAGTGGGAGCCTCAGAGTGTTGAAGGCCCTGAAGGTTTTCCTGAAAATGGCCCAGCAGATGGTCAAATCGCAGGTGCAGGTTTAGTTCAGTTCTCTGAGTTAAACGAACAAACGTCTGATCGTTGGGTTAAGCGTCCAATGACTGCTGGCGCACAAACGTTTGAATGGACGTTTACGGCTAACCACGTAACAAGAACGTGGAAGTACTACATGACAAAACAGAACTGGAATCAAAACGCAGTATTAACGCGTGACTCTTTTGATTTGACGCCGTTCTGTGAGCTTGAATACAACATGGAAAAACCGCCGCTATACCCACAAACATTCTCTCATGAGTGCGTGGTTCCAGAGCGTGAAGGTTACCAAGTGATTTTGGCTGTTTGGGATGTGGGCGATACGGCTGCGGCATTCTATAACGTTATTGATGTGAAATTTGAAGGTGACGGTGGTGTGGTTGACCCAACTTGGACTCAAGGTGGTCAAATTAACCCTACGCGTGATCTTAATGTGGGTGACCGTGTCTTTACTCGCGTGTTCGATGCTTCTGGCGAAAACAGCCGTTTGTCGACAAGCGTGACGATTGAAAATGCAACTCAAGGCCAAGCAAATAACTGGACGCATGCATTAGCAACGAAGATTAACCAAGAGCAAGCTAATATTGCTGCGGGTCAGCTAAATGAGAAAGGTGAGTTTGTTCCAGCCTTTGGTTCAAATCCTGTGTATTTAAAAGCAGGCAGCGGTCTAAAGAGTGTTGAGATTGGCTACCAAATCGAAACACCAGAGCCAAGCTATGAGTTAGATATTCAAGGCCTAGCGTCTATGTATACCATTGGTGATACGGCGACAGAGTTAGATCTTAGCTTATACGCTGTGGGCGATATGAATGTAGAGCTAACGGTTTATAACCATGCAAAAGAAGCGTTATCGAACGCGGTTGTTGATCTAAAAGATGGTGATGTTAAGCCAGTATTAATGACATTATCTAAATCAGAAAAAGGTCATCATATGCTTGTTTCTCGTATCAAAAATACAGAGGGTGAGTTAATTGAGCAAACCACATCTGATTTCCATTTGATGGAAGAGCAAACACCGCCACCAGCAGGTGATTATGATTTCGTGTTCCCAGAGAACGTAAAAAACTACACAGCAGGCACAAAAGTACTGGCTGAAGATGGCGCTATCTACCAATGTAAGCCATTCCCTTATTCTGGTTACTGTGTTCAATGGACTGAAACAGCAACAAGTTTTGCACCTGGCGTTGGCTCTGATTGGTCAATGGCATGGGATAAAGTGAAGTAATTACCTCACTGTCATTATCAGTATCACTTAAATAATAATCAGGCCTATTCAGTAATGAGTAGGCCTGATTTTTTTGTATTTATACGATAAACCAAATTAAGGTTACTTTTGTGGAGGTGTACCTTCAGCGTTAGAAACTACAGCATCAATTTGGATAAGGGCATTCATTGGGATTGCAGAAACACCAATAACGGTACGTGCAGGTAGGTCGCTATTAAAGAAGGTTTTGTAAATGTCATTTACGGCGTTAAGATCGGTAATGTCTTTAAGTTGGATATTAACTTTTACGATATCATCCATCACATGGTTAATGCTCTCTACAATAGCTTTGATGTTATTTAAACACTGCTCTGTTTGTTCTTTTATATTACTAGCGTCAATGGTTCCTGTTTTTGAATTAATAGGTAACTGCGCTGAAATATGATTGTAGTGAGAGAAAGCCACTGTTTGTGTAGAAAGTGCATTTAGTGGGGCATCTTCTGTATTGTTTGCGTTAATTACAATACCGTGGCGATCTTCAACTTCTTGTGGTGGAGTACCATCGCCATGTGATACCACCGCATCCATCTGAACTAAGGCATTCATTGGTAAATCTGAAGCAACAATAACGGTACGGGCAGGGACGTAAGCGACAGCTCTAGCGATAGCTGAGTCAGGGAAGAAGGTTGTGTACATTTCGTTTACAGCATCAATATCGGCAAGATCTTTAAGATAAACATTGATTTTAACAATGTCATCAAGAGGAACATCAATACTTTCTAAAATGGCTTTAATGTTTTTTAAGCATTGTTTCGCTTGTTCTTTTATATCGCTAGTTGTTATCTTGCCTGTTACCGGATCTATTGGTAATTGAGCAGAGACATTATTGTAATGCGAGAAAGCGACGGTTTGTGTTGATAGTGTATCTTGTGGGGCATTTTCAGTATTTCTTGCCATTTTGATGAGTTCGCAAGGCGCTTGTGGGTGTGTGCCTTCACCGTTAGAAATTAAGGCATCCATTTGTACTAATGCGCCATCCATTGGTAAGGCAGCAACAGCAACGACAACACGAGTAGGGAAATCGTTTTCAAAGAAGTCGGCATATACGGTGTTTACAGCCACCATGTTTGAAATATCTTTTAGGAAGATGTTTATTTTAACGACATCACTCATGACATGACCGATACTTTTGATTATCGCTGCGATGTTTTCTAGACATTGTTGCGCTTGAGCTGTGATATCACCATGAACAAGAGCACCAGTTACTGGGTTTATTGGTAATTGTGCCGAGATATTATTGTAGTGAGAGAAAGCGACGCTTTGCGTAGACAGAGTATCTTGTGGTGCATTTTTAGTATTTCTTGAATTTTTAATTATGATATTACTCATGTTTATATTTTCCTTTATGGAATTATTATTTAAGTAGGTTGTAGATATCAATTAAAAATGAGTCTAATAATAAACTCCAAGTAATATAAGGGCTAAAATGGATTTATTTTATAATATGAATATTTATTCTTTAATTACTGTGTAATAAACTAATTAATATTCAATACTGAAAGTAATTTTATTTATTTAATTTTTGCTGCTAAGTATTTAGGGGTGAGAGCAGTGGTAAGTTGTTGTATTTATTGCTTTTTTATTATTATTTTGTCGTATTTCCCCATGCCGAATGAAATAATTTTATAGTATTACCTTTTTATATCTAAATTTATTTCATGTACATAAGCTATATTGCGTGCTTAAAATTACTTTACACGAATAAGACGATGCTCTGTATTATTGAATGTTAAAACGAGTACTTGTGATCGTTTCATTGCGTCAACTCTTTCTATCATCTCTGTCGTGTATTGCCTTTTTACCATCCACTGCATTGGTTCTTGGAAACTATCTTCATTAATAATGAACGATTCGTCGTTAAGCGTACCTTCATGGATATTGATCACCCAGATACGAGATTGGAACTCGATGACTTCACCAATTGCTATTTTTATTTGATTAATGGTGCTAGAAAATGAGTGACGAAAGTTCATAAAATCTCTTTGGTTAAAAATAGAAAAGTGAAGAAGGAAGAGAGAGTAGAGTAGCGATAAAGAAAGTAGGGTACAATAGCGCATTATGAGTAAAATGAGATCATGAGTATAAAGCATGACTAAGTTACGTTATTTAAAAGGCTATCCTGAGCATATTTTGGCACAAGTTGAGCCAATGGTAACCAATGGAAAGTTGGCGGAATGGGTAAAGAATAAATACCCGACCATGCATGATATTACGTCTGAAAAGGCGTTGTTTGATTACACTCAAGCATTAAAGAACAAGTACATTAAGAAATCATCTCCTCTTAGTAAGGTCGTGTATGATCCTAAAATACACATTGTGAATAATGCGCTTGGCCTTCATACGTTTGTGTCACGCATTCATGGCAATAAATTAAAAGCTAAAAATGAGATTAGGATTTCGAGTGTGTTTCGGAAGGCACCAGAGCCCTTGCTGCGTATGCTCGTGGTGCATGAGTTGGCGCACATCAAAGAGAAAGAGCACAACAAGGCGTTTTATGCGTTGTGCTGTCACATGGAGCCAGACTACCATCAGCTTGAGTTTGATGCGCGTTTGTATTTGACTTACTTGGAGACACTGTCGTCTTAATGTTTTATTTATCGATGCCGTTTTCTTTGCGCTCGACTTCACATTCGTAAGAGGCCATTTCAAATTCACGGCAGATCCACGGACGATTTTCATAAATAGTGCACATTAGTGTGTCGCGATCTACGGCGGCACACCAACCATCATCCAAACGCAGCATTACTTCACTTCCCCAGTCATCAGTATCGATAAACTCTTCAGGTACGCCGGTATCGGTAATAAGCATGACTTCTAATCGACAGCAACAAGCTCGGCAGGTATCACAGGTTATACCTGAATCTTTGGTTAATGAAGCACTCGTTAACAGGGACTCTGATGATGGCGAGTCGGTATGAACCGTAATGTCGATTTTGTTGATGGTCATAGTTATCATTATTTATATCAATATAATTTAAGGCTAGCATAGCGCACATTAACAGATAGCACGAACAATAAAGCGTAGAGGCAAGAAAATAGGGAGATAAAAAAGTGATGTTACGCAGGATTTTTCTCTGAAGCTGAACGTTTAAATGTAGTTAATTGATACTATTAAAGATAGTATTTTTGAGAAAATAAATCACAAATCTAACTTAGCTCACACTCTGGAATAAATAGATTTAACAAGCTCAATTGGCTTTGCTAAACATACGTCTGAAGGGTATGGATTTAGGAGGTTATTATGTCTATTAATTCTATTGATCACGGTGAAATCACCGACATGAAAGGCAAGTACGAAATAAACGATGAAGTGATAACAAACATTACGGAGTGTCAGAAAAAAGCAGCAGCGCGTCGTCGTATTGAAGCGATGCGTGAGATCAGAGAAAGTGGTCTCACCCTAGAAGAAGCGAAAGACCTGGGTCTTATTCATTAATTTTTGATTTCTACCTTCATACCTTCAAGTGTTTTACTAATGCGCCATTGCTAAAGACAGCAGTTTGGCGCATTTTTGTTTCTGCATCCTATACTTTGCTCGCTATTGTTAAACAGTGCTAGAAAATAACTCAGTGACGAAGTAGACTTTCGTTGTGATTAATTAAATGAGCTTGTTATGCAAAACCTGTCCCTATTACCTCCGAAAGAAAAAAATAAAATTGAACTTGATAAACAAGCGGCATTCTTTGTGTGGAAGGTGAAAAACGCAAAAGCAGGTCCCGATCTTTGGATCGTAGAGGCTGAGAAGATAGAAGATGAGGCGGAACGTCTCTTTTTTCAGCAATCTATTGAAAAATACAAGTCAAAAATGGGCGTAGCGTAAGGTTCCTTGATCTTTACTAGCCTATTCCCTAAGTAATTTGGTAGAATCTGCCGATAATTTTAAAGTCCACAAACATAAGAGAGAATCCCGATGGGAAGAAGTTTTGAAGTGCGCAAGGCCTCAATGGCTAAAACACAAGGCGCAAAAATCAAAGTTTATTCTAAATACGGTAAAGAAATTTACATGTGTGCTAAGAATGGCGGTCCTGATCCAGACATGAACTTGTCTCTAAAGCATCTTATTTCGAAAGCGAAAAAAGATCAGGTGCCTACACACATCATTGATAAAGCAATTGATAAAGCGACTGGCGGCGGCGGTGAAGATTACCAACACGCACGTTACGAAGGCTTTGCACCAGGCGGCGCAAGCGTAATCGTTGACTGTTTAACTGATAATGGTAACCGTACTTTCCAAGACGTTCGCCAATGTTTCGTTAAAACTGGCGCTAAAATTGGTAGCCCAGGCACAAGTGCTCACATGTTCGATCACCAAGCTGTATTCCAGTTTAAAGGCGACGACGAAGAAGCTGTACTTGAAGCGCTTATGATGCAAGATGCTGATGTTTCTGATATCGAACTTGAAGATGGCGTGATCACAGTATTCGCACCACACACTGAGTTCTTTAAAGTGAAAACAGCACTGGCTGCTGAGTTCCCAGATCTAGTTGTAGATGTGGAAGAAATTACGTTTGTACCTCAAAACCCAATGGCGGTTACAGGCGAAGATGCTGAGAAATTCCAAAAATTCTTAGATCTACTAGACGATTGTGATGACGTACAACAGGTTTATCACAACGCAGAATTAGAAGACTAATAGAGTCCTAATTTTACAGAATGAATCAAAGCCGAGCCTTAGTTGCTCGGCTTTTTCGTTTTAAACTGCGCTTTAGGATTGAGTAATCTAGAAGTTACTGTATGCTACAGCGCTCGCAGTTTTGCGCTTAATGAACAATATAGAGAACATTTTAGTATGGGTTTTACCTCTTTGGGCTTATCTGCCCCTATTTTAAAAGCTGTAGAAGCACAAGGTTACAGCACACCTTCACCTATCCAATTACAAGCGATCCCTGCGGTAATTGAAGGGAAGGATGTTATGGCTGCGGCTCAAACAGGTACAGGTAAAACAGCAGGCTTTACACTGCCTCTTCTTGAGCGTTTATCAAATGGTCCTAAGCGTAAGTTTAACCAAGTGCGTGCTTTGGTATTAACTCCGACACGTGAGCTTGCAGCACAAGTTCATGAGAGTGTTGAAAAGTACAGTGTAAACCTTCCTCTTACTTCTGATGTGGTTTTTGGTGGCGTTAAAGCTAACCCACAAATGCAGCGTCTGCGTAAAGGTGTTGATGTTTTAGTGGCAACCCCAGGTCGTTTATTGGATCTTGCGAACCAAAACGCGATTAAATTCGACCAATTAGAAATTCTAGTATTGGATGAAGCGGACCGTATGTTAGATATGGGCTTTATTCATGACATTAAAAAAATCTTAAACAAATTACCTAAGAACCGTCAAAACTTACTGTTCTCTGCAACGTTTTCTGATGAGATCCGCCAATTAGCAAAAGGCTTGGTGAATAACCCAGTTGAGATCTCGGTTGCACAACGTAATACAACAGCAGAGACGGTTGAGCAATCTGTTTACGTTGTTGATAAGACGAAGAAAGCACGCGTGCTAACTAAGTTAATTAAAGATAACGATTGGAAGCAAGTACTAGTATTTAGTAAGACTAAGCATGGTGCAAACCGTTTAGCTAAAACGCTAGAAGAGAAAGGCGTTAGTGCGGCAGCTATTCATGGCAATAAGAGCCAAGGCGCACGTACTAAAGCGTTAGCTAACTTTAAGTCTGGTCAAGTTCGTGTGTTAGTGGCGACAGACATTGCTGCTCGTGGTCTAGATATTGAGCAATTGCCTCAAGTGATTAACGTTGATTTACCAAAAGTGCCAGAAGATTACGTTCACCGTATTGGTCGTACTGGTCGTGCTGGTGCAACGGGTAAAGCGGTTTCTTTTGTGAGTGAAGATGAAGCAAAAGAGTTATTCGCGATTGAACGTCTAATTCAAAAAGTATTACCTCGTCATACGCTTGAAGGTTTTGAACCAACACTAAAAGTGCCTGAGTCTAAATTGGATACTCGCCCAATCAAAGCGAAGAAACCAAAGAAAGCAAAAGCACCACGTGTGGATCATAAAGATGGTCAACGTTCTGGTGAGAACCGTAATGGTCATAAGCAAGGTGCAAAACCAAGCCAAAGACGCAACACGGAACACAGTGCAGGCGGCGCAAAGAAAGAGGGCGGTAATAATAAAAAACGTCCTGTGGAAGGCGGTAAACCAAAGACGAAAGGCAATGGTGAAAACCGTGGTAATGGCAGCAATTTTGGTGGTGGTAAACCAAAAGCGGCAGGAAAACCAAAGACAGGTGGTTCATCTACAGCAAGTAACACAAAGCCACGTCGTCAAGGCCCACGCCCAGCGCGTAAGCCTCAGGTACAATCATAGTCTTTATTGTTAGCCTCCATTAGAAATTATTAAGAAGCCAGCTAAGTTAGCTGGCTTTGTTGTATTTGCACTGTCCTATTTTTTAGATGATAAAAGTATTAATTTAAAGACGCTGCCTCATTGATAATACTGTTACTAAAATTAACAGTGATTTATTTTTATACAAAATGTATTCATGTACTGTGTCATTATTGATCACTACTATGAATGTATTGGGGAAAAATGAGGGTAAAACGAATTATTTTGAGTGGCTCATTGTTATTGTTGAGTATCGCTTTAACGTGTGCTGTTTTTTATGTAGTGAAAAATCATCAAAAGCAAAGTCGACTTATTGAAAGTGAATTAAAGTTCAATGCAAATTTTGTCTCGATTTGGCTTCAAACGGCATTTAACCATTCAAATTTTGTATTAACCCAACTATCTAAAGATTTAACTCAAGATGGCTTTGCTCAGTTAGCCCTTTCTGACAATCATTATCAGGAGCAAGCGGAAGTTTTTGAGTTGCACTATCAAACCTTAATGAATGCTATTCATGTATTTGCGGTAGATAAAGAGTGCGTATTACTAAAAACTAAAACAATTGGTGGGGTTGATCTGTCGTCGCGAGAGTATTGTCAGCGATTACAGAATAATAATGAAGAGATAACATCAGTAATTACGGGACCTTTTAAAGATATTCTTAATCGAAATGTGGTGGTTCAAGGGGTAAAAATTACGGATAAGAAAGGGGCGTTTGCCGGTATTGTTGGCCTGTTAACGGACTTTACCTTTTTTACTAGAGCATTACGTAGCGCGCATTTATCGGAAGGATCAACAATCACGATACTCAGCCGTGATTTTACGGTGCTTGCAACGAGTGTACCTAGGTATTTTCCTGTCGGTGAAATGATGGATTTTGATTATGTTCCTTATCAAAAAATCAATGGGTTGAAATATAATCAAGAGTTGTTGTTTGATTCAAACAAAAAGTATAATGGTGCTTATCAAGGTGTTTTTGTTAAAAAAGTGTCTGATTTGCCTTTTATTATTTTGGTTACTAAAGCGAAAAATTATTGGTTTACCCCTCTTTATATCACCATAGCTACCGTGTTTTCTTTGATTTTAGCATTATTGTTTTTTTGATGAAAAATGCGGTTTATTTTCATAAATTAAATATCAAAGCCGAGCACTATTCTAAATTAGCGTTATTTGATGAACTAACGGGATCATGTAATCGCCGTTGTTTTGAAAATAAAATGAGTGGGTTTATTGAAGAATATCACTCAAGAAAAAAGGTATTCTCCATTGCATTGTTTGATATTGATTACTTTAAGAAAATCAATGATACCTATGGACATGATACTGGTGATGAAGTGTTACGTTTATTTAGCCAAGCTTGTGAGACGGTATGCACACCAGATGATCACTTTGCCCGTTTAGGTGGTGATGAGTTTGTGATGCTATTAGCCAATACAAATGCAGTAGATGCGGAGTTACGGCTTAATTGCCTATTAAACACGATACGAAATATTGAAATTAGTATTAATAAACAATCTGTAAAAGTGACCAGTAGCATTGGTGTTACAGAGGTAAATAATAGGATATTTGATTCATGCAAATTGCTTAATAAAGCAGATGAAGCTTTATATGAAGCAAAACGGCTAGGGCGAAACCAAGTGTCTATTTCTGTTATAGAGACAGAACATTGATATTACCCCAAACGGAATGAAAGTAAAATTATCGAATTTGGATTAGAAAAACTAATCCAAAGCGTATAAAAAATCTCTCCTGAAATAGGCGTAAATTAGATTGCCTGATTTATATAATCGCCTTATTATCTCGCCCTATAAAGGCTTGGCTATATTCATAGTTAGCTTAATCAATTTTATTGTTAAATATTAACAAACGTTAATTCCCTTAACATATCTTATTAATACTTTGCTGTTTTTCGGAGAGCAGTCATGCAAAAGTCGTATTCACTTGCGACGTTCAGTTTCCTGATCGTTATTTTAGTTGCTGTTGGTCAAATGAGCCAAACTATGTATGTGCCATCTATTGGCTACATGGCAAGTGAATTCAAAGTAAGCCCTGCATCATTACAAGCGGTTATGGCTGTGTATTTGATCCCTTATGGTTTATCACAATTTTTCTACGGCCCAATTTCTGATCGTATTGGCCGTCGTGTGGTGATCTTATCAGGTCTTACTTTATATATTGCTGGCACAATCCTAGCGTTATTTGCTCATGATTATTCGTTATTTTTAGCGGGCTGTTTTGTGCAAGGTTTAGGTATTGGTGCTGCAGGTGTGATGTGCCGTACTATTCCACGTGATTGCTTCTCTGGTGATGAACTACACAGAACCAACAGTATCATTAGTATGTGTATGATGTTTTCACCACTTTTGGCTCCAGTGTTAGGTGGTTATTTAACAGAAGCATTTGGTTGGCGTTCAAGCTATTTATTCTTGGCTTTGTTCAGTATTGCGGTATTGATCATCATGACAACGTCAATGAAAGAGACTTTGCCATTAGAAGTGCGTCGTAAAGAGCCAGTATTGAAGAGTTACCGTCACGTGTTATCTGAGCACCGTTTTCAAGGTTATTTGATTTGCTTGGTTGCTACATTTGCAGGGGTTGCCGTATTTGAAGCGGCGGCTGGGGTATTACTGGGTGGTAAACTTAAATTAGCAGCAACAACAGTAAGTATTCTGTTTATTTTACCTATCCCTGGCTATTTAGCGGGTGCTGGTTTATCAAGTGTGATTGCAAAGCGTTGGTCTGAGAAGAAATCGTTAGATGTCGGTCTTGTGTCTATTGTTTTAGGTGCGGCGATTGTATTGGTTCCTGGTGTTATGGGATTAACTACAGCGCCAACTCTGATTGGTGGTGCCGTATTGTACTTCTTAGGCGCGGGCATTTTATTTCCTGCAGCAACAACAGGGGCGCTATCACCATTTCCGCAACACGCAGGAACAGCCGGTGCATTACTGGGCGGCATGCAAAACTTGGGCGCAGGTTTAGCAACAATGGTGGCATCGATGATCCCAGCTAATAGCCAAATGCCAGTAGGGTTAATTATGTTCTTAATGGCGTTACTTGCGGTGTATGGTTTACGTAAAGTGCACTCAATTCCACCATCAAGCGAAATGCCATTAGCGGTGTAAAAGAACTTATAGCAATTAAAAAGGCCGAGTAGAAATCATCTACTCGGCCTTTTTTGTATGTGACGTCAACTAAGCGATATATAACATTAGTTGACGTTACTTGTTTTGTATTCGCTATTAACCGCGCATACGGCTTACGCGGAATGTACGGCCTTTCATTTTACCTGTTGCGATCTTATCCAGTGCTGCTTTAGCAATTGAGCTATGAACGGCAACGTAAGCGTGGAAATCAAACACGTTGATTTTACCTACTTTTTTACCGTCAACGCCGTCTTTACCAGTTAATGCACCAAGAATATCGCCAGGGCGTAGTTTGTTTTTCTTACCGCCATCAATCCAAAGCGTTACCATTTCTGGGTAGTGAGGACGCTCATTTAGGTAATCTTCACTTGGCATTGTTTCATCGTTAATTTCGATGCTCATGTAATCTTCGATTTGAGCAATGTTATTGGTTTCTTTGTTGCTAAATAGGCTTAATGCGATGCCTTTATTACCAGCACGGCCAGTACGACCAATACGGTGAACATGCACTTCAGGATCACGAGATAATTCAAAGTTGATCACTGCATCTAGAGATTCGATATCAAGACCACGAGCTGCAACATCAGTAGCAACTAGGATAGATGTACTCTTATTAGCAAAACGAACTAACGCTTTATCACGGTCACGTTGTTCTAAATCACCATGAAGAGCGGTTACGCTGAAATCAAAGTGACGTAATTCATCAGCTACTTCTTGAGTAACACGTTTTGTATTACAGAAGATAACGGTTGATTCTGGACGGTGTTTAAGAAGCAGAATTTGAAGTGCACGTAGGCGATCTTCAAAATCATCTACTTTGTAGAAATGCTGCTCGATAGAGGTATTTTCTACTTTGTCTTCTGCTTTTGCCATGATTGGATCGTTCATGATGCGATCAGCAATTGATTTGATTTGTGGTGGGAACGTTGCACTGAACAGTAAGTTTTGACGCTTAGCAGGTGCGTGATCCAATACCATATCAATCGCGTCTTGGAAGCCCATTTCTAACATACGGTCAGCTTCATCAAGAACAAATGTATTTAGGTTGTCTAGGTTTAAGTAACCTTTACGTAGGTGCTCTTCAACACGACCAGGTGTACCAACGATGATGTGTGCACCGTGCTCAAGTGAGCCAATTTGTGGACCAAATGGAACACCACCACATAACGTTAGAACTTTGATGTTGTGGATAGAGCGAGCAAGCTTACGAATTTCTACCGCAACTTGGTCAGCAAGTTCACGTGTTGGACACAATACTAGTGATTGAACGCGAAAACGTTTTACATCTAGGTTAGCCAATAAGCCTAAACCAAACGCAGCTGTTTTACCTGAGCCCGTTTTTCCTTGGGCAATGACATCTTTCCCTTTCAGCATGAATGGTAAGCTTTGAGCTTGAATTGGAGTCATCTCGTTGTAGCCTAAAGTTTCTAGGTTTTGAAGAAGAGATGGGTTCAGATCTAATGATGAGAAAGATGTTTGGCTCAAGGTGATTTCCTATAAACAAGTAGAAGCAAAATAAGATTTGCCTAATGGCAAGCAGAGTAAAGAGAAGAGGCCTAAAAAGCAAGGAAGATCACACTTTTTCTGTTTAAAAAAACAGCAAGTAAAGCATCTGCCTCTCTCTAATTTTGAGAAAAAGAACATCCTAGATTGTGGTTCTATTATGTTTGTTATTTTACTTGTTTGAAAATGAGTTAACGAGGATGTTGTTATTGATAATTATTTGCATTTGCAAATTTGGTTCGTTACTCTCACTACTCTTTTTACTGTAGGACAACGTGCCGTTTTTATGCCGAATAATGATGCCTTTGAGTTGCTTTTTTCGTTGTCTAAACAAATAACTCCCTATTTATCTGGGCAACTTTCACCACTAGCTACTATGGATGATGAATATAGTATCCATATTTCTCGTGATAATAGTAACGTTATTCAAGCGCTTTATGAGCGTTTATCTCTAGATTCAGAAGAAGGCGGTAATGCATATTGGCTAACTCGAACATGGGATTTACTTTGTTGGCAGCCAATCTATATTAGTTTTATTTCTGTTTATCAACTTCACGCCATTCCTGATATTCAAAACATGAGCCAATTGGTTCAATCCAACTTTATTTCAGGATTTATATTTCATCATTCCGAATTGACGTTTGGTTCACCTGAAGAGATTGTTCCCGTTGCTGCTTCACAATTAATGAGATTGTTTGATTCATACCGAGAAGAGATCTCTCCTTGGACTCGTATTCGTCCGGGGTTTACGAATCACTTACTTGCTGATGGCTTATTAAATTGCATTCTTAAACTACAGATGCTTCAACCGGAATTATCCAATGGATATTTAATGGCGCAGGCTGAGTTATGGTTAAACGCTTTTAATCTACCTAATAAGCATTTATCAAGCTTAAAGGTGGATCTTGTCAGTAACCAGTTGAAACTCGTTCGTACCAGTTGTTGTTTGGTGTATAAATGCAATGGCAGAAAGTTGTGTGATGACTGCCCGCGTCATCCAGATAACAAAGGCTTATAGCACTATTTTTTCATTTCAATTATCTCTACTATTTGAGGTTTCATAAAAGCAATTGCCATAATTACACTAGAAAATAGGATACAAATATAGATAGGATAAATAGGCGAGAGTGTAGACGCATAAGCCAATAATGAAGCAATGCCATACCCTAATGTGTGCGACATAGAAATATAACCGGCAACAATTCCAGGGTTGTTAGGGTTCATCGCCGTGGCCTTTGAAGTATAAGCTGGTACAAGTAAAGCAGCCCCACACGCACTGATTGCCATTGCGATACCTGTAGTCCAAATATTGCCAATTAGAAAACAAAGAAAACCAGCCAGTAATAACAGAGATCCGAGTTGGTACATGGCCAACAATTGAAGCTTCTTCTTTTTAACGATTGCAATTTGAGTTGTGAGTGTGACTGCTGCACTGATAGTGAGTAATAATCCTATTGCATCACTTATTCTATCTGTATTCCAGTGAGTAATACTTTCAATTAATGGATAGAAACTGTACTGCAATAATGCGATGGTTAAACAAAGAGATAAACCAGTTAGTAAATAAGGCATCAAATTTAGATTTGGAATAAAAGAAGGCGTAGTGGCGGTAGTGGATATTGTTTTCTCTATCACTGCAGGGCTTGGTAAGAAAGTCGCGATTAGCAGAGCTAGAAAAGGAAAAATTACCATCATAACTAATGGGGAGAAAGGTCCCAGCTTTAATAAAACAATCGATAATACAGGACCAAGAAGACGACCTAGACTAAGTCCAACACTGACAGAGGTGATGGCTTTCAATCTGTTGTTTTCACCACAAATAAGAATCGCCCAGTGCTGGCTTGCGGGAACCATTCCTGCGACGGTACAACCATAAATTATTCTTGCTAGTATTAAACCAATTAACCAATAGTGTGCTTCTTCTGGGTGCTGACCACTTAAAAATGCAAAAGAAAGTAAAAGTAAGAAACTGATACTCATGCCGCATAGCGCCTGAAGTACGACATTTTTAGGCCCTTTTTTATCACTGTACCTTCCCCAAAATGGCGCAGCGGGTAAGAACAGAAAGCTACCGATCGCAATAACAATAGACCAAGTTGGAAGAGAGAAGGCTGAGCGGTTTACTAAGAAGGGTAAAGAGACTAATAACCCATTTTGCCCAATTCCCATTAATGCAGCAATTAACCCTATGATCGTTAATTGAATTTTTGAATCGTGTATTCTGGTGTTGAAAGGCATTCGAACTTCCTGTTTGAATTTATGAATCTCACGTATCGTACCTTCATTTCATGAGAATAAAAACAATTATCATTGCTATTTCTTTGTGTTAAAGTTTTGCGCATTACTTACGGACTGGATAATTAGCTTACTTTATGTACCAACTTGTTGATGCGTCGTTTGAAATTGACGGAAAGAAAATCCTCCATGCGACTAATTTATTTTTTCCAAAAGGAAAAGTGACGACGTTACTTGGGCACAATGGGTGTGGGAAATCTACATTAGTTAAATTACTTAGTCGTCAAAATCCCCCCACGGCAGGGAAGGTTCTGTTTAATGATAAAGCCGTTAATCTCTTATCCCATCAAGAATTTGCTCTTAATGTTGCTTATCTTCCCCAGCACCCACCAATAACTGATGGTGTTACTGTTCGTGAACTTGTCTGTTTTGGTCGTTATCCATGGAAAGGGGCATTTGGGCGATACCGTAAGCAAGATTATCAATTAGTTGATGAGGCAATAGAAAAAGTGGGTTTAACGCTATTTAGTGATCGCTTTGTCGCTACATTATCAGGTGGAGAGCGTCAAAGAGCTTGGGTTGCGATGTTATTAGCTCAACAAAGTCAGTGTATTTTACTTGATGAACCAACCTCAGCATTGGATGTCGCTCATCAATATGAGTTATTAACGTTAATTCGAGAATTAAATAAAACCTTAGGACTGACGGTCATTATGGTATTACATGATGTCAACATGGCGGCCAAGTTCAGTGACCATCTCATCGCATTACATTCAGGTGAAGTTATTGCTCAAGGTGCGCCTGAGATCTTAATGAATAAAGACACATTACAACAAATTTATGGAATGGAATTAGCGTTATTTTCTCATCCTGAAACCGGTCAAGCGATCAGCTATATCCCGTAAACCTCAGTAATTGATTAAATAAAAACGACAAGGAAGAAAGATGAATAAGATGTTTGGTTTGATAATGATGGTTTGTATCTCATCAGCACAAGCAATGGATATTAAACATGAGCTAGGCCAGGTCCAGTTAGACAAACCACCGAAAAAAGTAATAGCCCTTGATTGGGCATTAACAGAAACGGTATTGAGTTTAGGCGTAAATCCAATCGGTGTTGCAGATGTACAAGGTTATCAATCATGGGTAAAAAAACCAGAATTGAATGATTCTGTGATGGATGTAGGCTCAAGAAGAGAGCCTAATTTAGAGTTAATTACAGAGTTGAAACCAGACGTTATTTTTATTAGCCAGCATATGTCACCGATATACGGCAAACTGAATGCGATTGCACCTACATTGGTTTACACAGTTTACAGTAATAAAAAAGCGCCTTTGGTTTCAGCAAAAGAAATCACGATTCAGCTTGGTAATTTATTGAATAAAAAGCAACAAGCCCAAGATGTGATAGCAAAGACAGATCAAAGATTAAAAGAGAATGGTGATAAAATTCGTCGTCTTCAACCAAATAATAAACCTCTTCTTTTTATTCGTTTTATTAATGATAAAACCGTACGAGTTCATAGTGATGGTTCATTAGCTCAAGCGACGATCAGTCAAATGGGACTAGTAAACGAATGGCATGAAGCGACGAATATGTGGGGGTTTACAACCGCAGGGTTTGAAGCATTAGCACAGCATCAGGAATCAAACGTACTGATCTTCGGTCCATTAAAAGAGACAGAAAAGAAGCAATTAACTCAATCTGCGTTATGGCAAGCAATGACTTTTTCTCGAACCGATTCAGTATATGAACTTCCTGCTATTTGGACATTTGGTGGATTAATCTCAGCACAACGCTTTAGTGACAATATAGCTCAACAACTTACTCAATAATTGTGAAAATAGCCGTTATGTTGACATCAAATCATCACTCTACTTTACCGCTTCAAACCGCCAAAATACGTATTGGTCTTGTGATATTACTACTCATGATTATTTTAGGGCTATTACAATGGACTGCGCCCTATTCTCAAGGGGTGAGCTTATTGTGGCAAACGGTGTTTGATTATGATTCAAGTAATTATCAGCATTTAATCACACATCTTACGTACCTCTCTCGTCTTATTATTGCTGTGTTGTGTGGTTTTGCGCTTGCTGTTGCTGGTTGTGTGATGCAATTTGTATTACGTAACCCCATTGCATCCCCGACCACTCTTGGTGTTGCGGCAGGAGCTGAATTAGGCATGGTTCTTGGGATCTTATTCTTACCTTTAAACAGCATGATTAATGGATTTATTCCTGCATTTTTAGGGGGTGGTTTTGCAACAGGACTGGTCTTTTTACTGTCAGCTAAGCGTGGTTTTTCCCCGGTTCACATGGTGCTGTCTGGCATGGTTATTAGTTTGTTTTTTGGTTCACTAAATACCATGTTATTACTATTAAATGAGCAACAATTAGCAAGTGTGTTTGTCTGGGGGGCTGGGACATTGAATCAAAATGATTGGTCAAGTGTGGAAACACTTCTTCCATTAATTATACTCCCTGTTCTTGCTCTTTTATTACTATCAAGACCCTTATCTGCCCTTCAATTAGGAGATAATGTATCAGCTTCTATTGGTGTAAATATTAAGCAAATTAAAGTCATTTCACTGACGTTAGCGATATTTATGACTGCTGCGGTTGTGAGTGAAGTCGGTTTAATTGGCTTTGTCGGGATTGTTGCCCCTGTGATTGCTCGTATGTGTGGAGCGAGGAAGTTAGTACCACAGATCATCGTCAGTGGCACGGTTGGCAGCGTGATGTTATTGCTTGCTGATTTGATTATTCAACCATTTTCAGGTGTTGGAGGTGAGTTATTACCAACGGGCGCAATGACTGCGTTATTGGGTGCTCCATTTCTTCTTTGGTTACTAAATCGAAAAGTATTTCAATCGGATATGAAAGCCCGAGAAACCACTCAAGTCACTTATAAATATACGCCTTTACAGAGGGTGGTCTTGCCTCTGTTTGTTCTGATTGTTGTTTTGTTTATTATCGCAGTGTTTGTTGGTAAAGGACAAACTGGATGGTTGCTTTCGCTAAACCCATCGATAGTGGAATTACGTGTTCCTCGGGTGCTTGTTTCTTTTCTGGCTGGAGTAGGACTCGCTATTGCAGGTGCCGTTATTCAACGAGTCTCAACCAACCCAATGGCAAGCCCTGAAATTTTAGGTATTAGCTCAGGAGCAGCGTTGGCTCTGGTACTCGGCGCTATGTTTGGTATTGCAACGGAAAGACATGAACAGATGCTACTAGGTACTGCCGGTGCATTATTCGTCACGGGTATTATTTGGTTGATGGGACGCAAACAAAACTTTGCTCCTGCTCAAATGCTTTTAACCGGAATTGCCTTGAGTGCAGGTCTGGATGCTTTTTTACGTATTGCTATGTCTTCAGGCCAAGATAATGTAAGGGCGTTATTAACATGGCTTTCTGGTTCCACCTACTTAGTTAACATGAGTGACGTCTATCTGTTAGCTATAGGCGTTACGGTATTTTTTATTCTCGCAATGAGCAGTCATCGGTGGTTGGATATTATTGGTTTAGGTGAAACAACGTCGGCCAGTATCGGATTACATTGTCGTAAGATAAGAGTGTGTTTATTGCTTCTTGTTGCTGCAGTAACGACCCTTTGTACTATTGTTATTGGCCCGCTCAGTTTTATTGGCTTATTAGCACCACACATGGCTCGTTCTCTTCATCAATATCGAGCGTCTCACCAGTTATTAACGGCTTGCTTGTTGGGCGGATGTTTAATGATTGTTGCCGATTGGGTGGGCAGAACAGTATGGTTCCCATGGCAATTCCCTGCAGGCTTATTAGCGTCTTTACTTGGTGGAATGTACTTTTTATATTTAATGAGGAAGTAATGCCCTACTTTAACTATTGATAAGTAAGTAATTTATTATATTGTTACCTATGAGGTCACATAAATATAAAGTATGAGTTCAAGAAAATCATATATTTTATAAATTTAATAAAAAGTAGTTGATCATTTTAATGAGAATCATTAGCATTCGCATCTGTTAATTAAAAACAATGGAAGTGTTATGAAAACGAATGATCAATTAGACTACATAATAAACGGCGGTAATGACGTTCCTGCAGCCTGTTTTCTTAATTCTTTAGCAAGAGAATGTTCTGCAATCCGAATTGTTGAAAATCAGTACGGGGCCTATTATTTGATCCCTCTGGGTGACGAGGGTGAGATTCAAATTCCATTAAGCTATGTCTCATCGGTTGGTTTACATGAATATCGTTTTCCTGCTGTGTTATACACAGAAGAAGCAGTTACTGTCGGTTTTGAACAAATATTATGTCGAGTTTTAGACCAACCTACCTTAGTTGGGGTTATCTCAGAAGAGCAAAGAAATATCTTTTTAGAGCGAGTGATAGAGAGCTATACAAATACCTATACCGGAATAAGTAGAAGCCCTTATGCAGAGAGGCTATTTTCAGAGGCGCTTAATTTTCAACAAGCAGAACAAGGGCTATTGATTGGTCACTCTTTCCATCCTGCTCCGAAAAGCAGAGAGCAATTCAGTGCTGAAGATGCCAAAACGTATTCCCCAGAGCTAGGAGGTGAGTTTCCTCTATTTTGGTTAGCGGTTAATCATTCTATTCTTATGTCAGGCTCTTCAGGAGAGAAAACCGCAGCAGAGCGATTGGATGAATTGGTTTTTGCAGATCAGATGCTGACTTTAGCGAGCAATGGAATTGTGAATGAAAATGAAAGTGTATTTCCTGTGCATCCATGGCAATGGAAAGTCTTACAAGAGAAAGAAGATATTCAACGTTATTTAACGACAGGGTTAATAAGAGAACTGGGCTCATTAGGTGCAATATGGTACCCAACATCATCAACTCGCTCGCTTTATTCTCCGACATTACCTTATATGTTGAAGTTTTCACTCAGTGTAAAACTAACGAATTCTATTCGTAATCTATCACTTAAAGAGGTGATCAGAGGAACCAGATTAAATCAATTGTTCACCGATACAAACATTAGTAATGAGTTAGGTCATCAGCAAGGTTTTCAAGTAATACAAGAGCCCAGCTACCTTGGGTTAATGGATAAGAATAACAAGGTGATAGATGAGAGTCTTGTGGCATTTCGAGAAAACCCATTAAGCTTTAAACCTGATGAAGAAGCTGTTGTTCTTGCAACACTCACCCAGCAAAATCCTTATGGTGGCGAGAGTTTGTTAGCTAAAAGAATCAAAGATTACGCTGATTCAAGTTCATTGTCGTTATCTCAAGTTGCTCAACAATGGTTTAGTGCGTATTGCCAATATGCTGTTGTTCCATTATTTACTCTTCAAGCAAATTATGGTGTTGTCTTTTTAGCTCATCAGCAGAATATTGTTATGCAATTAAAGAGAGGGTTTCCAATTGGTATGTACTACCGTGATTGCCAAGGAACCGGCTATACAGACTTGGCTTTTGAACGTTTTCCTGAAGCATTAAATCAAACTAAGCAAGATATTGAAAACTATTGGAATCATGACAAAGTTCGTCGTTATTTTGCCTATTACCTTATTATCAATTCTACGTTTAATACTATTGCCTCTATCGCTGCTTATTGTGATGTCAGTGAAAAGACATTAGTGAAAGAACTGCGTAAACAATTAGAAGTCTTGAGAGATAAAGGCGTTAGAGATCAGCAATGTTTAAACTATGTATTAGACAGTGACGCTCTGTGTTGTAAAGGCAATTTCTATTGTTATTTACAGAACATGAACGAGAACTCAATTCTTGATCCTGCCGTTATTTATTTTGATCTACCTAACCCATTGGTTTATATAAAGGATGCTATGAATGTTTAATTACAGGACGTTACTATTAAGCTTAAATGCTAATCCAACAATTGCGATTACACTATCAAAACAGGATGTTGAGGACGCATCGCTTATCACTCAATGCCTAAAAGAAATTGATCATATATTCAGTACGAATAAAGCCATTAATGAGCTTATGATTGAGTCAGAAGTCCCGAATCTGCTAGCACAATCGTTACCATCACTTTACAAGAATAGTTTGTCACGCCAAGGTTTTTATCAACAAGTGCGACCATGGCATTTACATACGCCTTCTACCCTATTTCCTTGGGTAGAAGTGCAATCATTGTTGCAATATAGACATCATCCTGTTCGTCCTGAAATGCCAACAGGGAAGATATATCAACGCTATGATCATAATATTAATGCGGAAATTAGCTTTAGGTTGTTCGATCTCGACAAAGACATTGAGCGTTTTACTGCTTGGATGAATGATCCTAGAGTGGCAAATTTCTGGGAGCAAGCGTGGAGTTATGAAAAACTTGCCGAGTTTATTAAAGAACGTTTAAGTGATGATCATATCATTCCGTTAATTGGTGAATTTAATGGTGAACCTTTTGGCTATGTTGAAGCCTATTGGGTTAGTGAGGATAGATTAAGTCCATATTATGATGTTCAACCTTATGATCGTGGTATCCATCTTTTAGTCGGAGAGCAAGCTTTCCGAGGGCCAGATTATTTTAACTGTTGGATGAGGGCAATTAGTCATTATTTATTTGTGGATGACGTAAGAACTGAACGCATTGTTTTAGAGCCAAGAGCGGATAACCAGCGTTTATTCAATCGTATTCAAGAAGTTGGCTATAAAAAGTGTTTCGAGTTTAATTTTCCTCACAAACGCTCTGCATTAATGATGCTTGAACGAAAAGCCTTTTTTACGGAGCAATACTGATGGACCAAATAGCATTACATGCTCACTGGCCTATAGCAAACCGGAAAATGGTAGCAAAGTTGATCAGTGAATTAGCGTATGAGCAAGCGTTTAAAATTGAAGAAAATAATAACGAGTTTTCGTTCACTCTCTCTCAAGGTGTTGGGTATTACTTCTCTGGTAAACGCAACATTTGGGGGCAAATTGTAATCATTCCTACGTCATTAGAGCGTAGAACGAATGGGAGTCCGTCAGAGATAACAGCAACGCAATTTATGCGTGATATTCAATGCTTAATTGGTATCGATGATGATGTATTAGCAGAGCACTTTGAAGACCTGAATGCTACGTTACTTGGCGATTGCAAACTTGCATTACGTAAAGCAAATATGTCGGCGAAAGAACTTGCTTTTTTGTCGTGTGAGCAGCAACAGCTTTTATTTGATGGGCATCCTAAATTTGCTTTTAATAAAGGACGAAGAGGATGGGGGAGTGATGATCTCGCATTATATGCGCCAGAATCTGAGCGTGCTTTTCAATTAAGCTGGGTTGCAGTGCATCACTCTATTTTACAGAAAGCAACAAATCATAAAGTCGAGTGGGAACAGTTAATCGAATCCGCTGTTAATGAAACTGAACGGCATGAGATGGATGCATTACTTTCGTCATTTAATGTGGGTATTAGTCATTATATTTATGTCCCTGTTCACCCTTGGCAGTGGCGTCAAAAATTATCGATATTATTCGCCCGAGAAATGGCTGAGAAAATGCTGGTTTATTTAGGTGAGTTTGGTGATGAATTTCTGCCTCAGTTGTCAATTCGAACATTGAGTAACATCACAAGACCAAGCAGTTATGACATTAAGTTACCTTTAACGATTATGAATACCTCTTGTTATCGAGGTATTCCTGGGCGCTATATTTTAGCTGGCCCAATGGCGTCTGATTGGCTTGATTCCATCTTTAAGTCAGACGAGTTGTTTATTGGTAAGCAAGCCGAAATACTGCAAGAACCTGCGGCTGGTTTTGTGGCTCAATCTGATTATAAGTTATTGGTTGATGCTCCATATCGTTACCATGAGTTACTTGGTGTGATATGGCGAGAATCCGCTCAATCTAAGCTTTCGCATAATGAAACGGCAATTTTAATGGCGGCATTGATGGAGTCGGATGAAGAAGGAACACCATTGATTTCTGAATACATTAGCGCTTCAGGGTTATCAATAGAAGAGTGGTTAAATAAGCTCTTTGAGGCAGTAGTCATTCCTTATTACCACTTGCTTTGTAAATACGGAGTTTCTTTAATTGCTCACGGTCAAAATGTGACGTTAGTGATGGAAAATGCTCAACCAAAACGGATTTTATTAAAAGATTTTCAAGGCGATATGCGTTTAATTGACCGAGATATTCCAGAGCAAGAAGAGTTGGCTTCTTTGATAAAAGAGGTCACCGTCTCTTTACCTGAAGATCTGATTATTCATGATTTACAAACTGGACATTTTGTTACGGTGCTTCGTTTTATTTCACCATTAGTTGAAACACTAGGATTATCTGAAATGAAGTTTTATCAATTACTTGGATTACGAATTAACGCGTATGTGGAAGCGCATCCTGACTATCAAGATAGGTTTGACCGTTTAGATTTGTTTAAACCAAGAATATTACGAATTGGACTTAATCTCGTTAAGTTTAGGCACAGTACGGATTCTAGTGCATCTCGTATGCTTCCAGATATGGATGAACAATTAGATAACCCCTTATATATGGCATTAATTAAATAACAATAATATTAAATGGAGAATAATAGTATGAATACCAGATTGGATTTGGCAGGTATCGGAGTTGGCCCGTTTAACTTGAGTGTTGCTTCTCTTTTAGAGCCTAAAAAGAAAATTAAAGCTACGTTTTTTGAAAGTAGAGATTCTTTTGCTTGGCATCCTGGCTTGTTGCTTGATAACACCAATATGCAAACCATGTTTTTAAAGGATTTAGTCAGCGCAGTATGCCCTGAAAGTCCTTATTCCTTCTTATCTTACTTAGTGAAAAATAAAAAGTTTTATCGCTTTTTATCCGCAGAGTTGAGTTGCATCAGTCGCCATGAATTTTCTGATTACCTGTCTTGGGTTGCTCAGCAACTTAGTAATGTTCAGTTTTCAACCGAAGTTAAGAATGTCGAATTTAATGGTGATAGTTTTGAAATTCAAACCAGTGATGGAATATATGAAGCGCAAAATCTTTGCATAGGAACAGGTAAAGTCCCTTTTATTCCAGAATGTGCAATTCCTCATATCGGACCAACCGTTTTTCATGCCGCTGAAATGGGCCTGCGTGATCGTGATTTCACAGATAAAAGGGTCATGATTGTTGGTGGTGGACAAAGTGGCGCTGATATTTTCTTAAACGTATTACGTGAGAAATGGGGTAAGGCTGCCTCATTAGATTGGGTGTCTCGTCGCTCTAATTTCCAACCTCTTGATGAAGCATCATTTACTAATGAGTTCTTCACCCCTGATTATGTAAATGCATTTGTTCAGCTTAACCCTGAAGTAAAGCACTCAGAAATTACAGCTCAAAAATTGACATCAGACGGCATTACTCAACTAGCGTTATTGGATATTTATCGAGAGCTATATCATCGTTTTGATGTGATGAAAGAAGACAAATGGGTGCGTTTATTACCGCATCGAACGATGGATAAATTAGAACAAACAGCATCAGGCTTTTCTTTGGAAGTGCAGAATGCGTTAAGCCAAAAATCAGAAATGCATCAAGCAGATATTGTGATTTTAGCTACGGGATTTAAGTCTCCTTATCCTGCTTGTTTAAACTCAATTCTTCCTCTATTGGATTTAGATAAAGAGGGACGTTACCAACTTACGCCTGACTTTGAACTGAAATGGAAAGGCAGCAAGAATAATAAGATATTTGCGGTGAATGCAGGCATGCATAGTCATGGTATTGCGGAACCTCAACTCAGCTTAATGGCGTGGCGAAGTGCCAGTATTATCAATCGATTATCAGAAAAAGAGATATACGACATTGCTTCTGATAAAGGAATGATTGATTGGATCTCAGAGTCGGTTGTTGATGAATTAGTAAATGCTTAGCTTTGTTAGCAAACCGACACTTACTTTTTTAATTAATATTATTTTTTAAGTAATAAATAGTTGAATACGGATTTTTATCATTTGTATTCATTTTAGTGCAACATCAATATAAAAAAGAGAACATAAATGAACGTTAAAAAAGGGAATTATCCGCTCACCTTAGTCGCTATTTCCGTTGCAACAGCGACTACTTTTGTCTCTGTAGCAGCTCAAGCAGAAGCGTATAAAAATACAGAAGAAACCATGGTTGTGGTATCAAGCCGTACACCTAAAGCCATTAGTGAGATCCCAGGAACGGTTTGGTTCGTTGACTCCGAACAAATTGAACAAGAGTATCGTGGTGGTAAAACATTAGGTGAAATTTTATCAGCAACCATTCCATCATTAGATGTAAGTAGTGGTGCAAGGACCAACTATGGTCAGAACTTACGTGGTCGTGCAATGCTAGTTATGATTGATGGGGTATCGCTTCAATCATCGCGTCCGATTAGTCGCCAACTAGATGCGATTGACCCATTTAATATTGAACGTATTGAGGTACTTTCTGGTGCCACCTCTATTTATGGGGCTGGTGCAACTGGTGGTGTGATAAACATCATAACCAAAAAATCAGACAGTGATGAACTGCAGTTTGAAAGTTATGTGAGTGGCACTACTGGATTAAATGGTGGCGATGACTTTGATTACAAAGTGGCACAATCTATCTCTGGTGGTACTGATAATGTAGCAGCACGAGTATCTGCCGTTTATACCGAAACTCAAGGATATTATGATGGTGAAGGTGATATTGTTACGCCTGACATTTCTCAAGGTTCACTGCAATATAATAAAACGATAGATTTACAAAGTACGATTGATGTCTCTATTTCTGATACTAAAAATATTAACTTTTTAGCGCAATATTACGATAGTCAACAAGACTCGCCATACGGTCTTTACATTAAAAATTATAAGTTTATTGATGTACGTAAAGGCTTCGAATCAGATCGTCAACATGGTACAGAACGTATCATGCTAAGTGCGGCTTATAGTGATTCTGAATTTCTAAGCCATCAATTAGTTGTTGAAGCCTCTTATCGAAAAGAAGATCAAACTTATACACCGTATTACCAAAGTGCTTCACAGCAAACGACCGATGTAATCTCTTTAAAAACCGCTTTAGCTAAATCGTTTGGTAAAGTGAATTTGGTTTACGGTGTAGACGCTTACATGGATAAGTTCGACAGTAACCAAGCGTTATTTGATCCAACGATTGCTAATAACTCAGGTAATCTAGTGAATAAAACCTATGCTGAGATTGGGCGTTATCCTGGGGTTGAAGTTGGTTCGGTTGCTGGGTTTATTCAAGCGGATATGGACATTACGGATGATTGGTCAGTTCAAGGGGGCTACCGCTATCAATATATGAACAATAAGATCGATGATTTTGTTGATTATAAAATTCAAAAGAAAATTGCTGCAGGGAATGGCTCTTCTGCTGATGCGGTTCCTGGAGGCGAAACTAATTATTCTGTCGGTTTATTTAATTTAGGGACTATTTATAAACTTACGTCTGATTCACAAGTATGGGCTAGTTTCTCGCAAGGTTTCGATCTTGCTGATCCTGCGAAATATTATGGGCAAGGAAGTTATTCAGCGGTTGATGCTAATGGACATTATGCTCTGCAAGACAGTATTAATGTTTCTGATTCTAAAATGTCAGGGATTAAAACTAACAGTTATGAAATTGGCTTTAGAACTGAACAAGATGCATTAAGTTTTCAGGCCGCGGCGTATTTCTCACAATCGGATAAATCAGTTAAATACAATAAGCAGACATTGTTAATTGAAGACGTTGATAATGAAAAACGTGTTTATGGTGCTGAAGCGTTAGTTTCTTATTGGGTTATGGATAATATTCAGCTGGGTGCTTCAGGCCATTACGTCATTTCAGAGCTTCAAACTGACGGTAAGTGGGATGATTTAAGTGCGGGTGAGGCAAGTACATCAAAAGCAAGCTCGTGGATAGGATGGTACGAGTCGGATCTTGCGGTTAAAGTTCAGAGCCAAACGATGTTTGACTATAAAGATGCGGATGATAATGAGTTATCTGGTTACACCGTCTTTGACTTAGTCGGTAGTTATGAGTTGCCTGTAGGTAGTTTAGGTTTTGGTATTCAGAATTTATTTAATAAAGATTACACAACCGCATGGGGTCAACGTGCTCAAATCTTATATTCTAGCCACTATGATGCAGCAGCTTATGATTATAAAGGTCGCGGACGGACTTATACACTTAATTACCAAGTTAAATATTAATATTTAGTTACTTCTGCATTTTTTACAGCAATAAAATAAGACTATTTCGTAAGAGGTAGTCTTATTTTTCATAAATACTGCCGAATGTGTCCATACATTTATGATAAATTTAGGTATGATTAAAAAATGAACGTTTGTTTGTAAGGCATAGATATATTTAGATAATTATCAATTAGAAAAGGATGACAAATAATGGCATACGATACATTAATAACAATTGGTGTTCTGGTTTTCTTAGTACTAGTATTAATAGCACTAGGTGTTAAGACGGTTCCCCAAGGTTTCAATTGGACGGTAGAGCGATTTGGCCGTTACACACACACATTAAAACCCGGATTAAACTTAATCATTCCATTTATTGATAGTATTGGTCAAAAAATCAATATGATGGAACAAGTATTAGATATCCCCGCTCAAGAAGTCATTTCGAAAGATAACGCGAATGTAACCATAGATGCCGTCTGTTTTGTGCAAGTTGTTGATGCAGCAAAAGCCGCTTATGAAGTGAGTGATCTTCAACATGCGATTCGTAATTTAACACTAACGAATATGCGTACGGTGTTAGGCTCGATGGAATTAGATGAAATGCTAAGCCAGCGAGATATGATTAACGTGAAATTATTAGCTATCGTTGATTCAGCAACCAATCCGTGGGGAGTTAAAGTCACTCGTATTGAGATTAAAGACGTTCAGCCACCAGCAGATCTAACCGCTGCGATGAATGCTCAAATGAAAGCCGAACGTAATAAGCGTGCCGATGTTTTAGAAGCTGAAGGGGTTCGTCAAGCCGAGATCCTGAAAGCTGAAGGTCACAAGCAAGCGGAGATCCTAAAAGCAGAGGGTGATAAGCAAGCTGCAATTCTTCAAGCTGAAGCTCGTGAGCGCGCGGCAGAGGCAGAAGCAAAAGCGACTGAAATGGTATCAAATGCAATCGCTCAAGGTGATATGCAAGCGGTTAATTACTTTATTGCGCAGGGTTATACTGAGGCAATTAAGTCTATTGGCCAAGCTGAAAACGGTAAGATTATTATGTTGCCGTTAGAAGCTACAGGCCTAATGGGATCGGTTGCTGGCATCGCTGAGATGTTTAAAGTAGATAAAGAGGGTTCTAAATAGGAGTTCATAATGGAATTTTTTGAACAGATGAATCATTGGCATTGGCTAACGCTTGGTTTGCTATTGCTAGCAGGTGAGTTACTTGGTACTGCAGGGTACTTTCTTTGGATTGGGTTATCAGCTGTTGTTGTTGGTGTGTTGTATGCAGTAATACCAATGAGTTGGCAAATGCAGTGGCTAAGCTTTGCTGTATTTTCTCTTTTTACGACGTGGCTTTGGTGGCGTTATCAACATAAAAAAGATGAAAGTTCAGACTCTAATCGGCAGCTAAATCAAAAGGAGAAGCAATTAATCGGTCAAACTTCTCGTTTAGACGAGGATGTTATTGCCGGTCCTTGTCGTATTATTATCGGAGACACAACATGGTCGGCAAAAAGTTTTCAAGATATTCCAAAGGGAACACTGGTTCATGTCGTCTCTGTTGACGGTATTATTTTGACTATTGAGCCTTTTAAGAAGTAATTTTACATTATATTAATATTGGTGAGTTGTATGTTGTGTGTAATTGCAGCGTATGATTCACTTTTTTTACATTTGCAGAGGTGCAATGGTTTGCTATTTTAGTTTTATTACAAATAGTTATATTTGTTAACCTTTTGGGCGGTAATGA
The DNA here is from genome assembly GCF_028765525.1 of Aliivibrio sp. S2TY2. Taxonomy (NCBI): domain Bacteria; kingdom Pseudomonadati; phylum Pseudomonadota; class Gammaproteobacteria; order Vibrionales; family Vibrionaceae; genus Aliivibrio; species Aliivibrio sp. S2TY2. The sequence goes on along the minus strand of NZ_JARACS010000002.1, from coordinate 357,123 downwards.
AAATTAGTGACATTTATAATTTTTTACTTTATTTTTCCGTCATTCCGCCGTTAACAAGGGCGTGTAGTTATTTAGTTTAATAACAAGATTTATTCATGGATGAACCATTACAGTATGCCAGGATTATAAAGATCATGAATTATAAAAATCTAGCAGTGAGAAATAAAATTGCCGTTGTGTTTTCGGCGATTGGTTTAGTGATGATAGCGTTTGCTATTTTTCTATTACAAGAATTAAATAAAGTAGAGTCAGAAGTAATTAACTTTACTGATTCAACGGTTCCAAGTGTAATTTCTGTTGAGAACTTATATTTTGAGATGTCTGTATTGCGTCGTAGCCAATACGCATCGTTAACGTATCCTGAATATGATGAAAGTTTAAAAGCACTATTTGGTCGCCAAGAAAAGACGAAACAAGAAATTCAAGTAATGCTTGATCGTTATGATGCGACAGTAGGCAGCGGTGATGAGCGTCGAGTGTTCGATAACGTATTGAACTCTTGGAAGAACTATTCAAATATCCTTTCTGGTTTTAATCAATCAGTAAAAGATCGAGATTTACGTAAAGCTCAACAAGTTTTATCAGGATCATTAGATGCTTTTAATACTGTTGGTTCAGCAATGGATGCATTGGTTGATATTAACTTAGGTTTTGTTGCTAATAACCGCATTAGAATTATGGGTAGTGTTGATAATGTAACAACAGCGACTCAAGTGTCGTTTACTGCGCTTATTGGCTTTATGATTTTTATTACTTTCTTTTTAGCTCGCCAAATTTGTCGCCCATTAAATTTAGTTGTAGAACAGTCTAAAGCGATTGCTGCGGGTGATCTAACGTTCAATCTTGCACGTAACGAAATTGGTAATGATGAGCTAGGTGAATTAGCCGATACTAATATCGAAATGCAAGATCAGCTACGCACATTGATCGAAGATACGATTTCAGCGGTAACTCAATTATCTGCTGCGGTAGAAGAGATGAGCGCGATTTCTGAGCAATCTGCTCGTGGCATGCAACAGCAACAATCTGACATTACAACGGTAGCCGCTGCAATGGAAGAAATGAAAGCAACGGTAGCAGAAGTAGCAAATAATACTGAAACTGCGTCTACGTCTGCTTTAGAAGCATCTGAAGAAGCAAAACAAGGTAACCGTGACGTTCAATCGAATATTGACCAAATCCAAACGGTATCTCGCGATATTGAGCAAGCGGGTGAACTAGTTGAAGAGTTAGAACGTGAGTCAAACAACATCAGTGTTGTGGTTGAAGTTATTCGCGGTATTGCTGACCAAACCAACTTACTTGCATTAAACGCGGCAATTGAAGCGGCGCGTGCTGGTGAGCAAGGTCGTGGTTTTGCGGTAGTTGCTGATGAAGTTCGCTCTCTTGCGGGTCGTACTCAATCATCTACTACTGAGATTGTTGAAATTATTGAGAAACTGCAAGCAAGTGCAACACATGCAAAAGCAGCAACAGATCAAAGTTGTTCTAAAATCCGTGTTTGTGTAGAGCAAAGCGTTCAAACGGGTCAATCAATCCAAATGATTGAAGAGACTATGATGAAGGTGACGGATACAAGTATTCAAATTGCGAGTGCGTGTAGCCAGCAAGATTCAGTAACAGAAGAGCTTGGTCGTAACATTCAAAGCATGAGTTTATCAGCAAGTGAAGTGGCATTAGGTGCAGAGCAAACAGCACAATCAAGTGTTGAGCTAGCGCAATTAGCTACGACGCTTCAATCGTCTTTATCACGCTTTAAAGTATAATTGACGAGCTAATGAGTTGAGCTAGTTTGTACTAAAAAGGAGATCATATGATCTCCTTTTTTTATACCATTAAGAATGACTGGTAAGCATATTAACTTGGTATAATTTTAGGGTTATTATTAATCAGTTCTTTAAACTTTTCTAACAGCGCAGTACTTTGTTTATTTTGCTGACCATCTTTATGTAAGTAAGCCCCAATCGTTGCTTTACTGAAACACTCTTTCATCTGTAAAGGCACAATATCAAAACCACCAAAGTAATCTCTCATCGTCATTGGGTAAGGCAAAATCGCATCACTGTTTTGTAATAAATCAATCGCAGTTAACAGAGAATTGGTATTGTAGATAACCTTTTCTTGCAAATAGTGGCGTTTTTGAAAGGTCGTTAACTCTTCATTTTGCTGCTGAACTAAATGCGTAAATCGTTTTTTTGCCGCTCCTAAATCAACCGATGGAAAGCGAGCAATATCTTCATTGCTACAGGTGATTTCTAGTAAAGGATGGCCTTTTCTTACATAGACTTCTTCACTGCATTGAAAAAGAGGATGAAACAGTATGTCTTCATATTGCGCTAAGCCTAATATCTCATGGCCGACAAAAATACTGATTTCATCACTGAGCAATAAGTTCATTAATTGCAGGTGATTCCCTACATCAACAGAGATATTACTGTGAGGGTAAGTTTCTCTAAAATCTTGTACGCAATCTCGAATAAACAGCTGCCACCACGCATCACCACAACCAATTTTGAGTTCGGTTTGATGTCTGAGTTTATTCTTCTCTAATTTATTGAGGGTGTTTTCATAGAGGTTTTGCATCATTTTTGCTTGTTCGTAAAGTAACTCACCACTGGAGGTTAGGGTGATCCCTTTTGAGTTACGATTAAACAATTTGCTGCCCAGCTTCTCTTCTAACTTCTGCATATTGTGGCTCAATGTCGGTTGACTTAAACAGAGGTTATTAGCGGCTTGGGTGACGTTTTGAGTTTTAGCTACTTGAATGAATTGAATCATTAATTTAAACATAATAGCTCTTTGCTTGAATAAGAAAGAGCTATTTTATGTGGCTTACTATTTGATATCTAGCGATTACTTCTCGTTTTGATACATGGCGAAGCTAAAGGGTGCCAATGTTAACGTTTCTTCTAATTTGCAAGCAGTATCGTTATAAATATCAGTGACATTATGATTAGACAATGCATCAGGAAGTCTAATATCAACCGTGTTGGCGCTGTTATTCATAACCACGGTAATGCACTCATTTTTTAAGACTTTTTGGTAGATAAGACATTGTTTTTCATCATCACTCATTAACCAATTAATGCGATGAGCACGCAGTGCCGGGTGCTGCTTACGTAATTTGATGATCTGCATAATATGATGTTTCATGTCCATATCATGTTTGCTCTCATCCCAAATCATGCACTTACGATTTAATGGATCGGCACCGCCATCTAAACCAATTTCACTACCATAATAAATACACGGTGTACCACTGTGGGTAAATTGGAATAAATAGGCCAGTTTCACTTTCTCTTTATTGCCATCACAACGGTGAAGGATACGAGCCGTATCATGGCTATCTAACAAGGAAAACGCCACTTCATTAACCGCAATCGGGTAGCTTGTATTGACATCATTTACCGCATATTTGAACTGATTTGCATTGAGGTTGCCGTGAGCAAAAAATCCTATCATTGCATCGGATAATGGGTAATTCATTACGGCATCAAATTGATCTCCAGCAAGCCAGTTCATCGAGTCATGCCACGCTTCACCCAAAATATAGATCTCAGGCTTGATTGCTTTTAATTCATCACGGAAGCGTCGCCAGAAGCGTTGATCAACTTCGTTGGCGACATCTAAACGCCACGCATCGATATTGAAATTACGCACCCAGTAGCGACCAACGTCAAGTAAGTATTCCATCACTTCAGGGTTTTCGGTATTTAACTTTGGCATGTTTTGCGCAAAGGCAAAGGCGCGATAGTTGAGATACTCTTTGCTATGCTGATCTTTTTTAGACTCGTCTATCAGTGGGAATTGCTCAACATAGAACCAATCAATGTATTTTGAGTCTTTGCCGTGTTTGATGACATCTTGCCATTGAAGAGAATCGGCTCCAATATGATTGAATACGGCATCTAACATGACTTTCATGCCACGTTTATGAGCTTCTGTAATTAGCGTTCTTACCGTGTCCTCGTCACCAAAAGCAGGGTCAACGTTTAGATAATCAATGGTGTCGTATTTATGATTCGTTTTGCCTTCAGTAATTGGGGTGAAATATAAACCAGTAATACCAAGATCTTGCAAGTAATCCAGATGGTCAATGACGCCTTGTAAATCACCACCAAAGAAGCTGTTGGTTTTTGGATCTTCAGAGCCCCAAGGAAGTACATTGCTTGGTGAGATTGAGGGATCACCATTGGCAAAACGCTCAGGAAATATTTGATACCAAACCGTCTCTTTTACCCACTGTGGCGGGCTAAATACATCAATAGGGTTCATGTATGGGAAGCAATAAAAATTGAGTAATTGGCTTAATACAGGGTCTGCATCATCGGTGATGGTAAAAATTTGTTTTTCAGTTACGAGCAGTGTTTCATCTTCTTTACCTTCAAGAATAAAAGCATAACGAGCACGGAAAAATCGTGGCTGTGCTTCGCAGAACCAGTAATCAAACAATTCTGTTTCACACTCTTTTTCCATGACAAAGTTCTCGCCGCCACTCCAACCCATCGCATCTTCTGCATTTAGGTTGCCGCCACCGCCACCCGATGTCCAATCGTATGGATCCCCAATTCTTAGCGTGGCGTTATCGACTTCGCCTTTTGCTGTGCGAATGCGTAAATGAAGCGTTTCTTTATTATAAGTATAAGAATAACTTGAGTGGGATCTATGATAGATCGCTGCTTTTGTAATCATGATTAATACCGTTTAATGAAAGTACCAACCCGAATAACTATCTGACGTAATAGTCACCCAGGTTGGTATAATTATGAAATTCTATTTTTGGTGCGTTTGTTCGTAATATTTCACGACGCGTAATACTTCACTGACGCTCCACGCTTGAGCAAAACAACCACGAGATTGACTTGGTGCGTAACCATCATAGATTTCAGCCAATTGACCAATACAACCTTCATATAGGCCATCTTGGTTATGCTCAATAAACTGTTCAACAATACGAAGTAAGTCTTTATCCTGTGGGAACTGACGTAAGATCCCCATTAAGAATTGACCAATCATAAAGCCCCAAACTGTGCCCTGGTGGTAGGCCATGTCACGATCAAAATGCGAGCCTGTACATACTGCTTTAAATTCAGGATCACTCATTGCTAGTGAGCGTAAACCCAAGGGTGAATACAACTCTTTATAAATGGTAAGAATGACCGAACGTGCTCTTTCTTGACTTAATATTGGGAAAGGAAGGCCAACGGCATAAGCTTGATTTGGGCGAATTTGTTGGTTTACTTCCCCTCCTTTAATCCAATCATTTAAGTACCCTGCATCATTGTAAAACTCATCGTTAAAGGTGGTTTTTACTTGCTCTACAAGGGCTGGCAATTCCGGCATCGGCTTATTCAGTTTTTGATTAAAGAAATCAAGAATAGAGAGCGCATTAAACCAAAGGGCGTTAATTTCTACTGCACAACCGTGTCTTGGGGTTGGTACGATATCGCCGTAACGAATATCCATCCAAGTAAGTTGATCAAAACCGCTGCCGCCGCTGATCAAACCGTTATCAAGCATCTTAATCTCAAAGTCAGTACCGTTACGGTAATGCTGATAAATGTTAGTCATGCACTCGTATGCTTCATCACGGATAAACTCTAGATCGCCACTCGCTTGGTAATATTCATATAAACTAACAATGAAGAGTAGCGATGCATCAATGGTGTTATACATTGGCTCAACCCCAGCTTCAGGGAAAAGGTTTGGCAGTACACCACGGCGCTCATAACGGATAAAGGTACGGAAGATCTGTCTTGCATCTTCAAATTGATTGGTTGATAAATTACAACCCCATAAGGCAATCATGGTGTCACGGCCCCAATCGGCAAAGAATGGGTAGCCTGCAATGATTGATTTGGATTCTGTTGAGTCGCGATCTACCACAAACTGCTCACTGGCACGGACCAGTTGTTTTCCAAATAAGCTCTTTAGATTAGCGTGCTTGATGTACTCTTGTTGGCGCTTAATTTCTGTGTTAATCATTTCATCGGCAGTCTGTGCTTCTAGAGAAATGGCGCGATCTTCTTGTGCTTCAAACACTATCGAGAACTGCTCGTGCGTTTCAGTCCCAACAAAAGCAATGGTATGAAGCGCTATTTGAGCATCTGTTGCAGGACGGCCATCGCGTGCATCATAAGAAAAGTACAGACCTGACTCATAACGAGGGGTATCCAATGCTGAATCAGCCCCATTGTGACGATAAGTAAGTGTTTGACCGTTACTGGTTATTTTGCCTTCTTGATGCGTAAATTCTTGTTGTCTTGATAGGTTCTGTCCTTTTGCACAGAAGTGATATTTTGGTGTTACATTCAGTGTGAATGCTTGCTTCAATGGGTTGAATATTTGATAGTTAACCGCAAGACGGTTTACCCCTTGAGCCATCACAATGGTTTTGGTGATTTCAATACCACGGATACGATACGTAAACTCTGGAAGATGAGTTTGGGTAAAATTATCAAACAGTAGGGTTGAGTCTACGGTGTCATACGGATTGACATTGGCTTGTGAAGAAAGTGGATAAGGTTCGCCACTTGGTAATGTAATGCGGTCATCCAAATGACGAACAAAATTAAAGCGATTGTTTGGTGCAACAAGGCTTGCCATAAACAACGCATGATCACTTCGACTGCAAGAGCCTGCAAGGGTAAGAGAAGAATAACCACCTAATCCATTCGTTAGCAGGTAGTTCGATTCTTCAAGGCGATCCATATCGCGAAAATTTGCTTTAGAAAGAGAGATTTTCATGTGAACCTTACAATTAAATATCAAATGTTATCCCGTGTTTATTTTATTCACACTATAGGTGTTAAATTAACGAGGGAGTTTATAGTTAGCTTTTAATTTCGTTATAAACGAGTAACAGTTTTTGCACTTCGCCTTGGGTGTACGCGAGATCTTGGCTCTTTTCGTATCCCCACAGCGACGTAATTTGGACGTCATCTTTCGTCGGTGTTACTTTGAATGCTGCAATGCGTTCTTGCTCATTATCAGAAATGAAAAACAGATAAGGCTGAGGCTGTGTAAGCAGCGCGTTGTATTGAGAAGGCGTGGTATATACGGCATTCACGGCTTTGACGTTTTTTGTGCCATAAAAGCGTTGCGCTTCCGCTAATACAGGCAGTGCCATTTCTTGCAGTTGTTCGTAACTGCTTTCTACATGAAACGAGCCACAATCACTTGGGATCTGATCACGCAGTGCTTTGTATTGGGTATTAATGGTTTCTAGCGACAGGCTTAAATAGTCATTTTCAAACTGTTGTGCAGAAGAAAATAGCTCATCATTATTCACACATTGTTTAAAATTTTGCTGCTGCTCAGTAAAGGTTGAGTAGTCAAACGATGGTTTAGGAAGACTGCTGTAAGCAATGATAAAGCCGGTAATGAAAATAACGACAGCGACAGCAATATGAAGCATATAGTCGTGAATGCGTTGAAGTTGGCCGCGAAAATTCAAAATGTGACTCCTTTCTCTACGGTGTAAATAGGCTCTATAAGGCATGGTTTATTGCCCTCAATGAGGTGAGGGCAATAAAGATGGCTGTGTTCTACTTCTTAAATTCAGCCGATTTGATTGAGTACTTGATGGACTCTTCCGTCTCAGTGTCAAAGAAATGCAGCTTGGTGTTATCGATAACTAAAGTGATTTTCTCGTCGATATCAACGTCTGGTTCGCCGGTGCCCAATGTACCTACAAACATGTTCATTGGTGCGGCATTAAAGAACACGTTAATTGCATCGCCTAAGTATTCGCTGTTAAGTGCGGTGACTTCAAAGCAACAATCAGGGAATGCATCGCGGTATTTTTTTCCAGAACGAATGGCACTAGAGCGCGCGCCTAACGTCACTGATTTTCCGTTGTAGCCTGCATCGTTTAGGATCTGTTGGTCACTTTCATTCAAGGTAATCGTGAAAGAGTGACACATGAACTGGCCACCTTCGTAGGTTCCTTCAATAAGGTTCATTGATGGCATGCCCATGAAAGTCGCTACAAAACAGTTTTTAGGGTTGGTAAATAATTCTTTTGGTGAACCAATTTGCTGAACTTCACCCATCGACATTAGTACGATTCGATCAGCCATGGTCATTGCTTCTACTTGGTCATGGGTTACGTAAATGGTGATTGCGCCCTTAGCTCTGTGCATGCGAGAAATTTCAGTACGGGTTGTGGTACGTAATTTCGCATCCAAGTTACTTAACGGCTCATCCATTAGATACAATTTAGGTGTACGAACCATGGCACGGCCTAAAGCCACACGTTGACGCTGTCCGCCTGACAACTCTTTTGGTTTACGCTCTAGGTACTCTTTTAAAAATAAATCGTCAGAAATATTATCAACCGAGTTTTTGATGTCATCACTTGGGTAATTACGTAATTTTAATCCGTAACCAATGTTGTCACGTACCGACATGTGTGGGTACAGCGCGTAGCTTTGGAATACCATCGCAATATCACGATCTTTTGAGCTAACATCGTTTACCACTTCACCATCGATGATGAATTCGCCATCAGTAATATCTTCTAAGCCTGCAATCATGCGTAGCGTGGTGGATTTACCACAGCCCGATGGGCCGACAAGAACAATGAATTCTCCTTCTTCAATATCGAGATTGAAATCACGTACCGAGCAGGTATCAGAATTAGGGTATTTTTTATTGATGTTTCTTAATGAAATTTTGCTCATTAGCCTTTTACTCCACCAGACGTTAAGCCGCCCACGATATAATCTTGAAATTTATAGAAAACGATAATAGGCGGAATTGCTGCTAAGACCGCGCCTGCTGCGAATACGTTGTAGCTTGATTCTTTGATGTTATTGATAAGACCCATAAGGCCAACTGCCAGCGTTTTTGCTTCTGAATCCATACTTGCAATTAGAAACTTAGGCATGATGATGTCGCCAATTGGACCTAAGAAACAGAAGATAGCGATAACCATGATCATCGGCTTAACTAATGGCAGCAGTATTTCTTTGAAGATCTGCATTTGAGTTGCACCATCAATTTTTGCTGATTCATCTAATGCACGAGGAATCGAATCGTAATAGCCTTTCATTAAAATCGTATTCATTGTGATGCCACCTGTGGTGTAGATGAGGATCATAAAGATATACGTATAAAGTGTGGCGTTGGCAGAGCTGTAAATACCGATAGAGTTCGCAATCGCATACAGAGCAATTAAGCCACTGCCTGATGGGATGATTTGAATGATCAATAATGACATTAATGCACTCTTACGAGATTGGTAACGATAACGAGAGTAAACAAACCCCGAAATTGTTACGATAAACGTAGAAAGGATCATAGTGATTATCGACACTAAGAAGGTATTTCGGTACCAGCTTAAATAAGGCGTATCATTAAAAAGTTGAACAAAGTTCTCCGTTAAACTGAAATTTTCAGGGAAGAACGACGTAGAGTACAGTGAGTTACTGACGTTAAACGCACTCATTAATGTCACTAATATCGGGTATAGAATGATCACTGACATTGAAATTAGAAACGCGTAACTAAAGATGACACCCATGTTTTTAGTGATAACGTGACGATTTAAACGTTTCTTTTTAATTTGGCGTTCTAAAGGAATTGCTCTGTCCATTACATAACTTCCTCATTTTTAAAGGCACCCGCTTTTAGCCATGAATACAAGACCACGGCACCGACAACAGTACTGGTGATTAAGGTGTATACCGCCGCTTCGTTGTATTTAGCATCCATCATTAATCGGAAGCCTAGAGATGAAATAGTATCGAGCGGTTTGTAGATAGACCCTACCGTTTGAACCGTCGCTTCACCCAACATGTATACGATGGTGACGTTGTTAAAGTTGAAGGTAAATTGGGTAATAAATACCGGAGCAACACTTATCAATATCAGGGGTAAAGTGATGTCGAAGAAGTTGGTCCATGCGTTGCCACCATCAATTGCACTGGCTTCATATAAGTCATCAGGAATGGTTTGTAATACACCCGTAACTAAGATAAATACGTAAGGGAAGCCTAACCACGCTTGAATTAAGATGATGGTGATCTTGGCGTAATCTGCATTTAGGAAGAAGCCAATGGCTGTACTTACGTCGTATTCGTTACCAGTGAAGAATGGGATAACCATGGTGTTCATGCCACCAACTTTTGAGAAGAACAGTTGGAAAACAAGAATGGTTAAGAAAGCAGGAACAGCCCAAGGTAAGATGTACACAGTTCGGAAGAACTTCTTCCCTCTGATGTGTTTATTGTTTGCTACAACCGCAAGAACGGTACCTAGAACAATAGTCAGGGCGGAAGCACAGAAGGTCCAAGTTAGTGTCCATGACAACGTTTCTTGGAATGCAGCAGCAGTACGCTCATTAGTAAACAAACGTTCAAAGTTGGTAAAGCCTTTCCATTCAATAAGAAATGCAGGTGGTAAAACAGGGCGTTTGAAGTTAGTAAAAGCAACAACGATAGAAACAATCGCTGGTAATAAAGCAAAAACAAACAGCAATATAAACTTAGGTGCGGTAATTAGATTCGGTACGATTTCGTGTGATAATCCGCGTACTTTTTCTGTAAAAGTAATCGCAAAACCAGATTCATCTATTTGTCGTTTTACGTCTTTTGCATCGCGAGCAAAGGCGTAGTGCAATGCGAAAAAAACTAAGATCATCATTGCGCCAACGGTTGAACCCACCATGATAAGAAAAGAATCATCCACAAAGCGCTCTGCACCAATAGTGATTTTTCCATTCGGTTGTTCGACGGCTAATAGACGGAAATTAGGAAGGGTGAATTGAATAAAAACCAATATCTCTAAAGCCAATATAGAGAATCCAAATAAAGCCTCTCGCATTCGATGTAGTGCAAGATGTCCACTACCAGGAATCAGCATAGAGAGCCAGAATACAAACTGTTGACTCATGTAAATAACCTACTTATTTATTCGTGTTGTGTAGATATGTCATGTCTTTGTATTACACGATGCCGAATATTCTCGACATCGTGCAGATAGATTGAAATCGAAGGAGAGGGGATTACATGTCTTCGATATCAATTTCGATAGTATCAACGGCTGCATCTAGTACCGCTTTTACATCTTGACCTTGTGCGATTTGAGCAAGACCCGTTTTCATTGGTCCCCACACTTTCATGAACTCTGGGATGCTTGGCATAGGTTGGCCGATGTTTGTCGCATCAAAGATGGCTTTATGTAGAGAGCCTTCTTTGTAATTAACCGATAGGCTAGGTGAGACTTCACGTGTGTCTGAATACCATTTGTTTGCATTCTCAGGCGTTGCTAGGAATTCAATAAAGGCACGAGCACCTTCTTTGTTGTCACTGTAGCCGTTAACGGTCATCCCTTTTGTACCTGTTAGGGCTTTATATGGGTGGCTGCCATCCCAACTTGGGATAGGTGCTGCACCAACATTAACGCCCGCTTTTTCGATATCAGCAATTGCCCATGGACCGTTGATAATGGCTTTTACTTTTCCTTCCATGAAGTATTTCATCATGATGTCATAAGCAACGGTGTCATCTTGCATTAGAGTCCAGTGACTCACACCACTTTTATATAACCCTTGAGCAGCTAAACCCGCTTTGATTGCGTCAGGTGTATTTAAGCCAATGTCTTGAGGGTTATTGTCTTTGAAGATGTAGCCGCCATTAGACATAAATAGGCCACCAGTGAAGTAGAAATCAGTAAATTTTGCCGCCCACTCTGATGGCGGGATTTCTTTCAGTGTTTTTGGTGCTTCTTTTATCATGTCTTTGTTATACAGAAATAACGTTGTATCTGTAGACATTGGTAGCATGTAGGTTTGACCATTGTAGATTGATGCATTGGTAGCGGCATCGGTATAACCATTAACGGTAAAATTGGTTGGAGCAATTAAATGTTGATCCGCTAACTCACCGATTCGGTCATTTGGGATCATGAAAATATCAGCAATGTTGCCTTTTTGAGTGGGTAGCGCTGCCAGTAAATCAAACATGCTTGTTGCTGCTACTTCAACCTTAAAGTCTTTACCTTTATTGAACTGCTCTGCAAGTTCTGTGAAGTAAGGGACATAGCTTTTTTCAACGCCAATAACGATGTTTTCTGCAGCCATTGCAGTGTTACTTAGTAATAGGGCAGCTGAAACGGCAAGCGATAATTTCTTAATCATTTTATTGCTCCTGAATAGGGGGAGAGGTTTAAACCGATAAAATCACGTTGGTATATAATTTAATGGTATCAACAGCTTATATTTAGTATTAAGCGGTCTCTCTAGAGTGCTTCCTGCGATACATGTTTGCCTGTTTATAAGGCTAACGTCATTGAGATAATCATAGGTCTTTGGTGGTATACGGTGAAATGCTATTTATCTTAGGTAGCCATAGATAAAATGCATATCACATAGATAAATGTTATCTACCGCAACGATATCTAAGGTATTCATGGTCTTTGATAAGTGAAAAACGTGAAGGCAATAACAGTCTGTAGGACGAGATGAAAAAAAGAGAAAAATGGGTAGGGTAAACAAAAGTAATCTTGGATCACAAGATCAGGTTAGCTCATGACAAAAAGAGAAAAATAAGGGGAGATTAAGTGGCGGACTTACAATAAAAAAGGGTGATAATTATCTTCACCCTTTACGTTATTATGGTTTTCTATGAGGTTATACTTTTGCTTTAACCGCTTTGATTAGTACAGACGTATCCATTCGACCTAACCCTTGTTCTTGCAGGTTTTTATATTCTTGATCGACTTCTTCAGTTAATGGCAGTTTAATACCATGATCTTTTGCTTCATCTAGACAAATGCCTAAATCTTTTCTCATCCAATCAATGGCAAAACCAAAATCGAATTTATCTTGTGCCATAGTGCTTGCACGGTTTTCCATTTGCCATGAACCCGCTGCGCCATGCTTTAGCGTATCAACCACCAGATCGATATCTAGATTGGCTTTTTCAGCAAGAATTAGTGCTTCACTTAGGCCTTTTAACACACCTGCGATACAGATTTGGTTTGCCATTTTACAACGTTGCCCTTGACCATTTTCACCAAGAAGAGTAATCGCTTTAGCAAAGCTTTGGATAACAGGTTTTGCGATATTGAATGCTGCTTCATTACCGCCACACATCACGGTTAATACACCGTTTTCAGCACCGGCTTGACCACCAGAGACTGGCGCATCAATAAATTGATTACCTTGTGCTTCACACGCTTTCGCCAGTTCAACCGCTAGAGTGGCTGATGTGGTGGTGTTATCAACTAAAATAGCGCCAGGTTTTAGGCCTGCAAGTACGCCATCGTCACCATAAATCACGCTACGAACATCGTCATCATTACCCACACAAACAAAAACGATGTCTGAGCCTTCTGATGCTTCACGAGGAGTAGCGGCGGACTGACCTTGGTATTCCGCAGCCCATTGCTTTGCTTTTTCTTCAGTGCGGTTATATACCGTGGTTGAAAAGCCTGCATTTTTTAAATGGCGAGCCATTGGATAGCCCATTACGCCCAAACCAATGAAGCTAACGTTAGTGATTTCCATGTCATTCCTTATTATGTGCTGTTGTTATTAGCGATTAAAACACAGCTTGTAACCATTTGACATAGGTCAATATTGAGATTGCTTGTAATCTTGTTATGAAATTAATTAATGATGCGTTGTGTTTGTTACTGATATTTATTTAGCAAGTCGACAGTAAAATCATCAAGATCAAGCGTAAAGTTCATTTCTGTTGCTTGTTCATATACTTCATTTAAGCTTTTTTGAACTGCTGTAATGGTAAGGGTGTTGTTATCCAAGGTGAAGACTTGTTGTTGAGTCGTGTAGTAGAAAGCGAGGATCAACAGTGAATCGTGATCATTTCTAGCTGCTTTTTCTTTAATTTTTGCTAGCTTACGATAGATACGATTATGGACTTGTTTTAATTTCCATACGTACATTATCTCATCAAAATAGGGATGGCTTTTGACTTTATTCATGATAAAAGAGCTTGCTATGACCGCTAAGATAACACCAAGAACATTTAGATGAAAATTGCCAGTAGAACCTGATTCAGTAATGCCTTCTGAGCCAAATAACGCAATAAGAATCGAACCAAATAAAATGGCTAATACGGCAAGGCAGCCAACAAAACCTACCATGACCAAGTTAGTTTTTTTACGATACGTGTCTTTGTCTATAGTTAAGATCTTCATGGTATATCTTCTCGATTAAAGTAAGTAGAAGACGAAGTGTAGTGCAAAACGAAATGAAATTGGAATTAAGAAAGAGTAACCGTTAGTGTCATCAAAGTTTTATCAAGAAATAGATGATGTTAAAGACAAAAAGCCATATCAAATTGAGTGATATGGCTTTGTTAGTATTGCGGATTATTTTTAAGGTACTTAATCTTTAGAAGATAAATTGATACAAGAAGCCCGCACCAATTGCCATACCTAGAATGACCACTAAGAACGCTGCAATCATTTGATTCTTGAAGATAGATTTAAGCAAAATCACTTCGGTTAAACTTGCTCCTGCACTGCCAATGATTAACGCCATTACTGCGCCAAGACTCATTCCTTTTGCTGCTAGTGCTGCACTTAGTGGAATAACCGCTTCAGCACGAATGTAAAGAGGAATACCAATGACTGCCGCGACTGGAATCGCAAATGGGTTATTTTCACTTGCCACGCTAGCAACGAATTCTGTTGGCATAAAGCCATAAATCATTGAGCCAAGAGCAATACCACCAATTAAATAAGGCAATACTTTCTTAAAATCAGTCCAAGTACTGTTCCAAATTTTCATCCATTTACTTTGAGGTGCTTTTTTCGCAGCGCCACAGGTTGAACCACAACATTTTGGTTCAGGTGCGATATACGCGCTTTCTTTTACGTATTTTTCAAAGCCCAGTTTTTCTAACGTGTAGCCTGCAATAATTGATACACCCATTGCAATAGCAAAGTAGAACACCGTCACTTTAAGACCAAACGTTACCGCGAACAGACCAATAATGATTGGGTTTAATAGTGGACTTGCAAATAAGAACACCATCATGGTGCCAAAACCGGCTTTAGCTCGCAGCAGACCTTTCAAAAAAGGAATGGTTGAGCATGAGCAAAATGGGGTAATTGCACCAAGCAAACCGGCAACAATATAGCCTCGGCCATTTTTTCCACTCAGAATACTTTGGATCTTTGCTGGTGGAATGTATTCCTGTAAGACACCAACAAGGTAGCTAATTAATAGGAACAGTACGGTTAATTCTGCCGCTAAAAAAGCGAACATGTTTAAGGTGTCCATCACCATATCTTGAGTAATTGTAAACATAATTCAAATCTCTATATTTCTGGAATAGTCGAAATATACACTTAAGGATTAGCGTGATCAAGTTATTTCTAGTATTATCGAAATATAAATTTAATGAGGACGCATCATGGATATCGAGATTGTTGCTAAAGCACTGAAAGAATTAGGCCATCCAACACGTTTAGCCATTTATAAAAGCGTAGTGAGAGCGGGATACCAAGGAATAGCTGTTGGCGGACTTCAAGAAAAATTGGATATTCCGGGTTCTACGCTGTCTCATCATGTATCAGGTTTGGCCTCTGCAGGGCTAATTTCGCAGCGTCGTGAAGGCAGAACTCTGTTTTGTGTGGCTGAATATGAGAAGTTGACCTCAGTGATTGGTTTTTTACAAGACGAATGTTGTTTTGATGAAGAATGTTAAAAAGGAATAATGAAATGAATGTGTATACTCAATTTGAAAGCCCGTTAGGTCTTGTGACTGCCAACGCGAATGATGATGGCTTACTTGGTGTTTGGTTTGAAAGTCATGAGATGGAATTAAGTGATTTTGGAACGCAAGCAGATGAGCACCCTATTTTGAAATTGACCGTTCTTCAGTTGCAGGAATATTTTAACGGCGAACGTCGTGAATTTTCTATTCCATTAGCGGCAAATGGCACAGAGTTTCAAAATAAGGTATGGAAAGCATTAACAACAATCCCTTACGGTGAAACCTGGTGCTATAAAGATCTTGCTATTGCGGTAGGTAACCCAAAGGCGTCTCAAGCCGTTGGTGGGGCTAATGGTAAAAATCCTATCTCTATTATCGTTCCTTGCCATCGTGTGATTGGTAAAAATGGTAGCTTAACGGGCTATGCTGGTGGAGTTGATATCAAACAAGCATTGTTAGAGTTAGAGGCGAAATCGTAATATAAAGTTAATTTGCTTCTTTGAGGATCTCATAAGGGCGGTCTTGTGCCGTAATCATGGGAGATGATCTCAATACCAATGTGGGTTCTAATAAGTACTCTAATGGTTTGTTGATACGACTTTGTTCTATGTGTTCCCTTTTAAGGGCATCAAGCATTAATTCAAAGCCACGAAGAGCAATTTGATGCATCGGTTGGTGAACACTGGAAAACCCGAGTGATTGTGCAATAAAGGTGTCATCAAAACCAACTATCTCGATTTGTTTAGTTAGATTAGTGTTATTAAGCAGGTTATGAACATGACTTGCTGAAATATCATCAGAGCAGAAGAGTGCTTCTAATGGTGTATCTGAGTTTAGTATGTGGCTTTGTACGAACTCTTTTAAAGACTCTGCAGTATAAGGCGTGAGAATACGTTCCTCGTTAAGTTCTCTGCTTTTATTTAATAGGGTATTTTGGAAGCCAATAAAGCGGTCAGATTGTTGGTTTGTACTGCCAACAAATCCAATGCGTCGATAGCCCTGCTTAATAAAATGCTCTGCGACTAAATTACCACCATGCTTATGGTGCGTGCCAATGCTCAAACAGAGTGGAGAGGTCACCGTTAATAAGATCACAGGAAATGGCAGGCTTTGAAGAGGGCGAATGTGTTGTTCTTTTAAGGATCGAGGAATAAGAAATACCCCATCCACATTATGATGTTTACACTCTTCTAAAAACGTCTGTTCAAGCTTTAAATTATTACGACTATTGAACAACAGAATACTGCGTCCGTGCTTATAAGCTTCCTCTTCTAAGACATCAATAAGTTTAGCTAAAAACGGATTGCTCATATTACGTACAATTACACCAAACAGCTTGGTTGCTTTCTTTTTCTTAGGCTCTGGTTTTTGGTAATTGAACTTAGTAATCGCGGCTTCTACTGAGTACCGTGCGGCGTCAGATACCTTACCATTGTTATTGATCACTCTTGATACCGTAGCGATAGAAACGCCTGAATATTTAGCAATGTCTCTGATGGTCATTTTCTATCTCTTGAAAGACAATTTGGTGGTGGCGCTCATCATACGTTTATTTGTGTAACAAGTTTTTGTGTTACATCACATATTTTTAGTCAATATACGTAAATGATAACTTACTTATCTATTGCTACTTGTTATTGGTTTCTAAAATGAAGACGAGACTCTATTATCAACTCAACAAGTTAATGATTGGGTATCACTGTGGATTTAGATAAATATAAAACGATTAATTTTGCAACGGAGCAAGACAATGAAAAGTTTAATGCTATTCGTTGCAATACAGTATATCGACCACAATTACATATTACGCCACCACATGGATTATTAAATGATCCAAATGGGTTTTGCTATTTTAATGGTGAGTATCATTTATTTTACCAGTGGTATCCATTTGGTACTTTTCATGGCATGAAGCATTGGATGCATTTAATATCGAACGATTTATATTCTTGGAATGAACACGGAAGTAAAATAACGCCAGTAGAAAATTATGAATCACATGGCGCTTATTCTGGTGCGGCTTTTGTTGAGGATTCTGCTGCGTATTTATTTTATACGGGTAATGTGAAAAATGGCGAAGAGCGTGATGCAAATCAGTGCGTCGCTATTTTAGATAAAGAGAATCAAGTAATAAAATCAGAGCACAATCCAATTATAAAGTCGTTCCCTAAAGGGTATACGGGCCATGTAAGAGATCCAAAAATCATTAAAGACGGTGACGTTTACTACATGCTGCTTGGGGCTCAAAGAGAGGCCGATTTAAAGGGGTCTATCATTGTTTATTACTCTGATAACTTAGTTAATTGGGTATTAAAAGGTGAACTGTCAATTGATATTGATGCGGATTTTAATGAAGCTTATATGTTTGAATGTCCCGATTTACTTGAGGTAGATGGTCAAGATGTACTTATCTTTTCTCCACAAGGTATTTCACCAAAACAAGAGCGATTTCATAACCGTTATAACGTAGTGTATTGCATTGGTCGCATTGATTGGGGATCACTAACCTTTACTGTGACTCATTGGGATGAGCTTGATCGTGGATTTGATTTCTATGCTCCGCAAACAATGAACAACAACCCAAATGAGCCAACATTAATCGCATGGGCAGGAACAGACGATGGTTTACCATCAGAACAATACGGTTGGATTAACTGTTTAACTGCACCAAGAAAACTGTCGATTAAAGAAAATAAACTTTATCAAGAATTAGAACCGATTAATGAATGTAAACTGAATTCAGTATTAATAAATGAAAATATAAAGACTGAGGAAATAATCAAATTAGAGTCATTGTCCTTTTTATTAGATATTGATTGTAGCCAATCTGAAAATATATCAGTGATTATTTTTGACGACTTTAATAATGAGTTTTTATTTACGGTTGATAATAAAAGTAAACAACTAATACTAGATAGATCAAATTATGATCATAATGAAAAAGAGTATGAGTTTGGATCAATTCGTTCTTGTACATTAACTGAAAAAAGTAAAAATCTGACGTTATTTTGTGATCAAAGTATTATCGAAATATTTTCAGACCAAGGATGTAATGTATTTACGTCACTGTTTTTCCCATCAAAAGGAAACCAATACTTAAAAATAACTTTTGATGAGCCTGCTGAAATAAAAGCAACCCTACAATATGTGAATGGAATTTAGGTATAACATTATGAATTATGACGCTATTACCAATGAGATACTGGATAGTATCGGTGGAATCGACAACATTAAAAACGCTGAACACTGTGCTACACGCTTACGTTTAATCTTAAAAGATAACGATAAAGTTAATGTTGATGAGGCCAAAGCAATTGAGCAGATCAGCGGTTACTTTTATCAATCAGGTCAGCATCAGTTTATTATTGGAACGGGTAAAGTGACTCACGTTTACAATGCATTAAAACAGAAGTTGGGCGGTGCAGCAGAAGGCGGAGATTTTAAGCAAGATGCTTTCTCTGACATGACTGCAAGCCAAAAAGTAGTTCGTACTTTGGCGGATATTTTGGTTCCATTAATCCCTGCGCTTGTAACAACTGGCTTGTTAATGGGTTTACGTGGCATGCTTCTGCATTCTGGTGTGGAATTCTCACCTGAGCTATTAGCACTGTTTAGCATGTTAACCGATACCGCTTTTGCCTTCTTACCAGTATTGATTGCTTTTTCAGCCTCGAAAAAATTTGGTGGCAACCCAGTTATTGCTATCGTGGTAGGTTTGATGATGGTTGCACCGCAATTGCCTAATGCATGGGCAGTAGCAAGTGGTGGCGCAGAACCGATGATGGTCACTTTATTTGGACTCTCTTTCCCATTAGTCGGTTATCAGGGCACGGTTTTACCTGCTATCTTCGCTGGTTGGTTTACGTCTTATCTTGAACGCAATCTGAGAAAATATGTTCCAACAAGTATGGACTTGATTGTTACGCCATTTATGACCATCACCATTGCTATTGTGGTTATCTTGTTTGGCTTTGGTCCTTTATTGCAAAGTATTGAGCATGGTTGTACATCACTGGTGCGTTTGGCGCTTGATCTTCCATTAGGTATTGGTTACATCTTATATGCTGCTTTCCAACAAATGATTGTGATTACCGGTCTTCATCATGCGTTGGGTGTGATTGAAATTGGTTTATTAAATGACACAGGGTTGAACCCACTACAACCGTTAGGCACAGCGTCTATGGCGGGGCAATTTGGTGCAGCAATTGCAGTAGCGACATTGTTGAAGAACAAACAGAAAAAGAGCAATGCGTACGGTGCATCAATGTCGACACTGTTTGGTATCACAGAGCCACTACTCTTTGGTGTAAACCTTCAGTACGGTAAAGTATTCTTATTTGGTATGGTCGGTGGTGCTGTCGGTGGCTTAGTTACTTATGTATTAAATATTAGTGCTACAGGTATGGGGATTACCTTTATTCCAGGTATCTTATTGTACTCACACTCACTGACTGCGGTATTGGGTTACCTAATGGTTATTGCGAGTGCATTTGTAACTGCATTCATGTTAACTCGAATTTATAATCCAATTAAACGAGCAAACTAATTTAACGATTAGAGCCCCGATAGTTTGGCTTCGGGGCCTTTTTAGAGCGAAAAAAGATGAATAAAGTATGGCTAACGGGTGATGCCGTAGTGGATTTGATCCCTGAAACATCGACAACGTATCTAAAATGCCCAGGTGGTGCACCTGCAAATGTGGCGGTAGGTATTGCTCGTTTAGGTGGCGATTGTGCCTTCTTTGGTCGTGTTGGAGAAGATCCATTAGGTCGCTTTATGCATGAAACACTAAACTCTGAAGGGGTAGATGTTACTCATCTTCAGCTTGATAAAGCGCAACGAACCTCTACCGTTCTCGTTGATCTTGATGACACTGGTGAGCGAACCTTTACTTTTATGGTAAAGCCAAGTGCTGATCAATTTGTTGAAAAGTCGGACGTACCTTCATTTTCATCAGATGAGTGGATACACACTTGCTCTATTTCACTGGCAAATGAACCAAGTCGAAGTTCGACATTATATGCGTTGTCTTCGATTAAAGCAGCGGGTGGATTTATCAGTTTTGACCCTAATCTACGTGATGAAGTTTGGAAAGATCCATCCGAGATTAAAGATGTTGTGATGAAAGCCGTCTCGTTAGCTGATGTAGTAAAATTCTCTGAAGAAGAGTTATTGTTTTTAACTGATACTACGGATTTACAACAAGGATTAGCGTCTATTGAATCACTGAACATACCTTTAGTGGCGATCACTCTAGGAGCTAAAGGCGCGTTAGTTGTGTTTGATGGTAAGCAGCAAATTATGACCGGTATATCTGTAGGTGTTGTAGATACAACTGGCGCAGGAGATGCTTTTGTGTGTGGTCTTGTCGCTCAGTTAGCTCAACACTCAGATTGGAAGCACATTGACGTCATTGAAAAAGCCATTCGTTGGGGCAATATTTGCGGAGCATTGGCAACGACGAAAAAAGGAGCGATGACAGCACTTCCGACCCAACAAGCATTATTAAAACTAGAAGGTATACGTTAATTTTGTAGTACGTTACACTGATGTGAATTATGGACGATGAAGGAATAACAATGCACGCACTATTAAGAGTCATTGCTAACGTAATTAATAAGCATTTTATGGCGATTAATATGTATACGCTGATGTTCCTTCTTATCAGTTACGTCGCATTAAGTTGGTTAGGGTTAACCTTGGCTAATGAACCTCATTTAACCGATAACCTATCCAGTTTTTTTTACTATATCGTTACCACCAGTAGTACCGTAGGGTATGGTGATTTAAGCCCAACTACCGATCATGGTCGACTCTTTTCTGCCTTGTTTATTATTCCATGTGGTGTGGGACTATTTGCACTGTCTGTGGGTCGAATAGCGGTCTTCTTTACTGATTTTTGGCGTACAAACCGAAGAGGGAAACAAAATTTGAACTTAGAGAATCACATTATTGTTATTGGTATTAATAGCGCCAGAACCCCTCATTTGATTGAAATGCTAAAGCGTGAAGAGCAAGGCCGTCGTGAAGTTGTCGTGGTGTCTTGTGAATATGAAGAATCGCCATTTGGTGCTGACGTGCATTTTGTACGAGTGAATTCGTTTACCGATGCAACAGAGATGGAACGCTCAAACTTATCAAAAGCCAGCGCAGTGATTGTTGATACCGATTTGGATGATGCAACGTTAACCATTAGTTTGTTTGTCGCCGAGCAAAACAGCGATGCCCATTTAGTCGCTCACTTTGAAGACTCAATTAAGCGTGATTTGTTGCATAAGTACTGCCCAAACTCAGAGTGTATTTCATCATTATCAACAGAATTAGTCGCAAAATCAGTAATGGATAAGGGCTCAAGCTTTATTCACTCTGAGTTAGTCAGTGCTCATGAGGGGCAAACTCAATATTCCATTGAAGTACCCAAGGGGCTTGATAGTTTTAGTCTGGAATCGGTGTATTCATCCTTCAAAAAGCAACATGAAGCGACGATTATTGCAACTCAACAAAAAGATCAGAGCTGTAAAGTTAACCCAAGTTTGGAAACACAATTGGTTTCTGGTGATGTGATTTATTACATTGCAGATGAACGTATTGTGGATTTAAATTGGCAGAAAACCATACTTAATTAAAGGTTATTGAGGGTTTTGTAAAAAGTTCTATTGCACAAGGCTTTTCTCAAGATTAGAATGCGAACGATTTTCATTTAATTGGTGAGTAAACGTGTCCCGTATTTTAGTGGTTGATGACGACATTGCGTTATGCAATTTATTACAAGAAGTATTACAAGATGAAGGCTACGATGTTGATTGCGTGCATTGTGGCGAAAGTGCGCTAGAGTTTATTCAGACACATTCAGTTGATCTTGTGTTGCTTGATGTCATGTTACCAAAATTAGATGGCTATCAAGTGGCTAGACGTATTTGTCAGCGCTTTGCTACCCCTATTTTAATGCTTACTGCTTTAGGCGATGAAGCCTCTATGCTTGATGGCTTGCAGGCTGGTGCCGATCATTTTATCGCAAAACCTTTCAACGTCCCTGAATTATTGGTGCGTATTACGGCGATTTTACGTCGTGTCGGCTTAGAGCGTCAGCGCCAAAATTACGTGGGAGCAACGGAAGATCTTGCAGAGCAATTCTTACGCTTACCATTGACTGAAACAGAGTCAGAACTACTACAATATCTAATTAAGAATGCTGATGTAGTAGTGTCTAAATCTGATCTTCAAATTAATATCCTTAAAAAAGAGCTGTGCCCGTTTGATCGTAACCTAGATATGCACATCAGTAATATTCGTCGTAAATTACTTCAATCTGGTTTATCTAAACAACACATTAAAACCGTTCGTGGGCGTGGATATAGCTTTATCAAAACGGTTAATAGCTGATGATGGGTAAGGTTGAATGAAAATGTTTCGTTGGTTTGGTGCTTGTCCCTCTTTTGTAGGTAAGCATAAAAATGGATTAGCGTTTCGTTTATTTAGTGCGTTTGCAGTCAGCTTGTTTTTGATCATATCGCTACAAAGCTTGGCTGAAATTGCCTTAATGAAATCAATGTTGCGTATTCCTGCATCCATCCAAACCAAGATGTTAGATTTGGCTGACCAAGCAAATGTGATGATTGAAGATGGGGACATGGATGAGTTAGCCGATTGGGCAAGAGCACAAGAGTATTATCTTTTTGTTCTTGATGAAAATAAACGACCAATTACTCATCGTGATATGCATCCTCATTTTGAATTTAAACTGAAATATTTGCGTCCATTAGATACCCAATTAGATAATGAAGTGAATCGCCCGATTATTGGTATTCCATTAAAAGATGGTTTGACGATAGTGATTCAAATGCCATATCAGTATCATCCTGCAAAAGATTTCCCCCTTTATTTTGGCATTATAAAGTTCGTTATTTCAGGATTGATCCTAGGATTGTTCTCTTGGGTTATTGCTCACTATTTACAACAACCATTAGCTAAATTACGCGAAGTCAGTCATAAATTAGCGCAAGGTGATTTTGACGTTAAAGTGGGAGAAGAGATTGGACATTCGGTTCGAGAGTTTAGCGAGCTAGCTCATGACTTTGATAATATGACCCATGAGATCCACTCTTTAGCTGAAAAGCAGCAGAGACTGATCCGTGATGTTTCTCATGAATTACGAACGCCATTAGCACGACATAATTTGGCGTTGCATTTACTAAGAAAGAAAGTAGACAGCGAGCATCAACATTTATTGGATAGGTTAGAGAACGAATCCAATGAGATGAATGAATTAGTGGGTGAGATCTTAGAGTTTAGCCGGTTAGAAAACGCACGTTACTCTACAAAACTACAAGCGGTAATGTTAGAGAGTCACTGCAGTGCTCAAGTGGCTCAACGTCGCATCGATTTAAAGCCAAATCAACGCTTAGAAATGACAGCCACACAACCTATTCCTACGGTGATGGCAGATCCTCGTTTGGTGACTCGCGTTATCAGTAATTTGATTGGCAATGCAATTAAGTATGCTGGTGAAGCAGCGACGATTCAGGTGCTAGTGACGCCATATACAGAGCAAGATAAAAAGTATGTTGCTGTTATCGTAGAAGATGATGGATTGGGTATTCCTGAACATCAATTGTCAGACATATTTTCTCCATTTACCCGTTTAGAATCAGCTAGAGATAAACAGTCGGGTGGTTATGGTTTAGGGCTCGCGATTGTTAAAGAAGCCATGTCAGTAATGAAAGGAAAAGTGAAGGCTGAGAATAGAAAAGAGGGCGGTTTGAGGATCTCACTGTTGTTTCCTGTTTTTTAGGGACTAATCTCATTATCTATTAAAGCTTTTTAAACTCTCAATATATTTTAATCTATTTAGCAATATTTAATTGGTAATGATTATCATTAAAGTTTGATGTATATCAATTTTCATATTGATATAGTTCTATGGAGATTAATAATCTAGAGGTATAAATAAGGTTGAAAAACATATTTAATTTTTTAGGTCATTGTATGAAAAATATAGTTAAATCAATTTTATGTATTACTTTAATTTCGACTAATGCATTTGCTGAACATGTTATCGGTGCAAATGTTGGCTATGGGAATCAAACGTTCGAATTAAATAAAACCACGAATGACGGTGATGCATTTAATATTGATGCCTATTACCGTTATATGTTAACGCCATTTGCTGGACTTGAAGGTGGATGGACATCTTCTATGGGTGGAATTGGCAGCATTATTGTAGGGGAAGTTTCAGAAATAAAAGATGCAAGTTTTTCTGGTCCAAAGGTGAGTGTATTCTTGCAATATCCACTAATAAATAATAATTATATTTATACTAAATTAGGGGTAAATAAATATACAGTTGACTACACTATAAATGATGTATCTAAAGATGAATCCAAAGTGGGTTTTGAGGCATCGTTAGGTTTTGAAAGTCGCTTCAGTTCAGGTTTTGGTATTAACGTTGAGTATCGAAATATTAATAATGAAATCATTAAAGCTAACCAGTTTATGCTTGGGGCAAGTTATAAATTTTAATTTATGGTAATGCGGTATTTATTAACTGGAGGCAATGAGCCTCCAGTTTTTTATACTATGTGATAACGATAAGATTACCCATTCATTGGTGGCATAAACGCGGTTAATGTTGGTGCAACACCCGTGTATTTTTCAATCTTCACTACACCTGAGTTACCGCAGTTACCATTACCTAAACGAGAGGTTGGAATATCCATCGTTAATACGTTTGGTCCGCCGTTTTTACACATACCTGTTTTAGGATCTAAATCAGGCCATGCGCCTTCGTGGATACATACGCTGCCTTTTTTGATGCCATCAGAAACAAAAGCACCAACCAGAACTTGGCCACGTTGGTTATAAGCGCGAACTAAATCGCCATCTTTAATACCACGTGCTTTTGCATCTTCTGGATGAATCGTAATCGGCTCACGGTTTTGTACCGCGTATTCTTTACGAAGATCCGCATAGTTAAATTGGCTGTGCAAACGGTGTGCTGAGTGCGATGTCATTAACTGTAGTTCGCCATCCGTGTAGTTAAACATCCACTCGGTTGGTTCCATCCATACTGGGTGTGGAGGACAATCATCCAGTTTGTAACTTTCGATAGTTTTAGAGAAGATCTCAATCTTACCACTTGGCGTGCCTAGTGGATTCATGATTGGATCTTTACGGAAATCACCAAAACGCACAAATTCAGCATTCTTTGCATTCCACTTCATTTCGATAAGCTTGTTCGCTTCCCAGAACTTAGAGAAATTCATCATAGGTACGCGTGCGTTACGGCCACCTTGTTGTGCTGTTTTATAGAAATCACGAAGCCATTCCATCTCCGTTTTATTTTCCATATACACATTTTTACCGCCAGGCTTTAGGTACTCTGCCATATCAGCGAATACATCAAGATCACTACGTGCTTCGTTTTGTGGCTCAACGACTTGCTTCATAGGAACAAGATGCTGGTTAGAGTAATCGCCTGTCATCGTCATATCATTACGCTCAAATGAAGTCGTAATTGGTAGAACGATATCCGCGTGTTTAGCTGCTGCAGTCCAGTACGGTTCTGAAATAACGATCATCTCAGGTTTTTGCCATGCTTTGATCAAACGGTTGGTATCTTGGTGATGGGTAAAATTAGCACCGCCCGCCCACCAGATCATTTTCAGCTCTGGGAAAGTTAGCGTATGGCCATTGTGTTGGTATTCTGTTCCCGGTTTTTCTAAACATTCAACAATGCGAGCAACAGGGAAAGCGGTAACTGAGCCTTGAATAGCCCAATCATTACCACCTGCCGAACTGCCACCTAGCGATGGAGACATTGCAGGTAGTACGCCTGCGTCACGTGTTGGGTTACCGCCATTTGAGTAGTGGTATGAATAACCAAAACCACCGCCAGGTAAGCCAACTTGACCAAGCATTGAAGCTAAAACTGTCAGCATCCAGTGACGTTGTTCACCGTGTTGCTGACGCTGCATACCCCAACCAGCCATTAGCATGGTGCGATTTTCTTTGAAGATCTTAGCCAGTAGTTCCATCTGTTTTGCAGGAACGCCACAGATCGCTTCAGCCCATTGTGGGGTTTTCTCAATGCCGTCTTCTTTACCCATTAAGTACGCTTCAAATTGCTCGAAGCCTACAGTGTATTTAGCAAGGAATTCAGTATCGTGTTGTTGTGTTTTAACCAATTGATGAGCAATACCCATCATCATCGCTACATCGGATTGTGGGTTAGGAGCGATCCATTGTGCTTTATCACCAAAGAATTCCGCG
This sequence comes from Aliivibrio sp. S2TY2, assembly GCF_028765525.1. Lineage (NCBI taxonomy): Bacteria > Pseudomonadati > Pseudomonadota > Gammaproteobacteria > Vibrionales > Vibrionaceae > Aliivibrio > Aliivibrio sp. S2TY2. The sequence goes on along the minus strand of NZ_JARACS010000002.1, from coordinate 330,163 downwards.
GTTTCTGAACGCATTGGGTCAATGATAATAACGGTTTTGCCTGATTTCTTCAGTTGATGGAAAAACTCAAGGCCTTGACCATCCGTTGAAGACCATGCGATTTTTAAAGTGTTAATTGGGTTCAAGCCCCACAACACCACCACTTCACTGTTTTCTAAAATAACAGGGTAAGTCGTTTGTTGTTCATACACTTCGATAGAGCCCACAACGTGAGGCATGATAACTTGAGCAGCACCTGTTGAGTAATCACCTAGGTGACCAGCATAACCACCAGACATACTCATGTAACGTTGAAGTAGTGTTTGAGCTTTATGTAATACGCCACTTGATCGCCAACCGTAAGAGCCTGCAAAGATAGATTGAGGTCCGTAAGTTTCACGAATACGCATGTGTTGTTCGTGAATTAGCTTATAAGCGTCATCCCATGATACTTGTACGAATTCATCGCTACCACGAACCCCTTGAGGGTTACTTGGGTTTTCTAAATAGCCTTTACGAACCATTGGGTATTTAACACGGGCTTTAGTATAAACCTGTGATGGCCCCGTTTGTTGTAAGCTGTTTGGTACGGTTTGCGCTAAGCCACTTTTGGTTGAAATAAGTTGACCATCTTTGACTTCACAAAGTAATGGACCCATACGACCAGCGGTTAGAATTAATGAATCTGTACGGCCAAGTGTAGAGGCGTTTACAGATAACGGAGCGATAGACGTGATCGCTAATGCACCAGCAGATGCACCTGCGCCTTTTAAAAAGCCGCGACGAGTAATAGTAGTCATAGTCACTCCCTTATTTATGGTTTGCCACGTCTTTCGCGTGGTTTTGGAAGAATTTAGTTAAGATCTCAAGGTTTAGCTCAGAGATATCAGTACGTGCGCCCATGCTTTTTGCAACAGGACCCCAAGAGTTAACCGTGAAGTGATTTGCCGGAATTTTCGCGTGGCATGTTGCACAGTAGACGTTATCTAGCTCTTCTGCGTAATCCCATAGTGGTTGATTAGATGCAAGAACAGGAGATTCGATTGTGCCTGTTAGCTCTGCGGTGCGCCATTCGTTGCCATAAGCATCTGTGTTTGCTTCACCTAATGTCAGCGCTTTGATGCCAGTATCAGTAAGAGTCGCAATGATTGAACGTTGGCCTTCACCCATGTAGATAACCGATTCTGCGCCCTTCATTTGGTAACCAGAAACGGTAACAGTGCGTTTGCCTTCATCGTTACTAACAGTCGTTAGTTCAACGGTAGGGTTAATTGTCGCAAGGTCAGCCATTTTGATGCTTTCAATTGGGTAGACTTTTTCAGCATCAGCTTTAGTGTTTTTCGCCATATCAAAAAGGTGGTCAAATGCAGACGTATCTAATGTGGCTTGTGGTGCAAAGTGAGCAACGCCTTTGTGACAATCAATACAGGTTTGGTTGTTTTCTCTTCCGTAAACATGCATTTTTTGTGCACTTGCTGATTGGTCGTAAGTTTCCATTGCATCAAAGCTGTGACAAGAACGACAAGTAGCAGAATCGTTTGCACGCATTTGTTCCCATACGGTTTCAGCCATCGCTAAACGGTGTTCTTCGTATTTCTCATCTGTGTCAATTTTGCCAGTAACAAATTCGTGATAGATGTCTTTAGACGCACGGATTTTGGTAATTAGGTAATCAATTGGTTCTTCAGGAATGTGGCAATCAGCACATTCGGCACGGATACCTTTTTGGTTACTGAAATGAACAGAACCTTGATATTCATGTAATGGTTTTTCCATTGTGTGGCATGAAACACAAAATTCAGTGGTTGATGTTGCGTGGAGTACGGCTTGTGTACCGCCCAAGGTTATCCAACCAATGGCAATGCCAACGGCAGCGATTAAAGCGATATAGCGTTTGTTCATAATATGATCCTTAATTTAGCCACATTCTTTGTGTGGTCAATGAATAATATTACCACTTTGGTGTTAATTGTGTGCAAGAAAAGAGTAGATATTTCAAAAAATGTAACCGCTTACTCAAAATTGAGAGTTTTATTAATTACTATTCAAATCTCAACATTGTTTTACATAAAAAAGGAGAGGGAGATGTGTAATTATCTTGCTTTGATTTTGTTACACATTATCGTTATTGGTTTAAATTGAGTGACGTTTCTATACAAATGCAAAGAATGTAAATTTAATGCAAATGGTAACAATTATCATTTATATTCCATCTCAGGTTTTTATCACCCTTTTTAAAAATACTTGGAGATAATGGAATATGTTTTCTAAAAGTCAGTTGGCTCTTGTTATTGGTGCAGTTTTGTCTACCCCTCTTGCTTACGCTGAAACAGAGACCTCAACTACTGATGAGCACATGGTCGTTACTGGTCGTGACTATGGTTATAAAGCAGATACAAACTCAACATCCATGCGTATGGAAGCGACTCAGTTAGAAACTCCAGGGCAAGTGAGCGTGATTGACGAGCAGCTTATTGATGAGCAACGCGCAAGTACGCTTGGTGAAGTATTGAAGAATGATGCGAGTATTGGCGCTGGTGCAACAACACGTAACCGTGAACAATTTACGTTACGAGGTTTTGAATTAAGTAGCAGCTCTGGCTTTTTGCGTGATGGAAAACAGCATTGGTCACATTACCGTCAGCCAATTGAATTATTAGAGCGTGTCGAGATCTTAAAAGGTCCATCAGGTCTATTATATGGTCAATCTGCACCTGGTGGTTTAGTGAATATGGTTGCTAAGAAGCCAACCTATGAAACCCAAGTCAGTGTTAGCCAGGATATTGGTTCAAATAATAATTCTCGTACAACAGCGGATGTAAGCGGTTCATTAAATGATGAGCAAACATTGCGTGGTCGTGCTGTCATATCTAAACAAACATACAACTCATGGCGTCAATACGGTGACGGAACGATACCGTCTACAGAGCGTTTTGTTGGTGGCCTATTCCTTGATTATGACATTAATGAAGATGTGACAATCTCTTTCCATTATGACCGTACGATTGACGACGGCAGTGTTGATTCTGGTGCCTACATTAAAGATGGAAAAACCATTGGTGGTGATAAATTCATTTGGGATGCTCAGTGGTCAAGCATCGAAAATGATGTCGAAAATGTCGGTGTTGATATTGCTGCGAACTTGACTGATGTATGGCGTGTTAATGCAAGCTTTAATCATCAAGACTTTAATCGTCATGATGTAGAGAGCTTTCCTAAAGAAGAGACGTATAACCTTTCAAATGGCTCGTATAAACAAGGCGGAAGTGATCGTAAAGATAACTGGGTATTTAAAACCGCAAGTGTTGATTTAATTGGTGAATTTGATGCACTAGGCGTAAGTCACCAAATGTTGTTTGGTAGCAACTGGTTAGGCTATAGCTATGATCGTCTAGAGTATTCATTGAAAGGATCAACTGTAAACGTGGGTGGCTCTACACCTGCTCCTGAAATAGACCCTGCAAAGAAAGTGAAGGATACACATTCAGAATACGATGCATGGGGATTTTACGCTCAGGATATGATCACGTTTAATGATTATTGGCAGGTGTTAGCCGGTGTTCGTTATGACCGTCAGCTTAAAGAAGGTTTAGCTGAAGATGCTGTATCTCCTAAGTTTGCGGTAATTTTCCACCCTGCAGATACAGGTTCTATCTACGCAACGTACTCTGAAAGCTTTGAAATGCAAGGTGAAGTGTCAGGTAATAATTATGTAAATGATGGACAACAATTAGATCCGCTACGTGGAAGATTGTATGAATTGGGCACCAAATGGGAGTTGATGGATAATCAATTATTTGTCTCTGGTGCAGTGTTTGACATTACGCAAGAAAACTCAACGGTAGATAAGAAATTGAGTAATGGTATGGATGAGAAAACTCAAGCAGGTGAACAAGTTCACCGTGGTGCAGAGCTTTCGGTTCAAGGCTTTATCACAGAGCGTTTCTCTATGAGCGGTTCAGCGACTTATCTAGATGCAGAATACACTGTGCATGAAGATTACCAAGGAAATCGTCCTGCTGATGTGCCTGAATATTCTGCAAGTGTTTGGTCTCGTTATGCCTTCACAAATAATACGGATGCAAATTTAGGTGCTATTTATGTTGGTGAACGTTACGGAGATGCAGCAAATACCTTCAAGAAGGACGGTTACACACGCTTTGATTTAGGTATTTCACATACAGTTAAATACGATCAAGATTTAACCTTTGTAGCACGTTTTAATGTTGAAAACTTGTTTGATACCGATTACCTAGCAGGTGGTGGCTCAACTGGTGATGATTATGCAAAAAATGGTGCACAAAATGTTGTTATTGGTGAGGGCCGAAACTACATGGCGACACTACAAGTTAAATACTAATTTAGCGCATTAAAAATAAGGGAGGCTTCGGTCTCCCTTTAGTGCGTTTATTCAAATACAAACTTTCTTTTAAGAAATAAAGAACTAAGAAATTGATAAATATGAATATTCTAAAAACCAGTATCGGTATTGCATTAGCAACCGTGATCACAACCGCTCAGGCAACCACGCTTGATCAAGCACGATCTATCGAAAATAAATCGAATACAGCCTCTGCTGTGAGCCAAGCAAAAATTGATAAAAGCTCAGAAGCAACGTTAGCTTATAAAGCAGAGATTGAGCAGCTTCAAGAAGAAGTGAAAAACCTCGCAGTATACCGTGATCACTTAACTGGTTTAGTGAATAGTCAGCAACAAGAAATGACGAGTTTAGATGACCAAATTGATACTATTAAAGACACAAGACAAGGCGTCGTTCCTTTAATGTATAAGATGTTATCTGGCCTGAACACGGCAGTTGAACAAGATAAGCCAATTAAAACAGAAGAGCGTTTACAGCGTATTGCAAAGCTTGAACATATGATGACAAGAGCAGATGTAAGCGATGCCGAAAAGTACCGTCGACTTCTTGAAGCTTACCAGATAGAAATGGATTACGGCACAAAGTTAGGAACATACCAAACACAAATTACGGTTGAAAGTAATGAGAAAATTGATGCGGATATGCTGCATTTAGGGCGTGTTTCGTTAGTCGCTCGTCGCCTTGATGCTTCTCAATATTGGAGTTGGAATACGTACACCCATCAATGGCAATCATTGGATTCTAAATTTAATGATGAGTTAGCCAAAGCTTACTCTGTCGCTTATAAGCAAGTTGCCCCAAGTTTATTGGTTCTTCCTGTGTCTTTATCACTAAAAGAGGTGAAATAACATGACTATTAAGCCATTGATTTTAGCGATTTCACTGTTTGGTCTTTCTATTAACGCCGCTACAGCAAACTCTGAATTGTTGAAAGAAACACAACAAGCAAGTCACGCACAAAAGCAGCATGACGCACAAAGAGAGTCTGGTTTTAAGCAAACAGAACAAAGCTTAAAAGCACAACGAAATGCATTGATTGCAGAGCGAAAAAAACTGCAAAAAGAAAGTGATGAATTAAGCGCTATCTTTAGTAAAAATGAAAAAACACTCGCGACGTTAGAGCAGCAACTGCATTTAGAAACGGGCAGTTTAGGCGAGTTGTTTGGTGTGGTAAGACAAACCGCAAAGGATGTGGGTTCGGAGCTAAAAAGCTCGGTTTCAGGAGCAGTGAATGTAGAACATCGTCAGTTAATTTCGGACATTGTTGCGGCTAAGTCTTTGCCTTCAATGGCTCAATTAACAGGTTTATGGCAGACCATGGCTCAACAAGTTAATGCGAGCTCAGAGTTAGAATCGACGACGGTAACAATGATTAATGGTTCTGGTCATCGTCAATCAATAAATGCTTATCGCTTAGGTAATATGGCACTGGTTGGTGACGATGGTTTCTTGCAGTGGGACAATAAAAAGCAAGTTGCTACTTACTATGCTCAACAGCCAGAACTTATGCCAACATTCGCTATTTTATCTGAAATGCAAGGGCAGCAAACCATCATGATGGCAAGCGATCCGTCTCGTGGCATTATGTTAGAGCAATTAGCTAATACACCAACAATGAAAGAGCGCCTTCAAGCGGGTGGTGTGGTTGGTAAAATCATTATTGGTTTATTACTGATTGGATTAATTATTTCACTCTTTAATGGGGTGAGATTGTTTGTTATTCGCCAACAAATTAGAAAGCAATTAAAACAGCCACAAGAACTGGGTAAAAACCCATTAGGCCGTGTACTTGCTGTTTATGATGCAGAAAAACAACGTTCAGTAGAAGCTCTGGAATTGCGTTTACTCGAAACCATTGTTGATGAACAACAAGGATTAGAAAAAGGCCTGTCGATGCTTAAGCTATTAGCGGCTTTAGCACCAATGTTGGGGCTTTTAGGTACGGTTACTGGCATGATCGAAACATTCCAAGTGATTACTCAGTTTGGTAATGGAGACCCAAAAGTGATGGCGGGCGGTATATCAATGGCTCTAGTAACCACGGTACTAGGTCTGGTTGCAGCAATGCCTCTGTTATTGACGCACAATATCTTAAGCTCACAAGCTGAAAGCATTCGAACTATTCTTGAAAAACAAGGATTAGGCTTAGTGGCTGAACAGGCTGAAAAAGTAGCGCAACCTAACGCAATGGATATGGCAGCGTAATGACGGCTTTTCTTTCACATTTTATGACACAAGGCGGCCCCATTTTATGGTGGTTGGCTGCCATTGTGGCCATGTGTTGGCTGTTGGTGGTTGAACGTGTGTTTTTCTTAGCCTTTACTTTTCCTGCACAGAAAAAAGTATGGGTAGAGAAATGGCAGCAACGTAATGATCATGAATCTTGGTATGCAAAAACCATTAGAGATGGATGGATAAGCGAAGCGCACCTTCAATTAAACCAATATTTAAATTTCATCAAGGTGCTAGTGGCAATATGCCCAATGCTCGGTTTGTTAGGCACGGTTACTGGGATGATTTCCGTATTTGATGTAATGGCAAACCAAGGCAGTAGTCAACCTAAGCTGATGGCATCGGGAATTTCACTCGCTACATTACCGACGATGGCCGGAATGGTTGCGGCGTTAGCGGGTATGTTTGTTCATGCCCGTTTAGCAAAGGTATGTCGTCGTAAAGAACATCAATTAGAAAAAGCATTAAGGAGTCAGTCATGAGACTTGGCCGTCGATCTTCACATCAAGAAGAAGCACAAATTGATTTAACATCCATGTTAGATATTGTATTTATCATGCTGATCTTTTTTATTGTTACTAGCTCATTTGTGCGCGAATCTGGCGTAGAAGTAAATCGTCCTCAAGCCAGTAACGTATCAAGCCAAAAAGACGCAGGGATATTTGTCGCAATCACAGCTTCCAACTACATCTTTATTGATAAACGTATGGTTGATGCGGAGCGTGTGCAAGCAACGTTAGAGCATTTATTGCTTGAACAACCAGAAGCATCATTAGTGATTCAAGCCGATGAACATGCATATAACGGTACGGTCGTGAAAGTGATGGATGCTGCGAAAGGCGCTGGTGTTAAAGGCATCGCGTTGGCTGCGGAGAAACACTAATGTGGCGTTTATTTTTAGCCATGCCAATTGCGATATCTATGACGGTTGGTTTATTCACCTTCATGGCGTGGATGGTGGATAACGGATCTCAGGGTAAGCCAGAGAGCAGTGAAACGATCCGCTTTGATATGGTAATGGCTGAGCAAGAGCAAGATGTGCAGCGCCGTCAACGCCGTGTGCCTGAAAAGCCTGATACGCCAGAGCCTCCGCCACAAGCAACGCCAATGGCAGCTCAAACACAAACGGCAATGGCAACACCACAAAGTTCGATGCCATTGATTGGTTTGGATTCAAGTGTTTCTGGCTTAGCCATCAGCGCACCAAATTTCGCGGACTTTACGGGCAATCAACAGGCCATGCCTTTATACCGTGTGGAACCTCGTTATCCTTCAAAAGCGATGAAAAGAGGCGCAGAGGGTTTTGTTGTGATGTCATTTACCATTGATGAGCAAGGTCGCCCTACCGATGTAAAAGTCACAGACGCAAAACCGAGAAGAATGTTTGAAAGAGAAGCAGTTAAGGCACTGAAAAAGTGGAAATATCAACCAAAAGTATTGGATGGAAAAGCCATTTCTCAAGTTGGGCAAACCGTAAAATTGGAGTTTACCTTAGCAAAATGATGAAATTAATAGTCTCTATTTTTAGTGTTGTTTTGATGTTTAGTGAACTCGCACAAGCACAACAACTGACTCAATATAATGCAGCAAAAGTACAGCGTGCCATTCAATTGCAGCAGCAAGATAAAATAGTGCAAGCTATTGATGTTCTGGCTGATCTCTCACCATCACAACCTTATGATAAAGCCTATGTGCAGCGAATGTTAGGTGTTTTTCATTGGCAAAATGGTAACAGTAAGGCTGCGGTAAAGTCTTTATCAATTGCAGTAAACAGCCAGCAATTAGTGGATGAACAAGCGTGGATAACACAACGTATGTTAGCGGATCTGTTATTGACAGAACAACGCTTTGCAGAGGCATTACCGCATTATTATCAATTAACGAAAACGGTGCCAGAAAAACAAAAGGTAGGGGATTTGTGGTTTCGAATTGCCCAAACACATTATCAATTATCAGAATGGAAAAAGGTGCTTAGCGCATTAAAGCAGCATCAACATACGGGTAAATATAAAGAGCGAAATAATGATCGCCAGTTATTGGTTTTAAAACTTGGAGCTCAACTGCAATTAAAGCATTGGAAATCAGCCATTCCAACATTAAATGCGTTGATCGTATTAGAGCCAAATCAAGCGGGTTGGTGGCAGCAATTATCGAGCATTCAATTACGACTAAATCAGCCTAAACATGCATTAGATACGTTAATTCTTGCAGAGCGACAGGGAATAGAATTAAGCCAATTAGAGTTGAAAATTTTGGCTCAATTGTATGCACAGCGTGGTATTCCTGAAAAAGCAGCGCAAGTGATGGCACAATTAGCAGAGTATGAAACAGATAAAGAAGTCATAGTTACGCAAGCAACTTATTGGCAGGCAGCAAAAGAGTGGGATAAAGCAATTACTGCTTGGCAAAAAGCAGCAAAGTTTGATGATCAATATTATTGGCAGGTAGCACAGCTTCAAATCCAAGAAGGTTATTATCAACAAGGGCTAAAAAGCCTTGATAAAGTAAAGGACTACAATAAAACCGATGACGTAGCATTAGCGAAAACTCGTGCTTATTATAAATTGAATCAATTAGAATTGGCCCTTGTGAATGCAAAACGAGCCAATGACTTTACACCATCCAATGAAGCAAAAGGGTGGATACAATATCTGTCGCAGTTGAGAAAAATGGAAAGCTGATAAAAGATAAAGTGATGGCGAATTTTAGTCAAGATACAAGATATCTAGATTTTTAGTGTCTTATTGAGTTGTCTTGACTGATTTCATTATAAGCTTCATTCCACGAGATGCTTGCCATTAGCTTCACATGCATATCAATTAAGGTGTGTGCTTCTTTATCCCAAATAGATTGGTCTTGTTGTTGATTACAAAACTCTAAACGTAATACGGTGATATGTTGTAATCGCTTCAAGCCCCAATCTTTTATTTCTATATCTGTTGTTGGAGAAAAGGCGGTCATCTCTAACTTCGCTGCAATATATTGCAGTGTTTGATATGCCTTGTTTGGATCTTGGTATTTTGCATATTCAAACACTCTTAAACAACCATCTAGCCAACAAGCAATGGCTTTACTTTGGTTTTCTGTCAAATGTGGCCCCCACACAGAATCAGGAGCTGAATAGAGTCGTGATTCAAGCATGGTTATTGACCCTGTTCTTCCCATTTGATACCAATCTGAGATTGAAGCTAACCACGTATTTAATATCATTCCTGCCTCTTTTCATCTGCACTTATAAAATAGTTTGGTCTATTTTTGTACAACATGCCAAGTTGAGTTCACTCTGTATTCGTAATTTTACGGTGTCTTATTTCTGATGCTGTTCATTAAAAAGATAAATTAGAGTATTGACTTTAATTTTGTCTCATTTTTGGTATGGTTGGGGTAAGGACAAATTCGAATGGATTCAAAATCAATACAATAACTATAAATAAGGAATGCTGTATGAACAAATTAACAGCGCTACTCGTATTTTGCTTGATGACTCCAGCTTTGGCTACGGCGCAAGATGATGTATCTAAGCGTGCTTTAGCACAGGAGTTAAGCCGTGCTTTTCCACAATTAGAAAACAATTTAAAAAGTACCATTAATCAGTATCAAATGAGCGCTTCATTATCTGATTTATCAACTCAAACTAAGCCTCAACCGCAGGTTCGAACTTTTATGGCTGCAATGACCACTGCGAATAAAAGCGAGATCCAAGCGCGCGGTTTAGAAAAATATACTGATGAACTGCTTGAGTTACGTTTAGCTGATCCAAGTATGTTGGCTCGTTGGCAAGCAGGACAAAGCCCATTGTTTGCTTTTGAACCTGAAGGAGCAGAGAGCGAATGGCAATACATCGAAGCTTATGATATTGATGGCAATCTTCACTATTTAGACGTTTACGATATTCCAGAGCGCCCAGTATTAGTGGTTGATACTAATAACCGTGAAGAGCTGAAAGCTGGTCTAGCATTAATGCGTGATGAATTTAAAGCATTGCAATCTAGCGAGCCAGGTAAAAAAACGAAGCCAGCGCCTTATGCGATGTTAAGATCTGCTGTGGAACCAACTGAAATTAATACCACTATCTTAAAGAAAATTCAGTTAAAAGATGACCATGAACCTTGGATCTCAGGTAAGGCTGAGATATACGCCATTGTGTCTGGTGTGAGCCCTGAAAGAGACGAACCAACGATTGATGTGATTGAGATGCCTTATTTAGATTACGCAGAGCAATCATACCCTGCAAATCAGATCATGGTTTTTTGGGATCGTTATCGTTGGGGGGCTGCAGATATCATTTTAATGGAGCAAGACGATAAAACGGATTATAAACAGTTAGCACAAACCATCTTAAAAGCAGCCAGTGACTTCTTGGCAACAATACCAGATAAAGAAGCACAAGCGTATTTGATAATTCCTCAAATGACGAGTGCAATTATTGCATTACTTCCTGATGATTTATTCGTTAACGATGACGATTTTGTTGATGTGTTTTATACAATAATGAAAGACACGGAATATACTGATCATTCAGGTGCAGGAAACAACGCAACCGCGGACTTTGCACCGTTAATTATTCCAAAAACTGAATAGCTATTTATTATAATAACAGTGACTTAAAGGCTAATGTTTTTAAGTCACTTTTTATTAATGACTAAGTTCTGCCATGCCATTTAACACAATATTGTTGTAACTCACCATCCCTACTATTTCACCATGCTTAATCACTGGTGCTCGGCTTATTCCAAAACGTTCAAACAATCGAGCGCAATATTTTACGTTCATGTCAGGTGATACTGAAAGTGCTGGCTTTGTCATGATCTCATAAATATTTGTGCGCTCTGTTGGACGGTTTTGAGCAAGTACTTTTTTGGCGATATCGTTCATTAAGACAATGCCGTATTCATCATCATCATGACGTTTTTTTACGATAAGTGCTTTTACTTGCTTCTGCTTAGCTAATTGAATGCCTTCAGCGACGGTCATTAGTCCATCAACCATGACATAAGTGTTGGACATAACATTTTCTACTTTTACTTTATTCATAGCTTTTCCTCTACAACCTTGGTTAATGTTTCAACTTGATGCGCAACGCCGACGGCATCTTCAATGTCAATTTGAACGGCAATACCTTGACCTGATTCAGTATCAAATTCTCCGACATCATTGATGGTCTCTAAAATAGAGCGAGCAAGGTGTTCCTCAACGACAAATAATAAAACATCTTTTTGAACCTCGAGTGTTAGGCCAAAGAAAGTCTTTTTCTTATTGAGACCTTCTCCACGGGCATGATTAATAACCGTTGCACCAGTGGCTCCTGCATTACGCGCCGCATCGAGAACCGCATTAGTTTTTGCTTCTTCTACAAAAGCGAGTAACAATTTAAAGCGCATAGGCTTTCTCCTAAATTAATCAATTAATTCGTATTTTCTTGAGAACTGGATTTTGTTTTGGCTCTATAAGCACTGATTTGTGCATACGCCATAACAGAAATAATGGGAAATAAACTGGCAAAGGCAATTAAACCAAAACCATCAATCATCGGGTTTCGACCGGGAATCGTTGAAGCAAGACCCAATCCTAGTGCGGTTACTAAAGGTACGGTGACCGTTGAGGTTGTTACACCACCAGAATCGTAAGCCAATGGAATGATCATTTTAGGGGCATAAAAGGTTTGAATAACCACAATGACATAGCCCACCATAATGTAATAATGAATTGGGTCCCCAACCACAATTCGATAACTTCCTAGCGAGATACCAAAGGCGACACCTAAAGCAACGGCTATTCGTAGTCCATTAATACTTATACTGCCGCCAGAAACTGCATTGGCTTTTATAGCAACAGCAATGAGTGATGGCTCAGCAATAGTGGTACTAAAACCAATCGTCGCTGCAAAAATATAAACCCAATAGTAATCGACCCAATCAAAGGTTTGGATTAATAAATCTTTCCCTTCATAGATAAAATCAGGTGCGGTTAATTGAGCTGCCATTGATTCACCAAGTGGAAATAGCGCGAGTTCTAACCCCATTAAAAATAGAGATAGCCCTAAAATTACGTAAAAGAAGCCAAGAATGACTTTAGGTAAATTGGCTATTGGTTTTTTCAATACCGCAAATTGGAAGCCAAAAATAATAACGACAATCGGTAATACATCACGAATGGTTGATAGGAAGGTTTCAAAAAATAGAATCAGGCTGTTCATGCTAATACCATCCCATAGATCATGACAAAAATCATAGGTAGTAACGAAGCAAAAGCGATAAGACCAAAACCATCAAGCATAGGATTTCGCCCTTTAATGGTAGAGGCAAGACCAACGCCAAGAGCGGTAACTAGGGGAACGGTAATGGTAGATGTCGTCACGCCACCAGAATCATAAGCAATACCAATAATGTTTTCAGGTGCGAACCATGTAAGAGTAACCACCATAATATAACCACCGATAATCATAATATGGATTGGCCAGCCTTTTAAAATACGTAACACCCCAATCACAATGGCAAAACCAACCGAGAGTGCGACGGTCAAACGTAGCCCGTTGGCATAATCAGCCATATCGTTTTCTGTATGCGGGATCATTCCGCCTTCTGCGGCGACCTCAGCAGCTTCTGCCGCTACCGCTGTGAGTGCCGGCTCTGCGATAGTGGTACCAAAGCCAAGACAAAAAGCGAACAGCAATAGCCAACTGACACTTCCTTTTCTGGCAAAAGCTTCTGCCATCGATTCACCAATGGGAAACAGCCCCATTTTTAATCCAAAAATAAAGAAGGTAAGCCCAAAAATGACGAGTACGAGACCAAAGAGTATAGAGCCTAAGTTGGGCAGAGGCTCTTGAAGTACGACCAATTGGAAGAAGGCGACGACTAGAATAATAGGTAGAAGATCACGAAAGCTTCCAAGCATGGTAATTAACATTGCTTTAATGGCGTCCACTTATTCTCCCTTTAAGTCTCTGTATGTATATTCTTTATACTGTACGAATTAAAACAAGAGTGTGATCAAAAGTAGATTTCAATTTATTCTTAAAGAAAATATTTCAAAATGTTAACTAAGTTGGAGTGGTGGATTTTGCGAGACAGATCCAAAAGACTCTATTTGGTATGAATGTCGAATTAAATTGGCACAACTTTTAGTTTGATTGAAATATGCAATACATTGATTGTTTTTCAAACTTTAAATGAGAAGGTTTTATTTATAATGATATTAACTTATTGATTAAATTGAATAATAAAAATGGCATGTCTTTGGCAATAGGAGTAGTGAACATTAATTCATATTTATTAAAAAGGAAGATAGTATGCCAACTCCAGCTTATATGCGTATCGAAGGCGAAAAACAAGGATTGATCACAGCAGGCACTTTTACTGAAGATTCAGTAGGTAACATTTACCAAGAAGGCCATGAAGATGAAGTATTGGTACAAGGTTTTGAGCATCAAGTTCTATTACCTCGTGATCCTCAATCTGGTCAACCTACTGGTCAGCGTGTGCATAAGCCAGTACGTATTACAAAAGTATTCGATAAGGCATCACCATTAATGTATAACGCATTAACATCAGGTGAGAAGCTGCCAAAAGTTGAAATCAAATGGTACCGTACTTCAGCAACAGGTACACAAGAGCATTATTTTACGACGGTTCTGCATGATGCGATTATCGTTGATATCACGGCATCAATGCCAAACTGTCAAGATCCAGCACAAGCGCATTTCACACATCTAGAAGATGTATTTATGACCTATCGTGCTATTGATTGGACGCACGAAGTCGCAGGTACATCTGGTAATGATGACTGGCGTACAGCAATGAAAGCGTAACCACTCGCATTTTCGGGAGAGTCAATATCATAAACGTCCCTAGCTGTTTATGATGACTCTCCCTTTTTGTGTTTACGAGATACCAATTTATTGATGAGTTAAGCCGTTGGTATTACTAAATAAGTGTGTTTCAGGATGAATCATTATGCAGGATGCAAACCAAGCTCAATTTGAGATAGCCGTCGCTACCATTGATATTCCATTACAGGTTTATCAGTTCTCTGGTCATGAACAACTTGGTTCATTGTATCAATTCGATGTCACTTTTGTGTGTGAAGACCCAGAGCTAAAATTAGAGGAGTGGTTGCAATTACCTGTTTGCTTAACCTTACATCACAATAACCAAAATAATACAAAATATACGCCTAGATATGTTCATGGGATCATCGAATCAATTGAACAGCTTAATACTTCGTTTCGCTATAGCACTTATCGATTGTCATTAGTGCCTATTTTCTCATTACTTACTTATCGAACCAATTTTCAAGTATTTCAACACAAAACGGTTCCTGACATAATTGCCGAGATTTACCAACAAGCCGGAATTTTAACTAACCATTTTGATATTGAGTTATTTAATGCCCATGAGCCGAGAGAGTATTGTGTTCAATATGGTGAATCTGATTTAGATTTTGTTCAACGATTGATGTCTGAAGAAGGGATTATTAGTTATTTTGAGCATACTGATACCGGTTCAAAATTGATCATTTCTGATGGGCCAGAAATACATACAGAATTAGCGCCATTGTGTGTGGTGGCTAATAATGGAATGACTAAAGATAGTAATACCATTACTTCCTTAATAAAAAAACAAAAAGTGAACACGGGTAAGGTCTCAGTAAAAGACTATAATTTTGAAACACCAACTCGCTCCCCAATTGGAAAAAGACAGAACGATGATCAAGGTGAATGTGCATCTGAATTAGCGTTAGAGCATTACCAATACCCTAGTAACCAATTGTCATCAGAAAAAGCCACAAAGTACGCGTCATTAAGGTTAAAGCAACAAAGAACAGGCACTGTTGAGTTATTAGGCGAAAGTGATTGTGCGCAGTTAACCGCTGGCTATTTCCAGCCTATTCAAGAACACCCAAACCCAGAATGGAACGATATCTGGTTATTAACACACGTGACGCATTCAGGAAGGCAGCCCCAGGTACTTGAAGAATTAGCCGATGGCGGCTCAGAATACCACGCCTCATTTAGCTGTACGCCTTGGATGATGCCTTTTAAGACGATACAAAAGTCAAAACCACTGATCCATAATGTCGACACCGCGATAGTCACGGGTCCTGAAAATGAAGAAATCTATTGTGATGAGCATGGTCGTGTAAAAGTGCAGTTTCATTGGGATAGAAACGGCCAAGGAAATGAAAAGACCAGTTGCTGGTTACGAACTTCTCAAGGCTGGGCTGGCAATCAATATGGACAGTTTATTTTGCCAAGAATAGGGCATGAGGTCATTGTTAGCTTTATCCACGGTGATCCAGATAAACCAATCATTACCGGGTCTCTTTATAATGGCGATAATAAGCCTCCATATACTTTACCTGAGCATAAAACACGCAGCACCTTTAAAACCTCAAGTTCGTTAGGTGGTGAAAACTTCAATGAATTGCGTTTTGAAGATAAAAAAGACGCCGAGCAAATTTATATTCATGCAGCAAAAGACATGGATAGCCAGATCCAAAATGATCACACAATAGAAGTCTTTAACGATGAGCATAAGATTGTACATAACAATCAATTTAATGAGATAAAAAACAATAGAAATACGACCGTTGGTGGTAGTCAGTTTGAAACCATTAAAGGAGATTCTCATCATCAAGTTAATGGCTCTGTTCATAGCAAAGTAGGTAAAAAACGCTTAGAAGAGATTGGTTCTGAATTGCACTTAAAATCAGGGCAAAAAATAGTGTTAGAGGCAGGAACTGAAATCACCATTAAAGCCGGTGGCAGTGTAGTAAAAATCGACCCAGCAGGCGTTCATCTTATTGGTTCTGCAATTAACCTAAACTCAGGCGGTAGCGCAGGAAGTGGCAGCGGTTATGCTGGAAAAGTTGCGGTGTTACCAATGGGGAAAGAAGTTGAGCAGGCTGGGGAAGTTTCTAATGCTGCGAATAGGACATCTTATGATGGTGAAGTGTTAGAAGTCGCCAATTATCAGCAGCAAGTCACTACCGGAAGTGCAATTGTTGAAGAGTGTAATTGTGATGGAGAAGGAACATGCTCCGTACATTCAAACTAGATGATTATTCAATAACCAAACATCTTGAATATCAACCAATGAATAATAATAGATACGCTATTATTGAACCTAGCCTATTTGATGATCTGTTAGTGTATGTTTATCAACAAAATCCAGTTCTTGAATGGGATTATCTATTAGGCCATGAGTTTCAAGCGCGTAGCCCAATTATTATTAAATTAACGAGTAATGAAAGCCGTGATGATTTTTTGAATCGGTTTATTGCACAGCCATCAGGGAGTGTATTCTCATCTTCTCTCGATTTTAAAGCGTTTCAGCAGCAGGCTTTATATGCTTATACCATTATTAAAGAATCGGGAAATAAAGCGACATTACGATTTTTTGATCCAAGAGTATTACCAAGTGTGCTGTTGGCATTAAAACCTGAGCAGCTTGAGCAAATGTTTAACGGTGTTTTAGCTATTCAGTGGCATCACTACAACTCTTGGTTCGTATATCAAAGCTCTGTATCAACTGAATTGTCAGAAGATGTACATAGCTTTACTGAGGATCCAATTGTTATTGATAATACGCAACTTGCTTTAATGGATGAGATTCGAAAATATCAGTTGTTAGAGGATATTGCTCATCAATATCAACCAATTTTACCACCGTCACATCAAGCTATGGATATTCTTTTGGATGCGGATAAATACAATCCAACAATGGCACAAGAATACGAAGGGTATTTACGCATGAGAATTGACACGGGTTGTTTAGAAAAAGAGCCTCAATGGATGAGTATAAAGTTAGAGCAAAGTGACACCTCATTAACTGAGCGGATAAAAGGAATTCATCAACAAGTGAAAAGTCAGGAGCTAATATCATGAAGATTACTTTACCTGATGAAAAATATGGAAACGGTAATGACTGTGCGGTAAGCGGAGAGGGAACACCTGTATGTCAGACAGAGATTTTTGATTTAGGCTGGATGCAGGCAGATAAAACTCAAACGCAAGAAGAGTTGTTTTCTAGCTTATATACAGAAGAAACATTGGATAAACATAAAGCCCTTATTAAAAAGTATAATACTCACTTAAATGAGCCTGTTCGTCAGGGAGAAATTGTAATACTCCCGACAGTGGAACCAAAAACAGAAGGAAAAAAGAGTTGGTTTAATGAGCTTATAGAGGAAGCAAAAATTGCCAGTTTAGAGCTAGGGAAGCTACTGGATGAAGAGGTTGCGACTCTTCATCGTCACTTTGACTTATTCTCTCATCAATTATGGGAGCGTATTAAATCAGATGGTTTACCAACGGATTATTATGCTCAAGTGGCTACAGGGGTTGGGGCAACTTCAGCCCTAGTTGAACAAAACCTTAAAAATATTAATGGTATTTTATTTGAGATAAATGATTTGTATGCCTCACAAGTTGCGATGGCAAGTAGAATTGGTGGTGTGAATTATGGGTCATTTGTTGCTGAGCGAGCAGAGCTATTTAAAAAGCTTGATGGTTCTTTTGCTGTGCTTTCTAAACGTAGTGTTCAATTGCCAATATATAATCAAATTAAACGTAATTTGAAGTTATCGACTAAGTCAGTTATTCATAATGCTGATGAAATATTAAAAACTGGATATGTGAAAGAGTTAGGTAAGCGTATCGGAAATATAGCGATAGGCATTTCAGCCTCTAGAGGGTTGGGGTATGTCGGTTTATTAATTGGTGCGAATAGTGCAATGGATAATATTTATCAGGCGTGTAAGGTTGATAGGTCTGGTGATTGTGGTAAGACAACGACTCGTGAAGTCGCTGGGTTTGTTGGTGGATGGTATGGTGGTATTAAAGGAGGGACTGTCGGTGTAGGACTAGCAGTAGGTACTGTATTGTTTGTTGTTGGTGTTACTGCTTCCGCCCCTGTACTTGCTCTTGCTGCTATTGGTGGTGCGATTGTTGGCGGAGGTGCTGGTGGTATTGTTGGCTCGACGACAGGTAAAGCGGTTGGTGATGGAATGTACGATTTTTATGAATGGATGGTGGAATAAATGTCGGATGCAGTATGGTGGGAATTATTGATTATGGTTCCTGGCTCTATTTTTGCTGGATATGCTATAGCTTGGTCTGTTCCTGGTATGATTATGAGTGCAACTGTTTCACTGGGAAGTTTTAAACATATTATTTTTATTGATAAGCAATTAGCAAAAGACCTTGATAAATATTATGACAAAAATGGGCATATGCGGCCTCAATATCAAATGTCTTGGGAAATAGGCAGTCGATGCTTTGATTATTGGATTAAGTACCCATTCATTCGTAAGCGTGTAACAACTGATTCTATAAAATTTAAGGTTTTTATGTGGGTCAATGTTTTAGGGGTATGGAGCTATATTCTTTTTATTTTTTGTCTATTAATAGCTAAAACTTTCGATATTATTTAATTAAGTATTGTATATCATACTAAACAAGCTAACACTGGCTGCCGTAACAGCCAGTTCATTACTAGCGAATAACAATCTTCCTAGGAATTAACTCAATCCCTGCTTGATAACGCTTTGCTGAGGCATTTAACCCTAATGCTAAAGCACTATCAGCAATCAGTTCGAATTGCTGTGGTAGAGAGTTTACTTTGATAGGTAAAAAATCAAGCAAACGATTATCACCAAAGGTACCTAGTTTTATTTTGGTCATTAACTCCGGCTTTTCAATGAGTACATCTAAAATCCCTTCAAGCAAAATATAAGATGTCGTAATGATCGCGTCTGGAATTGTGTCATCTTTTACCCACTGTTCAAAAATTGCTTTTCCAGACTCACTGTTAAAGTGTTCCCCATAGCCAGTGATACTTGCTAAGCCTTTCTCTTTTGCCTTTGCTTCAAACCCTAACTGACGTTCGCGAGAAATATTCAGCTCTGGTAATGCACCAATTAGGCCGATTGATTTTACGTTTTCATTAACTACCGATTTAGTTAACTCGTAAGCCGCGTCAAAATCTTCACTGATCACACAACCAAAATGCTCGTCATCTAATGAACGGTCAATAGCAATAATTGGCGTGCCTTTTTCTTGAATACCAAAGTAGTAATCACTGCCATCGGGCAAACAGCTTGCAACAAACAAGGCGTCTATACGGCGACTGATTAAAGCATGAGCGACGTTCTTTTCGGTTTCAGGATCATCATCAGAGCATCCAATTAAAATTTGATAACCCGCTTTACGAGAGTTGTATTCTAAAAGTTTAGCCAGCTTGGCGTAACTGGTGTTTTCAAGATCGGGGATGATTAAACCAAACGAACGGCTACTGCCAGCGCGCAATGCAGATGCGGCATGATCAGGGCGGTAATTGTGTTCATTAACCACAGCCATGACTTTTAATTGTGTCTTTTCGCTGATGCGATATTTCTGTGCTTTACCATTGATGACATAGCTTGCAGTGGTTTTAGAGACGCCAGCAAGTTTGGCTATTTCATCTAATGTCATGGGTAAGATCCTTAAATTCTGTGGGTCGGATCATATAAATTTAGATCCAATCATTTTATGAGTTGAATTATATGCTGAATCGTTTCAGTATAAAAGCTGAAAGGATTCAGCAAATTTGAAAAACGTGATATTTACGTTATTTTTACTTTTTATGAAGCGTATTCATAAGTAGAAAGCATTTGCTGAACTTTTTTTAACTGTTTTGCTGAATCGATTAAGCTTTACTTGAGCAACGCTTAAACGGTGATTCAGCAGAGCACAAATTACAGATAAACAAGCGAGAGGCTAAGACCCATGCTGACATTGACAAAGAATGACATTACGTTGCAACAAGCAGCAACGGATAAGACAACGGCAATTAAAGCGATTGCAAAACAACTAACAGAAAAAGGCTTAGTTGCAGAGAAGTACGTAGACGGAATGCTAAATCGTGAGCAACAGAACTCAACGTTTTTAGGTAATGGTATTGCTATCCCACACGGTACAACAGACACCCGTGATTTAGTCAATAACACAGGCGTGGCTGTTCATCATTTTCCTCAAGGTGTTAACTGGGGTGATGGTAACGTGGTTTATGTGGCTATTGGTATTGCGGCTAAATCAGATGAACACCTAGGTATTTTAAAGCAACTGACTAAAGTCCTTTCTGCAGATGGTGTAGAAGAGAAGCTAAAACAAGCAAAAACAGAAGCAGACATCATTGCATTACTTAACGGTGAAGTGCAGTTTGAAGCCGATTTCGATGCATCACTTATCCAATTATTATTCCCTGCAAGCGATATGATCCAAATGAGTGCGGTTGCAGGTGGTTTACTAAAAAACAGTGGTAATGCAGAAAGCCAATTTGTTGCAGAGTTAGTAACTAAAGAGCCTACGCATCTAGGTAAAGGTTTATGGTTGGTAAGTACTGACAAAGGCGTTAAACGCTCTGGTATGTCTATCGTAACGACAGCAAATGGGTGCGAATTTAATGGCTTGCCTGTTAAAGGTTTGATTGCAATTGCTTCTTGTAACGCCTCTCATAAATCGTTCTTAACAACGATCACTAAGGTGGTTGCTGAGCAGCAGCAAGAGTCGATTCTATCTGCAACGTCTGAGCAGTTACTGGCGATGTTCTCTACTTCTACTGAAGAAACAGCAGTAAGTGCTGATGCTGATAATACCGCAACCTTTAAAATTAAAAATGCACACGGTTTACACGCTCGCCCGGGCGCAATGCTTGTTGCTGAAGCGAAAAAATACGAATCAAAAATCACCGTATTAAACGTAAATGGTGACGGAAAAGCGGTGAATGCGAAAAGCTTAATGAAAGTGATTGCGCTTGGCGTTAAACACGGTCATGAACTGCAATTTACAGCAGATGGTTCAGATGCAAAAGCAGCGCTTGCAGGCATTGGTGCTGCGATTGCTTCTGGTTTAGGCGAGGGTTAATTGATGAGCATTAATCAAAAAAGCAAAGTAGTTACTATCACACTAAACCCTGCTTTAGATTTAACAGGCAGTTTAGATGCGTTATCGGTTGGCTCTGTGAGTTTAGTTAGTAAAGGCTCACTTCATGCGGCGGGTAAAGGCGTAAACGTTGCTAAAGTACTGTCTGACTTAGGTGCAGAGGTGACCGTTACTGGTTTTCTAGGCCGTGATAATGAAGAGTTATTCTGCCAACTGTTTGAAGAGATGAAAGCTAACGATGAATTCATTCGTGTCGATGGCGCTACGCGTATTAATGTGAAATTAGTAGAGCAAGATGGCCGAGTGAGTGACATCAATTTCCCAGGAGTTGAAGTATCACAGCAGGCTATCGCCGAGTTTGAAGTTCGTTTATTTGAATTAGCTAAAACACATGAATTTTTCGTATTAGCAGGCAGTTTACCAAAAGGTATTTCTCCTGAGCTGTGTGCTGAGTGGATTGAAAAGCTGCATAAAATGGGTAAAAAAGTCCTATTTGATAGCAGTCGTGCAGCATTGGCAGCAGGTTTAGAGGCTCACCCTTGGTTAATTAAACCAAACGATGAAGAGCTATCTGAATTTGTTGGGCGTGAGTTAGAAACGCCAGAAGCGTGTCAGCAAGCGGCTCAAGATCTTGCACAAAAAGGCATTGAAAATATCGTCGTGTCATTAGGCTCAAAAGGAGTAATGTGGCTTGGTAAGAATGATGAAGTACAACCAGAATGGATGTATTCGCAACCGCCAAAGATGAGCGTAGTAAGTACCGTTGGTGCTGGTGATACATTAGTTGCTGGTCTTTGTTGGGGGCACATGCAGCAAGATTGGGCTCGTTCACACATCTTATCTTTTGCTACCGCTTTATCTGCTTTAGCGGTATCGCAGGTTGGCGTTGGCGTACCAAATGTCGAAGACGTAAAAGAATTACAAAAACAAGTAACCCTACACAACCCTATTTCTACAAACGTGCAGTAATGCGTTTAGACTTAGTTTAAGGACAGATTATGAAAAATATAGCTATCGTTACTGCATGCCCAAGCGGTGTAGCAAACAGCATCATTGCAGCAGGTTTATTAGAACAAGCAGCAACCAAACTAAATTGGAAAGCGACGATTGAATGTCAATCAAGCGTGTTACCCGTTGAGGTGTTAACTCAAGAAGTCATTGATACGGCGGATGTAATTGTTATTGCCGCAAATTCGGTGGTTGATACGTCTCGCTTTGTTGGTAAAAAAGTACACCAAGGTTCAATTTCTGAATGTGCAATTAACTCGCAAGTTTGGCTAGAAAATGCAGTAAATAATGCAAAAGAACTAACCGCTTCTGAAGTGACGGTTTCAGAGGCAGTGGCATCGACTGACGCGACAGGACCTAAGAAAATTGTAGCGATTACGGCATGTCCAACGGGTGTTGCTCATACTTTCATGGCAGCTGAAGCGCTAGAAGAAGAAGGTAAACGCCAAGGCCACATTATTAAAGTAGAAACTCGTGGCTCTGTGGGTGCAAAAAATCAGTTAACTGACCAAGAAATTGCCGAGGCTGATTTAGTCATCATCGCAGCGGATATCGAAGTTGCCCTTGATCGCTTTAATGGCAAACGCCTGTATAAAACAAGCACAGGTTTAGCGCTGAAGAAAACAGAACAAGAGATGAATAAAGCCTTCTCAGATGCGACTGTTTTCCAATCATCAGGTAAAGCGCAATCTTCTCAAACCGAAGAGAAAAAAGGCATGTACAAACACCTGATGACAGGGGTATCACACATGCTTCCTGTTGTTATTGCGGGTGGTTTATTGATTGCATTGTCATTTGTATTTGGTATCGAAGCATTTAAAGAGCCGGGTACTATTGCTGCAACATTAATGGACATTGGTGGTGGCGCGGCATTTGCGTTGATGATCCCTGTTCTTGCTGGTTTCATTGCGTTCTCAATTGCTGACCGTCCTGGTCTAGCGCCAGGTTTAATTGGTGGTATGTTGGCTAGCTCAACTGGCGCAGGTTTCCTTGGTGGTATCGCGGCGGGTTTCATTGCGGGTTATTCTGCAAAATTCATCGCAGATAAAGTATCTCTTCCTCAATCAATGGAAGCGCTTAAACCAATTCTAATCATTCCATTTGTGGCGAGTTTGTTCACTGGTTTGGTAATGATTTATGTTGTTGGTGGCCCTGTATCAGGCATCATGTCTGCGCTGACAGAGTTCCTAAATAATATGGGTTCAACTAACGCAGTATTACTGGGTGTGATTCTTGGTTGTATGATGTGTTTCGACTTAGGTGGTCCAGTAAATAAAGCCGCATATACATTTGGTGTAGGTCTTCTGGCTTCACAAACGTATGGCCCAATGGCGGCTATCATGGCAGCTGGTATGGTTCCTGCGCTAGGTATGGGTTTAGCGACATTCCTTGCTAAGAACAAGTTTGAAGCGGGTGAGCGTGAAGCAGGTAAAGCCTCATTTGTACTTGGTTTATGCTTTATCTCTGAAGGTGCGATTCCATTTGCAGCGAAAGACCCAATGCGTGTGATTCCAAGCTGTATGGCGGGTGGTGCATTAACGGGTGGTCTATCTATGCTGTTTGGTGCTCAACTACTTGCTCCACACGGTGGTCTGTTCGTACTTCTTATTCCAAACGCGATTACGCCAGTGTTCATGTACTTAGTCGCAATTGCCGCTGGTACTGCGGTAACTGGTTTTACTTACGCTTTCTTGAAAAATAAAGCGGATGCGAAAGAAGCAGTAGCTGCATAACTTACACACTATATAAATAAAATGGGCGCTTCCAAGATGATTGGAAGCGCCCATTTTTTTATGCTTTTTTAAAGCTAGAACATAAAGTTCACACCTGCACCAATAGATGAAATGTAATCATCTGAAGCTAGCGGCATGTATTGATATTCAATATTGAAGGTAGTGGAAGGAAACAGTCTCATTATGGTACCTACCGCAAGATAGGGCTTAGTTGATACCGCCTCTTGCTTTAATGTTTGATTGCCTTCTTTATATTGATATTCAACATTGGTGTGGTTTAAACCAAACTTCCCATAAAAAGAACCATAATAAGACATAGGGAAATACATTTTAGCGGCAATAGTAGCGCCTGTAGCTGATGCTTTATCACCATTAATTGCGATATCATTGATTGATGCTGTCATGTAGTAACTTAGATCCATCGCAAGCATTGGTGCGAAATGATAGTTATAACCCACTTGAGTCATTAAAGCGCTACCATGGGAACCGTCAATTTTTAGGTTTGCAAGACTTGGCTGAATATAGATTTGGTGTAAAGTGTCTGTTGCTTGCGCTGATGCAGTTGCCCCTAGCAACAAAAGTGGTAGTAACCTTTTCATTATAAACTCGTCTATTTAACCGAATGTGCGATTTTATTGTGAATGAGACAATGTTGTAAAGAGGAATTAAAGAAGAAATGACATTAACTATTTGGTTTACATTATTTTTGGTTTCATTGCTGGGAGCTATGTCTCCAGGACCAAGCTTAGCTACGGTAGCGAAACATACTTTATCCGGTAAGCGAATTAATGGTATAGCAGCCGCTTGGGCGCATTCAATCGGTATAGGCTGTTACGCTTTTATTACCGTTATTGGCTTAGCGGTAGTGTTGCAGCAATCACCAATGCTATTCAAAGGCATAAGCTATTTAGGTGCTGCTTATTTGGCTTATTTAGGTCTAGGCGCTCTGCGTTCCACGGGTGGAATTGCTGCAAGGCTTGAATCGGGACAACAAGTTACGATTATTGAGTCAGCAAAAGAAGGTTTATTGATTTCACTGTTAAACCCCAAAATTGCCCTGTTCTTTTTAGCCCTGTTTAGTCAATTTGTTGCTGTTGGTATTGAACCGTTAGACAAAGTAATTATTGTTATTACACCTATTGTTGTTGATGGGTTGTGGTACACAATAATTAGTTGTTTATTATCGGCTCCTAAGATTGTAGATAGGCTTCGAAATCAAGCTAAATGGATTGATCGCCTATCTGGTCTTGTGCTTATTCTTCTTGCTATTCGAGTGGTGTTTTCTGCGTAGTAAATTACTCTACAATCTTTATTTTGTTTAATTTAAAAGAGGAAGTGAGCTAAAAAGAAGAGTTCACTTTTTTATCCAATAGTTTTAGCTTAGTATGAACATTCTCAAACGTATAGCATTGTCATTTTATACGTAAAGTTATTCTATTTTTTGTTATTAATACATAAGGTTTCTCATGACGTTTCAAGCTGCAATTTTCGATATGGATGGACTGCTATTAGACACAGAACGTGTGTGTATGGGGATCTTTAAAGAGGCGTGTGAAGCTCAAAATGTTCCCTTTATTGAAGAGCTGTATCTTTCTATTATTGGTTGTAATGCAAAACGAATTGAACAGCTTTTCCGTGAGGGTTATGGCCCAAGTGTAGATTACCCAGCATTAAACCAAGAATGGCGAGTGCGTTACACGGCAGTAGTTAAGCACCAAGCAATCCCTGTAAAAGAAGGGGTTATTGAGCTTTTAGAATGGTTAAAAGCGAATAAAATCCCAATGGCGGTTGCTACATCAACACAGCATGATATTGCGATTAAAAAACTGGAATTAGCAGGTCTTGATGGTTACTTTGATGTGCTAGCAACAGGTTGTGAAGTTGAGCATGGTAAACCACACCCAGAGATCTATTTCTTAGCGGCAGAACGTTTAGGTATTTCTGCTGATGCTTGCCTTGCGTTTGAAGACTCTAATAACGGAACACACGCCGCAGTAGCAGCAAATATGATCACCTATCAAATTCCAGATCTAGTAGAACCAAGTGCAGAAGTGATTAAACTTGGTCATCAAATCCTACCTTCTATGATTGATGTGTTGGTTGATTTAAAAACCCGCAAAGCTTAAGTTGGTTTTGAGTTAATTAGTATTGAAATATAAATAAGGCGACTCACTGTTTAGTGCGTCGCCTTTTTTAGTTCTTGGAAATTATTATTTAGTTCTTAGCTAATAACTCGTCTAATTTAGGTTGAAGAACGTTAATCCAAGCAGAGTAGGCATTAGCGTTTAAATGCAGATCATCACAGGTAAAGTCATTCGATAAGAAGCCATTAGGACTCAGGATCTTATTAACATTCAAATAATCAATATTATGCTGCTGACAATAAGACTCTAAACGAGAGTTTAAGTCCGTAACTTTTGGGTTTAAATGAGCGAGTCTATTGCCACAATACAAAGTGCTTTGAACTAATACAGGACAGTTATTCTTTTGCCAATAAATTAGCATTGCGATGTAATTATCAAAAACAGAATCAACAGAAAATC
This sequence comes from Aliivibrio sp. S2TY2, assembly GCF_028765525.1. NCBI lineage: Bacteria > Pseudomonadati > Pseudomonadota > Gammaproteobacteria > Vibrionales > Vibrionaceae > Aliivibrio > Aliivibrio sp. S2TY2. The sequence continues at coordinate 303,364 of NZ_JARACS010000002.1, read as the reverse complement.
CTTGAGATAAATCGTTAATGCCTGCCATGATTGAAATGAGTTTAGGCTTAACGGCTAATGTTGTTTCTATTCGACGTAGCATTCCAAACGTAGTGTCCCCTGCAATGCCGCGATTCACATGGGGAATTTGAGTAAATACATCTTGCCATGGGCCCCATTCAGTAATCGAATCCCCAAATAAAACCACATCAACGGTTGGCGTGAAAGTTTGGTGAGAGTCTACTAAATGAATATAACGGCTCATGCTATGTCCTCGTTGAGCGATATCGATTTCTTTGCAAAGGAACTCAATTTGTTGTGTTGGATCCTCGATGGTATTCAGTTTTGGTAATAACCCATCAATTTGAGAAACAAGAGAGCTCAGTTTGATAGAGAGCTGTAACTCGTCTTTTAAAGCGTGCAGCTCGTTGATTAACGCATATACAGAGATTGATTGAAACTGGTGGAAAAGATCATATAAATCGATAGATTCATTATTGAGTAGATAGGTCTTTAATTGAGCTTTCATTATTCATTCATCTTCTATAATTTTTCAAACGTATGTTCAATTTCATCAAGCATCCATTCCATGACATTTCCCATGCCACTGTCACGACGCTTTACAACCCCGATCTCAATTTGTAATGCATCAGGGATATGAAAAGCCGACAGTCGAGTAGTTTGGTCTCGATACCAGTCTGATTCTAAAACATGCTCAGGAACCAACGCCCATCCAACATTGCGGATCACCAAGGCCGTAATGTAGTAATAGCTGTCTATATACCAGTGATTGGCTGAGATGGCTTTTTCATGTGAGTGGCCGACGCGATCTCGAATAACCAATTGACGGTGTTGATTTAATTGCACCAATGTCGGTTTTTCAATTTTAGCTAATGGGTGTTGTGGTGAAACGATAAGCGCTTGGTTAAAAAAACCAAGAGACAGATATTCTAAAGAGTCAGATAAGGTATTTACGCGAAATAGAAAACCAAGATCTGCTTTTTTATCATCGACCCATTCAGCAATATCCGCTTGAGAGCCATTAATGATCGTCAGCTTTAATAATGGAAATTTTAGAGATAACTTTTGAAAGAAATCCTCAAACACATCAATAGGAACGGCTTCATCAAGAGCAACGGTTAATGCAATCTCTTCACCCGTGGCGACGGTATCAGCTCGGGCTTGTAAGCGTTCACACTGTTCAAGAATTGCCTGAGCCTCAATAAACATGTCTTCGCCATCTTGAGTTAAAACCGGTAAGCGAGCACTTCTATCGAAGAGATCAAATCCAAGATCGGCTTCTAGATTGGCAATTGCGGTACTAATTCGCGATTGCGCCTTCCCCATTTTGCGTGCCGCAGCAGAAAATGAACCACATTTTACAGAGGTCACAAAAGCGTTGAGTTGATCTAAAGTCCAATTCATTTTTTCTCCCCTTTTTGTAAACGGATATGGCGGTTAGAGCAATTTGGTGAAGGCTTAGGATTGATATTTTTTTTCTCAGACAGCAAATGGCGGATAGCTAAAATGGGGTGCTTTAATAGCATTCGTGGCCCAGAAAAACGCATCACTAAACGCATTTGCTCTTTAGGTTCAGGCTTATAACAATGAATAGGACAAGTATTGCAGGTGGGTTTGTTTTCGCCGTAAGGGCAACGATCTAAACGAACTTCAGCATAATCCATCAGTTGCTGGCACTCTTTACACAGTGCTTCGGAGTGATGGTTTTTCTTACAATAAATCTCAATCATTGCAGAGACAGTTTTAAACTCAGTGTTGAGTTTACCAAGTAGAATATGACTGCTTTTCATCTATTGCCCACGCTTTAAAACATCGTAATAGATCTAGTATAAAGGGGAAATGAAATTGGGTGAAGTGTTCACTTTTTCATAAATGAATTATGGCTTAGTATTTCCTTATCCCCCAAAGCATATTGCTCCTAAGTGTATGCGCCAAAAGCCATTTAGTTTCGTGCTAAGTGGCTTTTTCTTTGACTCTATAAAAAAGGGGCTAAGTAAATCACAATCTCACAAAAAAACGGAAAGTATCAAAATTAATTAATATTAACTTGTATTTGATACTTTATGGTAATTTAATAGTGAGTGAATCAATAATAATGGTCCTGTACTTACTTAGAACACTCTATAAAACAGTGAAGGAAATTATTATGAACAAAGCATTATTAGTATTACTTACTCTTGCCTCATTCTCTAGCCAAGCTTTTGAAGTATCAAGTACTGATATCCATGAAGGTCAACTGATGAATAGCAAATTTACCTTCTCAGGCATGGGCTGTACTGGTGACAACATCTCTCCACAACTAAGCTGGAAAGATGCGCCAGAAGGAACAAAGAGTTTTGCTATTACTGTGTTTGATCCAGATGCACCTACAGGTAGCGGTTGGTGGCACTGGTTAGCGCTTAACATTCCTGCAAGCGTAAGTAGTGTTGAACAAGGTTCGGCAATGAAAAATACATTACAAACGAAAAATGACTTTGGCACTATGAGCTATGGTGGCGCTTGTCCTCCTGCTGGCGATGGTATGCACAGATATCAATATACAGTGTGGGCATTACCACAAGAGAAAATCGATTTACCTGCCGATATTTCACCTGCGGTAGTTGGTTATACTCTAAATAGCATGGCATTAGACAAAGCCGTATTAACCGCGACATACGTGCGCTAATATGAATTTAAATTGGTAAAATAGGGGGATAAAATGGATAAAGTAATGTTGAATGAACCGGTATTTAGAGTGCAAACTTACTCTGGTCAGAGTGATCAACATTTACGTAATGTTCATATTTATGCCCCTAGTATTATTTGGGTTAAATCTGGCGTAAAAACCGTATTTCAAGAGTCTGAACAATTTGATATCGATTCACACTCTTGGTTGCTTACGTCAGCCAACCAAGGCCTAAATTTTATTAATAAATCTTCTACAGATAACTTTTATTCTGTTCAGATCTGTTTTTTTCTAACTCCGCCTAAAGATATGTTAGAAGAGAGCCAAAAAAATGAAAGCACCCGCTTACATACTCATGCGATCACAGTGTCCCCATTGCTAGCTTATGGATTTACATTCTTAACCGATATGAATACCCAAAAGTTAAGCTTTAAAACACAGCAATTTCACTTGCTGGCTTTATATCAGCAATTGGCAGAATTGGGTGTGTTGCATGTTTTATTCTCACCCACGTTTGCTTCTTTTCAAAATGAACTGAGTGCGTATTTTGCTAAAGATCCAGCAGAAGCGTATCAATTAGAAAGCGTATGCGATGATTTTTCAATGAGCCGCGCAACGCTGATCCGTCGATTACAGCGAGACGGCACCAATTTTAGAACAGTGTTATCGAATGTTCGAATGAGTCACGCATTGGGATTAATGCAAGAAAAGAAACAAAGCCAGTTAGATTTAGCACTGCAGTGTGGTTATCAATCGGAAAGTCGATTCAGCCAGCGTTTTCATCAGCAGTTTGGTATGACACCTAAGCAATATATGAAGACAGTGGTGTATTGAACATAAGAAACAAAAAAAACAGCGAGCACTTAGGCTCGCTGTTTTTATTTTTAACCCTTAATAAGTAGAAGGACTACTTAGCTAACTTAGTCAGCACACTCATCAACAACTTAATGCGTGGTTCGATTGATTCAAGCAATAAGTACTCATCAGCACTGTGGAAGCCTGCACCGATAGGGCCTAAACCATCTAACGTTGGAACGCCTAAGATTGCCGTGTTGTTAGCATCAGAGCCGCCGCCCACTTCTTGCCAGTTAATGCTGATTTCAAGCTCTTGTGCTGATTCTTCAACCATCGCCATTAATGCTTCAGTTTGTACTGATGGCACCATTGATGGTTTGTATGCTTCACGTTCTACTTTAATAGAAACACCATCAACAAACGGCGTTTGAGTCATACCATTTAATGTAGTATCAACTTGGTCGTATTCTGCGTTATCCCAGAAACGAACATCGATCACAGCGGTTGCTGAATCAGGAACGATGTTAGCGCCAGCACCACCAGCAACAACACCTACGTTCAATGTCGTGCCTGACTCAAAGTTAGTCATTGCGTTTGCTGCTAAGATCCAGTTTGCCATTTCAGTGATTGCACTGCGGCCATTTTCTGGTTCATTACCTGCGTGAGCTGCTTTACCACTGAAGGTTACTTTGTAATTAGCCATGCCTTTACGTGCTTTAACTAAACCACCATTAGCGCGAGCCGCTTCTGCAACTAATACATTTTTCGCTTTTTTAGCTGTTTCTTGGATCCAATCAACTGAATCTAGCGATCCTGTCTCTTCATCTGGGTTCATACATACACAGATAGACAGTTTATCTAATACTGCTTGGTCTAGATTACGCAGTGCATAAACTACGTTTAATAGGCCAGATTTCATATCAGATACGCCTGGTCCATAGGCTTTTTCAGCATCTAAAGACATTGGACGCTCTGCCGCTGTACCAACAGGGAAAACCGTATCCATGTGGCCAATCATCATTACATCGATATGATCAGCGTCAGGCTTATTGCGAACTTCAAGACCAACGCCCGCTTTTCCACAATCTACACGTTTAACAGACCAACCGTTCATCGCTTCGTATTTAGCTGCCATTTTGCTTGCAATAAATTCGATACCATCAAGCGTGTAAGTACCGCAATCCACATCAATCAGTGGACGGAGTTCTTCTAGGTAATCGTTTAGAGAAAAATTCATCTTAAATCCTTATAGAATCATGTTCATAACAAACATTGCACCGAATGCATTTAATACCGAGATTGCAATCATAACAGGAAGGTAACGACCTTCAGTGCCGATAGGACCCATGATACGGCCCATGTATTGTACTTGTGAACCCATTAGGTAAATCGCAGGAGCAAGAATCGCAATGTGAGTACCGTTAAGAATACCTTGGTCAAACAGAGTGATAACCACACCAACCGCGCCGCCCATTGACATCCAAGCACCAATTAATACTGCTGCTGCTTCACCAGGAAGACCAAAGATAGCCATGATTGGAGAAAAGATAGAGCCCATTAAATCAAGTGCACCCGTAATTTGAAGAGCCTTGATAATTACAAACGCCATTAGTACGTTAGGAACGGTTGAAGTAGTGGCAATAACCCAGCCTTTTTTAGCGCCTTCAACGAAGATGTCTGTCACCATTGGTTTTTTTGCTTTAACGTCGCTCATTATGCTGTCTCCTCAGTCATTTTCTTGTCTTGTTTGTCATCGTCTTGGCCTTCTTTACCTTCAGTAATATTTAGGTAAATACGGAATAAGTTTGCGCCAACAAATTTGAAAGCAAACATAACAACAACAGCCAGGCCGATAGAAGAAGGAACCGCTAAAGAACCATCAGGATTCGTTAATGTAAATAGCACCGCACCAGACGAGAAGAAGTTTACAATTGCTGCACCAGCAGTAAATTGGAACATCGTGAAGATGTCTGTTTCGCGTTTAGTTAAGTGCTTTTCGTCTTTTAATTGACGAGTCATCGCCGCACCCGCATCAGTACTTTGCAATGATGCGATTAAAGCTAAACCAGAGTTACCAGGAATACCCATTAAAGGACGTAGAAGAGGTGTAAGCAGTTTACGAGCTGCGTTAAGTGCACCGTAATGCTCAAGAACGTTGATCATACCTAATGCAAACATAACGGTAGGAATAAGAGTTAATGCAAAGATGAAACCGTCACGAGCACCGCTACCGCCTTTACCACGGAAAGAAGTTGTTGCCGCTTGAACGCCATCTACAGTTTCAGTAACAGAATAAGCGACACTACCAAAAGAACCATTTAATGTAGTGAAGTCGAGTACGCCGTACCATTCATTAGATTGCATTAAGCCAGAAAAAAATACAACAGCGAAGGCGAGAGCCACGTAGCTGCCAATACCGACTTTAGAATCTTTGTCAGTCGATTGAGTCATAATTACCTCGTTTTAAAGTTAAGATTAGAAATTGTAAGTGGTTAACTATTTAGTGGTATTGTGCGTTAATCTGGCTTATAGGACTTGATACGTATCAATAACTATTTCTAAAAGTAATATTCTGTATATGAAGATTATTATTTTGTGATCTATCTGAAATTGTAGAGTTTTCTGTTGATTTGTTGTTTAAAATCATATTTTGTTATTTTTGGTAGAGGGTTGTTTATTAAATCTTTTTTTTCAAGATAGCCTTGTTCATCTTCTGTTCAGAAATGAGCTGATAGAGTGAGACTTCATTTATAAGAGCGAGTAAAAATATGAAACAGTTATTTGTAACGATAGTTGCTTTGTTTGTTGGCTTTTTTGTTCTTGTTTCAAGTCTGTTTTTTGCTGTTGGATTGAGTATTGTTGGCTTTATTATGTCAAAAACACAAAGCAAAAAAATGGATGGTTCGGAAGGAAAAAAATCAAGAATCATTGAAGGTGAATATTCAGATGTGACGAATTATTAATCAATCAAGATAAGTTGGTTAAGATAAAGTGAATCAAGTTCGAGGAAATGGAGCGATAGGGATGAAATTCTCGCTTACCTATGGGATATTTACCGCTGATTTAAGAAAGCAGCGGTAAATAGAAGAGGTAGACGTGGATAGACTGTTATTAGTCATAGATTTTTTATTAGCACATAAAATGATTTTTAGTGTGTTAATTATTAGCTTTATCTTTTTATTACGCCATTATGCCGTTAAACGGATCAGAGGAGATATTCCTTTTTTAACCGAAGATCAGCGAAAGTGGATCTCACGAACAAAGAATGGTTCATTCACCTTTATTGTTATTATTCTATTTATTCTTTGGCAATCAGAGATTAATGAATTTGCTTTATCCGTTACGGCGATTGCTGTTGCGCTAGTTGTTGCCTCTAAAGAGATTATTCTTTGTTTTACTGGTTCAATTCAACGTGCTAGTTCGCGTTCATTTCGAATTGGTGATTGGATAGAAGTCGGTACATTGTGTGGTGAGGTTATCGAACACAATATGATGGCAACCGTTATTCAAGAAATCGATTTACACCATGGTCAATACGATTACACCGGAAAAACCGCCACTCTTCCCAATAGTATGTTTTTTACTTACCCAGTAAAAAACCTCAATTTCATGAAGCGCTATGTCTATCATAACTTTTCTATCTGTGTGAGAGAGTTTGATAATCTGTATCCAATGATCCCTGAGTTATTACAAAAAATTGATGTGCATTGTGAAGATTTTATCGAAGTGGCTAAGAGATATAATGGTGTGATTGAGAAACACGCTGGCGTAGATTTGCCAGGGGCAGATCCTCATATCCATATATCTACAACCTCAATGGGCGATCAAAAAGTGCATTATATGGTTTTCTGCCCGACAGAAAAAGCATCACATTTAGAGCAGTTAATTCGACAAGACTTTATGGAAATGTATCACGAACGCTTTCCTAAAGAAGTAGATAAAGGTTCGATATAGAATACGGTTTACTGTATTTTACATTGTAGGAAAGTACAAGCTATACCATATATGATTTAATAATTTATATTAGTACATAGGGTCAATTGCTCCTGTCAATATAGCTTTTGAAACACTTTGACAGCGATTTGTTGTATCAAGTTTTGTCTGTGAATTAGCTAAATGAAACGTTACTGTACGTTCAGCACAACCTAGTATTTTTGATATTTCCCAAGAACTTTTCCCTTCACATGCCCACGCTAAGCATTCTTTTTCTCTTTTGGTTAAATCTTTATTAGTATTATTTTTATTAATTCGGTGAAAGCTATCTAATAAGATTGGAATTATAGTTGGGATGTGTATACAGGCAGTATGAAAAGCGTGATTAACGTTTTTTTCTTTACTTGAATGAGCAAAGCTAATTACACCAAAACTTCCGTTTATAGAATGAATTGGGAAGCTAAATCCTGAATGTAATCCTGATGTTTGAGCTTCTTGAATAACATTAGGTTTATTTAATTTATGCTCTTTTTTTTCAAGTTCATTCCAATGGATAGGAGAGTGATTTGAAAAACAATAATCTACAACAGGGTCATGTTTAATTAAGTTGGTTTTGTCATAATGATTACGCCAATTTTTTGGGTAATTATCAAATATCAGTATATCTGACTTTATCATTGATTTTTTAGAAATAATAGCAAATAGATAGTAATTACAATCGAGAATATCAGTAATATCATGTAAACATTGATTAAGGTGAGTGTTACTCTTTGAATTATTGATCTTGTCAATTACCATATTAATAGTATTGCATTGAATTAAGTTTTCCATTTTTTATCTCTAGCTGACTATCATTGTTAATTAAATTATATATAGCAGAAAAATAAATTTCACGTTTATTTATTATGTGTGCCGTGATCTAGATCACGATTTGATTTTTACCTGTAATATAGCGCAGGTTTACTGTAGGTGTAGATTTGCTATTTTTTAAACTCTAAGTAATTAAATAATGTAGTTACATATTTAAAATATAGGAAAATAATGAATAAGCATATACCCATAATTATTTCAGGTGTAATTCAAGATAAACCAGATCAACCTGAAAGAGAGGTGTTATTTAACCATAACAAAGTATATCTTTCTATTCTTGATCACGATAGTGTTGATTTAATTATTAAAAATAGAAGTAAAAATACATTAACATTAAATGAAATTATTAATTTTTTATATACAGTAGGACAACGATGGAAAAGTGAAGAATATAACCGTCGACGCACTTATATTAGAGATTTGGTGAAATTTCTTGGTTATTCGGAAGAAATGGCTAAGTTAGAAGCAAATTGGATAGCAATGTTACTATGCTCTAAAAGTGCCTTATATGATATTGTTCAACATGATTTAGGCTCGTTGCACATTACTGATGAATGGTTGCCTCAAGGGGATTGTTATATCAAAGCACTGCCAAAAGGTAAATCTGTGCATTTGTTAGCAGGTAATGTCCCTTTGTCGGGGGTGACCTCTATTCTACGGGCTGTTCTAACTAAAAATGAATGCATTATTAAAACATCTGCGGCAGACCCTTTTACCGCAACGGCTTTGGTATCAAGTTTTATTGATGTAAATGCTGATCATCCAATTACACGTTCTATGTCGGTCATGTACTGGTCACACCGTGAAGATATGTCATTACCACAAAGAATAATGAATAATGCGGATGTTGTTATTGCTTGGGGTGGGGATGAGGCCATTAAATGGGCAGTAAAGCATTCTCCTCATCATATTGATATTTTGAAATTTGGGCCGAAGAAAAGTTTAACCATAATTGATGATCCTAAAGATCTAACCGCTGCCGCAATAGGGGCTGCGCATGATATTTGTTTTTATGACCAACAAGCATGTTTCTCAACACAAAATATTTATTACATAGGTAAGCAATTGGATTTGTTTATTAATGAGTTAGAAAAACAATTAAATTTTTACGCAGAAATATTACCGAAAGGCTTACAGAATTTTGATGAAAAAGCAGCTTTTACTTTAACTGAGAAAGAAAGCTTATTTTCTGGTTATCAAGTAAAGAAAGGGAAAAATCAAAATTGGCTACTGATTCAATCGCCTTTAGGTGCATTTGGTAATCAACCATTATCTCGCTCAGTATATATCCATCAAGTTTTTTGCCTTGAAGATATACTTCCTTTTATTAATAAAAATACAACTCAAACAGTATCAATTGCACCATGGGAGTCTTCATTTAAATATAGAGATGAGCTTGCTCAATACGGAGCGGAACGCATTATAGAGTCGGGTATGAATAATGTGTTTCGTGTTGGTGGCTCTCATGATGGAATGCGTCCACTTCAACGTCTTGTCAAATATGTATCTCAAGAAAGACCACACACTTATACAACAAAAGATGTAGCTATAAAAATAGAGCAAACTCGCTATTTAGAAGAAGACAAATTTTTAGTCTTTGTCCCGTAATAAAAAGGAAATTATATGGAAAATATAAATAATACCTCAACAATAGATCATGTCATTCCGCTTGATAATGGTAAGGTGGTTCGAGTTTGGGAAACATTACCAAAAGAAAATACAATTAAAAAGAATAATACGATTTTGATTGCATCTGGTTTTGCCCGTCGCATGGACCATTTTGCAGGTTTAGCTGAATATTTATCTTGCAATGGTTTTCGTGTAATTCGCTATGACTCACTTCACCACGTAGGCTTAAGTAGCGGTAATATTAATGAGTTCTCTATGTCGATAGGTAAAGAGAGTTTACTTACCGTTATTGAGTGGCTTAACGGTCGAAATATTAATAAGTTAGGCCTGATTGCAGCCAGTCTATCTGCTCGAATTGCTTATGAAGTTGTTAATGAAATTGATTTGTCGTTTTTAGTTACGGCTGTCGGTGTTGTTAATTTGCGAGATACGTTGGAGAGAGCTTTAAAATATGATTATCTGCAATTAGCTATTGAAGAGTTGCCTGAAGATCTCGATTTTGAAGGGCACAATTTGGGCTCAGAAATATTTGTGACTGATTGCTTTAAATATAACTGGGACACATTAGGCTCGACAATAAATAAAGTAAAAGGCATAAACATTCCATTTATTGCTTTTACTGCTAATGATGATAATTGGGTCAAACAGAATGAAGTATTGGAGCTTATGAATAACATTAATTCAAAGAAAGCTAAATTGTATTCTTTAATTGGTAGCTCTCATGACTTAGGGGAAAACTTAGTAGTGCTAAGAAATTTCTATCAATCAGTGACGAAAGCGGCCATCGCTTTAGACTGTCAGTCGGTAGACCTTGATGTCGAAATTATAGAGCCGAAATTTGAAGACATAACAAGTGTAACGGTAAAAGAGCGTCGATTAAAAAATCAAATTGAAAATGAATCTCTCGAACTTGCGTAAAGTTAGATAACTCATTATATAAAAGTAAAGGAAGATACTATGAAGTTTGGAAATATTTGTTTCTCATATCAGCCACCAGGTGAAACACATAAGCAAGTAATGGATCGTTTTGTTCGACTAGGGGTTGCCTCTGAAGAGCTTGGATTTGATACCTACTGGACTCTTGAGCACCATTTTACTGAATTCGGTCTCACTGGCAATCTGTTTGTTGCGGCGGCAAATTTACTTGGTCGCACGAAAACATTAAATGTTGGAACAATGGGTGTAGTGATTCCAACAGCACATCCCGTGCGACAAACAGAAGATGTATTGTTACTAGATCAATTATCTAAAGGTCGTTTTAATTTTGGTGTTGTTCGAGGTTTGTATCATAAAGACTTTCGTGTTTTTGGTGTCAATATGGAAGACTCACGTGGTATAACTCAAAATTTTCATAATATGATCATGACGAGTTTAGAAACGGGAAAAATAAGTTCAAACAGTGAGCATATTGAGTTTCCAGAAGTTAATATCTACCCTAAAGTATATTCAAAAAAAGTTCCGACATGTATGACTGCTGAGTCAGCTAGTACGACCGAATGGCTAGCAAAACAGGGGTTACCTATGGTTCTTAGTTGGATCATCGGAACGAATGAAAAGAAGGCTCAAATGGAGCTCTATAATGAAATAGCTTTGGAGCATGGTCATGATATTACTCAAATAGATCATTCAATGACATTTATATGCTCTGTTGACGATGTTGGAGATAAAGCGCGTGAAGTGTGCCGAATATTTTTAACTAATTGGTACGATTCATATGTTAATGCTACCAACATCTTTAAAGATAGTAATCAAACTCGTGGCTATGACTATCATAAAGGACAATGGCGTGATTTTGTTTTACAAGGTCATACTAATACAAATAGACGAGTCGATTATAGCAATGAAATAAACCCCGTAGGGACTCCTGAGGAATGTATTGCAATTATCCAACGTGATATTGATGCAACAGGTATTAGCAATATTACTTGTGGTTTTGAAGCTAATGGCAGTGAAGAAGAAATCGTGGCATCGATGGAGCGATTTATGAAACAAGTTGCTCCTTTCCTGAAAGACCCAAAGTAATTGTTTATACATAGTATTAAATACAACAAGGATATTTATTATGAAATTTGGCTTATTTTTTCTTAACTTCCAAAATAATAACGCTACTTCAGAAGATGTTTTAGATAATATGGTAAATACCGTGTCGTTCATTGATTCAAAGAAATATCATTTTGATACCGTCTTTGTTAATGAACACCACTTTTCGACAAATGGTATTGTAGGTGCACCAATTACAGCTGCAGGTTTTTTATTGGGAATGACAACTCAACTTCAAATAGGGTCATTAAATCAAGTTATTACTACTCATCACCCGGTTCGAATTGCTGAGGAAGCAAGTTTATTAGACCAAATGTCTGAAGGACGCTTTATATTAGGACTGAGCGATAGCGAAAGTAATTTTGAAATGGAATTTTTTAAGCGTCATATCCCCTCTAAGCAGCAACAATTTGAGGCATGTTATGACATAATTAATGAAGCTTTAATCACTGGTTATTGCCATGCGCAAAATGATTTTTTTGACTTTCCTAAAGTGTCAATAAACCCTCATTGTTTTAGTGTAAATGGGCCTAAACAGTATGTTACAGCTACCAGTAACGACATTGTTGTATGGGCTGCTAAAAAATCGTTGCCTTTAATATTTAAATGGGAAGATAGCCTTGCCGTAAAAGAAAGCTACGCGACTCTTTATAATAATACAGCAGAACATTACGGTATCGATGTTTCAGAAGTAGATCATCAATTAACGATTATTGTTAATTTGAATGTTGATGGAGATATTGCTCGTGAAGAGGCTAGGCAATATTTGGAAAGTTATATTATAGAAACATATCCAAATATTAACCCGTTAGAAAAGATTAATTCCATAATTGAAGAAAATGCAGTTGGAACAGAATTCAATTATTATGATTCGACTAAATTAGCAATAGAAAAAACAGGAGCTAAAAATATTCTTTTATCGTTTGAATCAATGGGAAGTCAAGATAATGTTAAGGCTGTTATTGATATGGTAAATCAGAAAATACATAAAAACCTTTCATGATAATAAAATAATGGCAGATTAACGCTGTCGTTATTTTTTTAACTAGTTATTATATTGATAATATGGATTATATATGGAAATTCAAGTACCTATTGCAAAGAATAATATTATAGCAAGTTCAGAGATAGATGATCTTATATTTATGAGCTCACCAAAAGAATGGGAATTTAAAGAACAAAAAGTAATCCAAGATAGGTTGGTGAGGGAAGCATTTCACTTTCATTATAATCGAAATGAAACTTATCGAAATTATTGTATCACTCAACATGTAAATGAAAACATTCATAATCTCGATGATATTCCCGTGTTCCCAACATCTGTTTTTAAACAATTGAAAGTACATACTGCAGATGAGAATGAAATAGAAAACTGGTATACAAGTAGTGGAACCAGTGGTGTTAAAAGTTATATCGGTCGTGATCGACTCAGTATTGAACGATTGCTTGGATCGGTTAATTTTGGTATGAAATATGTTGGAGATTGGTTTGATCATCAAATGGAGTTAGTAAATCTAGGACCAGATCGTTTTAATACTAACAATGTTTGGTTTAAATATGTGATGAGCTTAGTTGAATTGTTATATCCGACAGAATTTACAGTTAGTGATGATAAAATTAACTTTGAGAAAACAATTGATAACTTACTCCGTATTTATGATACAAAAAAAGATATCTGTTTAATTGGTCCGCCTTATTTTGTGTATCTTTTATGCCAGTATATGAAAGAAAATCGTATTGAGTTTAATGCTGGTAGTCGATTGTATATTATTACTGGTGGTGGGTGGAAATCAAACCAAAGTGATTCATTAAATCGAGACGAATTTAATCAAATTTTGATGAATACTTTTCAATTAAGTGATGTGAATCAGATTCGTGATACATTTAACCAAGTTGAGCTAAATACTTGTTTTTTTGAAGATGAATATCAGCGAAAGCATGTACCTCCTTGGGTCTATGCAAGAGCATTAGATCCGGAAACATTGGAACCTGTTGCTGATGGGGAGATAGGTTTATTGAGTTATATGGACGCTTCATCTACAGGTTACCCCGCGTTTATTCTGACGGATGATATTGGTATTATTCATAATATTACAGCGCCAGATCCATACCCTGGTACAACGATTGAGATTGTAAGAAGATTACAAACGAGAGCTCAAAAAGGCTGTGCTCTATCTATGGCAACAGCAATGAAATAGATTTATTATAAGGAGCGTATATGTTGGTTAATTGTAAGGTGTCAAAAATAGAATCCGTAAATAAAAATATATATAAAGTAAAGGTAACACCAGACCACCCTATTGTATTTAAAGCTGGGCAATATATTTTTATTAAAATAGAAGATAATAAAAAACAGCCATTTTCTATTGCTAATTGCCCTACAGATATTGGAAGTATTGAATTACATATTGGTAGTTCCGATGAAAGTAGTGCATTCAATATAATTGAATTTTTCTTAAATGTGTTTGAGAAAAAAATTAATTTTGAAATAGATGCCCCTCATGGTGATGCTTGGTTGCGAGAGGATAGCTCTAATCCTTTATTATTAATAGCGGGTGGCACTGGATTATCTTATATCAATAGTATCCTTAAAAACTGTTTAAATAGAAAGTTGATGCAGCCTATTTATCTTTATTGGGGAGTAAAAAATAGAGATTATTTATATGCGGATGAAGAGCTAAAAGCATTATCACAAAAATATAATAATTTACACTATGTTCCCGTTGTGCTCGAAGATTGCGAAAACATGTGGTTAGGAAAAAGAGGAACAGTTTTAAATGCAGTGATGGAGGATTTTACTGATCTTACATTATTTGATATTTACGTATGTGGACCATTTATGATGGCTAAAGCTGCGAAAGAACAATTAATATCTGAGAAAAAAGCCAGATCAGAGCAGATGTTTGCAGATGCATTTGCTTACCTTTGATTAAGACGCTATCAGATGCTAATACTTTGGCTACAGTAATATTTAGTAGCCAGAGTATTCTTTAATACAAAGGGCTCATTGATCTTGTTAAAATAGCTTTTGAGATACTTTGGCAACGGTTATTTGCACTGAGCTTTATTTGAGAATTCGTTAGGTGA
Organism: Aliivibrio sp. S2TY2; assembly: GCF_028765525.1. Taxonomy (NCBI): domain Bacteria; kingdom Pseudomonadati; phylum Pseudomonadota; class Gammaproteobacteria; order Vibrionales; family Vibrionaceae; genus Aliivibrio; species Aliivibrio sp. S2TY2. The sequence continues at coordinate 288,345 of NZ_JARACS010000002.1, read as the reverse complement.
AAGGTAACTGTTCGCTCTGAACAGTTTAATATTTTTGAAATCTCCCATGTACTTTTCCCTTCACAACTCCAAATTAAACATTCCTTCTCTCGCTTTGTTAAGTTGATATTTTCTTGCTGATTGTCTTCAGTTATTCGTTTATTGCTATCGAGTAGCGAAGGAAGAATTAAAGGGACATTCATGCAAGCATTAAGAAAAAGTTTGTCTATATGCTTGTCTTTTTCAGAGTTGGCAAAACTGATCATACCAAATCCCCCATTGTGGGTATGAATAGGGAAGCTAAATCCAGAGTACAACCCAGAGATTTTAGCCTCTTCAATAACATTTACTTTAGTATTTTTTTTGGTTTGTTTTTCAAAAATGCTCCAATTAATGGGAGAGTGATGAGAAGAGCTATAATCAACAATAGGATCATCTGTGATAAGATTTGCTTCGTCGTAATAGTTTCGCCAATATAATGGGTAATTATCTAAAATTTTGACATCAGATTTGATCATGGACTTAGGGTTAATAATAGCGAATAAATAATACTCACAATTAAGTGATTTAGTTAATTCTTCTAGGCATGATCTTATGTTATTTTTTGTTTGAGACAGTTGGATGCTATTGATGAGTTCTAATGTTGTGTTTAGTTTCTTGGTATTCAATTTTCCTTCCTTATCTCCTACGGTATAACAGCGATTATTTACTCATTAGATATTAATGAGTTATATAGCATTAATCAGAATAATCTGTGAGGAAATTTCATTATAAATCGGGCAGCCTTCACACATTAATTGTGATCTTGAGCCTCTGAGTTAATTATCTATCCTGTAGGATTGTACAGGTTTTAAGAATTAAACTTGCTTGCTATAGTTGCGCAAAAGATAAGGGGGAGTCAGGATGACAATAAGGATAAAAAAATCTGAATTTACTACCATACCTAACCATGAATACATGGGAATATTGAGTTTACGTTATCAAGTATTTAAGCAACGATTACAGTGGGATTTACTTTCAGATAATGACCTTGAATATGATCAGTTTGATAACTCAGAAGCAGCGTATATATACGCGTGTGATGATACTGAAAAGGTAAATGGATGCTGGCGTTTATTGCCAACAACAGGTGACTACATGTTAAAAACAGTATTCCCTGAATTACTTGGTGAGCAAGTCGCTCCAAATGCATCTAGTATTGTAGAATTAAGTCGTTTTGCAGTTGGAAAGCACAGCTCTAAAATGAATGAATCAGCAAGTGAAATAACGATGAAGCTTTTTGAAGCAATCTATATACATGCTATAAATCATGGTATTACCGAGTACGTAACAGTAACATCTACGGCTATAGAGCGCTTTTTAAAGAGAATCAAAGTCCCTTATTATCGTATAGGCGACGAACAAGTTCATTTGCTAGGAGAAACAAAGTCAGTAGTTATAATAATGCCTATTAATGAAGAATTTAAAAAAGCAGTTTTAAATTAATAATATAATAACGTAAGTTGGCTATATAAAAACACCGGATAAGTAATACGCTTATCCGGTGTTTTTATTTCAGTGCGTCCAATGGCAACCATGTCACCTCTACACCAGCTTGAGAAAACATATCTTGACTGATCTGGATCTTCTCTCCCCAACGAGATAAAAAATCGTCGGTCTGTTCTGGGCAATATACCTTTGAAATACCCGTTTGAATGATTTTTGCTGCGCAGTTAGGGCAAGGAAAATGAGTTACCCATATATCGCAGTCTTCTAAATCACGTTTAGCAAATAAAATAGCATTTTCTTCGGCATGTAAGGTTTTTAAATATTTCAGTTCACGCTCATCCGTATCAGCACTGTCTGATACGCCATGTGGATAACCATTAAAACCGACAGAAACAATACGGTTGTGTTTGGTGATCACCGCTCCTACTTGAGTTGATGGATCTTTACTCCAGGAACCGACCAGCTCAGCCATTTGGAAAAATCGTTTTGCCCATTTAGAAACCATCATTTGCCCTTTTTTTCTTTATTCAAAAGAATAATTTTATCTATTTCATAAGCTTATAACATAGTTTTTAGGTGTCAATAAGTCTAAAGCAGCAATCCGCAATAATAACTTATTAACTATCTTAAAATCGGATGGATACTAACTTCTTCAATCATTATTTCTGCCATATACTCGCGAAATTCTTTGTTGTTACTGAGGTAAAATATGACAACATTTCATGCAGATTCATCCATCACTCGTACTTTTTGGCGTTATGCTATCCCTTCTATTGCAGCAATGGTGGTGAGTGGACTGTATCAGATTATCGATGGGATCTTTGTTGGTCACTACATCGGTTTTGAAGGCCTTGCGGGCATAAATATGGCATGGCCTGCTATTTGTGTGTTAGGCGCAATAGGCGTAATGATAGGCATGGGCACAGGCAGTGTAATGTCTATTTATCGTGGTGAAAATAAGTTAGAAAAAACAAAAGTAACACTGACTACGGGTTTTTGGCTATTAGCCATTCTAAGTGCGATAGCTATCTTCTTTATTGTTTTATTTGCTAAAGATATTTTGTCAGCGCAGGGGGCTGAAGGACAAAACTTTGCTTATGCAATGGATTACATTAATGTATTAATGTTTGGTGGCTTTTTTACTGCCTGTGCAACAGCATTACCTATGTTGGTTAGAAATGATGAATCACCAAATGTAGCGACGTTCTTATTAGTGATCGGTGCATTAGTTAATATTGTCTTAGATTATGTATTTATTGGTGTGATGGGACTGGGCCTTTCTGGTGCAGCATTGGCGACATTGATCGCTCAGTCATTTGTCACAGTCTTTGGTATAGGTTACTTCTTTACTAAGCGCTCAAGTATTCAGATAATATTAAAAGATGTTGTATTCTCGTTAAATAAAGCTAAGCAGTCTTTAGCTTTGGGCTCATCAGCATTAGTAATGTATTTATATGGTAGCTTTGTTGTGGCAATGCATAATGCGTTAATGATGCATTATGGATCAGCAACCACTGTGGGGGCTTATGCCATTGTTGGTTATCTATTCATGCTGTATTACCTTCTTGCACAGGGTATTGCGGAAGGCGCTCAACCACCAATTAGCTACTATTTCGGAGCAAAAGAAAATAAGAAGGTATACCAAATCTTTAAATTGGCACTTAAATGGGTAACCATTACAGGGGTGGCTTGGGTGACAATTTTAAATATTTCACCAGAGCTTACAACTGCTTTATTTACTAATGGCGATCAGTCATTAATAGCTGAAACCATTGTTGGTATCCGCTATCACCTGTTTGCTATGTTCTTAGATGGGATTATTGTTCTTGTTACTATCTACTTCTTATCGGTGAATGAAGGCAAAAAAGCAATGGTGATCTCAATGAGTAATATTATTATACAACTACCTTTCTTGCTGATACTTCCAAAATGGTTTGGAATTGATGGAGTTTGGTTAGCGATGCCTATCTCTAATATTGCTCTGATTATCTGCATTGCACCAATGGTGTGGAAACATTTGAAAGCTCAGAAGTTGATTAAACCACTACCGGTAGCATCGTCATCAGTAATGAGTCATTAAACCTCGTTAAAATAGGAAGTTTTTTAGACGAAGGTTTACTCTTTTTTTATAAATTCAATCGAATAGACTTTACTTGGTCTATTCGATTTGTGCTTCTAGGGGATTACGATGACAGAATTTGAAAAAATGAAAAGTGGACAAGAATTTAATGGCGCCGATCCTGAGATCGATGCTATCCGTAATCAAACGCAACAACACCTCCAAAAATTTAATCAAAGTGTTGAAACAGAAGACAAGCTAGCCATTTTGCCTAATGTATTTAAGGAATTTGGAAACAGTTTTATTCAAGCGCCTTTCTTTTGTGAATTTGGAAAGACAATTTCAATAGGTAACGATACCTTTATTAATATGAATGTAACCATGCTTGATGGTGCTGAAATTACCATTGGAAATCATGTATTAATTGGCCCAAATGCTCAGTTTTATACAGCTTCCCATTCATTAGACTACAAAAGCCGCCGCCGTTGGGAAACCTTCTGTAAGCCTATCGTCATTAAAGATGATGTATGGATAGGAGGAAGTGTGGTTATTAATCAAGGCGTAACTATTGGTGCTCGTTCTGTAATTGCTGCAAACTCAGTGGTTAATCATGATGTACCACCAGACTGCTTATATGGTGGTTCTCCTGCTAAATTTATTAAAATATTAAATCAAAAATAGCAATTAATATATAAAGTAATGAACCATTGGTTATGAATTATTTCAGATTGTTTCTATGTATATGTATTAAGATTCTTGTTTAAAAATAGTTCAATATAATGATTGACCTTCTTGTAAATCAGGAATATAAGAATAGAAAATTTCAGCATACGTTATGTTGATTTTCATTATTTTATTAATTCGAGGTTTACATTGGATATTGCCATATTACTTTTTCTGATTGTGATTAATGGTGTGTTTGCTATGTCTGAGATTGCACTCATGACAGCAAAAAAGAGTCGATTACAAAAACTGGCTTCAGAAGGCAGTAAGTCAGCCGCTAAAGCGATAAAATTAGGTGAAGAACCTACTCAATTCCTATCTACCGTACAAATTGGTATTACTGGTATTGGTATCTTAAATGGTATTTTAGGTGAGGCCGCGTTCTCTGGCCCTATCTCAAACTTTATCATGTCATTTGGACTATCTGCGAGCTTAGCATCAACCATTTCTACGATGTCGACTGTTGTGATTATCACTTATGTCTCAATCGTTGTTGGTGAGTTGGTTCCAAAACGTATTGCCCAATTTCACGCCGAGCGTATAGCAACGTTAATTGCACCGTTGATCAGTTTACTGGCCTCTATTTCTCGACCATTTGTATTCTTACTGTCTATTTCAACCGATGCGCTTTTGCGTCTACTTGGGCGCTCAAATAGTGATGAAGCTTCAATTACAGAAGATGATATTCATGCGTTACTTTCTGAGGGATCTGAGCAAGGTGTTATTGAAAAAAATGAACACAGCATGGTACGTAATATTCTCCAATTAGATGATCGACGAGTCGCTTCTTTAATGATCCCAAGAAATGAATTAGTTTATTTCGATACGGAACAATCATGGGATGAAAACTTACCTAAGTTACTGCGCTCAGAATACTCTATTTACCCAGTAACGCGTGGCGGTATGGACAATGTACTTGGTTTTACTACGTCACGATTTTTGCTAAAAGCAGCGCATCAAGAGCACCGAACCAAATGGTTGATGCGTAACTTATTACCTTGTTTGACTCTCTTAGAGAACAAGTACGGCAGTGAATTATTGGAGTTATTGAAAACAACAGGCGAAGAAATCGCTTTGGTTGTTGATGAATATGGCGACGCACAAGGGATTGTTACGCAAAAGAATCTACTAGAAGCATTAGCTGGTGAGTTTAAATCTGAAAATCCAAATGATGCATGGACTGATCAAGTATCAGAAACAGAATGGATTTTAGATGGTTCTATTCCAACTACTGTATTGAAAGGCACGTTGAATTTAGGAAGTTTACCTGAAGAAAAAGAAGGTGATTATCAAACACTAACGGGTATGTTCATGTGGCTAACGAGTAATGTTCCAGCGGTAGGTGACTCTGTTCAGCATCAAGGTTGGAATTTTGAAGTACTATCAATTGATAATAATAGAGCAAGTAAAGTAAGAGTTACTCTTATTTAAAAATAGAATAGATCCAGTATCAAAAGAATTACTGCGATTAATATATCGCAGTAATTTTTTGATCATGCTGTTTACTGAGGATTTATTAAAAAATCAAGGATATTTTGAAAGCGATGAAGGATCGCATAAGTGCTTTCACTTGTAGTGCATCATATTAGGTAATTAATGGTGCATTTTTAGTTATTTATGACTAGTGATATATAATTAAGCGCTATGAATGATATAAAAAAATTATGGTTTCTTAAACCCTGTTTATTTTCTGTTTTATTTTTAGGAATATACTCATCATTGTTTTATTACAATGTGTTATCTATTGGGATTTTAGAAAAGAAAATTAATATAAAATATCAAGACATTGTGGATATAACAAAACGATTTCATGGTTATTACATTAATTCTAATACAGTAACAATTGAAGAGGGTATCCACAACTTTAATAATGTTGGAATCATTGTTAATAAAACAGGGGAAGTCAAAGTTTTATCACCAGCGATAAATTTGCTTTCACAAAGCCTTTTAAAAGCTATTGATAAAAAGTATATATGGACTATTGCAGTTATTGAAAAGCTACATGACAAGAATACAGGGAATTCCTATTTTTTACCTTTAAGAGATATCTATATCAAATTTAATGATAAGACACTGCATGACTCATTAATGTTAGACCGAATCGTTAAACTAGAGGGGTTAGATAAAACTTATAAAGGCTTTCATAATGATGATATAAGAATCACAGAGGTGTATACAGAAGATTCATCAAATGAAAGAGTACATTCTGTTATATATCCTATTTATTTAAAGTCAAAATTAGTATCAGTTATCATTGTTGATATTAAAGAAGGTTGGAATGAATCATTAGTCACTGACTTTAGTGATAAAAGATGGGTGTTTATTACGAGAGATAAAGGGTTTGACTGGGCTACATTTAATATAAAAGTACCATATACATTAAATTCCCCGCCATTAACGGTTAGCATTGATATATTTAAAATGTTAAGTGTTAGCTTTTATACTTCTTCTGCAATCTATTTATTCTCGATATTTTTGTATTGTTTATATCTAAAAATTAACAATATTAGATGCAATGATCGGATGACTGGTTTTTTTCGTCGAGATTTTATTGAAAGTAAACTGAATCGGGTTGAAGGCGCTTCCTTTCTTATCATTGATATAGACCATTTTAAGCAAGTAAATGATAACCATGGCCATGATGTAGGTGATCGAGTTATCCAAGTGGTAACTCAACGTATAAAAGAAAGTATTAGAGAAAATGATATTGCGATCCGTTGGGGGGGAGAGGAATTTGTTATTGTTTTCTATCATATGAAGCATGATTTTTTTCATCAGAAAGCAGAAATGATTCGAGAAAGAATAGAAAGTGAGAGAATAGAAAATATGCATATTACCATTTCTATTGGAGGCTCTAAACAACAATACTCTGAATTGGCTTTTGATGCGATAAAAAGGGCGGATATGGCTCTTTATCAATCAAAAAATACGGGGCGTAACCGTGTAACTTTAGATAAGAATGAAGATAATGCGTGAAATAATTAGTATTAAGAATAAATATTTAAAGACATTCTTATTCTTGTTCCTATTGTCTTTTTATATGTTATATCAATATAACAAGTTAGAAGCTAATTCATTTAGAATGGAATTTCATGAAAAAATAACAAAGTTATATGATACGGTTAGAAAAATTACGCCTTTTTATTTAAATACAACAACAGTAGTGCTGAGTAAGGGTACTCATGAACGTGATGATGTTTCAATTATGGTTGATGAGGATAGCCAGGTTAAAAATTTGTCTTGTGGCATTAATTTATTAGAAGAAGAGTTAACAAATTATATAAATGATGATTATTGGAGTATAGCTATTCTAGAAAAGTTAGAATCTAATGTTAATATCGGTCATTTTAAACCATTACATGAAGTGCATGAGAAATTGAACTCTAAGGAAGCATCAAACTCAAGTTGGATTGACCGGATTGTAGATAACGAAAAAATGTCAAAGAGTTATCAAGCATTTGCTCGGTGTGATCTTAAATTAACAGAGCCTTATGTAGAACCGCTTACTGGTAAAAATGTTAGAAGTATATTCTATCCTATTTATGAAAATAAGCAGTTAAGAGCAATGTTTATTTTAGATATGAAAGCAAGTGTATTTTTAAATTGGTTAAACGATTTTAATAAAAAGAGATATAGTTTTCTTAATTATGGTGGTGATCATGCATTATCTTTATCAAGTGATTTTATTGAGATCCCTTGTACACCGGTAAGTAATAAACTAAATCTATCTATAAATATGGTTGATTTGTTTGTGCTGAGCTCAGGAATTGCATTGGTGATAACATTTTTATTATTCTCAATTAATAGGTCGCTATATCGATTTCTATCATATTGTCGGTTAGATCATATGACTGGTTTATATCGTCGTGATTTTTATGAGTTAAAACTGAACTTAACGTTTGGGAGAGCTGTTATCGTGATTGATATCGATGAGTTTAAACGTATTAATGATCAGTATGGGCACCAACAAGGTGATGTAGTGATAAAAGAGGTATGCCATCGAATAAAGCAGCATATGAGAAGAGATGATATGGCCATCCGCTGGGGTGGTGAAGAGTTTATTATTGTTATTAATCATATATCGAATAGTGAGTTACTAAAGAGAGCAGAGGCTATTCGAAGATCTATCTACGCAGAGCCTATAGCGGAGATTTGTGTGTCAGTTTCTGTTGGTGCAACAGCTGGTAAAAATATGTCGTTTAAAAAAGCATTTAAACTGGCAGATACTGCATTATATCAATCAAAAAACTCTGGTAGAAACAGAGTCACTGTATTAGAAGACGTAATCTAAATGAAATTTATTATCAATAAATATATGGTTGGCGTTATTGTTATATTTATCTTATTTGAATCTGCTATACGTGCAGATTATCAGCGATATGTTGAATCAAATATAAAAAATACGATGAAAAATATCGAGTTTAAGTTCGATAAAGCAAAAGAATCAGTGGGTGAACTTGCTTATCTTAAAGGTAAAACGTGCCAAGAGATGATGCTACCGTTACAAAAAAAAGTGGCACGTTGCCCATCAATTAATAGTATCTCAGTGATCCAAGATGGTCAGTATTTTTGTAGTTCGATTGTTGGTAGTAATATATCGAAAAAAAACGTACCTGAAAAAGAGATATACATAAAAGAAAAGAATCTGTTAACAGGTCAACCGAGTATTTCATACTATTATCGCTATGATGATGATAATGGTATTCAATTTTTCATGAAAGAAATACCGGTAGAGCTAGAGGATACTAGACTTGGGCAGATTTCGTTATCAAATTCACAATATGTAATATCAAAAGGGAATATATTTAGCTCTCATGCTCCAACTGACGAGAAAGTATATTCATCAGAAAGATATGATTTTCATCTATTATTTAAATACGATAGATGGCGCTCTATTAAATCATATGTGATTGATAATCGACAAGTTATTGTTATTTCATTATTAATGTTAGTGTTATTACGCATTTTGTCGAGCACAAGTACGCGGTTTAATTTGGATTTTTATAAATTAAGAAATGCAATTAGAAACAATCAGATAACACCGTATGTTCAGCCGATAGTCAGTGCCAAAGAAGAAGTTGTTGGGGGTGAGGTATTAGCTCGATGGATCAAACCTTGCGGTACCATCATTTCACCTCTGGAATTCATCCCTAAAATGGAGAAATTTGGACTTATTGGTGAAATGACAAAATCGATACTACGTCAACTTAGTGATGGTTATCAAAATTCGATTCATAATGATTTAAGAATAAGTGTAAATCTAACTGAAAGTTGTCTATATGATGAAGAAATTTATACATTATGTGAGCAGTTATCTAAAAAGCTTACGTTAGTATTAGAATTTACAGAATCAACCGAGTTTGAAAATAGAGAAAAAATCACAAGTTATATGCAAAAATTTCGAGCGATTGGCGTAAAGTTTGCCTTGGATGATTATGGTACTGGTTATTCTTCTTTACGGTATTTAAATTATTATCAATTTGACTTTATTAAGATTGATAAATCATTCATTGATGATATTGAAACCAATTCACAGTCACTTAAGATACTGGAAAATATTATTTTATTGGCAAATAATCTGGATATTAAATTGGTTGCTGAAGGGGTAGAGAATAAGAACCAACAACAGATATTGAATGAGTTACAGATCTCATCACATCAAGGTTTCTTGTACTTTAAGCCAATGCCGCTTAAAGACTTTAACATAGTAGTTAAAGGTAAGTAGTAGCTAACAAAAATAAGGGAGAGCTCTATTCTATGTGCCTCTCCCTTTTTATTTACTTATTAAACAACCAACGTGGGTTTAATGATTGCCAAGAGATCTCAGTAGTTCGATACAAAGAGATACTAGCGAACAATGAAATAGCGCCGAGTAAACTATACAAGCTTAAGAATCCAATCCCAGCTTGTGAAAAACTCATCAAAGGCTCTGAAGAGAGCAAGATCGTAGTTGGGATCTTATACATATGAGTGAGAAATACGGCAATACCATCCCAGTTTAGCACCCAAGTTGACAGCAGTTTCAATGCATAACCACCTAATAATAATATGATTAAAGGTGAATTACTGACTTGAGATACTGCTAAAACTAATCCTGCAATAGGTAACATAACCACGCTAACCAGTAGCATTCTTCCCATAAATTGCAGCCAATTGCTAATCACTGACATAAACGAGATGTGTTCATGAAGCATCACTAATACAGTGTCGCTTGATAAACTAATTACCCAAAAAGATAGATTGGCGATAAGTACTAATGTGGAAAAAATCAATGGTATTACAATTAAACCAAAAGCCAGTTTTATCGCGTGCGTATATTGGCTAGAGATTGGCATGCTGCGCCAAAATGCAGAGCTGCCTTCATTACGCTCTTTACGTAATGTTTTTGAAAGGTAAGTCGTTGTGAGAGCTAATGATAAAATACCAACCACAAAGCTTAATGCGAGTTGTAGATCGTTTGAAAACTCAGAGCTAAACGGGGTAAAGTTACCTTGAGTCTCGACTGAAATAAATAAATTATCTTGTAGGCTAGTGTTCATCATTAAGCTAATAAAAAGTACCGCACCGCAAAGCAGAATAAATAGAGGGACACGAGTAATCGTTTTGTGTTCAATAAGCTCTTTTTCAAGCATATATAATGATGGGCGCATTAAATAGATTCCTTTTGAAGGGCAATAAAGAGTTCAGCTAATGTACCTTGAGGAATGTTATCCATGGTCTCTTTATTCACGCATTTACCTTGTTTTAAGATCAATATATCTGTCAATAGATGCTCAATTTCAGCCACTTCATGACTCGCAATAATTAAACAACGCTCTCCCGCATTAAACCAAGTTGTTAAGTGCTGATAAAAGGTGTCGCGATATAATAAATCTAATCCTAAGGTAGGCTCATCTAAGATCAGAACTTTAGTATCGGTTGCAATTACAATAGCTAAATGAACTTGTACCTTCATGCCTTTTGATAGCGAGCTTATTTTACTATTTAATTTGATATTGGTGTTACTTAATACCGAAGTCGCTTTATTAATATCAAAGCTAGGGTGGACTCCTGAGGTATATTTTAAAAGTTGTTTTACACTCATCCATTCAGGTAACACATTTACATCTGAAATGTACGCTAAATGCTGCATTAATTCGGCGTGCTGATCGATAGGATGCAGACCATTAATACTTATATCACCCTCATAACGGTGGGCTCCCAATAAGGCATTAATCAGTGTCGATTTTCCCGCGCCATTATGCCCGAGTAAGCCGAGAACTTGTCCTGCTTTTAAATCAAAACTGATATCACTTAATGCTTGTTGGTTTTTATTTGAGTCTGAATAGTGTTTTGAGACATTTCTTACATTAACAAGAGAAGTCATTTTGTGCCTTACATTATTGAATTGCTTGGTACTATTGAGTAGAAATATCATGATAAGTTCCATAAGGAAAGAAATGGATGAGGTTCATTTGTGTTTTCCCTGACTTGATCTCTTATACTTCAGGTTAATATAAATACAGCATTCGAATTAGTTTTGCGTCTTAGACTGAGATACGTTAGATTCAGCTTTTGTTAGATCAATAAAATCAGAGGTTATCATGTTCAGCCAACGCCCAGTAAAGCCCGCAAAAACCATTGATAATGTATACGGCAGTGCTTTTTATCACCTTGAAGCTAAAGACAGAACTATCGATGAGTTAAGAAAGAAGCTAATTGCTAAGACAGATAACCAAGAGTGGATTGATACGGTTCTAAATGACTTAATTGAACGTGGTTATTTAAAACCAGACAAAGATTTTGCAATCAACTTTGTAGAAAGAGCATTTAGTGCAGAAAAAGGCAGTCAATTTATAATTACGAAGTTAAAAGAGAAGGGGATTAGCGCCACAGTGATCAGTGAAGCGATCGAATATATTACCCACCGTGATGAGATCTGTGAATTTAGTTTATTAAATCGTCGATTAGAACAAATAAATTTTGAGGGATTATCTAGCGATAAACTTTATACAACCTTGACTAAATATGGCTTTAAATCGTCCGATGTTCGTGAAGCCATTAAGTCTCACTCTATTGCCTCTACACTACCTTCTAAAATGCAAATCAAAGCCGATAAAGTGGATCTCGTTAAAGAAATTGAGAAGCTTGCCCGTAAACTAAAAGGTAAGTCTGTTATCAAGCGGGAGCTAAAACAAAAACTGATCGATATTTCTACTTTTGATGAAGAAATTGAAAAATTAGAGATGGATGGTTCAATCGATTTTTATGAGAACTGCCAATTACGATTAGACAAAAAACGCTTTGATTTAAGCAATTCAAAAGACAAAAGCAAAGCCTATGCGTATCTGTATTCCCATGGTTTTAGCTCTGATGAAATTAAAGAAACATTGAATTAATTACAGCGAGTTTCGGATTAGTTGACGACGACAAAAAGTAGAAATATAAAAAAGCCCCATAGTTCGAGAGAGTGAACTATAGGGCCAAAACATCTAAATTGTTACAATGAATAGAAGAAGTAAATTTGTGATTTCATACGAATAATAATGCCACGAATTACATCTAAGAAAGCCATAAAGCCAACGGGTTTCTCACCAGATATCCACGCTAAGCCAACCGAGCCAACAGGAATATCATAGCCTTCACCCTCTTCAAGTTTTAAACGCACAAAGTGGTGTTTATTATTAACGTTTAATCCTGTCGTTTGACGAACATTCGTTTCTCTACCTAGTAAATTACCTTGTGCTTCCCCTGTTGCTTCAACAATGCCTTCTACTTCAGCCACAAAGACTTTTCCAGGATAAACTGCGCTAGAAAACTCAGCAGGGCGACCAACCGTCACATTACGTATTGCTTGGTGGTTAACGCGCATTAATACGTACTTCTCATTGGTATACATCTGCATACGTGGAACTGCACCAATATATTGACCTTCACGCAGAATAAAGTTTGTCACATAGCCATCAGTAGGGGCGTAGACTTTAGTGTTGTCTACATTCCATTGTGCTTGAGTGACGCCTTCTTTTGCGCTCGCTAGCTCACTTTCTTTGGCTTTTACTCCTAATTTTGCATTATCTAGATCTAGCAATGCTTTTTCATTAGCAAGTTTGGCTTTATCTAATTGAGCAACAGCACTGGCAACATCGATTTCCCCAATAGATACAAGTGTTCCTTGTTCATCTAATGCACTTTGTGTAATGGTATTTTTTACTTTACGGTTTTGTTCAACATAACGTTGTAGTGTGAGTTTCTTATATTTTAGATCTTGGTTCTTTGCTTCAATTTGTTTTTGGCTAACCACAATATCACTTTCTGAAGCAGTAATGGCTTGGCGCGCCAGTTTCACGTTTTGATTTGCAACTTCAAGCCCAACAGCGCTCGCTTCTTGTGAGACTATCGCTTTGTTTAGCGCAATTTGGTAAATCTCATCATCAATTTCATAAACCAGTTGGCCTTTAGTCACTTCTTGATTTGGTTCAACATAAATCTTGGTGACGACACCTTTAATTTGCGTACTCGCAGGGCGAAGTTGAATATGTGGAGATTGCACCACAGAGCCACCAGAAAGATCCATTGGCGTGAAATTTAATAACCCAGCCCATACAAATAACAGCCAAGATCCGCCACCAATATAAGCAAACCCTTGAGTAAACTTATTCCAAGGCATTCCAACCAGACGAAGAAGATAAATAAACAGAGCCCATACCGCTAATCCCTCAAGCATTGTGGTTATCCTCTTGAGTTGATGCTGTTGTGCCAGTTTCTGTTATTGGCGCTTGCGCTTGTGTCTGTAATGGTGAAGTAGGTTGATGCCAAATATCACGAATTTTAATTAATGCTTTTTCTGCATCAACAAAAGCACAAATCACGGCTAAAACCCAGACCCAATGCCAAACAAACCCTATCCAAGTGAGGGCGGTAATAAGCCCTATTTGCTGGTGTTGCTTACTGTGTGCTTTGTTGATTGGTAGTTCATGAAGTTTCCAGAAACCATACGCGAGGGCGATAATACTTCCTATCATGACGACGCTCGCAGCAATATGCAGCCCAAGATCCTGACCTGATCCAACGAAGGGCATGCTGACTAAACTCATAAATGATTTACCTTAAATAATAATGAGCAGTAAGCATGAAGGGTAACAGAGTCATATGTCGATTAAATGTATTTGTATATATCAAACTGTGACTTAAATTGATGTATTTGAATCTTTATATTGGGTTGTTAAAGCAATGTCTTTCTGTATTGAACAGGAGTTACACCGTACATACGTTTAAACGCAACAGAAAATGAAGCCGTAGTTTTATAGCCAACTCGGTGTGCAATTTCTTTCATGGATAACTCACTTCCCATTAATGTGATAGCCTCATCACAAATGCTGTGATGAACTATATCGGTAAAAGCAATACTTTGATCTTGTAAGCGACGTTGAAGAGTAAGTGGCTTCATTCCCATTTTTTGAGCGACAAACTCAAGCGTAGGATAACCAAAAAACAAGGCATATTTAGTGAGTTCAAATACCACTTTTAACGTATCTTGAGGCTGTGGAATAAGCATATAACTCATCGCTTGCTCTACGGTAAATGCCTTCACTTGTGATGTTGGTAGCTTAAAGCGACGAGGGCAAGTGATGTCTTTAACAGGAAACCAGACTTGGGTATTAGGGCTGTTCCACACGATAGGGCAGTTAAAGATAGCCTCGATTTCTCCTACTTTACCAATCATGTTACCTGATAAGTGAATGGCGACGGGTTGATAGTCATCGCCATGAAATAGTTTTAATAATCGAACAAACGATCCCGCTGCTAAAATACTTTCATGGATACGAGCTTGAGGTAGCATTGTTGGCGTTAAAATTCGCCATTTTGCAATCGAGCCACTCAGTAGCATATTGACTTGCACCCCAGACTGAAGGGCATTATGTATGGTATTCATACGCTTAATTGCCATACCCAAATTGGTCGAGCTTGCTAGTAACTGCACAAAAGGACCAAACTGCTTCAAACTGTCTGATTGTGTTAGTTTTGCTGTGTAAGCTGGATCTTGAGTTAATAATTCAATTTTACAGAGTAGAGCTTCGAGATCGCTTAATGGCATCAATTTTAGTTGATAATCAAATAAGTGAGGAGGCATATCAAAATCGGCATAGGTTAAACCATAATATTTCATCGCATGGTCTATCAGCATTTTCGCACTGTGCACTCGCACGAGATAAGTTGCGTTTGGTTTAGCCATGAAGCCTCATTAAAAGTCACGTTTAAACAGCATTATATCTTACTGATATCAATATCTCATGCTACTATTTTTAACTTCATAATCGATATCATTGAGAGGCTATTTTGTTTAAAGGTAAATGGAGTGATGATATTCAAGGGGCTGCATTACACCCTGTTATCATTGAGATTATTCAGAAAGTAAAAGAGCAAACAACCAACAATGCAGAGGTTGGGAATTACCCATTATCTTATGATGAGTCAGTCTATTTTATTGTGAATGATAAAACGGAATTGAAAGAACATCGTCGTTCAGAAATTCATCATAAATACCTTGATGTACAATTGATATTAGAAGGTACAGAAACTTTTGGATACAGTGACTATCCGTTACTGTCGATTGAAGATGACTATCTTGCAGAGAAAGACATTGCTTTTAGCAACAATGTGAAAGATGAGCAATTTGTCACATTAACGGCTGGTGAGTTTATTATTTTTAATCCTAAGCAACCACATCGTCCATTAGTTGCGGTTGATGATAAGCCAGCAGCAGTGAAGAAATTGATTATTAAAGTGAACAGTGCGCTGTTGGTGTAGTTAACCAGTACTGTTTTCATAAAAAAGCCCACGTCCTATGCTAAATATAGGATGTGGGCTTTTTTATAACGCATTATTTTGTTGGGTATTCAGACCATGTTGAACCATCAAGAGAAACATAGGGTTTGTTGTTATATTCCATTACTGTTGTCCCTGAATTTTGGGCAACCATTTTAGTTTTTGGTAATCCCTGAGTTAGGACTTTAGGATCAAACGTTTTTTGGCTGTAAATATCTTGCGCTAAAATTCGACTAACTAATGCTGAGACGGCTAAGTAACTTGATTCTGCATTAATATGAACTGTATCTCCTGTACGAGTGATATTTTCACCAAAGATCTTCATACCAACAGGAGTATGTACTATCGTAGATGATGGGATTTCACGCATACCCGCAATTTGCATTTTATCACCACGCATACCGGCACCATGTTCAGGAACAAGCATGACGACAACATTACGTTTTGAGGCTTTAAGCGTTTGGAAGAAGTCATATAAATCGTCCAATAAATTTTTCAACCTCAGCTTATAACTGACTAAGCCGACTTTACCACTGGCTCTAATAATGCGATTTCCATCGTGTAATGAAATCGTATTATAAAGAGCGACAACAGAGCTGTCTTGTGCGTTTTCTCTATTTCCTAGCCAGCGAGTAAGCACTTCTTTATCTCGATAAATGGGTGAGCCATCAAAAGCGGATTGATATTGCTCTAACCCTGCTTGAGACATTAATGGTGCTTGTAAATCACCGTCTTCTTTAAGTAACCCTAGGAAGTCATCAAATTTACCGTCGTGATTTAATAATAGATTTTCTTGGAAACCAAGTTTAGCTAGATTATCAAACAAGAAGCATTGTTTAGATGATGGTGCGGAAAATAATTCTTGGTGTGTTTCTTGCCCGCAACTCGCTCTTAATAATCGAATAACCGCAGGGCCACTATAAGAGGTCGCAGCACTGAAGTTATCAAACATAACATCAAATTCTTTAAACAGAGGATGATTTTCTAAGCCTGCAATTTCAATGTCATCCCATGCGACAGAACAAATACTTAAAAACAGAAGGTCAAATTTAGTTGATGGTGCAACGCTTGGAAAGGTAACTCTTCGTTGTGCTTCATTTTTAAAGAATAACTCTTTTGCTTGGTTAAGTACCGCATCGTTAACAGGGCCGCTTTCATCAATAGATTGCTGTGAAGGCGTTGTCGTTTGGGTGATAGTTGGTTGTTGAGCAATAACCGTTTCTTTTGCTTGAGAGTTAAATATGCTTTGAGGCAGGCTGATGTAAACCAGAGCAAGTATAACGAAAACAGAAATACGGAACACTTGGTTTAAAAAGTAATAAGCAAAAATTAACACAAATAAAGCAAGAAATGCTTGTGGAGAAATAAAGCGACCAGCAAGCTCAATAAGGTAGCTAAGGTTAAATTGTAATAACTGTCCTATTTGGCCCCATAAACGATTTAGAGGCGGCAAAAAAGAATCGAAATGCATTAGCCATAATCCAATAGGTACAGCAATACATTGTCGTATGATTTTGAGGGCCCTTGGTTTTAATGGCAACAATAAAAAAGCAACAAAGGCAAAGTTCTCAAGTGGATGAAAACGAATAATATCCTGAGTAAATAGGCCAATCTTAATGATGAAATAAATATTCCACCAACCAAGCCCATACAGAGGGTGTTGTAGTGTGTTTGTCTTCATTTATCTGCATTCCCATTATCTTCAAAACTGTATTTAACTAAGTATTTTGGTTTACGGATATAGGTGTTATAAAGGCGCACTACCACGGTGGAAATATCTCGTAAAAAGTAACCAATAATTATCCCTGAAAACCCACTGAATAAGACGGTAAGTATAAAATCTTCAATATTCATAATGTTAAAAATCCAATGGTTTATGTTTTGCGAGAATAACAGGAGCAGAATAATCCTCAGAAGAGCGAGTAAGACTTTCTTCTGGAACTGATTTATGCTCAATAATGACAGCATGTTGTGTAATGTTTGGCAGTTCACGCTCTACACTTCCTAATGCTGTAAAGGTGGTTTGACTAGAAAAAATATCCCTAATTGGTAGCGTAAAAATATTGCGCAATGCCACAGGAAGATCGGTCATGCGAACACCTTGTAAGAATAGATAAATAGCACTTCTACACACAGTCATCACATCACCCTCCCTTTGGATTTGACACATATCAAGATAAGCTTCAGGACTAATGTTAGGGAGAAGTTCTAATTTTATTAGGGCAAATTCAGTTTGGGATATATCTAGATGCACTAAGGATTCACTGGCGTAATGAATAAAGCGGTCATTGGTCGTATAACCTTTTATTTTCTCTGTCTGTGAGTAAAAGTTAAGCAATTCTTCTGTGCTACTAGGGAGGGTTCGGGTGAGTATTTGGCCACGTAAGATCTCTATCGAACTAAGCATGCTTGAGAATCGAGTTCCGAAATGAATGATCAAATTGATACCTGATTGTAGTAAGTACATTTCATCGGAATAGCGTAAACAGGGCTGCATTTCTCTAATTATAATTTTAATATGGTGCCCAAAAGTTTTTCGTAACGTGTATATACAGATCCCTAATAGTCGCACTTCATTTTGCGTTGAACAGCTTAATACTATTGTTGCTCGGGATATTGTTGTTAGGCTTTTTTCTAAACTGTCATTATTTGGTGAACAGATCATGGAATCTGATGTTTTTTGATTTTTTTCAATCGCTGTATGTGAAATATAGATGGTACTTTCATCATCGATATTCAGAGGAGAAGCGGTTTGAGCATTGCCCATTTTTGATTGTGGTGTGAGTGATTGATCATCATTAAGAGTAAGATAGGTTTCACTCTCTCCTCCCATGCCAGTATTCAATCCCCAATAATAAACATGATATAAAAAGGTTTTTTTATCTATGCTTTGTAGGCTTGAATAACCAACGCATAAGTTAGGATGTTGGCTGAGCATTTTTTTTATTAAATGTATGTCTCTGCCGTAGATTAATACATTTATAGTAAGGCATTTATTAATAGCTAGGTTCTGAAGTTTTTCAAAGAATGCTATTTCACTTTTAATTTGTTTTGAGGTAAATATATTGTCTGGAATAACTATAATTATTGATGAATTGTTTTTTATCTGAGTTTTATTTATATCGTTATATAAATGCTTAAGTGAATTACATGCATCATGGTTATTAAAATATATGTTTGGACAATATGAATGTAAACTCTTTTTTAATGAGAATGTATTTGAGTCACTTAATGATTTTGTGAATGTATTTAGTGTTGTTGAGCATATAAATGTATTTATAGTCTCATTTTTTACTAATTCAGATACGTGATTTACGATCGGTGTTTTAGTGCTGAATGTCGTTATATAAACACTGGATTTTAATTTTTTACTTTTATTTTCAATCGTATATGGATTTTTTGGCATGTATATCACTCAGCGGCATTAATTATTTTAGAAGTGTTCATGTTGCTTATTTGTAATCTTGTTGAGTCTGTTTTGTAACGATACTATTTTTTTATTTCTTAAGCTAGTTTATATGTTTTTTCTGAATGTGCATTTGATATATAAATGATTATATATGTATATCAACCTCAGTCTCATTTATGATGCATGCACTGAGTATTATATTAGTACTAATGTGTAATAGAATGCCCCCTTACATAAAATCTATTACATCACTCATTAAGGTTACTACTTTATGGCTAGGAAAATTAGTCAAGATATAACGGTTTTGTTTTCTGCTTTTGATATAAAAGAACGTTCATACAACGAGTTAAGCGAAGTTGAGCGTTATAATAAAATTAAAAAATCATGGAATGCATTAGACCTATTATCTAAAAGTAAAATAAATGAAAGTAATGTGTTAGAGCAGAATTGTGAACACTTTGTTAGTAAAAAAGAACCTGAATTATGAAAAGAATAATTATAACGGGGTTACGTGGTGGTGCTGGATCAACAACTATCGCTGCAAATTTAATTCAGGCATTAGCGCAACTTGAAGAAAGTGTTCATGCTATCGATATTCGCTCTGAAAATCTCATGAGTTTGCATTTAGCACTAGATTTTTCAGTTAAAGATGGTTGGTCTAAACGCGTACTATCCGATGAGTCATGGAAAAAAGCTGCTTATGTAAGTAATAGTAATTTATCCTTTGTGCCTTATGGACTATTAACGGTCGATGAGCTTAAAACGATTAAACAAGAGGTGGCTTCTTTACCTCATGGCTTACTGAATGTATTTCCAACCCAGCCTGAAGTTGTGAATGAATGGCAATTGATGTTATTGCCGAGTATTAATGAGCTTGATGATAGCCATACAGCATTACTTGATAGTGCAGATATGGTTTTATGTGTGATTAACGCAGATATTCAAAATTACACTTATTCTCAACAAAACGCTTCTTTTCAATGCTTTAACCAGCGCCACCATCCTTATTTTCTCATTAATCGGTACCAACCTCTTAGTGAAAATAGTGTAGATCTTTCGTTGGTATTTAAACAAGAGTTAGCAGAGCAGTGCTTACCTATGCTATTACACCATGACACCTCAGTGCCAGATGCTTGCTCGCAATTAAGTAACGTCATTAAATATGCACCACACAGCCAGTTTTCTAAAGGACTGAATGAACTTGCATTTTGGCTTTTAGCCCACTTTTCTTCAAAAACGATGGAAGGCATATAGCACTATGTTTGGTTGGTTATCGCTATTTTTTCAACCTAGGCTTATGGTTCAATTTCGTAAGCAATTGCGTTTTTATACGCAAGATAAATCACCTTCTTATATCAGTCAGTTGATCCTTTCTGTGTGGTTTGTTGTCTGTTTTTGTTTTTTCAAATCAAAGATAGCAGGGATTGAGAGTTGGAAGTTACCTCATTATTGGTACCCACAAATTGATTTCTCACGCTTTAAGTTTTTTGACCCTTTCAGAATGTTGATCCAAACATTATGGATCCTCTTTATTGTGCAACCAAGAAGGCTCACTGAGGGGTTTTCTCTTCGCCAAATTATCAACATAGTGTGGAAGCAAATTGGTCGCTTATTTTATTTTCCATTAAAAGGATTAACTTCAATTGTTGTATGGTTAGAAGGGTGTTCAAGTCATTACGCAATTGATTCGAAACAAAAGAACAAGAAAGCGTCTTCATTACCGAGTCGCTTTCTCAATATAGCTATTGGTACTGTTGTTTTTCTCCTCGCGGTACTATGTTTTACCATTCCATTTAGTTTAACAGCTCAAGCGTTCTTTATTGTGGCATTATGGTCACTGGGTATGATGTTCAGACGTATGCCTGGACGGTTCCCAACCATTTTATTAATCACTTTATCTGTAACAGTGTCTTGTCGTTATATTTGGTGGCGCTACACTTCTTCTTTAAATTGGGATGATCCTCTTGCTCTGTTTCTTGGCTGTGTTTTGCTAATGGCTGAAACCTATGCGTGGATCGTACTTATATTAGGGTATTTTCAAAATATCTGGCCGTTAAATAGACAACCCGTTTCTTTACCTGATGATCAATCAACGTGGCCTACGATTGATATGATGATCCCTACCTATAATGAAGACTTAGATGTTGTAAGAGCGACGGTGTATTCTGCGTTAGGCATTGATTGGCCAAAAGAAAAGTTGAATATTTATATCTTAGATGATGGTAAAAGAGATTCATTTAAAGAGTTTGCAGAAGAGATTGGCGTGGGGTATATCCGTCGTCCAACTAATGAACATGCAAAAGCCGGTAATATTAACTACGCTTTAAAACAGACGTCCAGTGAATACGTTGCCATTTTTGATTGCGACCATATTCCGACCCGTGCTTTTTTCCAAATGACAATGGGGTGGTTTTTAAATGATGAAAAGTTGGGATTAATTCAAACCCCACACCACTTTTTCTCACCTGATCCATTTGAAAGAAACTTATCTAATTTTGGGGATGTTCCGAATGAAGGCAGCTTATTTTATGGCTTAATTCAAGATGGTAATGACTTATGGGATGCTTCTTTTTTCTGTGGTTCATGTGCTGTTTTACGTCGTGAACCGTTAGAAGAGGTGGGTGGAATAGCCGTTGAGACAGTAACAGAAGATGCTCATACCTCATTGCGAATGCATCGTTTAGGTTATCGCTCAGCGTATTTAAGAAAGCCATTGTCAGCAGGTTTAGCTACAGAGACGCTGTCTGCTCATATTGGGCAACGTATTCGTTGGGCGCGAGGCATGGCACAAATATTTCGTGTTGATAATCCATTATTAGGTAAAGGGCTAAAGTGGCAACAACGCTTGTGTTATGCCAATGCCATGTTGCACTTTTTATCAGGTATTCCACGCATTATCTTTTTGCTAGCACCATTAGTTTTCTTACTTATGCATACGTATATTATTTATGCACCTGCATTAGCGATTATTTTATATGTATTGCCGCATATGGTGCATGCCAGCATCACTAACTCTCGTATGCAGGGAGAATATCGTTATTCATTTTGGGGAGAAGTGTATGAAACGGTATTGTCTTGGTATATCGCAAGGCCTACAACCGTTGCTTTATTTGCACCTCATAAAGGAACGTTTAATGTCACAGCAAAAGGCGGCTTGATTGAAGATACGCATTACGATTGGACGATCTCTAAACCCTATTGGTTATTGGTGATTTTAAATGTTTTGGGCATTGGCTTTGGTCTGTATCGCTTAGGTTGGGGCCCTGATGACGAACTTGGTAGTGTGGTTGTTAACTTACTTTGGGTTTTTTATAACCTTCTTATTCTTGGTGGTGCGGTTGCCGTTGCCGAAGAATCAAAGCAAGTGAGAAAAGATCACCGAGTGGTTGTTAATATTCCAATGTCGATTCATTTGCCATCAGGGCACAAAATACGATGCGATATTAAAGATTTTTCATTAGGTGGGTTGAGAGTTGAACTACCAACCTCGGTTGAGCTGTTTTATGGACACTCTTTAAACATTATTTTGCAGCGCGGTGAACATCACTTTGTCTTCCCTGCAAAAGTGACTTATAGCCGAGGAAAAGCGTTAGGTTTACAACTTGAGCCACTGACGAAACAACAAAATATTGATTACGTGCAATGTACGTTTGCCCGTGCTGACGTATGGACAAAATGGCAAAACAGTTATCAGAGCGACAAGCCTTTAATGAGCATGCTTAGCGTATTTAAGATCGGTGCAAGAGGCTACAGAAACACAATCACTTATAGCCCTAAATGGGTCAAAATGATTGCGCAATTTATAACAATAATAAGTGAGTTTGTGCTCACGTTTAAACCTATAAAAGTTAACCTTCAGAGTGCGAAGTTATGTGGATGAAAACTAAAATAAATGCCATAGCGGTGGCGATAGGCTTGATCAGTTTTACGGCGAGTGCGGTAACGCCGCTTATGGCTAATGAAAGTAATAACTCAACACAAGTGATCAGTGGAGAAATGGTCACTTCGCGCGTGTCTCCTATTGTAACTAAAAAGACATTCAGTTTTAGTGACCTTGGTTATGGCCATTCGATTCAATTACAAGGCAGTGAAAGTACGGCTTATGTTGGCTTTGGCTCTCGTTTAGATGAAGTGGTTTCACAAGCATCACTGCATTTTGAGTTAATTCCATCACCAGCATTACTCTCTTTGGTTTCCCATATTAAAGTGTACTTCAATAATGAGCTTGCGGGTGTTGTTGCGATTGATAATGGGATGCAGGGTAAGTCTTCTTCTGTAGATTTGAATTTAGACCCTCGTTTATTTACCGATTATAACCAACTTAAATTTGAGTTAGTCGGAAATGCTTCAATGTCATGCAGTAATCCAAATGACAGCAGTATTTGGGCAGAAATTAGTTCAAAGAGTACTATCTCTTTATCAACTCAAAAAACAAAAATAAATAACGATTTAAGTTTATTACCCGCGCCATTTTTTGATTCAAGAGATATGGGCGATTTAACGCTACCTATGGTGTTTGGTGACAAACTTGATATCAATGAAATCAAAGCCGCAGGCATAGCATCATCATACTTTGGTTCACTATCTGAATGGCGAGGTTCAGATTTTCCAATGATTGATAATGCATTACCAACTCGTAATGCAATTGTTTTTATTACTAATGACAACAAGCCTGATTTTTTAAGGAACTTTCCGGATGTTGATGGTCCTAGAATTCAAATGATTTCTCATCCAACGGATCCTTATGTCAAATTATTGCTTGTTATTGGCCGTGATACTAAAGATTTAGTGACTGCAGCCAAAGGTCTCGCCCTAGGAAAAAATTTATTTACCGGACCATCAGCAAAAATCAACAAGGCAGAGCAACTTGTACCACGTAAACCTTATGATGCTCCTAACTGGATAGATACAGATAGAGCCGTAGCGCTCTCTGATTTACTGACAGAAGGCGCGTCATTGCAGGTAGAGGGGCAGACTCCTCCGCCTATTTCAGTACACTTCCGTTTACCGCCAGATTTATTTACTTGGCAAAGTCGTGGTATTCCATTTGATTTGAATTATCGTTACACCCCGCCATTGATGGATAACTCTGGTTCTCGCATGAGTTTAAGCGTGAACAATCAATTCGTAAAAGCGTTTAACTTAAATACATCAGGTGAGTCAACTAACAATACGCGCTTACGCTTACCTCTGTTAGATGATGACTTATTAGGCGCTGGTGACGTAGTTCGTATCCCTGCTTTTCAAGTCGGCAGCAAGAATGAAGTGAAGTTTGAGTTTGGTTTTGCATCATCTGTGGGTGGGAAAGACCAGTGCCAAACCATGCAACCAAGTAAAAATTATGCGGTGATTGGTGAGGACTCTACCATTGATTTCTCTGGTTTTTCACATTATATCGAAATGCCAAATATGCGTGCGTTTGCTAACTCAGGCTACCCATTTACAAGAATGGCAGACTTGTCAGATACCGTTGTTGTTGTTCCTCAAAAGCCATCAAATGAAGAAATTCAAACGTTTGTGAATATGATGGGCGTATTTGGTTCAAACTCAGGCTACCCAGTCCTAAACGTTACGGTTACCGATAATTGGAACAAAGAAACATTAGAAAATAAAGACATCCTAACGATTGGAGTCATGCCTGAATTAGCCTCTGTTGATAAAAAAGACATTGAGAATATTCAATTAATCTCCTCTGAGCGTGTACTTAATTTACCAAGTAAAAATGAATCGCAACGAGGGAAAAATTGGGTAGACCCAGCGAGCGATAATCAACAAGTTGCCGATTCGATTAGTATTAATACCACCGGAAATTTTGCCGCAATTACCAGTGTTGAATCGCCTTATACAGCGCAGCGCACCATGGTGAGTTTACTTGCCCAAACACCAGAGTCGTTTGCATTGATTAATGAAGCATTAAACGACAGTGGCAAAATATCATCTATGTTTGGTTCAGTAATTACTTTGCGTGATGATGAAGTCGCCAGCTTTAATGTAGGAGAGCATTATTATGTGGGTGAACTGCCTATATCACAATTGATTTGGTATCACTTTTCTAAATACCCATTATTGATCGCTTTCTTTGCTACTTTATTGGTCGTGATGGTTACCATTATTTTATATCGAGTACTTCGTCACATTGCACAACGTCGTTTAAATACAGAAGAGGATGAACTATGAAAACGCGACTGACATTATTGAGTGTTTTTATTGGTTCATTACTAACAACACCGACGATCACAGCACAAGAGGTGAGTCTTTCACCTCGTGTTAAATCGCAAGTGGTAATGACAAAAGAAAATCAATGCCAATGGGCACTTTGGAATAGCTTTAAGCAAAACTACATTAAGAATGGAAGAGTGATTGATACTAGCGATCCTCGCTTAATTACAACGTCAGAAGGGCAGTCGTATGGGTTGTTTTTTGCACTAATAGCGAATGACCAAGCAACGTTTAGTTCGTTACTTAATTGGACTGAAAAAAACTTAGCAGGCGGAGATCTTACGGCTCAACTCCCCGCGTGGTTGTGGGGAACAAGACCAAATGGCAGTAAAGGTGTGCTAGATACAAACTCTGCTTCAGATTCGGATTTGTGGATTGCATATAGCTTAATGGAGGCGGGTCGCTTATGGGATAACTTCTATTATCAATCTTTAGGCCATTTGCTTGCGAGCCGTATTTTGCGAGAAGAAACCGCGGTTGTATCAGGTCTTGGTACCGTCTTATTGCCTGGTAAGCAGGGGTTTATTCTGGGTGATAATCACGTTCGTTTAAATCCTAGTTATGTTCCATTGCAATTACTTACTCGCATGGATACGTTGTTTCCAAATTATCAATGGGCTGAGTTATATCAATCAAGCGTGCGATTGATTAAAGATACCATGCCTAAAGGATCGAGTCCTGATTGGGTTGAGTGGAAAAATGATCAATTCAAAAACGACAAAAAAACCAAAGCCATTGGTAGTTATAACGCAATTCGTACTTACTTATGGGCAGGAATGCTACCTAACAGTGATAAGAACAAAGCGGCTATTTTAAATAAAATGCATCCAGTCGTGCTTGAGTTAGAAAAAGGTAAAGGAATGCCTGAGATATTTAATACTCAAACGGGAAAAACAAAAAATATAGGCGGAGTCGGTATTAATGCCTCAATACTTCCGCTGTTAGATGCCGTTGATTCAACATCAATCGCAGATGAGTATGCTCAAGGTATTGAGGCATCTCTATCAACTATTGAGAAAGACCGTTATTACAACAGCGTACTAACCTTATTTGGGTTAGGTTGGCATAAAGGGGTTTATCAATTTGGTAATGATGGTCGTGTTATTCCTAGTTGGACTCATGTATGCCAATAGAACGCTTTGTTGCTAATAAAATAGCTCGTTTACTTCCTATTGCAGTGATAGGAGTATTTTGTTCATCATCGATTATGGCGGCGACGCCTAAATCAGAATTACAGATGATGAATCCTATTGTTTTTCAGAGTGATGTATCTAATGTTGATTCGACTAAACAGTTAGTGGAGCAGTTAAGATATGCACAATTACTTCATCGCCCCGATATTACTGAAACAACACTCAAACGTTTATTTGCGGTTGACCCTAATAATGCCGAAGGACTGAGTTTTCAAGCTCAGCATTTGGCGAAATTGGGGCAGGTTGATCAAGCGATGATGATTTTAAAAAAATTAGAAGCGACTCAACCTAATTCAGTAACCACCAAGCAGCTTAGAGATGCCTTATCTATTTATGGTGATAATAAAGCGGCCTATCAGAAAATCATTTTATTGTCCCGTTCTGGTCGCAATAAAGAAGCGCTACAAGCATTAAATGCGTTATTTCCTAATGGTATGCCGACGCCCGAATTACAATTGACCTACTTGGATATAGAGTCAGGCGTTAAAGGGCATGAAAGAAAGGTGTTGATTGGACTTAAAAAGCTCAATGCAGAATATCCCGGAGTACCTGATTTTCAGCTTGCTTATGCAGAGCATATCTCAAAAGGTGATCCATCAAACCCTATTGCCATGAAGCTGTTACAGCGTCTTTCTTTAGAGTCGTCAGTGTCAGGCAGTGCGGCGTCATTATGGATCTCTCGTTTAAATGACAGTTACATAACAAAAGAGGTTGTTCAGCAATACGCGATACTTTCCAGTTATTACCCTTCAAATGTAACCTACAGAAAAGCATTACTTGATGCGAATAAGCGCTTTGAAAAAGAAACAGAGTTGAGAAAAGATCCTAAATACCTAGCTAAGTTAACCGGATTAAAAGAACTTGAATCAGGGCATATTCTAAATGCTCGACAACAATTATTGGCAGCATTAGAAGCTCGACCTAATGATCCTGAGATTTTAGGCGGGTTAGGTATGGTTTATCTACGACTAGGCCAACAAGAAGTGGCTTTATCTTATTTTAAAAAAGCAAAAAAATACGATAAAGATCTTCGAAATGTCGATAGATGGAATGGTTATATCAACTCTTCAAGTTATTGGGCTTACCTTGAACGCGGTGAGAAAATGATGCAAAGAGGGAATTTTGATGGTGCAAATCGAAAGTACCATCAAGCAATAAAATATGAGCCAGATGACCCATATGCATATAATTATCTTGCTGAATTAGCTTTAGCTCAAAAGGATGAAAAGCAAGCTTTAGATTATTACACTACCGCGTTAAGCAAAAATCGGTTAGATGAAACGGCATTACGAGGTTGGTTTAATTTGCAGATCTCTTTTTATGGGGGCGAGAAAGCGTTAGAGAAAGGTCGTAAATTATCTTCACGTCAACAGCGTATTTTAGCAGAACGATTCCATGAAGTTGAAATCTCTTTATTAATGACCGAGCTTACTGTCGCGATTAATAAAGGGGATATTGAACACGCTAAAACGATCTTGGATAAGCTTGTTATAGATCCTCCAGTCTCTCCTTGGCAGCGTAGTGAGGTAGCCGATTCTTTACGATTAACCGGGCAAACTCAACGTGCTGATAAATTGATGTCGGCTTGGTCAAAAAATGGAACGCCGGAGATGTCATTTGCGTATGCTTTGTATTTGGCTCGCTACGGTCAAACGGTTGAAGCTATTGCCCAATTGACGGCAGTAGCTGAAAGTGATCGTAGTGAAGCAATGAACTCAAACTTAAATCGCTTAGAACAAAATCAAATGTTTAGTGCATTATTTATTCTTGCTAAAAATGATCCAGAAGCTGCAAAGAAAGAGATTAGACGATTAGAAATCGAATATAATTCAGACCCTGATGCAATGTTATCGTTAATTGATGTTCAGTTTCAGCTTGGGTTTACAAAACAAGCAATTATTAAACTACAGAGCATTAAACCGACAGATAAATGGAACATGGAAACGCAGTTACGTTATGGCGGATTATTGTATACATTTGAAGAAAATGAAAAATTTAAAGAATGGAAAAATCATTTAGAAAGTAACAGTGAATATACTGTTATTTCGTTTGATCAAAAGATCCGTCGCGATTTACTTTTTGCAGAATATGCATTTCGAAATGAAGAGTATGCAGACGCTAAAATATACTATTCATCGGCAAGTCAACTCAATACAGAATATCAGTATGGTGCTTTACTTGGGCTACTTAAAACTCAACAAGCACTTGGTGAAGACGATGATGCACAAAAATTAGCACTGTATTTATATTCAGAAAAACAAGCGTTAAGTAGCCGTCAGAGTATGGAATTAGCTCTAATTTTGATGGCGTATGGTTATCAATCAGAAGCTATTACTTTAGTTGAAATGCTGAAACAAAAGCAAGACAGTGATGCCATTGATTTTCGTGATGGAATGGCGGTTGCGATGGAAGGTAAAGAGTGGAACCTTGCGACAAGCATGGCACATTATGCATTAATAGAAGATGCAATTAACCCTCAAAACGATGCCACTATCGCTGAATTTACTGATGACGATGCATTGGACCTTGAACTTAAACCAAGCGAGGATCCAAAAGAAGAAAATTTGCGTGAGTTATACAATAATGCGGATGACAACTGGCTTACTCGAAATGTGAAATCTGATTTAGATAGTATTCAGGCTCGTGATCAAGGCTACGTCTCTTTTGGGATAGATTACAGTGCAAGGGACGGTGCGAATAAATCAGTACAAGTGCCGATTGAAGCTATTATTCCAATGCCAGAGTACGATGGGCATTTACAACTCCGTGCTGATATCGTACATCTTAATTCTGGTGATATTGATTATTATGATTCTTCGGAGGTCATGAATGAACAGCACACTGGATCTGCTTTTGGCATTGGTTGGCTTGCAGATTCGTGGAGTGCGGATATAGGCACTACGCCATTGGGATTCGATCAACAAAATATTGTTGGTGGTTTGAACCTTTCTGGAGATTTAGGTGATGTGGGCTGGAAAGCAACGTTATCTCGACGTGCAGAAACCAGCAGTACTCTTTCTTATGCCGGTATGACAGTGCCTAATGGGGTAAAAGAACATCAAGGTGAAGAATGGGGGGGAGTGATGAAAACTGGTGTTAATCTCGGTGGCAGTTATGACCTTGGCGGATCTGTCGGTTATTGGGCAAGTGCGCAGTTCCACACAATGACAGGAACGGGCGTAGAAGATAATACTCGCTTAGGCTTACTTGGTGGTACGTATTGGAAAATTTTCAATGAAGAGAATCGACGTTTAAGTCTTGGTTTAAACTTAATGTATCTAAACTATGATAAGAACCTGAGTGAATATGCTTATGGGAATGGAGGTTATTACAGCCCACAACAATATTTCTCAGTTTCTATCCCTGTGAATTATTATGAGCGCTTAAATGATGGATTTTCTTATTTAGTCAGTGGTTCAGTGTCTAACTCTTGGACGAAAGAAGATAGACCTTATATTGATGGCTCTCCTAATGGTTCAAGTAGCAAAGGTGGTGGCTTTGGGTTCTCTTTAGAAGCAGCAGCAGAGCAACGCATTAGTAAACGCTGGTATTTAGGTGCAGCGGTTGATATTCAACGGTCTGATTTCTATGAACCAAACCACTTACTCTTTTATGCGAAATATACGTTTACCGACCGTTGGCAACCGGTATCAATGCCTGTTGACCCATTAACTTTGTATGGTGATTTTGATTAGAACTGGTTAATCTCATCATAAGAACCACATACTTAAAAAGCCGATGAATTAATATGTCATCGGCTTTTCATTTTTTTGTAAAAGTTGTGAGTTAGATTAAACTCACTTCCACATCACTTTGAACTTGGCTTGAACATGCCAGCGTATACCCTTGGGCAATATCTTCTTCGCTCAGGGTTTCAGTACTGGTTCGGCTTACTTCGCCTTTCTCTACTTTACATTTACATGAGCCACACATTCCGCTACGACAAGCGATAATAATAGGAACACCACTTTCTTCTAAAACGTCAGCAAGGGTTACGCCTTTATCAATCTCTTTTGATACACCAAAAGCAGGGACTTCAAATTGTACAACGCCAGTCTTTCCTGCCGTTTCTGTTACTTCGGCTTCAATCGGGGTAAAGCTTTCTTGGAAGAAGTGCGCCATATCTAAACCAAGGTTTTCTACATTGGCTTTCATATCTTGCATAAATAAGTTAGGACCACATAAATAAACAGTGCGCTCTGTTAAGTCGGGGCACAGGGTGTTTAGCCATTCTTGATCTAGACGCCCTTGCGGGTAACTCGTCTCTGCATTATCTTTTAATAACAGCTTTAAATGAAAGTTGGCGTGAGTTTCATGCAACAATTCTAATTCTTCAAAAAAGATGGTCTGTTCTTTGTTTTTTGCCATATGGATAAAGGTAATATCGATCTCAATATTTTGAGCTATCCAAGTTTTCGCCATCGACATAACCGGGGTAATGCCACAGCCAGCACTTAATAACGCGACTTTTTTTCTTGGCTTGCAATCGATTGAGTTGAATGGACCTGTCGGGGCTAAAACAGCAACCTCGTCCCCTTCACTTAGTTGATCAATTAGGTAGTTTGATATTTTGCCACCTTCAACACGTTTAATGGTTAATTGTAGAAAATCTTGATTTGGCATTGAGCTGATAGAGTAGGCGCGGTATTCCATCTTTCCTTTAATTTCAATACCGACACTAATAAATTGACCCGGTTTAAAATCAAAGCTTTCTTGGTTTTGGCTTATTAGTTGTAAGCTAATGGTATCAGTGGTCTCAAACCATTTCTTATCACAACGAAGTTGAACTGGGGTTGTTGGCCAAATAAATTGTGTCATGTTTGTTCTCTATTACTTAGAAGTTATTGGTCAAATGATATTTCGTTTTATAGCGAAAAATGCCCCAGATAAACTGAGGCATAGATTAAGACTAATAAACGTTGATTACGCAGCTAAGATCGTTTTTAGATCTTCTTTAACTGTCGTGATACTACGCATATCAAACTTATCTTGAATGATAGCAAGCAGGTTATCAGTTAAGAACGCAGGCGCTGTCGGGCCTGTATAAATGCCTTTAACACCAAGAGCGAATAGAGTTAACAGGATAACAATTGCTTTTTGCTCAAACCAAGAAAGTACCAGCGTTAATGGAAGTTCGTTAATGCCACAATCAAACTCTTTTGCTAGTGCAAGTGCGAGTTGAATAGCTGAGTAAGCATCGTTACATTGACCAACATCCAATAAACGCGGGATACCATTAATATCGCCAAATTGGTTTTTGTTGAAACGGTATTTACCACATGCAAGCGTTAAGATGACAGAATCTTCAGGTGCTTGAGCTGTGAAATCTGTGTAGTAGCTGCGTTCTGATTTGTCACCATCACAACCACCAACAAGGAAGAAATGGCTGATGTTACCTTCTTTCACTTGCTCAACAACGGCAGGCGCCGCAGCCATTAATGCGTTACGACCAAATCCAACCGTGATCATTTGTTCGATTTCGTTATGTTTAAAACCTTCTTGCGCTAGTGCACAATCCACAACTGCTGTGAAATCATCACCTTCTAAATGAGCAACACCAGGCCAGCCTACGATGCTACGAGTAAATAGACGGTCTGCGTATTGACCTACATTTGGGTTTAATAGACAGTTTGATGTCATTACGATAGCACCAGGGAAGTTAGCAAATTCTTTTTGTTGATTCTGCCATGCGCTGCCGTAGTTACCTACAAGGTGAGGGTATTTTTTAAGCTCAGGGTAAGAGTGAGCAGGAAGCATTTCACCGTTAGTATAAACGTTGATGCCTTTGCCTTCCGTTTGTTGAAGGATTTTTTCTAAGTCATGTAAATCGTGGCCAGAAACCAGAATACATTTACCTTCGATAGTTTTTACGTTTACTTGTGAAGGCTCTGGATGACCAAATGTTTTTGTTTCACCTGTATCTAACATTTCCATGATACGGTAGTTCATTAGACCAATCTTCATTGAACAATCTAATAACTCACTAAGATCGGTAGGGTCAGTACCTAACCACGCCATGATCTCATGATATTCAGCAAATACAGCATCGTCAGTTTGACCAAGAACTCGAGCGTGCTCCATGTAAGCGGCTGCGCCTTTTAAGCCGTAAAGACAAAGTAAACGTAGGCCAATAACATCTTCATGTTGGGATTCGTGACCACGGTTAACCGCAGCTTGTGGTGCTAATGCGATAAGCTCTTCTGCATTGGTTGGTAAATCAAATAAGGCGGCAGGAGATAGCTCAGATAATTCGGTATTGCTAAGAAGAGCCGCGGCGCGAACTTGTTCTTCTAACAGTTTTTTGTACGCGTGTGCTTGCAATGCGAATTCGATAACACGCTCAGGGTCGAAGTTAACGTTAGTTAGTGTTGCGAAGAAGGCCTTTGGGGCCCATTGATCGATCTCATCAATCACAACGTTTACTTTACGGCCTTGCTCTGCCCAGAAAGAAACACCTTGTAATGCGTAAACTAAAATATCTTGTAAGTCAGATACTTCAGCTGTTTTACCACACATACCTTGTGCAAAAGAACAGCCTTTCGTTGTTGGTGTTTGAATTGTTTGTTCACATTGGATACAGAACATAGTTGGAACTCCAGTCATTGAATACATATTGTTCAAATCACGTCAGTTCAGTGCGTTCTACCCTTGTGGAATAGATTGCTGAACTCATCTCGATTTGAATCGACATTGATGAGTTCCTTACTGCACAGGGTGTGCCAATTTTAACTTGTTGATTTTATTGGCTTTACTTTGGGTTGAAAAGCAGTTTGATGTATTTATTACATCGAGTTTGTTGTAATAAACACATCGGTGGGTTCGATTTTATGAATTAGTGATCCCTAATTTTTTACCCATTCGATACAGATTACCTCTGTCCATTTGTAAAAATTCGGCGGCTTTTGACCAAGTTCCGTTCGATTCAGCTAAAGCGTGCTCAATTAACTGTTTTTGATAGCTTTCTACCAACTCACGCATTGGTTTGCTTTCTTTGGGTAGCAAGGTTGTTGTCGTTTTTACATCGTCAGAGTGTTCAACATCTCCTAAAAAGTGAGCTAGAGTAATGCTCGTATCGTTTTCTTGTATTGCACGAAGCCCTGCTCGCATTAATGTATGTTCAAGTTCTCGTACATTACCTAACCACGGACTATTCTCTAAATG
Source organism: Aliivibrio sp. S2TY2 (assembly GCF_028765525.1). NCBI lineage: Bacteria > Pseudomonadati > Pseudomonadota > Gammaproteobacteria > Vibrionales > Vibrionaceae > Aliivibrio > Aliivibrio sp. S2TY2. Next base: position 254,309 of record NZ_JARACS010000002.1, on the reverse strand, counting down.
AGTTAATGTACGTGGATGAATATGAAGGTTAGGCACGTTAAATTGGGTACGAACTTTATCTAATAAATAGCCCGCTAAAACAGAAATATCCCCGTCACGATCACGCAATGGAGGCACATTTATAGGGAATACATTTAAACGATGAAATAAGTCAGCTCTAAAGCGTCCTGCTTCTACTTCTTGCTCTAAATTTCGGTTAGTTGCGGCGATGATACGCACATTCACCATTACGTTTTTATCGGAGCCAACACGCTGAACTTCACCTTGTTGAATAACACGTAATAATTTGGCTTGAATTAATAAAGGTAATTCACCGATTTCATCTAAGAAGATCGTACCGTTATCCGCTAATTCAAACTTGCCCGCTCGATGGTTATTTGCACCAGTAAACGCGCCTTTGACATGGCCAAATAATTCACTTTCTGCGAGAGACTCTGGTAATGCTGCACAGTTTACATAAATCATTGCTTGGTCACTCCGAGAAGATTGCTCATGGACTGAGTGCGCAACTAATTCCTTACCCGAACCCGTTTCACCACTGATTAGTACTGCATAATTAGAATGTGCCACCATCTTGATATTATTACGTAATCGTTCAATTTGAGGACTAATCCCAATCAATTCACCTTTTTGATTTCGGGCTTGTTGGATTAAGGCTTGGTTTATCGATTTCTGTTGTTGGTTACTGTTTTTTAGTGTCTCAATTAAAGCTTTATTATGTAAGGTTGCTGCCGCTAATGCTGCGAAAGTTTCAATGGTTATGTTATCTATCTTTTTAAAGGCACCAACCTCTAATGCATCTAGGGTTAGTAAACCCACTAAAGTATCTTCGACATATAAACTACACCCTAAGCAGTCATGTACTTCAATATTGACATGTTCATCAACCAATAATAAGCCATCAAAGGGGTCTGGTAAGTCTGAGTTTGATTCGAATCGAACAGGGTGTTTACTCTCTAGAATTGCTTGTAATCTCGGATGTATTTTTGGTGGAAAGCTACGGCCTAACACAGCGGCAGATAAGCCTTGAACAGCAACGGGTTTTAAGATCCCATCATGGTCTAATACAAACAATGCACTGGCATCACAGGGAAATACTTGATGAATAGAAGAGATCAAACGTTGGTAATGTAAATCACTTGATAAATTAGAACTAAGATCCAATGCGATTTGAAGTAAGACTTTTTCGATAGAAGGTTTCATTGCATACACCGATAGAAAGCAGAGAGACTAGGGTATCAGTTGATGTTAAAAATACATCATCAATAGCTTAATCCAGATCAACAAAAGGCGAATCAATAAATAAAATGATCTTACAACAGAGCTGGATAGTCCGTTTGTTTAACTCTTTGTAGGTAAAGTATCTACTTTTTCTTTTTATGGTTTGATGTTCTGTAATTTTTAAGGCAGAATCTTGGTGTTTTTTTATCCATATTGAGTTTGCCTGTCATGAAATTATTGAGTAACCGAAAATTACTAAGAGTGCTGCAATATCTCCCTATTGCGATCATTCTTATATTTACCGTAGTGCTGAACTTTTTTATTGTGAAAGACAACAAAGTCAAAGTAAATATTTTGGTGGAGTCGGTACGAACAGATGTTATTGGCACTCAAAAGCAAAAAATAAAGTCGAATATTGATCAGTTATATCAACAAATAAATCATGAAAAGATGCTGGTAGAGCAGATTGCCAGAGAAAAACTTCGCTTTCGTGTTGATACGGCAATTAGCATCGCCAATGGATTGTTGCTTGAAAACCAAGATAAGCCGATAGCAGAAGTGAAACAGCTTATTATTGATGCATTACGTCCTATTCGCTTTGATGGCGGGCGTGGATACTTTTACATTTCGACGTTGGATGGGATGAATGTGATGCATCCGATTAGTCCTGAGTTAGAAAATACCTCAATACTTAATCGCATGGACTCTCGTGGTAATTATTATATCCAGCACAAAAAAGAAGAATTAAATAATAAAGGAGAGGCGTTTAACCATTATTGGTATATCAAACCAGGCAATGGAGGCGAGGAGTTCGCTAAGGTCAGCTTTGATCGAAAGTTAGGCGCATTTAATTGGTATATTGGTTCTGGTGAATATGTTTTGGATATTGAAGAAGGGGTTCAGCAGCAAGTATTAGGAATGCTCTCTAGTATTAACATGGATGATGATGGCTACATCTTTGTGTTTGATTTAGAAGGTGATGCAAAGCTAATTAATCAAAAAGTAATTACAGACCATTCTATCGACGTTTATAAAGTGAATGATGAGCTTGGTAAGTTATTATTTAATGCGACTGAGAAAAAAGGCTTTCTACTCTATAATAACAAATTAGTTGAAGGGGCGAATTTACTCGGGCCTAAAATCAGTTATTTCCGAGTTATTGATGGCTGGGATTGGGTCATTGGGACTGGTTTTCATACCAACCGTGTCTCAGCGTTCATTAAAGAAAAAGAAAAAATGTTAGTGACGCAAGGGAATGAAGATCTACTGAAACTCCTAGGATTAACCTTGCCTTTTAGTCTCATTTTAACGTTTTTAACCGTGATCGTTGGTCGTCGTGTATACCGACATTTTGTGACGTTAGAAGGTCAGGTTATAGATGATTTTGAGCGATTAAAATTAAGCAGAAATGAAATGCAGTACATGGCGAAATACGATCAATTAACCGATTTGCCTAATCGTATGCAGCTTACTGAAAATATAGAAAAATTGATTGCGTTATCAAAATTACAGAATAAGAAAGCCGCGATTGTTTTTGTTGATTTAGATGATTTTAAACACATTAATGATCAATACGGACATGCTGCTGGAGATCAATTATTAAAGCAAATCGGTCAACGATTTGAAAGTATTCTTGGTAATCATGATTGTGTTTCTCGATTTGGTGGAGATGAATTCATATTCTGCTTTTCTATGCTAGACAACCTTGAAGGGGCAAAATGTAAAGTTAGACAAATTCAAACCTTATTCATGACTCCTTTTTTATTGGGTGGTGCCGCTGTTGCTACAAAATGTTCTATTGGGGTATCAATCTACCCTGATCATGGAACTAACTCCGAAGAACTGATATCAAAAGCAGATATTGTTTTATATAAATCAAAAGAGGAACAAAAGGGCGATGTAATGTTTTATAACGCAGATATTAATCAGCAGGTTCAATATAATACATTACTTGAAAACCAACTTAATCAAGCAGTAAAAAGAAATGAAATCAGTGTGGTTTACCAGCCACAAATCAATACCGAAACACAAGAAATAGAGTCGGTTGAAGCCCTATGTCGCTGGCATAATCCCGAATTAGGCATCGTGTCTCCTCTTGAGTTTATTCCTGTTGCTGAGCGTATTGGTGTTATTCACGATATAGGTGATTATGTATTCCATTTAGCATGTAGAGATACACTGGCATTAATGTCTAATGGGGAAAATGCGATAGGGGTTTCTATTAATATCTCACCTAAGCAATTAGCTCGCCTCGATTTTGAACAACGAGTGATGACAATTGTGCAAGAATCAGGAATTGATATCGACAGGGTGACATTGGAGATCACTGAGAATATTTTTATTGATGATCTTGCGACGGTTTCTCCTGTATTACAAAGACTCAGGGCACAAGGGTTTGGTATTTCTCTAGATGATTTCGGTACGGGATATTCGTCACTAAATTACTTAAATAACTTGCCTATTAGTGAAATTAAAATAGATCGTTCTTTTGTTGATAAGCTATTAAACAATAAGCAAAGTGATACTTTGGTGAAAGCGATCATTGCGATCGGGTCCTCATGCCAAATGAAGGTTGTAGCAGAGGGGGTTGAAACCCTAGCGCAGCATGAGAAATTAAAAGAATACCACTGCGATTTACTGCAAGGGTATTACTTTGATAAGCCTTTGAACATTGATGATTTAATTAAGCGTTATGCAGATAAACAAATATTGGTGAGTTAATAAGTGAAAGTAAAATGGAGGGTTAGGGTTGAATGATTCAAACATTAACACTCCATTTATATATTTTTAAAGGGCTACCATTTAAGCGATTGAGCTTGCCTTTTCTTTTCCTTTCATTCTTAAAGCAACATTAACTAAAGCGATTAAAACAGGTACTTCGATCAGAGGCCCAATAACACCGGCAAAAGCTTGGTCAGAGTTCAAACCAAATACCGCGATAGAAACCGCAATCGCTAGTTCAAAGTTATTTCCCGTTGCTGTAAAAGCGATAGAGGCGTTCTTGTCATAAGGAATCCCCATTTTCTTGCCGATAAAGAAACTAGTGAAGAACATTAAGACAAAATAAATAGCCAGTGGAATAGCAATGCGAACCACGTCCATTGGAAGCTCAAGGATCATCTCTCCTTTTAAGCTAAACATAAGTACAATCGTACCTAGCAGCGCAATCAAGGTGATTGGTGAGATCTTAGGGATGAAAACCGTGTTATACCACTCTTCGCCTTTTTTAGAGACCAAGATTTTACGGCTTAAAAATCCAGCTAAGAATGGGATACCAAGGTAAATCAGAACACTTTCAGCAATATCCATCATAGAGATATCAACCACCATGCTTTCATAACCAAATACCGGTGGTAGCACACTAATGAATAACCACGCCATAAAGCTGTACGTTACGATTTGAAACGCAGAGTTAATCGCAACTAAAGCGGCACCATATTCTTTATTTCCTCCACCAATATCATTCCAAACTAATACCATGGCAATACAGCGGGCTAAACCGATTAAGATAATTCCAACCATGTAACCTGGGTGATCACCTAAAAAGGTCAAGGCCAGAATAAACATAAGAATTGGGCCGACAATCCAGTTCATAATTAGAGAAAGGGTAATGGCTTGTTTGTCTTTTACGACCGTGCCAAGTAAGTTGTAATTCACTTTTGCTAATGGTGGATACATCATTAAGATCAGACCAATAGCCAAAGAAATATTGGTTGTACCGACCGACATGGATTCATTCCATTGTGCCACTTGAGGGAGCTGAACCCCAAGTAATACACCAATAGCCATAGCGATAAAAATCCATAGTGTTAAATATCTATCTAGAAATCCTAGTTTAGGTTGCATAATCTCGCCTTAGTTTAGGTTGTAAATTCATTAATCGTAAATCGTCGAAATTCGATTGAAATAATTAAGAATTATCACGAAGCTTCTTTATTACAAAGTTTAAAGTGACCAGTTCATTTAACAGTTAGGTCATTAAGCATTCGTGACAGTGTATCGCTAATAATCGCGTTAGTATTAATCTAAAATACGTTGCGTCAGATTTTCAAATTGACGAATGCACTCTCGGTTTATGCGATAGCACATTTTGGGTGGTATTGACTCGGCAGTGATAAATCCTGCTTGTTTCAAAATACGTAAATGCTCAGAAACGGTTGATTGTGCCAAGCCTAATTCAGAGACTAGATCGCTGTTTAGGCAGCCACCTGCTTTTTCTAGAGCAGATAGAATATGTAAAATTCGCACACGTGCAGGATGTGAAAGGGCTTTTGCTAATAGTGCAAATTCTTTCTCTTTTTGAAGATCTTGCGCTGTAGAGCGAAAAGTTGAAGTATCATTAACATTACAAGTCATCGTTATTATCTTACCTTTTTTACTGCTCTGAAAGTTAATCGTCGAATTGCGATTAACTATAGGCGGAGATAAGAAAGAGATCAAGCCCTGAATTTGACTTATGGAAAATAAACAATAAGTAAAAGCAGCAAAAAAGAGTGAAGCGCATCAAAAAACCAAATCAATAGACAATAAACATTCACAAGTTTTCTACTTAGTGACCGATATAATTTATAGGCGGTTAATTATTCATCAAAGGAAAGAGCAATGATAAGTGGTGTTTCTTCATATCAAAATGCAATGACATACAGTAAAGCTGTGCCTTCTACTGTCATGACTGCTAACCCAAGTGTGAAGGTATCTTCAATGGGAAATACGATATCGGTAAGTGATAACCAAGTCAGCTTATCAAGTGAAGGAAAGGCCTTATTGTATGCGCTTCAAGATATAGAAAAAGAAAGCCAACTAAACCGTGATTTAAACAAAGACATGGGGGACGACGTTGAGTCTTTTGCTCATGGTGCTTTAGGGATGGATCATCCAGATAAAATCGAAGAAGAAAATGACTCTTCTTATTCCGCTGGGCAATACTTGTCAGCAGCATTAACTGTAGGTGGGGTGTTATTGGCTCTGGTTTGATAATCTATTCTCGTTATTGTGTATTCTTACCTAAACTTAGGTTATCGTTAAGAAAATATACAATAGGTATGATTATGTTGGCTCGATTAGGAATAGCAATACAGGCGATATTAGCAATCTCAATTTTTTATTTGGGGTACACTATTTACTCGTTTACTAACTCAGTAAATACCATTGTTGATAGGTATCCTGAATTAATGACTGAGGTAAATAAAACGGCTGATAAATTGGAAATTGATCAATGGCTATTATTGGCTCAGCACATTGAAGATCTCACTCCTCAAATTTTAACCTTAGTCAGTGAAGTGAAAGATACGGTAAAGGATGTAAATCAGACCGTTGCTTCTGTTGATAATAAAATTCCACTTATTCTTGATGAAGTTAAGTCCATTCGTACAGAATCATTACCTGAAGTGATCACAGTCATGAATGCGGTTAATAAAGAAACTGTGCCTAATACTTTGGTTGAATTGAAGAATTATCGTCAACAAGTTTTCCCTAAAGCTTTTGTTGAAAGTAAAGGGTACCGAGTAACAACCATTCCTGCTGTGATTAAAGAGTCAGAGAGATTGCGAAAAGAAGTGCCACCAATCATGGCAAAAGCCGATCAAATTATCGATAAGACAGAAGATCTTTCTCAGCAAGCGACTCAAGGAGCCGTAAAAGGGGTAATAATGTCGCCGTTTAATTTATTGAGAGAAGCGGGAACAGAGATTCAATCTAAAGTTCAGCAGTAGTATTACCTTAAATAAAAACGCCGTAGAGTATTATCTACGGCGTTTTTTAGTTTTTATCAAAAGAGACTACAGCTTACCAACGGTAGCCCAGATTGCAGATAGGGTGTCTTGACCAAAGGCGATGCTTCGCTCTGGAGACCAACCATACAGCTCATCAGCGTGGCTAATGTGATCTTTAAATGGCATCTCAACAGTATAAGACAGACATTTAAATTGCTCACCAACCCAGTTAGAACCAACGGTTAAGTTTGCCGTACCTGGTTCATCTTTGTCGTAGCCAATCTCGTCTTGAAATTCAGGAGTAATCGTTAGTAGCGCTTGTTTAAAGGTGTTCTCTAAAGCAGCAATACGCTCATTGTAAGAGGGAATACCTTCACCACCGGCAACGAAGTTGTATGGAATAGCCTCATCGCCGTGAATGTCTAAGAACATATCAACGCCGGTTGCTAGCATACGCTCACGAACAAGGAATACTTCAGGGGATCTTTCCATTGATGGTGTTTGCCATTCACGGTTTAAGTTCACGCCAATCGCATTGGTACGTAAGTGACCACGGATACTGCCATCAGGGTTCATGTTAGGGACAATATGGAAAACAGCGGTATCAAGTAGGGCACGGCCAACCGTGTCGGTTTCATCTAATAGGCGTAATAATAAGCCTTCAATGAACCATTCCGCCATTGTCTCCCCCGGATGCTGACGACCTGTGATCCAGATATTTTTTTTACCTTCGGCTGGCTCACCAATCGTTAGAATACTGATGTCATTGTTATCTAATGTCACACCAAGCGTTTCTAACTGGCAGCTGTGGTGCGTTTGTGCACCGTGAAGTAGATCTTGGTGACGGTCGTACGAGTAAGGTGCAAAGTACGCGAAATACATTGAACGGTACTCTGGTATTACATTAAAGCTAAGCGTATCGCCATCAAATTCAGTTGGAATACGGAACCACTCTTCACGGTCATAAGAAGCAACCACATCGTAATCTTGCCAACCTTCAGGATAAGCAGATTTAGCCAACCCTAAAATTTTAAATGAATGCTGCTGTTGAGGTTGGCTTTCTAAACGAAAGTGAAACCATTGAGCGATCTCAGTTTGGTTATCTGCAGGAATAGTTAACTGAATATCATCAGGCGTATTCGCTGCAACGACATGGATGTTACCACTTTCAAAATTACTGAATATTTTCATTTATATACCACTTAAATTATAAATTTTATGATGATTATCGTTATCGCTTTACAGAATTAGCTTAACGCTTCATTCAATACTTTCGTTAGACGACCAACGGCTTCAACTAACTCTTCTGGGTTTGCATTAGTAAAGTTTAAACGCAGTGCAGAGGGGGCGCCTTCTGGTTTTGGATAAAATACAGGGCTTGGTACTACAGCAACACCGTTAGCAATTAACGTTTTAGCCAGAGCGAAAGTGTCGCAATCAGGTAGAGATAACCAAATGAACATGCCGCCATCAACAGGGTTTAGCACGCAAGTTTCAGGTAATTGTTTTTTCAGTTCTGCGAATAACACATCATAACGCGTTTTGTATAACGCTTGAATTTGTTCCATGTGCAGACAAAAGTCAGCGTGCTTTAATAAGCCAACCAATAGAGCTTGCATTGGTACACTTGAGTGTAAATCAGCACCTTGTTTTACTTTAATCAGAGGCTCTAAATAGCTTTTCTTGCCCGTTACTGCACCGATACGTAAACCCGGAGAGGCAATTTTTGAGAATGAACGCAGTACAATAGAATCGTCAGGACAAAAAGTGGAAACCATTGGCAGCGCTTCGCCGGTAAAGCGTAGTTCACGATATGGCGCATCTTCAATGAAAGCGACTTTGTATTTAATGCACAACTCAGCCACTTTTTTTCGTGTTTCTAATGACCAGCATACGCCCGTTGGGTTATGGAAATCAGGCACGGCATAGAACATTTTTGGTGAATCTTGAATAAAGCATTGCTCTAACTCTTCAAGATTAGGACCAAAATCTGTTTGAGATACGGTTGCGATATTGGCTTGAACTAAACCAAAAACTTGCATAGCACCAAGGTAGCTCGGTGCTTCCATAACCACGGTATCATTTGGGTTAATGTAAGCTCGTGCAATCAGATCTAACCCTTGTTGAGAGCCGGTACAGATCATTGGCATGTGGGTTTCTGGTAATTGGTACATTTCTGTCAGTAGCTCTAACAGAGGGCCGTAACCTGCGGTTGCACCGTATTGAAAGACTTCTGGCATATCAGACAGGCTTTCTAATGTTGGCTTCATTAAATCAATTGGGAACGTTTTCTCATCAGGTAATCCACCTGCGAGAGAGATAACATTCTTGTCCGTTGCTGCCGCTAAGATCTCTCTGATATAAGAAGATTGGATCTGTTGCAGTGAGTGAGCTATTTCCATATGTGTTCCCATCATTATCTTATTTATTTTATCCTTTGATAGTACAAGGCGTTGCACAACTATGTTTGTCCGTTTATGCTTATAAATATGTCCATTTATGCTATTTTGAGTTTATGAGCCAACAACACATATCAAGAATCAATGATGTTCTGTTTTATATACATAAAGACATCAGCAAAGAACTTACGGCAAAAGAGCTTTCTGAGGTGGCGGCGTATTCAGAGCAGCATTTTCATCGTATTTTTAAACAAGTGGTGGGAGAGTCGATTCATCAGTATATTCGTCGAACTCGTATGGAGTATGCTGCGAATCAGCTTATGTTTGATACTAAGTCGACCGTTTTAGATATTGCCAATACCTGCGGCTTTAGTTCGCTCTCTTCTTTTAGTCGTGCATTTAAGGCGACTTTTGATATGTCTCCGGGTGAATGGCGAAAGCACGATTTACAGATATCTGATAAACCGTATTTGAAAGACCCTGAAGTTGCGGCAGGGTATTTAAGTGTGGCTGATAGAGTGTTGCCTCAACCAAAAATTACAGAGGTACCAGAGCTGTTGGCGGCTTATGTGAGGCATGATGGCTATAACCGCTCGATTCGAAATGCGTGGTTGGTATTAAAAGCGTGGGCAAATACCGAGAATCGAGATTTCTCTACTCAATTTGGCTTACACCATTCAAATCCTGCATGGGTTGAGCTTAATAAGTGTCGTTATGTAGCGTGTATTGCGATTGATAAACCATTGAAATACCGTGGTGTGGTAAATCAAATGGTGATCCCTGGTGGATTACATGCGGTGTTTCGGTTGCATGGTGTTTATGGGCAATTACTGCCACAAATCAGTACGGTATTAGAGAAATGGTTGCCGGCGTCAGGCTTTAAATTAAGATCGACACCGGCGTATGTGCGTTACCACAAAAATCATTTTTTAAATGAATCTGAAGAATTTGAATTGGATTTTTATTTGCCAATTAGCTTTTATTAGCAAGGTTCGGTTTATTTGTCTTTTTCATTTTTATGTTAGCAACCATGATAGAGATAATGACCAATATCAATGCGTACTTTTGACCGCTAGAAATAGGCTCATGATAAACCCATATAGCTAAAGCAAGATGCAACGTTGGCTCAATATATTGGAGTAAGCTTATCTTGCTTAATGGTGTTTTGAGAATGGAAATACTCAATAATAAAATAGGGATAAGTTGCAATGGTGCAGCTCCCATTAAGGTCGCCCAGTTAAGTGCAGAAAGGCCATCAGAGTGAGTCATGATGTACCACAAAGCGATAGGTGCAAAAAGAATGTGCTCAAAGAAAACAGCACCAAAGGTATTTAATTTAATCAGTTTTTTAATGGCAATATAGCTCGCAAATGAGAGTGAAATAGCCAAACTTAACACAGGCAATTGTTGGTCTAAATACACATAACTCACAATGGCTAATACCATCAGAAATAGGGCAATTTTTTGTGGTGATTTTAGCTCTTCTTTAAAAAAGACAAAGCCCATAAAAAACACAAAAACAGGCGTAATATAAAACGCTAATGATGCCGCCATGATGTTATTGGTGATGGTTGCGTATACAAATCCTAACCACGATAAATTCATCATGATCCCTGCCATAAACGCAATAGAGATATTTCTAGCCGTACATTGTTTTTTGTTTATTAAGTTGGGCTTAAAGCAAAAAACAGCAATTAGAATCACCGCCGACCAAAAGATACGATTAGATAAAATTAATGCAGGGCTGAAGCCTTCCAGTTGATGGAAGTAAACAGGAACTAATCCCCATATAATAAAAGCCAAAGCCCCAAAAAATGTATACATAACGAACCTTTTAATAATCTACATCAACACGACAGTAGTGCGCTATCTGAATGGTGTCGATTCTATGCCCTTCTTTGATGTTTTGCTATTAAGTAATGCATCCCATATGATGAAAGTAATTATTTAAAAGGAATTAAATTATGTCAGAGGAAAAAGCGATACTTTATTACGTTTACGACCCAATGTGCTCATGGTGTTGGGGCTATAAACCAGTATGGAATAAGGTTAAACAAGCCGTTTCTAGCGACGTCGATATTGTCTATGTTCTTGGTGGGTTAGCTCCTGACTCCGAAGAGCCTATGTCGCAAGAGATGCAGACCCAAATCGCATCATATTGGCAAAAAATAGAAAACTACTTAGGTACTTCTTTTAATCACGACTTTTGGGAGAAGAATACCCCTCGTCGCTCAACATATCCTTCTTGCCGTGCCATTCTTGCTGCACGAGCTCAAGGTGCTGAATTAGCAATGCTTGAGGCAATTCAAACCGCTTATTATTTAAAAGCGATGAACCCGAGTGACAATGACGTATTGCTCGGCTGTGCGAGAGACATTGGTTTAGATATGGTGAAATTTGAGTTGGATTTATTATCTCCAGAGACGCACCAAGCATTGTTAGATGAAATTGCATTTTCTCGCTCAATTGGTCGAAGCGGTTTCCCCTCTTTATTTTTTAAAACAGAGGATGAGTTGATTGAGTTCCCTATTGATTACGAAAAATCAGAAGGGACCGTTGCACTGTTAAAAAGTCGTCTATATTAATAAGTAATTAATGCATTTTACTCCGAATGGATAAGGATCTATCAATGACAGTTGAATACACACCACCAAAAATTTGGGTTAATGACACTGATGGCGGTAATAAATGGGCGAACATTAACAGTCCTGAATCTGGTGCAAGGTATGAGAGAGAGCTTCCGATTGGCGAGCACGCTTTGCAACTGTATTCACTTGCGACGCCTAATGGCCAAAAAGTGACGATTCTATTGGAAGAGTTATTGGCGCTAGGCATTAAAGAGGCTGAATACGATGCCTACTTAATCAATATTGGTGAGAGCGATCAATTCTCATCAGGCTTTGTGGATGTTAATCCAAATTCAAAAATCCCTGCTTTGGTTGATCACTCTGTCGATCCTGAAGTTCATGTTTTTGAGTCGGCTTCTATTTTGGTTCATTTGGCTGAGAAATTTGGTCAGTTTTTACCAAAAGAAGGCAGTGCGAGAACCCAAACCTTTAATTGGCTATTTTGGGCGCAAGGCTCAGCCCCATTTTTAGGTGGTGGTTTTGGTCACTTTTATGCGTATGCTGATGAAAAACAAGAATACCCAATTAACCGCTTTTCTATGGAAGCAAAACGCCAATTAGACGTACTTGATAAGCAACTTGCTAAAAATACTTATGTTGCCGGTGAAGAATACAGTATTGCTGATATGGCGATTTGGCCGTGGTATGGCAACTTGGTGTTAGGTAATTTGTATGATGCTGCGGAGTTTTTGCAAGTAGACTCTTACACCAACGTAGTGCGCTGGGCAAAAATGCTTGAAGCCAGAGAAGCAGTGCAGCGCGGTAAAATTGTCAATCGTGGGTGGGGCGAAGAGTGGGAGCAAGTACCAGAGCGCCATAGTGCCGCGGATATTGATATGGTATTAAGCAAGAAACCAAAATAATCACTGTTACGTAATGCAGATCAAACAAAGGCGACAGCATAATACTGTCGCCTTTTTTATTCGCATTTATCTGATCATTAACTTATTTTGGTTTGGTTATTGTTACGATCTAGCAACAAGTTACATCTCAAACAAGAAGTAATAACCATAGCCAACTACAAAGGCAGGAACGGCTGAGTAGAAGGTCGCTAGCATTGCCGCTTTTGGTGCTAATGCAATTGCTGGAAATAGTGCGTCACCATCATTTGAAATTGCATTTGAAAGCTGTGCTGACATTGGCATCGCCCCGGATAAATACAGGCTAGTCACTAAAATCTGAGGACCACAACCCGGAAGTAAACCAATTGCTAAGCCAATCAGTGGCATCCACATTCCATAACCTAAAAATACCGTGTGTAAATCGATGCCAGAGAAGTAGGTTGATAGCTCAAAAATTAAGAAAGCGACAATTACCCAAGCAGAGACAAAATTGGTGTCTTGCGCCGCCTTTTGCATTGGATGAGAACTTACACACTTATTATCTTCTGAAACCGTTGATTGATAATCACTGATCTCTTTGGTTAACGACCATAACATCATGCTGCCAATCGCTAATATTGCGCCAATCCATTCAATCGTGTGTTGTGGTAAATGAAACAGTTGATTGATATCTACTTGGAACGAACCGAGTAGGGCAATCACTGTTGCAGGAATTAATACCCATTTCCAAAATACACCCTGTAAGTTGATCGCCTTTACTTGTAAGCATGACGTGTTTTTCTCTGAATTTTCAACTGTCTGATCTTGTTGTTTATCTTGAGTTTCAGGACGTAAAAAATCGTCTTTATGTAATGCATTGACAACCATGCCTGAGATTGCACCAACCACAACACCGAGTGCCATTACGCCAAATCCTACTTTAGGTTGTGCTGCAATTAATAAGAACGCCGCATCCCCCATGGTCGCGGTTAATACTGCGACGACTGAGCCAAAACCGACTTTACCGCTGATGTATTGAGTGGTCACCACTATTGCACCGCCACAACCCGGTAAGGCACCAAGTAATGAAGAGAAGACGACTTGGTTGGTACGAGATTTATTATAAAGCGCAGTAATACGGTTGGTTTTACCCATTATATTCGATAGGTAATGATAAATAACCAATGTGAAAGCTACGTAGGTAGATACCGCCCAAAAGGCATCAGATAACGTTGTGACGGTAATTTCTCTTGTCGTTTCTGCCCCGACTAAGGCCAATAAAGTGATAGGCAATAATAGGCGCTTGTGTTGCAGTGAAAACTGCGAAAGCGAGAGTGATTGTGAAAATTTATGAGTAGTTATCATAATAATAAAGCCATCAGTAAATGCGAATGATTATCAGTATATGCAGATGAGAATTATTATCAACTATCATTTCAATAGTTTTTACCGATGGATAAATTAATTTTATGGATATAGATTGATTAGCATAAAAGTCTGCATAGTTATTTGATAACAGAGAATAGTTAATTAAAAGCTGTAAAATGTTAAATAAAAGTTGTGATTGTGCGCTTGTTTGGTGAGATCAAATGCTGACGAAATCAAGAAATTTGATAGTATCGGCTACTAGAGTGGGCCAGAGAGCTTACTAAGCAATAACTTTTATACAGTTAAAAGTGATACAGTCATGAGGGAATATATGAAAGCAGTTGAAGCGAATTTTGATGGTCTTGTTGGGCCAACGCATAACTACAGTGGTTTATCGGTAGGGAATATTGCCTCTAAAAATAATAAATCTGGTGCATCGAACCCAAAACAAGCCGTAAAGCAAGGCTTAGAAAAGATGAAAGCTCTGCATGATATGGGCTTTGTTCAAGGGGTATTAGCACCACAAGAGCGTCCAGATATTCATACTCTACGCCGTTTAGGTTTTTCCGGTTCAGATGCTGAGGTGCTACAGAAATCTCATCAATATTCACCTCAATTGCTTGCTGCATGTAGCTCAGCGTCAAGTATGTGGACAGCAAACGCAGGTACGGTTTCTCCAAGTGCCGATACCTCTGATGGCAAAGTCCATTTTACTCCTGCTAACTTAATTAATAAGTTTCACCGCTCAATTGAAGATGAAGTCACTGGCAATATTTTAAAAGCCACGTTTGCAGATGAAAAACACTTTGCTCACCATGAAGCGTTGCCACACAGTGATTACTTTGGTGATGAAGGTGCAGCAAACCACACTCGTTTTTGTAATGAATATGGCGAACAAGGCGTTGAATTCTTTGTTTTTGGTAAAAGTGCGTTTGATGAGAGCTACCTTGCTCCGAAAAAATACCCAGCACGCCAGACGTTAGAAGCCAGTGAAGCGATTGCACGAACGCATGGTTTACGCGAGCAATTTACGGTGTTTGCACAACAGAACCCTGATGTTATTGACCAAGGGGTATTCCATAATGATGTTATTGCTGTCGGTAATAAGAACACCTTATTTTGCCATCAACAAGCATTTTTGAATCAAGAACAAGTGAAATCAGATCTAAGTGCTTCTTATGGTTCTGGCTTTAATGTTATTGAGGTTACAACAGATAAAGTGTCGGTGCAAGATGCAGTCGAAACTTACCTGTTTAACAGTCAGCTAATCACTAAGTCGGATGGGACTACCTTGATCATTCTTCCACAACATTGTCGTGAGAATCCAAGAGTATGGGCGTATCTAAATGAGCTAGTAGAACAAAAACGCGGTATTGATGAGTTGCATACCTTTGATTTAAAACAGAGTATGCAAAATGGCGGTGGGCCAGCGTGTTTACGTCTACGTGTTGTATTAAATGAAGCAGAGCAAAAAGCCGTCAATCAACATACCTTGATGAACGATCATCTGTTTACAACGTTAAATCTGTGGGCTGATAAGCACTATCGTGATCGTATTGAAGACAAAGATCTTGCGGATCCACAGTTATTATTAGAATCACGAGCAGCGTTGGATGAGTTAACACAAATCATGCAGCTTGGTTCTGTGTATCCTTTCCAAAGATAACTGATAAATGGCTTTATATCAGATAATGCTTAAGCGAATTAAGTCGTATGCTAAGTTTAAATTTGATTATAGAGCCATTTTTTCCTGCGCTGTTTCTGATCACTTACTTACTGTGACTGGTATAAAAAAAATGAGATTCTAACGCTTTATAATCTTGGTGTTGGTTGAGTGCCAATAACCACTCCTTCTGGTTGCTTTCTATTTTATGACTCACAATAAATGCAGCCTGTAAGTGAGCATTAGTCAGCACGATTTGACGATATTCTCCTTTTGGCTCTAGTATTAGTTTCTTATTAATCTTATTGTTTTTATTATCTAACAAATTACTTAATAGGATTATTAATTCTATTGTGTTCAGTGTGCTAGCAATGCGATATAAATAGCCATTTGGTATTTTCTCTACCACCCAATAATCAAAGTTTCCGGTGTTTATTTTAGTTCTAGTGATAAATAAGGCTTCGCTCTTGTGTTGCCATGCTTTGATATTAACAGGTGTGTGTTTGAATTCCGGTTGGCCTGATATCTCATCTGCGTATGAGTGAATTAATAGGCAAGGCTTGCTGTTTTTAGCCGTTGAACTGTTCCAATGAATTGGCATAAATAGGGAGGACTCCGCAATGTCGTCGGTGATTTTTACTCGTGCTTGAATTTCACTGTTTACATTGTAAATCGTCGCTATATGGTCGTTTTCGAGTTGATATGCCTTTGCCGTATTAGGATGAATTTGCACAAAAGGCTCAGGAGAGTGAGAGGCTAATGTTTCTGATAATCCCGTTCGGCTCATGGTGTGCCAGTGATCTCGTGTTCTTCCCGTATTTAGTAGCAAAGGAAAAGTAGCGGTTGTGTCTTGTTGAGGAGGCTGATAGCTGACTGCAATGAAACGTGCTTTTTTATCTGCAGTGTAAAATTGCCCATCAGAAAATAAACGCTGATGCTCAATTTTAGTTTGTAATTCTAATACGGGCCATTGCTGAGGCGATAATTCACTGTAGCCTTGATCATCTAACGTTGTTAAGCCAATTAAATTAAGATCTCTTGGGTTATCTTTCTGCCCTAATGTGGTCATCTGTGCGTATTCTTTAAATACATCACCCTCATGTCGATAATTAAATTGCTTTTTAAAGCCCATTTGTTGTGCAACTTGAGAGATTATCCACCAATCAGGTTTGGCTTGTTCAGGGCTGGGTAAGATACGGCGTTGACGTGAGATCCTTCGTTCTGAATTCGTCACTGTACCTGATTTTTCACTCCAGCCTTGAGCAGGAAGCACAACATCGGCAAATTCCATGGTATCGGTATTATTGATGCAATCAGAAACCACAACAAAAGGACATTTGCTTAAAGCGGAGATGACTTTTTGAGTATCAGGTAAGCTCACCACAGGGTTAGTGGCCATGATCCAAAGTGCTTTTATCTTTCCGTTATCCATTGCATCAAACAGATCAATCGCTTTTATCCCTTCTTTTGTTGCAAGAGAGTCAGTTTGCCAAAAGTCAGAGATCAATTGATGGTGTGTTGGGTTCTCAAATTCCATATGGGCAGCAAGGGTGTTGGCTAAGCCGCCGACTTCACGGCCTCCCATTGCATTTGGCTGACCGGTAATAGAGAAAGGACCACAGCCTTGATAACCGATTTTCCCCGTAGCTAAATGACAATTAAGAATACTATTTACTTTATCTGATCCCTGTGATGATTGGTTTACACCTTGAGAGTAAATGGTCATTACTTTGTTATATTGGGAAAACCATTGATAAAATTGCTCAGTTCTACAATAGTCAACATTGGTTATTTCTTCTGTGATGTCATCACTTTCGATGCTGTTAATCGCATTATCGAAGCCGTTAGTGTGCTTTTTTATGTAATCATGATCAAGTTTATTATGCTTAGCCAGGTAGTTAAGTAAGCCATTGAATAAAGCCACATCTGAGCCTGATTGAATAGGAAGGTGGAGGTCAGCAATGTCACAGGTCTCTGTTTTACGAGGGTCAATAACGACAATTTTTAGATTTGGATTATCCTGTTTTGCTGTTCGTAAGCGTTGAAATAAAACAGGATGACACCAAGCCAAGTTTGAGCCGGTAATAACAACTAACTCGGTGTGCTCAAGATCGTCATAACAGATGGGAACCGTATCACTGCCAAATGCACGTTTATGTCCAACCACGCTAGAAGCCATACAAAGCCGTGAGTTACTGTCGATATTAGCACTGCCGATAAATCCCTTCATTAGCTTATTTGCGACATAATAATCCTCAGTTAACAGCTGTCCTGAAACATAAAAGGCGACAGAATCAGGACCGTATTCTTGTATGGTTTGCTGAAATTGCTCTGCAATGTGTTGAGTCACTTCAGGCCAATGACTCGCCGATAGACTATGATCTTTTTTAGCTCTTAACATAGGATGAAGTAGGCGATTATCACTCTTTACTGTCTCACCTAATGCGGCTCCTTTTGTGCATAAACGGCCATAATTGGAAGGATGCTCTTTATCTCCTCTGATGGTTAATGACCCGTCAGAATTAGGAATAGCTTCGACGCCACAGCCAACACCACAATAGGCACAGGTGGTTTTTATCCATTTATCATCACTCATCTTTATTCCTTATTAAAATGCTATTAATAAAGATAGAGCAAAGTTTGAGCCATTATTTTTCTATTTTAAAATGAGTGGATATTAACATATTATTGTTATTATTCAGTTGGTTATTGTTTTCGTGATGACGTTTTAGATTACTTCTTATCCTAGAGTGATAACTTGAATTTAATAATTGCACTGTTTTAGATAAAAATGCACTACAAGTGAGCATTTTTAGTTATTTTAAATGTCTTTATGTTTTGTTTTTCCTGATGTTACTAGAGGGTTTATTTTTTAACTTATTGAAAATAATTGATAATTTAAATTTGTTTACCTTATTTTATTGAGGGTGGCACTCTCTTTGCTCAATGTGTTTATACATTTTTTAAAAAGGATAGCCATATGAGTAAGCAAAGGATTGTTGTGGTTGGTAATGGCATGGTAGGGCATAAATTTATCGAAACCCTCTTGGCCTCATCACAAAAAGAAATGGAAATTATCACCTTTTCAGAAGAGCCGAGATTGGCGTATGACCGCGTGCAATTAACGTCTTATTTAACAGGTAAAACAGCCGATGATTTAGCACTGACAACGGATGATTATTATCAACGAAATGGGGTTAAATTCGTTATTAATGAAAAGGTGATCCGTCTTGATTGTGCTAAAAATCAAATATTGACCAATAAAGGTCGAATTGAAAGCTACGATAAATTGATACTTGCAACTGGGTCTTATCCTTTTGTTCCGCCGATCCCCGGAAATGATCAAGAGCATTGCCATGTGTATCGAACATTGGAAGATTTAGATGCCATTGAAGCCTCAAGTAAAGAGAGTAAAACAGGGGTGGTTATTGGGGGAGGCTTACTAGGGTTAGAGGCGGCTAATGCGGTTCAAAACCTTGGTTTGAATACTCATGTTGTTGAGTTTGCGCCTCGATTAATGGCAGTGCAACTCGATGAAGGTGGGGGTGCTTTATTACGTCGTAAAATTGAAGACTTAGGGGTGTCAGTTCATACCGAAAAAGCGACCACCGAAATTATTGCAGGGGAGACGTCTCGTTATCGAATGAACTTTGCGGATGGCTCTCATTTAGAAACCGATATGATCGTTTTTTCGGCGGGCATTCGACCACAAGATACATTAGCAAAAGGGACTGAAATTCAACTGGGAGAGCGAGGTGGGATTGCGGTTAATGATCAGTGCCAAACCTCGATTGATAACGTATACGCTATTGGTGAATGTGCGTTATGGCAACAGCAGATCTTTGGCCTAGTAGCCCCTGGTTATCAAATGGCTAAAGTAGCAGTCAGCCATATTTTAGGCGAAAGTGCCGAGTTTTCTGGTGCGGATATGAGTACCAAGTTAAAGCTATTAGGCGTAGATGTCGCTAGTATTGGAGAGGTTCATGGTAAAACAGAGGGCGCGCAATCTTATACTTATCATGATGAAATAGAGCAAGTGTATAAACGACTTATTATTTCAAAAGATGGTAAGAAAATTGTGGGGGCAGTACTTGTTGGCGATGCTGATGCCTATGGTACGCTACTGCAATTAAAGCAAAATAACATGCCATTGCCAGAGCAACCTTCCGTCTTAATTTTACCCAATGTAAAAGAAGATAATTCATCAGCAATGGGCGTTGAAGCCCTGCCTGATACCGCGGTAATTTGTTCGTGTTTTGATGTAACCAAAGGAGATATAAAGCAAGCGGTAAGTGTTGGCTGCACCAGTATGTCGATGCTAAAAGAAACCACAAATGCCTCGACTGGGTGTGGTGGTTGTTCTGCCCTAGCAAAGCAAGTATTAGACAGTGAGTTAAGTCAATTAGGTGTCGAGGTTAATAACCATTTATGTGAACACTTTTCTTACTCTCGACAAGAACTAGCGGACATTATTCGTATCAATAACATTAACACCTTTGATGAGCTGTTAAACAGCCACGGTTCTGGTTTAGGCTGCATTACGTGTAAACCTGCGATTGGGTCAATTTTGGCTTCTTATTGGAATGAATACGTTCTTGAAAACCATCACGCAGAGTTGCAAGACACTAATGATATTTATCTTGGCAATATGCAAAAAGATGGTACTTATTCAGTTGTCCCACGTATTGCTGGTGGAGAGATCACTCCTGATAAATTGATTGTATTGGGAGAGGTAGCAAAAGAGTTTGATTTATATACCAAGATCACGGGTGGGCAACGCGTGGATCTGTTTGGTGCGCATCTTAGTGAACTGCCTGTTATTTGGAAAAAACTGATTGATGCCGGATTTGAGACGGGTCATGCCTATGGTAAATCAGTGCGAACCGTTAAGTCGTGTGTTGGTAGTACATGGTGTCGTTATGGTGTTAATGACAGCGTTGGTTTAGCGATTAAATTAGAGAACCGATACAAAGGGTTGCGCTCTCCTCATAAGATAAAATTTGCGGTTTCTGGTTGTACTCGCGAGTGTGCAGAAGCGCAGTCAAAAGACATTGGCGTTATCGCGACAGATAAAGGCTGGAACTTATATGTGTGTGGAAATGGTGGAATGCGCCCACGTCATGGGGACTTGTTCGTTACTGATTTAGATGAAGATACGTTAATTGCTTATATCGACCGGATCTTAATGTTTTATATTCGTACCGCCGATCGTCTGCAACGCACCTCTGTCTGGCTCGAAAACCTTGAGGGTGGATTGGAATATTTGAGAACCGTCATTATCGACGATTCACTCCATTTAGCTGAAACGCTAGAGGAAGAAATGGCACATAACATTGGAAATTATCAATGTGAATGGAAAACCACGATTGAAAATCCTGAGAAACTGAAACGATTCCAACACTACATCAATAGTAATGATGTAGATGAAGGGGTTAAGTTTGTAAAAGTTCGCGAGCAAAAATCCCCCAAAGATAAAAGCGACAGCTCTGCTATTGAAATTACATTAGTTGAATAAGGAATAACATCATGAGTAATTGGATTACCATCTGTAAAATTAAAGAGTTAACGCCACAATTAGGGGCGTGTGCCAAAGTCGAGGATAAGCAAATTGCGCTATTTTACTGTAAGCGAAGTGAGCGTCTGTATGCATTATCAAATTACGACCCGATAGGCCAAGCGAACGTGATCTCACGAGGAATGATGGGGTCATTAGAAGGTGAACCTTACCTATCTTCACCGCTTTATAAGCATCATTTTCATTTAGAAACTGGGGCGTGCATAGAGCAGCCGGATATATCGTTAACGACTTACCCTGTGCGTGTGATAGATCACCATGTACAAATATGTCTAACTCATTAAAGGACTCAATGATGACCGATAAATTTTCACTGTTTTCATTTTCAGGAAAGATGAAAGTACTGCATTTAAGTTGGATGGCTTTTTTTATTACATTCATGGTGTGGTTTAACTTTGCTCCGTTACTTAATGTCGTTAAAGAAACGCTTGGATTAAGCTCTGAGCAGATAAAAACCTTATTAATTCTGAACGTCGCTTTGACGATCCCTGCACGAGTTATTGTCGGAATGCTAACGGATAAATATGGACCGAGAGTGGTCTATTCTGCCTTACTTGCGGTCTGTTCTTTTCCTTGCTTTATGTTCGCTTTTTCTGATTCGTTTATGCAAGCAGCCATTGCCCGCTTTTTACTCGGGTTCATCGGGGCTGGCTTTGTCGTCGGTATTCGTTTAGTTTCAGAATGGTTTCCTCACCATGAGCTAGGTACTGCCGAAGGGATTTATGGGGGCTGGGGTAACTTTGGCTCTGCCGCCGCCGCATTTACATTGCCAACGGTTGCCCTATGGTTTGGTGGTGATGAAGGTTGGCGTTATGCGGTTGCGATCACCGGAGTCATGAGCTTACTGTTTGCTTTTGTATTTTATGCGAATGTTACTGACACACCAAAAGGCGCGACGTATTTTAAACCTGCCCATTTAACGGCAATGGAAGTGACGTCTATCAGTGACTTCTATCTGCTTTTGATTATGAAAATTCCAATGTATGCCGCATTAGCGTTGTTGACTTGGAAATTGTCACCATCGGGCATTGATATGCTTTCAAGCGTGATGGTTAATACAATTTATATTGCGTTAATTGTGATTTATTTTTATGAAGTATCACAAGTTTGGAAAGTGAATAAAGACATCTTTACCAATGATGTTGCGCCACATCACCAATACAAATTTAAGCAAGTCGCGGTATTAAACGTGTTGTATTTTGCAACCTTTGGATCAGAGTTGGCTGTTGTCTCTATGCTGCCATTGTTCTTTTTAGATACGTTTGAGCTGAGCCCTGTTATGGCAGGAATGGTGGCCTCGGCGTATGCGTTCATGAACTTAATGTCGCGTCCCGGAGGCGGATGGATATCAGATCGATGTGGTCGAAAGCCGACATTAATGATCTTAACGGCAGGGTTGGCCGTCGGTTATTTTGTCATGGGGCAAGTTGATAGTGAGTGGCCACTATGGCTTGCTGTGGTGGCTGCTATGGCGTGTTCTTTCTTTGTTCAAGCGGGTGAAGGTGCCGTCTTTGCTACGGTTCCATTAATTAAACGTCGTATGACAGGGCAAATCGCGGGGATGACAGGGGCGTATGGCAATGTAGGTGCGGTGGTTTATCTAACCATACTTTCCTTTGTTGAGTATCAAACCTTTTTCTTGGTGATAGCCGCAACGGCAGTGCTTGGCTTTGCAACGTTACTCTTGATGGAAGAGCCAAAAGGAAAGATCACCGAAGTGAATGATGACGGCAGCATTACGCTCATCGATGTCTCTCATTAAACGAAGCTTTAGGTAACCATCTTTGAAGGTGATTTCTTGATGGATAACAGCAAGGAGGCGTGCTTCATGTCGCATCAAATACTCTCTCAGCATGAGTTACATTTACGTATTGGTGGCTACTCGACTCAGGGAAAGAGGGAGGTTAATCAAGATGCATTTATCGTTAAACACGCCTCTGTTTCTGAGCAACCATTTAAAGGTGATGTGGTTTGTATTGCAGATGGCGTCAGTTGCAGTGATAAAGGCCAACAAGCGAGTCATACTTGCGTGACTCAGTTTGTAGATGATTACTTTTCAACGCCTGATAGTTGGAGTGTAAAGCAATCGGCAACCAAGGTATTACTCTCGATAAATTCATGGTTGTATCAGCAACAAAAAGACAATGAACTTCATCATAATGGTTGGCTAACCACATTTTCAGCGGTGGTGATTAAATCTAATACGGCGCATGTTTTTCATGTTGGAGACAGCCGTATCTATCGTTATCGAGAAAATAAATTACAGCAGTTAACACACGATCATCAACGACAAGGTGTAGGGAAAGAAGCTTACCTTACCCGAGCATTGGGAATGGACAGTAAATTAGATGTTGATTATCACTCAGTAGATTTACAAGAAGGTGATGTATTACTGCTGACCACGGATGGAGTTCATGATGTATTGTCTAATGAGGATCTGAGTTTTGAATTGTCGCAAGAGGGAATGAGGCAATTGTCATTAGAATCGATGGCGATGCATCTTTGCCAGCAAGCAGTGGATAATGGCTCACAAGATAACGTAAGTTGCTTATTGGTTGACGTACTTCAACTACCCAATAAAACCCCACAAGAGCTATTACACTTATTAGATCTGTGCCATATTCCACCAGTATTGAAAGTAAGCCAGAAGATTGATCACTATCGAATTGAAGAGATTATCTATTCGGGAGTTCGTAGTCATGTGTATTTAGCGACCAATGAAAAGAACGCTGAACGTTGCATTATTAAAGCGCCATCACTGCAATTTAGCGAAGATAAGCTCTATCTGTATTCATATCTCAGAGAGCAGTGGATAGGAGAGACGGTAAACAGCAAGAGAGTGATGAAAATACTGCCACGCGAGAGTGATAGTCGTTTTATCTATCATGTGTGTGAGTATATTGAAGGCATTACGCTAAGACAATGGATGCGAGATAATCCGACGCCAGAGCTAAGCCAAATGCGTTTTATTATTGATGGCATTATAAAATCGGTAAGGGTGCTACAACGATTACAGATTGTGCACAGAGATTTAAAACCTGAGAATATTATGATCACTCCAGACAATAGCGTCGTGGTGATTGATTTTGGTGCAGCAACAGCGGATGGGCTGGAAGAAGCATTACAAGTGCTTGATGATGTCTATCCACTTGGCGAGTTGAATTATACCGCTCCTGAATATATAAGAGGTGGTAAAGCAACTCATCAGTCTGATATTTATTCCATAGGTGTTATTTGTTATGAGATTTTATCAGATAAAGAACGCACTCATTGTTTGCCCTACAAGCAGATAACGCAGCAAGGGTTATTGACAAAGCACCCACAACAGAACGAATACTACTCGTTGTTATTACAACATGCAGATCTTCCAATTTGGATTGATGAAGCGATAAAGAAAGCGTGTCATATTCTTCCTTCAAAGCGTTATCAACACATGAGTGAGTTTATGGCAGATTTAACCATACCAAATCCTCAGTTACTTAAAAATAAACGGGCCCAACCCTTAATGGAAAGAGAGCCGCTTTTGTTTTGGAAAGGGCTCTCTATCGTTTTAGGGCTTATCGTTCTTATTGAATTTATCTACTTAATCTAATGATTTTTTAAATCGTTTTGAGGCAACAAATAAACCAATGAGGGTGAAAATGATCATCCAAACCGTATCTCGCCACAAATCAAGTAAATCAGCGCCGCGTAAAACAATACCGCGAATTAATCTCATGAAGTGAGTCGCAGGTAAAACTTCTGCAATCCACTGAGCAACGACGGGCATTCCTTCATAGGGGAACATAAAACCTGATAATAAAATGGAAGGCAACAGAATGAATATCGTCATTTGCATCGCTTGAAGCTGTGTTTTAGCGATGGTTGAAATAACTAACCCTAGAGTAAGACTGGCAGAGATAAATAGTAAAGTCCCGAGCAAAATTTGGCTTAATGAGCCATTAATCGGAACGTCAAAAATGAAATACCCTAACCCAAGAATAATAAATACTTGAATTAAACCGACAAAGATATAAGGGATGATTTTAGCAACCATTAGTTCAAAAGAGTGAATAGGGGTGGTAATAAGTAACTCTAAGTTTCCTCTTTCACGTTCTCGTACAATGGCTGAGCTGGTGAAGAGTATCATTGTCATGGTTAAGATAACGCCTAATAGTCCCGGTACAATATTAACTGCGGATTGTCGGCTAGGGTTATAAAATAGCGTCACCTCAAATGTTTTAGCATGGGCATTATTGCGAATATCAAAATCCAAATCGCTTAATGGCATGCTTTGCAATCCAAGAATGGCTGCACTTATCATAGTGTCTGAGCCATCCACAATCCATTGTCCTAGCTCTCTGCCTTGTACCATACGTTGTGTAATGTCTTTGGGTAATATCAGAGCAGCACGCACAACGCCTTGCTGAATTGCTTTTTCGGCTTCTTTTACTGTTGGATAATGTTGTTTAACACTGACGACTTGCGTGACTTTCACTGACTCAGTAATGAGTCGGCCAAAAGTACTCTCACTTTGGTCAACAACCGCAATGGGTATATCTCTAATATCAGTATTAATAGCGTATCCAAATAATAACAATTGTATTAAAGGGATCATAATAACCATACCAAAGGTCAACTTATCTCGTGATAATTGACGAATTTCTTTGACCATGATGGCTTTCATTCGATTGAGTGACTTCATTGACGACCCTTCCCTGTGACGGTAACAAAGACATCTTCTAAACTTGGACGCGCGATATTCATTTCGGAATCTTTTAATTCAGGGAATTCAGATCTTAACCATGAAATGGGGTCATTAATATCTTGATGAATAAGTACTCGTAATCGAATACCTATTTGGGCTGCAGATCTGATTTCATTACGTTGAATTAATGTGTTTTTTAATGCGCGTAAATTATTTGTTTTCACTTCAACGATATTAACCCCCATGTTAGCCATTAATGTCTCTGGCTCTCCATCGGCACGGATAATACCTGATTCCATTATTGCCAATCGATGACAACGTTCAGCTTCATCCATGTAATGGGTTGTGATAAGGATGGTGGTTCCTTTATCTGATAAATCAAATAGTTGTTCCCAAAAATCTCGACGATTCTCAGGATCAACCGCAGAGGTTGGTTCATCTAAAAACAATAGTTCAGGGTTATGCATGGTTGCAGCAGCCAATGATAATCGCTGTTTTTGACCTCCACTCATGCCTGATACCCGTTGGTTTCGTAATTGGTCAAGTCCATAGGTGGAGAGTTGCTCCGTTATGCGTTGGAGTAACGTTTGTTTTTCCATACCAAAAATTTGGCCAATGAATTCGAGGTTTTCTTCTACACTTAAATCATCATACAAAGAGAATTTTTGCGTCATATAGCCAATTTTTAAACGCAGAGCTTCTGATTCTTTAGGGATACTTAAACCAAGTACATCCACCTGACCAGAGGTAGGGCTTAATAGGCCGGTTAAGGTACGAATGGTAGTAGATTTACCACAACCGTTAGGACCTAAAAAGCCATAAATACAGCCTTTAGGTACGGATAAGTTAATGCCATCAATAGCGGTAAAATCCCCAAATTTTTTCACAACATCAGTGGCTTGAATAGCAAACTCAATCATCTGCGTTGTCCTTTTCTAAGAGGACTTGGGCAGGTACGCCAGAAGGTAAAGAGGCCGCAGATTCAGGTAAATCTACTTCTGCTAAGTACATTAAATGAGATCGGTCTTCTTCTGTTAAGGCGTAATATGGCGTAAATGACGGTTCAGAGGAAACCCAACGAACGGTTCCTTTAAATGGAGAGCTAACACCATCCACAGTCACTGAAAATGTTTTCCCTGGGAGGAATCCAACACGATAAGAGGCAGGAACGTAAACACGAGCGTAAGGAATACGATTGGCTTGAATAACAGCAACAAAACCATTTACAGGAACACGCTCGCCAAGGTTATACGGAAGATTATCTAAAATGCCGTCACGAGTGGCGACGATGGTTAATTCATCCAGTTTCTGTTGCTGCAATACCACTTCAGCATCCATCGCATCAAGTTCAGCTTTTGCTTGGTCTATATCTTCAGGTCTTGCTCCTGCGGTTAATTTTGAGAATTCTTCATTAGCTGAGTTTAATGTAGCGCGCGCAGAATCTCGGGAGGCGAGAGCAGTATCTTTATTGGATTGGCTGGTGAGTTTTTTCTTTACTAGCTCAACCATTCGACGGTAATTTTTTTCAGCATCAATAAGCTGTGCTTTTGCTTGGTCTACTTTGGCTTTGGCTGATGCAATATCTTCAGGGCGCTCACCATTGGTTAAGCGTAATAAATAGGCTTGGGCTTTCGCGGCGTTTGCAATGGCATGGGCAAGGATGGCGTTTTGATTTTTTGTGTCCAATTGGACCAATACGTCACCGACTTTGACTTCACTGCCTTCTTTGATAGGTAAAGCTCGGATAATTTCATTTGAAGTCGCGGAGAAAGTGACCCGGTCTCGCTCTAAGGTTCCTAATGCTTCATCTCCTTTGTCTGAGCCACAACCTTGTAATAGTGCGACACATAAGAATCCTAAGAATAGCTGTTTCATCTTTAAATCTCCTGACATTGATTGTTTACTTATCGCCTAATCAGGGGATCGTCATAGCTTAAAGTAATATCAATTGCTTATAAGGTATTTAAAGAAACTATACTCAATTAACGAGAAGCGCAAATTATTTAATTCAATTTAAAATGCGCTTTCGCTTAATTACGCTTTTGAGTGAAGCACACTCATTAAATAATCAATATACTGTTATCAGTTTGCGTCTCAAAAAGATAATACAGAATTCTTATTTTGATTCTATTTATCTCAATTATATTTAAATTCCATTAATATCAATGATTTAAAAGTTTGGTATAGGTTGTGCTTTTCTTCATTATACGCTAGGTATAAATGAGGGAATATTATGAAAAAAAGCAGATTACTTTCTTGTATCGCTACATTAAGTCTTACTGTTGGAGTCAGTGGACAAGTGGAAGCTGCAATTCCATTTGCTTCCTGTCCAGGACAAGCATTTATGATACAAAACCCTTCTGGAACTCCAGTAGCTTATGGCATTAATTTGGATGTAGGTAGCTATAGCACTTTATCTTGGGAAGTTGGAAGCGGAAAGATTAATGCTATTGGCTATAGTGTTCATGATGATTATATTTATGGGTGGGATTATGGAGCGAAAACCTTAACTAAAATTGGTTCCGATTTCGTATCAACGCCATTATCGGTCTCTAACCTAAATGTTGGGCCTACTTCAATTTATGTTGGTGATGTATCGACCATTGAAAATGCTTGGTATGGCTACAGAGTTAATCAAGGACTTTTTAGAATTGGCTTGGATGACTTGATTATGACTAAAGTTGCCAACTCTGGCACTATTGGTAATATTCGTATACTTGATATGGCTTTTCATCCAGATGATGGACTTATCTACAGTGTTGATAATTCTGGATATCTTTATAAAATTGATCCAAATACAGGGTTAAGTACTCAATTAAACAAAGTTATCAGCAGTGATAATGTTGGTCATAGTTTAGCTTTTGGTGCTCAATATTTTGATGTCGATGGTAATCTTTATCTCAGTAATAATGGGAATGGGTATATCTATCTTATTAATATTGATGATGTAAATTCAACTTCAGCCTTTTTTGCTTATGGACCATCGAGTAATTCAAATGATGGTGCCCGCTGTGCATTTGCTGCGGTGGGACAAAATGATAATAGCGATTACGGTGATGCTCCCGATACTTACGGCACGTTATATGATTCATTTGGTGCTCGTCATGGTATTTCTGATTTAAAACTAGGTCTGATTGTTGATGGAGAAAGTGAAGCTTATGTGTATCCGCTTTCAGATGACACATCAGATTCAAGTAATGATGATGATGGTATTTCATTTCCTGTACCACTTGAAATTAAGGAAACAAGCTTCATTTATGCCGATGTTGAAGGTGCAGAGGGAGAAGGGGTACTTAGTGCTTGGATTGATTGGGACCAAGACGGGGTGTTTAATGATGATGAAATGATCCTTAACAGTGAATGGGTAGATGATGGCCAGAATCAACTCTATTTTGAAGTACCAAGCTGGGCTCTATCAGGAGATACTTGGGCTCGTTTTCGTTTAAGCCATACTTATGATGTTGGTCCAAATGGTGGGGTAAGTGCAGGTGAAGTTGAAGATTATCAAGTTACTGTTACAGACCAAGGTGTATCCGTTGAGCTTTACCCTGTAGGGTCTGACTACACCACTTTCGCTTATGAAGATCAATTTCCTAAAGTCGGTGACTACGATATGAATGACGTCCTTATGAACGTCAAGTACACTGAATTTAGTCATAATAACCAAGTGATTCAACTTAAAATTGAAGGGCAAGTTGCAGCTCTTGGCGGTACTTATCACTCTGGTTTTGCTATTCGTTTGCCTAATATCAGTCCAGATAAAATAAAGGCTGATTCAGTTAAATTATTCATTGATGGAGAATTACAAAATACAACAGTGTTAGAGAGTGGCACTTTAGATGCTGTTTTGATTATTCATGAAGATCTTTGGTCACTTACCGAGTCCGGTGAGGCTGATGGTTGTAATATGTTCCGAACTGAACCAGGTTGTGGGACTCAATATCGTCCTAACTGGTCACTTACCGTCCCGTTTGAATCACCTATTTCTCAAGGGCAAATGCCTGCCTTACCTTACGATCCATTTATTTTTGCGACTCCAGGTTATTATTACGGGGAGAATGGCTTACAAGTGAGTGGTGGCCATCCGGGACGTAATTTAGAAGTACACCTGAAAAACAAAAAACCGACCTCTAAGTTTGATTATGGCTATATTGGCAGAAGTGATGATGCGACCAATACTGCGAATAGTACTTACTTCCAGACAGATAACGGTCTTCCATGGGCAATTGAAATTCCGCTTAATTGGGAGCATCCAAATGAGTCAGTCAGCATTCTTGAAGCGTATCCTCAATTTGCAGATTTTTCTCAGGATGCAACAGGACAAACAGCTGCAGATTGGTATGTAACCCCTAGTGCGGGAAAAACTTATATAGATTAAGGAGAGATCTTATGAATAGTATCGTGAATAAAATGAATCTATTACTTTTTGTTGCTAGCTTTAGTCTGCTTGCTGCTTGTAATAGTGATAGCTCTGGTGGCTCAAATGATCCAGGTTCTGGTACAGGGTCACCTGTGAGCCCTCAATTATCGGTTTTAGATTTAAAAATTAGTGCTGAGAATAGCCTTAGTTCGGTATATAGCGTTGATATTGATGTTGATATTTCAGAGCGCTCCACTAAGCGTGCATTTATTTCTATTTGTGATAATAGCCAAGCACAAGGTGATGTATCTAAAGTAGATTTTGATATGTGTTTACTTAAAGGTCGTTTAGAGCAAGGTGTTGGTAAATTTGACCTTCGTGTTGCGAATCATTGTGAAGAGTTAATTACCATCATCTGGATCATGGAAAAAGATCGGGAACCTCTTATTTACACTTTGGCGCACAATAACCAAAAAGAGAATTATTGGTTAATTAATTAAACCTATCAAGGCTGTTAATAACCCGCCTTGATAGGAAGGCGGGTTATTAATTTATTTAATACGAACACTCATTAAATCATCAACAAAGTGATTCAGTGCACGCTCTTCAATAGTTCTAATTTTTAGCTGCTGAGAGTCACTTAGCATGTGGTACATACTCGCGGCACCAAAGTCACCAAAGATAATATTCGCGTCTGCATCAAATAAGGTGTTATGCGCATACAAATCACCATGACACACTTGGTTATCATGTAGGTGGTCAAACACATTACGCATTTCAGCGGTCATTTTATTGATGTGATCTAATGATAAGGTAAACCCTTCAGGGAAAGTATCACGAGTGCAGCTTTCTAAACTTGGCGGTAAACCTAAGTTTTTATAATGTGAAGGGATCAAGTTCATGATCAATGCTAGATGATTGTCTTCATTCACCTGTGCTAATGATTGCACCAAACTTGGGTGATTGCCGACTTTTAAACACGCTTGCAATTCATCTTCAGGGTAACCATCACTGGTGACTTCGCCTTTAAATACTTTAACTGCAATTTCTTGTGGGAAATCCGTTTGTTCTTGATTCCAACGAGCTTTAGAAATGACACCTGATGCACCTTGGCCTAATACATCTTCTAATGTGTAGTCTGATGAGGCGATATTAGGAACAGACTTCACTTTCACATCGGATTTACAGAATGGATTACCCGCAAACGCAAACCATGCCAGTTTTGGTAAATTAAGCAGTTGCTCTGGGCACTCAATTAACTGGTTTGCTGAAATACGCAGTAATTCCAAGTTATGCAGTTGAGACAAGTTGTTTGGCAGTTCAGTCAGTTTGTTGCCTGCTAATGCCAGTTTTTGCATTAAGTGGCAATCACCCAATGAGTTAGGTAATGCTTCTACTTGGTTATCGGTTAAGATCAACCAGCGTAATTTTGGTGGGAAGGCATCTTCAGGAACATGCTGAATTTGACACGATTTGAATCCAATCATTTCAAGATTTTGACACTGAGCCAGAACATCAGGGAATACAGTAAATGGATTGTTTGATGCAAAGAAAATCTTCAATTTAGGTAATTGAGCGATCTCAATCGGTAGCGTAGTTATTTGATTATTCGATAAATCTAAGATTTCTAATGAATCAGCAAGAGATAAGATCTCAAGTGGAAACTCTGTTAACCCTTCACTTAATTGTAATCGAGTAATACCTTGTAATTCACCGGATTGTAACTGCGCTAATGTATGCAAACTAATCTACCTATGTTGTTTGTATTTTGCCGCCGATTGTACGGTGTTTCAGTTTGAAAATCTAATATACCTATTTAGTTATAATAGATATAACGGATGGGTCATTGGTTCATGAATTGTCATCACGTATCTTTTGTTTCATTGAAAAAATGCGATCTCATATCATCCAATAGATTCATTAATTTGTTGGATTTTTGTCTTTTCAGAATAAGTATTGAGTAATTCATGAATTTAAAATCTACATCAATTTACCAAGGTGTATTTCCAATTTTAACCCTATTTCTTATTACTTCACCTTTTGCTCTTGCTAAAGAAAAACATCAAGATGACCCGACTAAAATTGTCACTAAACTTGGTTTTGGGTATAACGATGATTTAACTATTTCTGGTTCTATTGGGTTAGACCCTGTGCGAATGTTAAGCATGAGAACTTCTGCTGATGGCGATGATTGGCGTCTTGGTGGTTCATGGTTATTTCCGGTTGGTATTGTTAATGTCAATTTTAGTCGTACAGAGTATGACCATGGTGCCTATAAAAACAACTACAGCATTGGAACCTTTATACCATTATCCTATTTTGGTATAGAGCCTATGGGGTGGCAGATTTTTCCAATGGCAGGCTATGCTTACAACGATGGAGAATTCGCTGTTGAACAACATAATGAAATACAATCGGGTGATTATATCTTGATGTCTAACTCAAGTCATAGTGGTTATTTAGGAGCGTTTGCATTAAAACCACTTACAGATACATGGAGTATTCTCGCTTTTGGTGGAGGGGCTTTAGGGTCTGATAATTACAGCAGTTATTGGGGAGGTGGTGGCCTTAGCTATAAGATAAATGAACACCAATCTTTTAATTTCTATGGGGTAATTAGCGAAGATGATTTTGGTCATAATGAAAAAGTAGGCTTCTCTTATACCTATGAGTTTAATTAATGCCTAGTCATCTTCGGTGGTAAAATATTATCCACTAATCGTTCTATCCAATTAAATTTCTCTGAATTCATGTGCTTAGTATTGTAGATGAGGCCTATCTTCATCTCATGGCGTTTTAATTTATCTTTAACTTTAACAAGAGCGTATTTTGCTGGATCAAGCACTTCCATTAAGCTCTGTGGAGCGATGAAAAGCATATCTGATTCTTCAAGAGCCTTTAAAATCGGATTAACTTGCTGACAACGAAATTCAGGTTGATGGCTGATGTCTTTATTTGAATATTGAGGCGCTAACATGGTTTTAAAGTTAAATTCAGGGACGATTAATCCTGCCAGTGGGTAGTTAAAGACTTCTTGAAGGTCGATAGTCTGATTTGCCATTGGGTGGTTAATATTACAGACCCCAGCATAAGTAAATAAACCGACCGGTACTTGTCGTAACTCTTTGGATACATCAATAGGATAATAGTTAAGAGCAAAATCAAGCTCGCCGTTAATTAAATCATCCGCAGTGGTTTGAGTAAAACTATGTAGTTCAATACTGACATTAGGCGCATCTTTTTTAATTGCTTGGCAGATCTGATACCCATGAGTTTCAATCACAAACCCATTCATTGCGATCTTGATTTGTCCTGTTAGTTGTTTTGGCGAGAAGCTGTCGTTTTGTAGAGTACCTTCAAGCGCTTCGAAGATCTTAGGTAGACTGATCGCCAACTCTTCAGCTTTTGGTGTGAGTTTTAATCCGCGTGATTGTCGGATAAATAGAGGATCATCAAATTCTTCTCGGATCTTGGCTAGAGTACGGCTTACTGCGGGTTGGCTAGTATTAAGTCGCTCAGCTGCTTTATTGGTGTTTTTTTCTTGCAGTAGCACTAAGAGAGTTTTAAGTAGATTAAGATCAAATTTGGCTAAATCCATTTTATGCCCTTATTGATAGCTATCGATTAATTATAAACTAACGTCATTCATTAGAAATATCAAATCTGTTATATCAGCAATACGTGTATGCCATTGGTAGAGTCCTCCATATTAGTTACCTTCATTACATCGAATTTAGATGTGCCATTTTAAGGAATAAGAGGGCTTTAAAATCTAAGGATAAATAGAATAACGACAATAGGTGTTCCAATGCAGATACATCCTACCAGTTTAGAGTTTGAAAACCTCCCTAGTGTTTATGCACTTCTCGATTCCATTATATTTATGTGGTTTATTGTTTTAGTTACGGTTGCCATTATTTCATGGGTAGCGGCTAAGATTTGGCATATTCATTCTATTCCAAAGCATTTGGCGAAAGAAAAAGGCTTAGCGCAGGCTAAATTGATTTTTTGGATGTGTATTTTAGGTCTAGTGTGGAAACCATTATGGGTGCTGGCAGTTCTGGCTATTGTCACCGATTGGGATAAAGTTCAAGCATGGTTTAAAGGGGCACAATCATGAAAGAGATAATGTTGCCGTATATTTTAATCGTGTGGTTATTGTTTAAATTCAACGTATTAAAGCGAACCGCGGGGAATTACTTTGTCACCACTTTTGTGGGTGTAATTTTAGCACTAGCACTATTTTTTGGACATCGATTCTATTCGCCAGCGGATTTAACCAACTCTACGACAGTTAAGGCCCCTCACGCTGTGCTGTCTCCATCCGTTGGTCAGCATATTGATGAGATCTACATTGATCATAACCAGCATGTTAAGAAAGGCGATGTACTTTATCTACTTAAAGATGACAAAATTACTTCTGCGATAATCGAGGTTGAGTCTGCTCAATTAGAAGTAGAAAAAAGCATTGAAGCAAAGAAGGTCGCTTTACAGCAAGCAGAGCGTAATCATCAGCGAAACCTAGGAATGAAAGAACATGTATCAGTGCGTGATACGGAAGAATCACAAGACTTGGTTGAAATGTTAATCGCTGAAATTCATGTGTTAGAAGCCAAAGATTTAGGCTTAAAAGCACAACTTACGAATTTAAATTTTGAATTGGATCGTTTAACGATCACCGCGCCTTTTGATGGCATGGTGACACACGTATTTATTGCTGACGGTTCTCGGATCGGTTCACTTCACTTATGGGATACCAGTAAGAAGTTTGTTGAAATGCGTATTCCAGATCAATCGTATAAAAATATTCAGCCGGGGCAATTTAGTGAGTTTTTTGTAACGGCGTATCCGGGGGAAATCTTTAGAGCAAAAGTACACAGTGTAGTCAATGCGACTGGCGAAGCGCAAGGTAGCTTATTACCTCAAGAGCAGCTTGTATCTCGTCATATTCAACGTGGTTCGGCACCAGTCGGGCGAACGGTGATTCTTGAAATAGACCAAGAAACGATGGATATGCTACCAATTGGAGCGACAGGCTCTGCATGGATAAGTGCCGAGAAGCCACATTCAATTTTAGGGTTTATGGATATTATCGGTGGAGCGACGGTAAGACTAACGGCTGCAAAATCTTATCTACAAGCTTTGTAGTTATATAATGTAGAGCAACACAATGTTAAAGAAGGCGAGTTAATTTCATTGAGTGAAGTTAGCTCGCTTTTTTATGTATGTACTGATTAACTAAGTGATCTTTTTACGCTAATCTGCCGTAATATTAAAAAAATAAAGTTAATGGAGCTAACGATGATGAAAAAACGTATAACAAAAATAGGTTTTATAGCAACAGTATTATTAATGCTAAGTGGTTGCTTAGGGATGCCAAAGGGCGTTGAACCTGTATCAGGGTTTGAGTTAAATCGTTATTTAGGTAAATGGTATGAAGTGGCGCGATTAAATCATTCTTTTGAAGAAGGGTTGAGTAAAGTCAGCGCCGAGTACAGCATTAATGAAGATGGAAGCGTTAAGGTCATTAACCGAGGCTATTCAAAAGAAGATCAAGAATGGAATGAAGCAGAAGGAAAAGCGAAATTCATTGGGGCAGAAGATCAAGGGTATCTTAAAGTCTCGTTCTTTGGCCCTTTCTACGGTTCATACGTAGTGTTTGAATTAGATAAAGAAAATTACCAATATGCGTTTGTATCAGGGCCAGACCTAGATTACTTATGGCTACTATCTCGAACAAAAGAAGTTGACCAAGAAGTGATTGAGCGCTTTGTATCAACGGCTCAATCACTAGGTTTTAAAACAAATGAACTTATCTTTGTTGAGCAATAATTAATTGTCGCGTTAGTTAATGGATATTCTTGGGACCTAAGAGGTATCCTTGTCTATTAACTAGCGCGCTAACTTATGGTGCGCTCGTGAAAAATGCCCTGCACAAAACGCACCTACTATAGATAGCTCTCCTGCTAAACATAAAGCAGCACATACTTCAGCCAGTGCTTGTGATTTTCCTGCACCGTGCAATCCCATCAATTCTAAACAGGCTTTTTGGCTTGGTAATCCAGTACCGCCGCCAACCGTACCCAGCATTAAGTTTGGTAAGGTAACACTTGCGTATAAGTCCCCATTTCTATCGACTTCAATACGTGTCATACCAATAGCAGATTCAGCTACACACGCCGCATCTTGACCACACGCAATATAAAGAGCAGCAAGGGCATTGGCATAATGAGCATTAATACCTATAGTTCCGCTGAGCGTCGCACCAACTGTACTCATTTGAGTAAATTGCATCATTTTCTCAGGGGTGGTGTGTAGGTATTTTTTCACTAACTCAGCAGGAATATGCGCTTCAGCGGTGACTTTTTTGCCGCGAACACTGCGCAATGTTTGGCTGCTTGCTTTTTTATCTCCTGATAAATTGCCATCTAAATAGGCATTTTCAGGCGTGATAGGGGAGTTTTCCATGATGTAGCTAAACACGGCATTGGTCGCAATGGTTACCATGTTTTGTCCAGAAGCATCACCAGTTAAAAACTCAAAGACCAGATAAACATGATTGCCTTCGATACTGATATTAATGTCGCTGAGTTTCCCATGTGATGTGGTGGATTCTGCCAGTTGTTTGAACGTGTCGTATTGAGTCACCGCCCATGCCACAAATTGTCCAGCTTCAGCTAAACCAAAAAAAGCAAACGCAGGGGTGCGAGTTACCCCTTCATTTAATAGCATGGCACTTGCACCACCACTTGCCGTTAGCAGTTGTGCCCCGCGATTATAAGAGGCCACTAAAGCCGCTTCTGTGGTTGCAAGAGGCACTAAGTAATCATCATTGGCAAATAAGCCATTCACACGTAATGGGCCTGCAAGACCAACTGGCAGTTTAACCGTACCAATAAAATGCTCGATATTTTTCTCGTACACATGGCTTTGGGCCTGGGTGTGCGGGTCGAGTAATTCTGATTGCAGCTCAGGTTTGGCTAGCTTATCCCAACGGCGAGTTAGGTTTTTTTCTGTTAGATAAGGGCTAGGGGTAATTTTATTTATTGGTCTTTCAAAGTGAGGGTTGAGCGATTGCTCTAATTTATCTGCAGAGATATCGCCCCCTAAGATTGATACGTAGTCGCGGCGATGCAGATTCAGTTTTGGCATAAGAACATATTAATTACAGCAAATGTTGAATGAGATTCTACTGTTTCGTATCAGATAAACAAGGATAATGACAAAAAGCGTTACAGTTTTACCTCTCAATTTTGAACTAAGATAACGACAAATATTTTCGATTCTTACGATAAATATTCATTATTGGACTACGTTTAGATAATGTTAGTTAATGCCGTCGACAACTTGTTAGATTACAAGGATTGTTAGGGATAACACGCCCTAGGTTATGCTTCGATATTCCAACGAAGTATTTTCTTTTGATGGCCCTATTTATGTGAGGTCGAGATTTGGAACATTCGGTTAATTTGGATCGTATCCGTGCTGAGTATAATGTAAAGCACTGGAGCCAAGGTTTTTACGGTATTGATGATAATGGTGAAGTGTATGTTTCACCACGTAGTGAATCTGATCATCAAGTCCCATTAAGTCATATTGTGAATCAATTAGAGCAGCGAAATATCGGATTGCCTGCTTTGGTTCGTTTTCCTCAAATCGTTCATCAGCGCGTACATAATATTTGTAATGCATTTAACCAAGCGATTGATGAATACCAATATGAAAACCATTATCTTCTTGTTTACCCAATTAAAGTAAACCAACAAAAAGAAGTGGTTGATGAAATTCTTGCAAGTCAGGCGCAATTAGAGCAAAAGCAATTAGGTCTAGAGGCGGGCAGTAAGCCTGAGCTATTGGCCGTACTAGCGCTAGCTCAAAAAGCGAGTTCAGTTATTGTATGTAACGGTTATAAAGACCGTGAGTACGTACGCTTAGCGCTGATTGGTGAGAAACTTGGTCACAGTGTTTTTATCGTTCTAGAAAAATTATCAGAATTAGATTTAGTTCTATCTGAAGCAAAAGCATTAGGTGTTAAACCACGCCTTGGTTTGCGTATTCGTCTTGCTTCTCAAGGTGCAGGAAAATGGCAAGCAAGTGGTGGTGAAAAATCTAAATTTGGTTTGTCTGCCTCTCAAGTATTGACGGTAATTAATCGTCTAAAAGCAGAAGACCAACTAGATATTTTAGAGCTTGTGCATTTCCACCTTGGTTCACAAATGGCAAACATTCGTGATGTTCGTAATGGGGTGAGTGAAGCGGCTCGTTTTTACTGTGAATTACGTGATATTGGCGCAAAACTAAAATACCTCGATGTGGGTGGTGGTTTGGCGGTGGATTACGATGGTACTCGCAGTCAATCATCTAACTCGATGAACTACGGCTTGGCGGAATACGCGCGTAATATCGTGATGACTATTGGTGATATTTGTCAGCTTTACTCACAACCAATGCCAGTTATTATTTCTGAATCTGGACGTTCGTTAACGGCGCATCACGCGGTGTTAATTACTAACGTTATTGGTACAGAAAGCTACACGCCAGAAGCAATAGAAGCGCCTTGCGGTGATGATCCTTTGTTATTACACAATATGTGGCGTAACTTAGAGCAGTTAGAAAATGGCGGCGATGATCGCGCATTAATTGAGATTTATAACGATACTCAATGTGACGTAGCAGAAGCGCATAATCAGTTTGCGACAGGCATGATTAACCTGCAACACCGTGCATGGGCAGAGCAAATATCATTACGCATTAACTATGAATTAAGCGTAAAAATGAGCACTAAGAACCGTTACCATCGTCCAATTCTAGATGAATTGAGTGAGCGTTTAGCGGATAAATTCTTTGTGAACTTCTCTCTGTTCCAATCATTACCAGATGCATGGGGTATTGATCAGGTTTTCCCTGTAATGCCATTAAGTGGTCTTGATAATGCGGATGAACATCGCGCAGTGGTACTGGATATTACGTGTGACTCAGACGGTACTATTGACCAATATGTTGATGGTCAAGGTATTGAAACCACACTGCCAGTACCGGCTTGGAACCCTGATGAACCTTATTTGATGGGCTTCTTCTTAGTGGGGGCATACCAAGAGATCTTGGGTGATATGCATAACCTATTTGGTGATACCCACAGCGTTGTTGTGAATGTTGATGAAAATGGTGAAGCGAATATTGATTACATCAATGAAGGCGATACCGTTGAAGATATGATGCGTTATGTGCATATCGATGTGGATTTGATCCGTCAAAACTACAAAGACATGGTAACAGCGAAAGTTGCAGAAGAAGAACAACAAAGCGTGCTTGAAGAGTTAGAGCAAGGCTTAATGGGTTACACCTATTTGGAAGATTTTTAATGAACGATTTATTCACCAAAAAAGACTATTCATTGTACTCAAATGCAATGACATTTATGCGTCGCCCATTGGTACAAAACCCAATTGATAACGATGCTGACATCGTCGTATTAGGTGCGCCATTAGATATGGCAACATCAGGTCGCCCTGGTGCGCGTTTAGGTCCAGATGCGATTCGTCGTGCATCGGTAAATCTAGCGTGGGAAGGTAAAAAATTCCCATGGGATTTCAATGTATTTGATCATACAAAAGTTATTGATTCAGGTGACCTTGTTTTTGATACAGGCGATGCAGAAGATTTAACGGTACGTCTTGAAGCTGCGGCTGATGCGATTCTAAATAGTGGTAAAACGCTATTAGGTTTAGGTGGTGATCACTTTATTACTCTGCCTTTGCTACGTGCTTATGGTAAAAAATACGGTGAAATGGCATTAATTCATTTTGATGCTCACACGGATACTTATAGCCATGGTAGTCGTTATGATCACGGTACCATGTTCTATCATGCACCAAACGAAGGCCTGATCTCACCAGAGCACTCTGTTCAGATTGGTATTCGTACTGAGTATGAAAAAGAAGATCACGGCTTTAATGTGATTAACGCAATGCAAGCCAATGACATGAGTGTTGATGCCATTATCGAACAAGTAAAAGGCATTGTTGGTGACAAACCAGTCTACCTAACGTTTGATATTGATTGTCTTGATCCTGCCTTTGCGCCGGGTACAGGTACACCAGTATGTGGTGGTTTGAATTCAGATAAGATCTTAAAAATCATCCGTGGTTTGCAAGGTATCAACATGGTTGGTATGGATGTGGTAGAAGTATCACCTGCGTATGACCAAAGTGATATCACGGCATTGGCT
Organism: Aliivibrio sp. S2TY2; assembly: GCF_028765525.1. Classification (NCBI taxonomy): domain Bacteria; kingdom Pseudomonadati; phylum Pseudomonadota; class Gammaproteobacteria; order Vibrionales; family Vibrionaceae; genus Aliivibrio; species Aliivibrio sp. S2TY2. Next base: position 213,649 of record NZ_JARACS010000002.1, on the reverse strand, counting down.
GGCGCGACGATAGCTTTAGAGCTTCTGTATGTTTGGACTGCGAATCGTTTAAACAAATAAGCGTTATAAGCTGAGTAAAAATAAACCCGTTGAATGAGAGTTCAACGGGTTTATGCCTTTCAGGTTCAGGTTATTTAAAGCAACGAGATAGTGACACTTGCGCTTTCTTGTTTATTGCTTGCATAACCGAACTAGGGTTAGCTTTATACAGACGGTTTAACGAGGTAGTTGTTTTTAATTCTGTTTGCAAATATGAGGTGTAATCTTTGAATTTATTCATCTGCTTAGAACCGTAATTATTCTGGCAAGATTGAACCCAATCAACGTAGTTCGTAAAAAATTTCGATGCATCTTTGGTTGGCATTGCTGTCATCAAATATGCCATATCTCGGCTGGTTTGAAAATGTTGAAAATCAATGGGTGTATCCCAATAGCCGCCCCAATAAATGAATCCGTTTTTAGCAAAAAGATTAATCACTTCTTCTGCAAACCCCTTTCTGTCTTCCTTCCCTAAGCGTTGTAACATTCGGTTTGAATATTCGTGGCCTTTTAATGGTTTGAATGTTGCGGTTCCCCAAGAGGTAAATTCAACAAATGGATTTTGTAACGGGTTAATATCAATAGCAACGCCATAAGCGTGTAAAGAGAGGGATGATTTTCCTGCAATCGGTCGATAGTTAAATGCTGAGGTGTTATTAGCATCCATAGATTTAACATCATTGCCCGCGTAATACTCAATAGGCTTTGCTTGAGCAATTGGAAAGCCTTGCTGATACAACTCATCAAAAATACGTTCAACGTGAGGTGCCACTGCATCTAAGACAACAAGTTTACCTGTCGCTGTTTTCCCATCAAACGTGTAATGCTTAAAGGTGACGTTACGTAAACGGTCACATTGAACGGGTGCTTTAGTCGACATAACGCCTTTGCCGATCATGGCTTGGCATTGAGATGAACTAAGTGGAGTTACGTTAGCCCAAAGTGGGGAGGAGAAAACAGTCATAGCAACTGCACTTATTATAGAGATGACTTTCATTTTTTAGAGTACCTAACCATGAACTGTGTGAATTATTTTATGTGTTGATAATAAATGCATAACAGGACTATAGCAGTATTTATTTAGGGATTTAGAGTAAATATCGCCTCATTTACAAATAGTGATCTCCCTTCAAAGTTACTTTTGTCGAATTTTAATGATCGATACAAGGAGATTGGTAGACATCAACAAACACTAGGGATAAAATTTTGGTGCTTTACTTAGGTATCATGGGAATAAGTAATTATTCTTGTCATTATGCCATTGATGGCTTTTTAGTTAATCAGGGAAAGATGCGTATCTGGATAAGTTTTAGTGTTAAAGAATATCCAGATGAGTATCTGATCCTTGTCGATATAGACGTAGGAGTATAGAGTCATAATGTCGAACAAATTTAAAACAGCAATTGCAACGTTTCGTGCTTTTCCTCGACGTATTCGCTGGAGTACTTATGCAATAACCAGTTATTTCTGTTATGCGGCACTGCTTGGTTTGTTAATCCCTTATATTGCTAAACAGCAGATCCCTGAGCAAGTGTCTAAATTGATTGAAAGACCGGTGACATTAACAGATATCACTATCAACCCCTTTACTCTTCAGTTAGATGTTCATCAATTTGCTATTTTAGAAGAATCGACGCCTTTTATTAGCTTTGAAGATGCTCGTGTTCAGGTTAATTTTTGGGAATCCATTTTCAATGCAGCAATCTCAATTGAATATATAGCACTAGATAAACCTTATATTGATATTAAGCGCTTAAATAATACAGAGCAGCTGGTATTTAATTTCAGTGATATTTTAGATGCCGTAAATCGTAATTTGGCTTCAGAAGAAAAGCCTGAACCCAAGATACAAGAGCCTAGTGATCGCCATAAGGCACTATTCCCTGTACTGATTAAACAAACCACTCTAGTACAAGGTAATGTACGCTTCGTTGATGGTGTTACAGCAACAGAATTAGCGTATCCTGATATCAATTTCACGTTAGGTGTGTTTTCTACTCAAAGCCTATTAACGGATCCAGAGCAAAAGAATAACTACCATGTGCAAATTACCGATGCAGATTCTGGCAAGATAGAACTGAAAGGCCAAGTGCAATTAAAACCACTAGAAGTGGTTGGTGATATTAATGTTCAGCAGGTTCAATTACCACGCTTATGGGGATTCATTGAAAAAGACATTATTGCCAAATTAACTTCGGGTAATGTGAATTTTTCATCGAACTATCATCTGGCTCAAACCATCGGTGATATCGAAAGCGACGATACGATGAGCATCACTAGCGACAATGGCCTATTCTCCATCCATAATCTAAATTTTAATGCAGAAGATAAATCGATTGTTTCTTTGCCTGATTTTTCTGTGAATGGCATAGCGACGAATGTAGAGAAACGAACCGTTAAGATTGTTTCTGTTACTTCTCATGGTTTAAATGTGTCGACAAAAATAGACGATAAAGGGGCCGATCTTGTTACCTTATTTACCCCTAAATTTATTACAGAAGAGTCAAAAGAAAAGAAAGAAGAACCTGTAGAAAAAGAGACTAAACCTAATGCTGATGCGCCTTCATGGTTAGTGACACTGGGTGGCGTAGAAATTAAAGACTACCAGTTAAACGTCGAAGAGAAAGTCATTACCAAAAAAGCCAATCAATGGCAGATATCTCCAATTAACTTAACGACAAGTCAGATTGTAAGTGATCTATCTAAGCCAATAGATTTTGATTTCTTTACGTCGGTAAATGGGAAAGGTGATATCAGTGTTAAAGGTCAAGCTGATGCCAAACAACAAGCCGTATTGGCTGATATTGATGTTAAGTCATTGAAGTTAGAACAATTCCAACCTTATTTAGCTACGGCCGTAAATGCAACCTTAACCAAAGGGGAAGTGAGTACGCAAGCTAAGTTAAACACCAATGCAAAAGGTAATGTTGAGGTTAGCGGTGGGGTTCAAGTAAATCATCTTTCAATTCGTGATAATAAGTTAAGAAAACCGTTCGTAAAATGGCGTTCATTAGCGGTCAATCAGTTTGATTTTGATTTACAAAAAAATAAATTAGCAGTCGATACGTTAAGTTTAAGCCAGCCTTATGCGCGAGTGGTGATCAATGAAGATCGTACCACCAATATTGGCGACTTAATGGTGGCACAGCCGAAAGCTAAAAAATCGAAAACAATAGCCAAGAAAAAGGATACAAAACCGTTTGATTTAAGAGTTAGAAAAATTGCGTTCAATAATGGTTCAGCATTCTTTGCAGATAATTCCCTTACGCCGAATTTCTCTTCAGGCATTGAGCAATTAAAAGGCAATATCGGCCATGTATCGAGTATTCCAGGCACAAAAGCAACGGTTGATATCAGCGGTAATATTGAAAAGTACGCACCGGTAAAAGTAAAAGGTGAAATAAATCCATTACTTAAGCAGCCTTATTTGGATCTCGATGTCATATTCCAAAGTGTAGAGCTAACCACGGTTAACCCTTACTCAGGTACGTACGCAGGCCATTACATTGATAAAGGCCAATTAACGTTAGCGCTTAACTATAAATTAGAAAACAACCAATTAAAGGGTGAGAATCACGTAATTATCGATCAACTACAGCTAGGTAAAGCCAGTGACAGTGATTTAGCAACGTCACTACCGTTAGAGTTAGCGATCGCTTTATTGCAAGATAACGATGGAGTGATTGATTTAGGGGTTGAAGTAACTGGAGATGTAAATGATCCTGAGTTTAGCCTTGGTGCGGTGATTTGGAGCACTATTTCAAACATTATAACTAAAGCAGTAACTGCGCCATTCTCGTTTATTGCAGGCCTTGCAGACTCAGATGAAGAATTGAATGTGATTGCGTTTGATTTTGGTGCGAATACGTTAACAAGTGAAGAGCAAGAGAAATTAAAAACGTTAGGTGCAGCCTTAGAAACTCGTCCGAAACTAAAATTAACGGTTGATGGGGCTGTTAATGCACCAGAAGACAGTAAAGCGTTAGCCCTAACGCAATTTAATCAACTTCTAGCAGATTCTGCTCAGGTAATGATCACCGAGTTACCGACAAACTTGACTGCGAGTACAATGCCTACATCAGGTAAGTTATCGGAAGCTTTACAACAACTGTATAAGCAAGAGTTTAATGAAAAGGCAAATGTAGTAGAAGACAGAATAGAAGACGAGGAAGATAAAAAAGGCGTAGAGTTAACCGATGAAGAGTTAGCGAAACGTTGGCATATTGCGTTATATAACTTGGTATTAAATAAACAAGAGGTATCACAAGCGCAGTTAGGGCAATTAGCTCAAAAACGTGCTCAAGCAGTAAAAGCGTATTTGGTTGATATCGTTAAAGTCGATGCATCTCGTGTGTTTTTACTCGATAGCCGATTTGATATTGAGCAAGATACGAGTAGCGTATTGCTAACACTTGAAGCTAAGTAACCTCAATAGCTACTGGGATTGATTCAGTGAGATAGAAAAATGGCGACCAAATAAATCTGGTCGCCATTTTTATTTGTTATGTAGTCTATTTTTTAGAACGGCATTGGGTACTTTTTAAAGACTAGATTAATCTCTGAAATTGCTTCGTCACTTAATGGTTTTGAAAAAGCGTCAATGTCTTCTTTTAATTGCTCTAGAGAAGTAGCACCAATAATGGTTGATGTAACGCCATCTACTTGGTCACACCACGCTAATGCAAGCTGACAAGGTGTATAACCGTGTTTTTCTGCCACTTGCATGTAGGCGCGTACGGCTTCATTTGCAGCAGGTGTATCTCGGAAAATACCATTACGTTGTGAGAAGGTCCAACGGCTGCCCTCTGGCATTTTCCCATCTAAATATTTACCACTTAACATACCGCCCGCTAGCGGTGACCAAGGTAAGTATGCAATATCTTCATGAACACAATTCTCAATTAAATATGGCCAATCTTTAGCGTGTAATAAGCTGAATTCATTTTGAATTGATACCATTTTTGGTAAATTGTATTTAGCACTTAGTTTAAGGTAAGTGTTAATACCCCAAGGCGTGTCGTCTGATAACCCGATATGACGGATCTTACCTGCTTTAATACAAGTATCTAATGCTTGCAAGATTTCAAGCATATCTGCTTCTTCTTTCTTTGCATCAAAATCACTGAATTTAAACTGGTTAGGAAAATGCTTACCAAAATGTGGAGAAGTACGGTTCGGCCAATGCAACTGGTAAAGATCAATATAATCAGTTTGTAAACGAGCAAGTGATGCATCTACTGCAGCAATAACGGCTTCACCTGTAATTGGCGAACCTTCACGAACCCAAGGTAATCCCGGACCTGCGATTTTAGAGGCTAAGATAATCTCTTTACGTCGTTCAGGATTTGCAGCTAACCAATTACCAATAATGGTTTCAGTTTTTCCGTAGGTATCAGGCGAGGGTGGCACGGCATACATCTCAGCCGTATCAATGAAATTAATACCTTGGCTAAGTGCGTAGTCAATTTGCTGATTGGCGTCTTCTTGATTGTTTTGTTTTCCCCATGTCATGCTGCCTAAGCAGATACGAGAAACAGAAAGATTGCTGCTGCCAAGTGTTGAGTATTCCATGTAAGAAGGCTCCTTTATTTGATTTTTATTCGATCATTGATCTAGAAAACGTACCAATACTTTCCCTTCTTTAGAGATATTATGTTTGAGGGTCAGTTGTAATGTGATGGTAACTGATATTGTCAGCATAACAAAAATGGCGATTAAAATAAGTAATTGGTATTTAATGGCAACCATTGGGTTTACCCCGCCTAAAATTTGACCTGTCATCATGCCTGGAAGGGTAACTAATCCAGTCGTGGCCATTGATGCCATGATAGGAGCAAAGGCTTTTTGTATCGCAGAGCGAACAAAAGGGAGCGTGGCATAACGAGGCGAGGCACCAAGAGCGATGGCCGCATGGTATTCACTCTCTCGCTCTTTAAATGCGGTGAATAAGTTTTGCAATGCAACGATGTTTCCACTCAAACTATTGCCTAGTAGCATGCCGGCTAAAGGGATCACATATTGAGCACTGTATAGAGGTGTTGGTTGAATAATCACCGAGCTAAGTAAAATAACTAAAGGTGAGAGCCCAACCAATAACCCCGCTGCAACAGGAAACAGTAATCGTTTTTTAGGAAGTTTAGCTTTAGAGATGATAGAGCTAGAGCCTATGCCTATCATTAAAATAATCCAAAGTGTATTCAGTAGTGGATTATTCAGCTGGAAAACAAATTCAAGATAAAGACCAATAAAAACCAGTTGTGCCACCATACGAAACACACTAATACCGATCTCTTTAGCAAGATCCAATTGGTAAATGCGATTAATGGTAAAGGGAATAATGAGAGTGAGACTAAATAGCCCCATCAATGCCCAACTGATGTCTAAGGATTCTTGCATGCATTTTGCCTAAAGCGGTTGATTAACGTTATTTGAACATAAAAAAACCGCTGATGTCAGCGGTTTTTGTTATTTATGAATTTAGTTAACGTATATTCATTAATTACAGAGTTCGTACAACACGGAAACCAGTGTAGTTAGCGCTTGTTGATGGATTTAGCTCTAGAGATTCATACGCTTTTGCTTTTGTTGGTGCAAAGCTCCATGCGCCGCCACGAACAACACCTGATTTAGTGTTTGTCCATTCCCAAACATTACCTGCAGTATCATAGATACCGTAAGGGTTTGCGCCAAAGCTACCTACCGGAGAAGTTGATTTGTTTGCCCAAGATGAACCACCCCAACCTGTGTTTGCGTTGCCTGAGCCAATGTCAGAACCCCACCAGTACGCTTCTTTACTGCCAGCTCGTGCAGCGACTTCCCACTGTGTTTCAGAAGGCAGTACGTAAGTAAAGCCAGTTTGTTTTGTTAACCAGTTTGCGTAGGTTTCTGCATCTTTCTTAGAAATACATACTGCTGGTGCGTTTTTAGATTGTTCAAATCCAGGTTTGCGCCAGTTTTGGTTTTGGTGACGTTTTGTTTCACCACCATTGATAGCATTACAACCAGCACCTTTTTCTGCTTCAGTAATGTAGCCTGAGCTAGCAACAAACGCATCAAATTGATTAACGGTTACAGGGGTAGCAGCAATAGAGTAGGCTGTTGAAATAGTTACGTCTTTTTCTGCATCTTTACCAATATGGTAATTACCAGAACCAATTACAACCATTTGTGGTGCTAATTGATTATTGCTTAGACGGTCAGCAAACTTCTTGCCTGGCTTTGGACGATTTTCCTGAAGTTTCAATTCAGCCCATACCGTCATGTCTTTAGATAGTGACATTTGACGACTGTATGGTTCAAAACCTGACTTCTCAACAGTAACTTGGTGTTGACCAGCTGGAAGCATAACATCAACAGGAGTGCTGCCGTAGTTTACGCCATTAACGGTTACGTTATCTTCATGGCGGTTAGAGCGAATGGTAATACCAACCCATTTCTTCTCTTTTTTGATTTTATCGTTTGATGATTGCGATGTGCCATCTTCAATACAGTAACGGTTTTCTAGGCCCAATAATTGACATGCTGCTGTTGTGTTTGGACGTGCACGTAATGAAGCTTGTAATTTAGTTGTGTAGCGGTTGCTACCATTAAAGCCACTGTCAATAATCGCACTGTCTAATACATGAATATTTAACGATACATTATCTACATGTTGTTTCACTGTTTCTGCTTCAGTAAAACCGTTGATCAACTGCTGCTGGAAGTTGTTAACCGCTTTTTGCATGCTTAGCGTTTTACCTTGGCTTGAACATGCGCTTAATGTCATAGACATCTTACAAGTAACAGTATGAACAACATCTAAAGTATCTTGTGCTGCTAATTCTTCTTGTAGGCGAAGTACGCGAGCTTCTTGACGAGATTCACCAAGAATTTCAAGTTCGTCTAATGCACGTTGTTTTTTAGTGCTGCTTGCTTTTAATACTCGAGTTTGTTCTTGGATATCCTGTTGAATGGATAATTTAGCGACTTGGTTTTCTTTTACTTCTTTCCAAGAGTCTTGGTATTGCTTTTGGAAAGGAGTGATATCTAGATCAGGATCATCAATCATTCGATTGTATTGCTCATCTAAATTACGTTGAGCAAGCTTGCGTTTAGAATCCAATTGTGTTGCTTTTTTATCTAAAGCATCACTTTGATTACGCAATTCACGAAGACGACTTTGATCATTAACCACAGTGTTTTCAAGTTGCTTAACTTCATCACGTTTGTGAGTCAGTTTAATATCAATAGAAGCAACAGAATCAACAGTAGGCGTTATTGATTGAGTGTCGGTATTAGCAAGCGCAACAGAGGTAAAAAGCGCCGGCGATAACAGTAGTGCTAGAGCGGGTAGTCCTTTACGGTTCATAATTTTTCTGCTTTTAATAATAGACATAAATAATTTTTTTAGTAATAAATTCATAAAAATTAACCCATCTCCGCACCGCTGATTGAAGAACATGATATTGCGTTTGTTCTTCGTCATTTAGTGAGGGCTAATCGTATATTGATACTGATCTACATACTTCACTTTAATAATACCAATCTATACTCATTATCGCCAATTATCTGTTCAATGGCTTCTTTAAGGTTGGTGCAAATGATTTATGCAGATAAGTATCTGTTATTCATAGTTTTGACGCCATATAAAACAAAGCAATTTTTATACCAACCTTTTGCGGTTGAATGCGCCGAAGATAGTCTTTACTTGATCATCGTTTCGAACTATTGGAAGAATGATCAAGTTTAAAAATAAGAAAGTTGATTCTCTATTATTTAACGATTAATTAATCTATTGTTAATAAAGGTTTTTTTGATACTCTTAGTGCGCTATTTTGGAGTGATAAAATTGAAATGACATTGACTGTATTATCTTGATTCATGATCATGCTTTCGAATAGCTATTATCAATAGATTGTTTTTATGATCTTGGTTACACTCTTGTTCATAAGCAATATTAGTTATTAATGGATTTATCATGCAAATGGATTGGATTTTCCCTACACAGATTATCATGCTGCCTGAAGAAAGAGATCTGCATTCGCATGAATATCACCAGTTAGTGATTGGCTTAAAAGGGCAAGCGGAATTTGAAATTAATGATAAAAGCAGCATGATTTATGCGGGAAAAGTCGGTGTCATTCCTGCTAACTTTCAGCATGCTTTTTCAAGTTTATATCAGGCAGAAGTCTTAGTACTTAATTTCCCTCAGTTTTTTGGGAATGACGAATTGGCAAATAGAGTAAATGAACTCTTTGTTAGTCATGGGTATTATCAATTAGATGCACAAATCCAGAACCTAATACAATTATTAGTGTGTGAAATTCAAGCTAATATTGATGATCATCTTTTAAATAAAGCATGTAGCGACACGATAATTTCTTTGCTTCACCGTCATTTAATTGATGAAAATGAAGAAAAAACGATTAAACGTTTAAATCAAGAGGTGATCGACAATTTTATAACGCAACACATTGGAAGTAAGATCACAGTCGCGCAGCTATCAAGCACGGTTTTTCTTGGGGAGAGTCAATTTTACGCCATTTTTAAGCAAGAGTTTCGAGTTACACCGCATAAATATATTGTAGAAAAACGCATTCAATATGCAAAAACATTGCTTGAAACAAGTCAATTTACAGTAGGTGAAATTGCTCAACAAACCGGTTTTGCTAATCAAAGTGCTTTTAGTCATGCATTCATGAAGTATACAGGAGGGACCCCAAGTAAATATCGTCAATTGCATTTCAGTACAATATAGCCACCTCTAAAGGGGTAACTCTTCTTAATTCTGTGCATCAATCTCACTTAATTCGTAACTTAAAATTACCGCCTTTGTTCTCATTTTGTAACTAGATGGACGATTTAGCAATTAAATCGGAGTTTTTGACAAGTATTTTTCGTTAATAGGAAATAGACTCTTTCGCAACTTGCTTTAATAATCAAAAATAATTAGAAGCATAATCGTTTAGTTAATCATGTCAGATAATTAGAGGAAACAGGTATGTTTCATGCGAAAGATGTATTGTCTTCATCCATTATTAATCACTCTTTACCTACGTTATGGTCGGCCATTTCTCCTCTTTATATGGTTGATGAAGCTAAATGGTTAAAAGAGCTTATCCCACTAGCTCAGCCAAGCGATCGTGAAGCTATTATGATGACAGATCAGGCGGCTCAACTGATTCAGCGTGTTCGTGATGATAAGCAAGCAGTGCAAATGATTGATGCGCTGCTATTAGAGTACAGCTTGGATACTAAAGAAGGCATATTATTGATGTGTCTTGCTGAAGCCTTAATGCGTATTCCTGATGCAGAAACGGCAGATGCACTTATTCGTGATAAATTGAGTGTTGCCGATTGGAAGTCACATCTTAAAAATTCAGATTCGACGTTTGTAAATGCCTCAACGTGGGGTTTATTACTGACAGGTAAAGTGGTCAGTATGGACGTTAAAGCAGATGGTTCACCTTCTAATGCCATTAGCCGTTTAGTTAATAAATTCTCAGAGCCTGTGATCCGTCAAGCCATGAATCAAGCGATGAAAATCATGGGGCACCAATTTGTATTAGGTAGGACCATTGAAGAAGCGCAGAAAAAAGGTAAGGCGATGCGCGAGAAGGGCTATACCTACTCCTTTGATATGCTTGGTGAAGCAGCATTAACCCAATCAGATGCTCATAAGTATTTTAAAGATTACATCATGGCGATAGAAAGTGTAGGCCGTGCCGCTAGTATTGCTGGCTCACCAGATCCTACTGTATCTATTAAGCTATCCGCATTGCATCCTCGCTATGAAGTGGCGAATAAAGTTCGCGTAATGGGGGAGATGTGCGACACCGTTCTTAAATTGCTTGAGCGTGCGCGTGAATTGGATGTTGGTATCACTATTGATGCAGAAGAGATGGATCGCTTAGAGCTTTCTTTAGTGTTATTTGAAAAGTTATATCGCAGCGACATTGTCAAAGGCTGGGGTAAATTTGGCATTGTAGTGCAAGCGTACTCTAAGCGTGCGTTGCCAGTTCTCGTTTGGTTAACGGCACTCGCAAAAGAGCAGGGTGATATGATCCCACTTCGTTTAGTGAAAGGTGCTTATTGGGATACTGAACTTAAAATATCTCAACAATTTGGTTTTGCACGTTACCCTGTGTTTACACGTAAAGAAGCGACGGATGTTTCTTATTTAGCCTGCGCGCGCTACTTATTAAGTGATCATGTAAAGGGCAACATCTTTCCGCAATTTGCTAGCCATAACGCACATACTGTTGCCGCGATATCATCAATGGCAACCCATGATGAATTTGAATTTCAACGACTTCATGGTATGGGAGATGCGTTATACGATCATGCAATGGCGATGTTTAACCGCAATGTTCGCATTTACGCTCCAGTGGGAAGCCATAAAGATCTACTGCCTTATTTAGTGCGTCGCTTACTTGAAAATGGTGCAAACAGCTCGTTTGTTCACCGTTTAGTTGATGCCAATTGCCCAATCGACAACCTGACTGAACATCCTGTTGATGCGCTATTAGCTTGCCCTTCTCTAGAGAATCAATTGATCCCATTGCCACCTCAAATTTTCTCAGATCGTAAAAATTCATACAGTATTAATTTAGATGTAGAGAGTGAAGCTCATCCATTTGAAACCTTAATTCAAACACAGATGACGACTTACTGGCAGGGTGGACCGATTGTAAATAATACGTGTGATTACGAAAGCATGATCAAGAAACATGGTTCTGCACTTCATGTGATTAGCTCACCTTATGATCGCGGAAATGATGTTGGCTCTTTGGTTTGGAGCTCGCAAGAGCAAGTCTCTAGCGCGTTAGACATTGCACATGACTACTTTCCTATTTGGCAACAAACACCAGTAGCAGAACGAGCAGATTACCTTGAAGCATTAGCGGATAAGCTTGAAGCAAACATGCCAGAGTTAGTGGCGTTATGCCATAAGGAAGCAGGGAAAACCATCCATGACAGTATTGATGAAGTGCGTGAAGCAGTGGATTTTTGCCGTTATTACGCCGTTCAAGCCAAACTGAATTTCACCACCCCTGAAACTATTGTTGGCTTTGACGATGTCTCGCACCAAATTGCGCGTCAAGGTCGTGGCGTCTTTGTATGTATTAGTCCTTGGAATTTCCCATTGGCGATTTTCCTAGGTCAAGTTACGGCTGCACTTGTTGCAGGTAACACCGTGATTGCAAAACCGGCAGAGCAAACGTCGTTAATTGCTGTTCGAGCGATGGAGATGCTATTAGAGACTGGCATTGCGCCACAAGCGGTTCACTTATTGCCGGGTGATGGTAGAACAGTCGGTGCGCCATTAACGTCAGATCATCGTGTGGCCGGTATTGCCTTTACGGGATCGACAGAAACAGCACAGTTAATAAATCGCACATTAGCGAATCGAACTGTTAAAGGTGTTGGCGTAGCTCCCGTGCCTTTTATTGCTGAAACTGGCGGTCAAAATGCCATGATAGTGGACAGCACCGCTTTACCAGAACAAGTGGTGCGTGATGTCATGCGCTCTGCGTTTGCTTCTGCAGGTCAACGTTGTTCTGCACTGCGTGTGTTGTTTGTTCAGCAAGACATCGCAGACAGAATTATCAATTTAATCAAAGGGGCAATGGCTGAACTAAACGTTGGTTTACCTGAACTGCATTGCACGGATGTTGGTCCTGTTATCGATTTAAAAGCCAAAGAGAAGTTGCTCGCGCATATTGAAAAGATGACGTTAGAGGGCAAATTGGTTGCTCAAGCTGAGTTACCAGATTGGTCTGAAAAAGGGGACTTTGTTCCACCAAGTGCGTTCGAAATTGACTCCATTAGCCAATTAGAAAACGAGCAATTTGGTCCTATTCTTCATATTGTGCGTTTTAAAGCCAATGAGATTGATAAGGTGGTTTCTGACATCAACTCAACAGGGTTTGGTTTAACCATGGGGATTCATAGTCGTAATGAAGTGACATACACGCGAATTGAGAAAAACATCAAGGTGGGTAACTGCTATGTCAATCGTGATCAAGTTGGTGCGGTCGTTGGCGTTCAGCCGTTTGGTGGTCAAGGGCTATCGGGTACAGGACCAAAAGCGGGTGGGCCTCGTTATTTATTCCGATACACTCAAGCACAACAGATTTCCTCTACTATTGGATCTAAATGAGAAAGGAGAACCTCATGACAACAATTACTCATATTATTGACTCAGCACTTTCTCAAGGTCAACTGGAGTGGCAAGCGGATTCATTCTCAACACGAATGGAAAAATTATCACGTTGGTCAGAGTATTTAGCGGAGCATCCTGATTTTGGTGTTCTGGCAGCAAAAATGGTACGTTTCCAATGTCAACGAGCAATGCAGTTAATTTCTGAAACGGAGTTAATGCCGGGGCCAACAGGGGAGAGTAACGAGCTTTACACGGCAGCGAGAGGTGTTTTTTACATCACATCGGATGAAAATTCATCGGTTGTGGCCTTGGTTGGGCAAATAACTGCGGCATTAGTGGCTGGAAACGCTATTATTGTCGCCCTTTCGAGTCAGGATACGAAACTAACTTCAGTTATTCTTGAAGGGTTGCATCAAGCTAAGGTTCCAAGATTAGCAGCTCAACAGGCAGAGTTTGCAATAACAGACATTAATGATGTTCGTTTAGCTGGCGTCTGCTTTGTTGGTAATGAGCAAAAATCGATAGCGCTCAACCAACAACTTGCAAAACGAGAGGGATTATTAGCGCAATTGATCGCAGAAACGGATCAAGAGCGTCTATCAAATATTACCGATCCTCATTTTGTTCTACGTTTTATTACAGAGCGAACACGAACAATCAATGTGACAGCAGTAGGTGGTAATGCCACCTTGCTAGAGCTTGGGGGTGGTAATCACTGATAATTACTATTGATACTAAGTTTGGATAAAACCTTGTCCAGCAGGTATCAGAAATCATCGTCGTTATTGCACCATAATAATAGAGCCTTGATGCTCATATACAGCAATAACGACGTTAAGTTTACTGCCAATAATATAAAGGAAATATAATGATTGAAAATAATTTTGCCATTACAGGGACGTTTATCGCTTACCTGATAATGATGCTCGCGATTGGGGTTTATGCATACAAACGAACGAACAGTTCATCTGATTACTTTTTAGGAGGCCGAACATTAGGGCCATGGCCTGCAGCGTTATCTGCAGGGGCTTCTGACATGAGTGGTTGGTTATTACTTGGTCTTCCTGGCTATGCTTACGCGGCAGGTTTAGAGTCGTTATGGCTTGCCGGTGGTTTATTAGTAGGTACGTGGTTGAACTGGCTCATTTGTGCGAAACGTTTACGAACTTACAGCATAACTACTGATGACTCATTAACTCTTCCAGAATTTTTATCACGCCGTTTTAATGATAAATCGAAACTGATCCAAACTATTTCAGCTCTGTTTATTTTGTTGTTCTTCCTTTTCTATACGAGCTCAGGTTTAGTTGCTGGTGGTAAGTTATTTGAGACTGTATTTGGTTTAGATTACAAAGTAGCTGTTGTGATTGGAACATTATGTGTCGTCTCATATACCTTATTTGGTGGATTTCTAGCAGTAGCATGGACCGATTTAGTTCAAGGGCTTTTAATGTCTGCTGCATTGATGATCGTACCCATTGCCGCGATGCAAGGTGGTTTTGGTCAGTTGAATGCTGATTTAGTGGCAATTAATCCAGAACTTATGACGCTATGGACAGGTATGGATGGCAAACCGCTAAGTGCAATTGCTATCATCTCATTAGTTGCTTGGGGTCTTGGTTATTTTGGTCAGCCACACATTCTTGCTCGTTTCCAAGCATCACGAACGAATAAAGACCTAACCACCGCGCGCCGTATTGCCGTGGTATGGACGGCATTATCTATGTTCGGCGCTGTGCTGGTTGGCTTGGTTGGATTACTTTATGTAACAGGCTCAATGGGTGGTGAAGCGATTGATGGCGAGAAAGTATTTATGCTCTTAGTAAATGCAATTTTCCATCCTGTTATTGCTGGTATCTTATTAGCCGCAATTTTAGCGGCAATTATGAGTACTGCAGATTCACAGCTTCTTGTTTCTTCGTCAGCATTGTCTGAAGATTTATATAAACAACTGATTAAAAAAGACGCGACAAGCAAAGAGATTGTAAACGTAGGTCGTTTTGCCGTGATCGCTTTATCCGTAGTTGCGTTACTATTAGCGATGAACCCTGATAGTTCAGTACTTGGTTTAGTATCTTATGCGTGGGCAGGTTTTGGTGCTGCATTTGGTCCTGCAATCGTATTAAGCCTTTATTGGAAAGGCATGAATCGCAATGGTGCGCTAGCAGGTATCGTCGTTGGTGGTATCACAATTGTTATCTGGAAGCAGCTAACGGGCGGTTGGTTCGATGTCTATGAGATTGTACCTGGGATCATACTTGCAACAGCAGCAATTGTTGGCGTAAGTAAGTTGACTGGAAAGCCAGAAGAAGGCGTTGTTAAGCAACATGAGCAATTTGAGCGTAACTTGGTTGAGTTTGAATAAACGTTCTTTTTAAAACAATGTAGATGAAAGCCCCATAAAGTCTCTTTTCTTTTTGGGGCTTTTTTGTATGTTCAATGAAATGAAACTGTTACAATCCACGCACTTCAAAAAGAAATAAGAATTATAATCAATTAGATCGTATTACTAGGAGAGTAAAGATGAAATTAATTCGTTTCGTGCTTGGAAAAGTTATTTTGGGTTTAGATTGTGTTTTTTCGCCATCAGGCGTTAAACGTGATGCTAAAAAACAAGCAGAAATAGATACAGAAACCGCAAATTATTCATTGTATCAATTTGAAGCTTGCCCATTTTGCGTCAAAGTTCGTCGTACAATTAAGCGTCAATCACTAAAAATTGAGCTGCGTGATGCAAAAAATAATGAAGTTCATAGAGCAGAATTATTAGCCGGTGGTGGGCGAGTAAAAGTGCCATGCCTACGTATTGATAAAGATGGCGAAACGACTTGGATGTATGAATCATCAGATATTATGGCCTTCTTAGAGGAAAAATATCCTTAGTATTCACAAGGTTACAGGTACCCATAAAGTAGTAGTCAAAAGCGAGCTTATTGATAGTTCGCTTTTTTATGTGTGTTTTTTGTAAAATTACAGCTGTTTTATTAATAAGATTTACTTGTTAATAGTTCTATTGTTAGTCACTTTCGTGACTTTATGAGACTCAAGTCACAAAATGCTTGGCTTTAAGTTAATGTTAGGTTAAACTGCTCTTCGTGACTTGATTCACAAATAAAATAAAAACACATTAGGCTAGTTATTATGGAAAGAGTGAGTATGACTCATAAATGGTCAATTAAAAATTGTCCCAAGGATATAGAGAGCCAAGTTTTATCTGTTATTGGACTTATCGATAAGAAAGGTTCAGCATCAGACATGGATCTTTGCAAGATCTTTGGTGAAGTTCTATGGAGTGATGGGAAATATTTTAATTCTCACGCATTTCGCTTCTTATTTGATCATGAGACTCTTTCATGTGAAGTAACGAAGAGACGCTTACACTAAAGTAAACAAGCTATGTATTTTTAAGGTCATTATTGTTCCCCCTATAATGACCTTTTTTATTGTCTGTTATAAGCCAAAGTTAACCATACCAATTCCATTAATTATCTGATCATTATTACTGGTTAAATCACTCAATAGTTGCGTTAAAAATTATTATTGTAGAATAACTACTTATATATAGATCATTTAATTAGTAACATTGGTATCATTTCTATCCTCTAAACATACTTTTTTGATCTTAATAAACCTTACATTAAGTACGTCTTTACAATCTTTACTTTTTTATTCTGGTGAATGCGAATCGTTTTCATTATAGTGATTCTCAAATACGAACAATTATCACTTGAGTGTAAAGAATATGAAAAAAAGTATCGCTACAATGTTATTTGGTTTAGTGGTTTCTGCATCAAGTTATGCTGAAACTATTACCGTTTCTCACCAACTAGGTAAAACAACGCTTGAAACAAAACCTCAACGTGTTGTTGTGATTGGAACAGGAACTTTAGATGCCATTGACTATTTTGGTATCAAGCCAGTAGCGGTTACTCAAGCAACCACAATGCCTCCATATTTATTAAAGTACAAAGCAAAAGAGTTTGCTTCTTCTGGTAGCTTAAGTGAACCAGATTTTGAAACGATTTATATGCAAAAGCCAGATGTGATCATTATTGGCTCTCGTGCTGTTAAAGCCTATAAAGAGTTATCTGAAATCGCACCAACAATCGTATTTACTGCAGATTCAGAAAGCTATTGGGGGAGTACACAGCAACAATGGCGTATGCTAGGTAATGTATTTGAAATTCAAGATAAAGTTGAAGCAAAAATAGCGAGTGTAGACTCAGAGTTTAAAGCGATTGCTGAACACAACAAAACGAATAATGTTGCAGCGTTAACGGTAATGAGTGCCGGCGGTAATATTACGACCTTCGGTGCGCAATCTCGTTTTTCTGCTATCTATAAAGATTTTGGTTTTAAAGAAGCAGTAACAGGCATTAAAGAATCTCGCCATGGTGATTTAGTTTCGTATGAATTTATCCGTGACGTAAACCCATCAAATCTTCTTATCGTTGATAAAGATAAATTGATCAACAAAGATAAAAGCCGCACACGTGAAGAGTTTGCTAACCCATTAGTGAAAGCAACTGATGCCTATAAAAATGACAGCTTAACGTATCTTGATATCAATGCATGGTATCTAGCAATTGCAGGTGTTACAGCAACAGACCAAATGATTGCTGATGTGAAGCAATCTATTCATCTTTAAGTTTGATCATTATTTATTTTTAATTCCACTGTAAAGCGTGCTATTTCTTTGAGATAGCACGCTTTGTGCAGGCTGAGGTTAGCTTTGAAAAAGTTATTGCTTGTTCTTATTGTGCTGAGCTTTGCTTCGGTATTTATCGGTGTGGCTGACTTGTCGTTATCAGCTATTTTCCGAGGAGATACAGAAGCTCTAGAACTCCTTGTTGTAAGTCGTCTCCCACGTTTATTGGCTATTCTTCTATCTGGAGCAGGTTTGAGTATTGCTGGGTTAATCATGCAGCAGATAAGTCAAAACCGATTTGCAGCCCCATCAACCTCTGGCACCATTGAGTGTGCAATGTTGGGTTACGTATTAAGCTTGGTGATCTTTGGGCATGGCGATAACTTGTTGTTGATTTTCGCAATGGCGATTGGCGGTACACTTCTTTTTATTCAATTCATTCATCGTATTCAATTTAAAAATGCTATCTATGTACCCTTAATCGGCATCATTTTTGGTAACGTTGTCTCTTCTGCTGCAACCTTTGTCGCTTATAAATACGATGCAGTTCAGAACCTTTCTGCATGGACGGTTGCGAATTTCGCCAACATTCTTCAAGGTAACTATGAGCTGTTATACATTGCGGTGCCAATTTCAGTGATCAGCTATTGGTACGCGACGCGTTTATCTGCCGTTGGTATGGGAACAGATTTTGCGACCAATATTGGTTTGAAGTACAAGCAAATTCTATTTCTCGGTATTATTCTGGTTTCTGTTATGTCAGCAACGGTAGTGATGATTGTTGGTCAATTACCTTTCCTTGGTTTAATCGTACCAAACTTAGTTGCTCAGTTTTATGGTGATAACCTACGCAGAAACATCCCTTTAACGGCGATTGTTGGCGCGATATTAATCCTTGTATGTGACGTTGTAGGACGTGTGATCATTTTCCCTTATGAAATCCCAATCTCTATGATCATTAGTATTCTTGGTGGAATGGTGTTTATTTTCTTTATCGTTAAAGGTAAACAAAATGTCTGATTCAATTAAACTAACGGCATTGGCTTTTATAACCGTTTTATTCACCTTTTTGTTTATTGGTATTGGGCTTGATGCTTCCAATTATGAGTATTTTTTGTCTCGTCGAGTGCCTAAAGTATTAGCGATGATTTTAGCCAGTATTGCGATTGCACAGTCGTCTTTGGTATTTCAAACCATTACGCATAACCGTATTTTAACACCAAGCATTATGGGGTTTGATGCCTTGTATTTACTGACTCAAGTATTGGTTGTGGTTATTTTTGGCAGCTTTAGTATTTTCTTATTAAACCCATTTGTTAATTTTGCTATGTCGGTTGTGATAATGGTCGGTTTTTCTTTATTGTTATTTAGTTTTTACTTTAAGAAAAACAACAGTAATGTCATTACCTTATTATTGCTTGGTGTGATTTTTGGACAGCTGTTCTCTAATGTGTCGTCATTTTTTATGATGTTGGTTGATCCAAATGATTTTGCTTCGATTCAATCAAGTATGTTTGCTAGCTTTAATAATATTAACAAAGACTTAGTTTATTTCTGTGTTATCCCATTATTACTAATTAGTGCTGTATTATTTCGAATGTCTAACGTGCTTGATGTGTTCTGGCTTGATAACGATAACGCGACCAGTTTAGGCGTTGATGTAGGCAAAATAACCAAGCAGGTACTTATTTTAGTGGCTATCTTAATTTCGGTATCCACTGCGTTAGTTGGCCCTGTGATGTTCTTTGGTTTATTGGTCGCAAACTTAGCAAAAGAGTTTTTCAATACCTATCGTCACCGAACTTTGTTACTGGGAAGCAGTTTAATGGCGATGTCGATGTTGCTTTCAGGGCAATGGGCCATTGAGAACATCTTTAAGTTTGAAACGACATTAAGCGTAGTGATTAATTTTATCGGTGGTTTGTACTTCTTATCGCTGTTAGTTAGACAAAAAATTCAATAGAGAAACGTATGATTTCATTATCTCAACTTTCAAAATCATTTGGTCAGCAAAAAGTTGTCGACCAAGCTTCTGCTTCTTTTATTAAAGGTGAAGTGACGTCGATCATTGGACCTAATGGCGCAGGTAAAAGTACCGTGCTATCTATGGCAAGCCGCTTATTGGCCAAAGACAGTGGCAGTGTGCTTATTGAAAACCAAGAAGTGGTGGATTGGGACACAAAAGCCTTAGCGAAAAAGCTAGCCGTTCTTAGACAATCGAACAATTTAAACATGCGCTTTACGGTGCGTGAGCTTGTTGCCTTTGGTCGGTTTCCTTATAGCCAAGGTAAGCTAACAAAACACGATAATGAAGTGATGGATAAGGCGATTAATTATTTAGATCTTGCACCTATTCAGAATAAGTACTTAGATCAATTAAGTGGTGGCCAGCGTCAATTGGCATTCATTGCCATGGTGGTTGCACAAGATACGGATTATGTTTTTTTAGATGAACCGTTAAATAACCTAGATATTAAGCATTCATTGCAAATCATGAAAAACATTAAAACGCTGGCTCATGAATTAGGAAAAGCGGTAGTGATAGTGATCCATGATATTAACTTCGCATCATGTTATTCAGACAATATTGTGGCACTCAAAAAAGGCAAAGTGGTGGCTAATGGTACCGTTGCTGAAGTGATCAGAAAAGACGTATTATCCGAAATATACGAAACTGAATTTGATATCCATGAAGTTAATGGCCAACGTATTTGTATGTATTACGGACAATAAAGGATTAAGTTATGAATAAGAAACCCTCTCCACGTGTATTGACCGTGGTTAATAATCTACAGCTTACTGCCAATATGCAACGCATTACCTTTAAAGCGGATGATTTGTCTGATTTTACTATGGAAACAGAAGGTGGTTACATTAAGCTTCTGTTTAATGAAAATGGTGGAACCGACCTCTCTGGTATCGCTGAAGGCACTCGTCCTATGATGCGTACTTATACTGTGCGTAATTTGAGAAAAGAGCAGAATGAGCTAGACGTGGATTTTGTTCGCCATCATCATGCGAATAGAGTGATGAGTGCTGAAACAGGCGGCTTTGCTTCTGCTTGGTCTCAGAATGCGGTAAATGGTGATACGATTTCAATAGCAGGACCAGGCAGTATCAAAGGGCTTAATCATAATGCGGATTGGTTCTTTTTAGTGGCAGATATGACAGCGTTACCTGCTTTGTCTGCAAAACTTGAGGCTCTACCTGCAACAGCGGTAGGCTACGCTGTGATTGAAATTAGCCATCAATCAGATAAACAGACGTTAACTAAACCACAAGGCCTTGAGCTTGTATGGGTTATTAAATCTGATGCGCAAGATTTAACAGATACGGTTCGAGCACAAGAGTGGAAAGTGGATCGAGTTTCGGTTTGGTGCGCGTGTGAGTTTAACAACATGAGAGCGCTTCGTACGTATTTCCGTAACGAAAAAGAAGTGGATAAAGACGATCTTTACATCAGCAGCTACTGGAAAGAAGGCTGTACTGAGGATGGGCATAAAGTAGCAAAGCATGAAGATCAACTTGCTGAGGGTTAATACCATGCAGAAGATTCGTGATTAACTTTGTGTGATGGCCCACATTTCTTTTGATGGATTGCTCCTATACTGGTAAACAATCTGATAGAAAAGGAAGTGCCAATGCTAAATGAAAACCACGCTTTTATCTTAGATTTTCCAGAGCTTAAATTGGATATTGTTCAGCTTAATCATGATGATCCTAAATTTAAAGCCGATCTCCAACAATACCATCAATTGGATTACGACATTCGACAGTTAGAGATTTCTGGTAGCCCAATTGATGATGAGAGCATGAATACACTTAAGCATCAGCGTATGGAGTTAAAAGATATCCTGTATAAGCAGCTGACTAAGCATCATGAGATGGTGAGTTAATTCTTCAGTAACAATTAACGAATATCCACAAAAAAGCCGACTCATAGACAGTCGGCTTTCTTATATCATGCTGCTACTAACAATAATTACGCTTTGATAAGTAAGTTTGCTTCTGGTTTGGCTTTTTTGGTTTTAATTTGAGCCAAGATAACACCAGAAATTACCATTAAACCACCCATTAAATGGTAGCTCTCAATCTTCTCACCCAGCAGAATCGCGGCTAGAGATACCGCCACTACAGGCAGCAGATTCATGAACATCGCACTTGATTCTGCACCAATGACATCAATCGCTTTTACCCACATCCAAGGCGCTAGAATAGACGCAGCAATAGAGGCATACATGATGAGTGGGATAGAGCCTTCAGTAGGAAGTAATGTTTCACTCGTTAGCCACAGTGGGGTCAACATAGCAACAGCAAATAAGCCTTGCATGTAAATTAGCTGCCAGTTGGTGATGGGCATTTTCCAACGTTTTAATAAAACACAGTAGGCCGCATAGCAAAGAGCTGCGATAACCATTAAGCCATCACCTTCAGTAATTGGTTGATGTAAGAAGAAAG
Source organism: Aliivibrio sp. S2TY2 (assembly GCF_028765525.1). Classification (NCBI taxonomy): domain Bacteria; kingdom Pseudomonadati; phylum Pseudomonadota; class Gammaproteobacteria; order Vibrionales; family Vibrionaceae; genus Aliivibrio; species Aliivibrio sp. S2TY2. Next base: position 191,360 of record NZ_JARACS010000002.1, on the reverse strand, counting down.
TCACATCGCCATGCCCAAGCATGAATGTTAAGCCAGCTAGCGAGATCACCGCACCCACAATACTTAATTTAGAAATACGTTTACCTAGTAGAGGTAAGCTTAAGAAAATACTAATCAAAGGCACTAGCGAGGTAATAAGAGACATGTTGGAAGCCGTTGTTGTTAGGCCAGCGTAATATCCTAGAGATTGGTTTAATACCATGCCAAGTAGAGCTAAAAAAGCCAATTTACTTAAATAAGGACGGATCACATGTCGAGATTTGATGACAGAAGGCAAACAAAATGGAGTCAAAATCAGCATGGCAAAAGCCCAACGATAAAAACTCATTGCACTTGGCTCAATAGCAGAAGCTGCCATTTTATTAATAATAGAATTGCCGCCCCAAATAAGTACGGTGAATAGCGGTAAAAGATAATACATGTGAACTGCATCTCATCAGAGGATAATGGGATGCAGTTTGACAGGTACAATTAATTATATATATCTCTAATCGGACACTTTGATTTATTAGAAAGACATGATTACATTTTGTGCTTCATTCCAGCCATTACTTTTTTTACTGGTGCTTTAAATACTTCTTTATCGCCATTTGCAAAGTTAAGGTTTACGTCAATAAACTCTTCTTCTTTTAATGGACCAGTTAGTTCAAAAAGCATGATATGTAAGCCGCCTGGCTTTAAAACGGTGTCTGAGTTTTTTGCAATGGTGATAGATTCTACTTCACGCATTTTCATCATGCCGTCCGTCTTTATCACGGTATGCAGTTCAACTTTATTTGCGGCTGAGGTCGTGGCTGATACCAGTGTTCGATCTTTATCGCCGTCATTTTTTATGGTCATGAAAATAGCACTATTAACCGCATTGGGTGGCGTTGCGCGTGCGTATGGATTTTCAATGGTTAATTCACTTTGAGCAAAAGCGGTAGAGCTAAGTAAAAGAGCACTTAGAGCAAAGATGGTTTTTTTCATCGGATATTCCTTTAAGAAGTAATGGTCCCTTAGGGACACGAGTTATTTTTATTGCGAAAGAGACAACATCGCTTTCACTATTGGTTCAGGTGTCATGGTATGAGGCACTTTGGTAATTAATGTTCCATCTGGTGTTAGAAAGTAAAAATAAGAGGAGTGATCAATCGTATACTCTAATGCAGAGTCTTTGAGTTCGGTTTTATGGAAGGTGACGCCGTAACGCTCAGTTAACATATTGATCGCTTGTAGTGAGCCAGAGCTGCCTTCTATCTTTTTATGAAAGTAATGTGCGTACTCAGCAGAGTGCTCTGGTGAGTCTCTTTGTGGGTCAAGCGTGATAAAAATAGGGCGAAATTGAGATAATGTGGTGTCGTCTATCTGGTTGAATGCGCCTGATAGCATAGCTAATGACGTAGGACAAACATCAGGACAGCGTGTAAAGCCAAAGTAGACAATACGAATACGTGGATCGCTCAGATCAAACAGATCAACGGCATTATTGTTTTCGCCATAAAGAGAGACATCATCAGTGAGATTTGCTAAGTAGATCTGTTTTAACGCAAATCCTGCGAATACGATCGCGATAATGAGTAAGAGTTTTTTCATTGTTGAGCCTTTAATGAAATAGTGACTTCTGTATTTCCATCAGTGAGGATTCCTGTCCACACCATGGTATTTTGAGTACAAATAGGTAATAGGATCTCGCCTTCAAACGTGTTGTCGTTGGTTTTGGTTAGCTGAAAAATAGGATTACCCATTTCCATATCGACCCCTTGAAGAGAAAGAAGGAGTTTTTCTGAGTTCGTATTTGGCCATTTAACGGTAATAGAGCTAGGCTCTAAAGGCGTAAGAGTGTCTTTTTGTAACTGAATATCAACGCCATTTTGTATGCAGGGTTGAGTCGATAGCTGGCAAGTATCTTCAATCGCAATGCTTGGCTTGAGCTGATTTTTGACAAAATGAGTCATGTCAGAGAAAAAGAAGCCGATAAGTAATAAGGCAGTAATACAGAATGTTTTGAATACAGTTGAAAGAATTTTCATACAGACAGCCACTCAGAAAAAAGTGCGCAAATGGTAGCATAATGACAATACAGAATAGGATACTAGTTGCGGTAGTGTGAACTCAGTTAAGTTGTCTAAGAAAAGAGGTTATAACAATGGATAAAAAGCGTTGTGAATGGGCAGAGGTTTCTGATTTAGATAGAGATTATCATGATAATGAATGGGGCGTTCCGGTTTATTCTGATGATGAATTATTTGAGTATTTAACTTTAGAAGGGGCTCAAGCGGGATTAAGTTGGTCGACGATTTTAAAGAAGCGAGAAGGATATAGGCTTCTATTTGATCAATTTGATATTGAAAAAATCAGTCAATACGATCAAGAAAAAGTAGATGCGTTAATGCTGGATGTGAGAATTATACGTAACCGACTTAAAATTAAATCTACAATTACTAATGCTCACGCTTTTATTAATATACAAAAAGAGTTCGGCAGTTTTTCTAATTACCTATGGGGTTATGTCGACCAAACGCCTATTCAGAATCATTGGAAAAGCATGTCTGAGGTACCAGCAACAACTGAGTTATCAGATAAATTAAGTAAAGATTTAAAGAAACGCGGCTTTAAGTTTGTCGGGTCAACTATTTGCTATGCTTTTTTACAAGCGACTGGGGTAGTGAATGATCACTTAGTGAGTTGCCCTTGTTATAACAAAGACAGTAAGGAAAAGTAATGAATAAGAAATCATTACCTGATGTAGAAGAAAATATTATTGATACGGTGGATGTTGATGGAACGTATCAAGAAGAGTTACGTAAGAAAAAGGAACGTCGAAATTATCCCTCTAAGCCTGTTTTGTATGAGAGACGATTTAAACAAGATCGTCGTCATAAAGATAAGATAGATATTAAAATCTAAATCTTATATTTACTTATTGAGTGTGAACTATGTCTCATTTTGTGTTTTTTTAAAATAGTTGTAAATTTTCTCAATTTTAATGCTTGCAGACCTGAAAATCGCTTGTATTCCGTACAAAATAGGAGGATTATCCGACCTTCCTATTCACTTGTATCAAAATGTTACTAATATGAACCAGTTCGACTCTTTATTACCGCCACAAATGGCTGAACGCGCTGCTGAAGTTGGCGTAGCAAAAGCAACTAAAGACCCATTCAAATCATTTTTATTAGCGATCACTGCTGGTATTCACATCGGTATTGCCTTCATTTTTTATACCACAGTTACTACTGGCGCAGAGTCAATGCCATGGGGTATGTCTCACTTTATTGGTGGTCTTGCCTTTAGCCTTGGTCTTATTTTGGTTGTCGTCACTGGTGGTGAGCTGTTTACGAGTTCAGTATTAACACTGGTTGCCCGTGCAAGTGGTAAAATTAGCTGGAAAAGCTTGTGTGCTAACTGGGCGGTTGTTTATGTTGGTAACTTTATTGGTGCTATGTTGCTTGTTGGTATCATGTTAGTTGCTAAGCAATACATGAATGATGGCGGTGCAGTTGGTATTAATACGATGAAAATTGCTCAGCATAAAATGCATCATGGTTTTTGGCAGGCGGTTGCGCTAGGGCTAATGTGTAATGTGTTAGTGTGTGTGGGTGTGTGGATGACATTTTCAGGTCGTACATTAACGGATAAAATTTTAGTTATTATTCTTCCTGTAGCAATGTTTGTTTCTGCTGGTTTTGAACACTGTATTGCAAACATGTTCCAAATTCCAATGGCTGTCGGTATTAAAACATTTGCATCTCCTGAATTTTGGGCGGCAAGTGGTTATTCTGCATTAGATTTTGCAGACTTAACATTAAGTAATTTTGTTATTAATAACCTTATCCCTGTGACGATTGGTAACATCATTGGTGGTGGTATCTTCGTTGGTATGGGGTACTGGATCATCTATCTACGTGAGCCAAACCATCATTAATTTGATGCGCTAACTGCTTATGTAAATTTTAGATAGACGTTAGATAAAGAAAAGGAGCGTATTGAACGCTCCTTTTTTATGCCAGTTATTTAGTGATTTTCAACTAGTGGTTTACCTTGATTCTAAAGAACATTGCATAAAAGAGTGGGATAACCACTAATGTCAGTATGGTTGCGAACAACAAACCAAACATAATAGTTACCGCCATGCTTTTAAAGAACGGATCGATAAGCAAGGGAGCAACACCAAGTATGGTTGTTAGTGCTCCGAGTAATACTGGTCTTGCACGGCTTAATGACGCATCAATAATCGCATTGTAAGGGTGCTTACCATTTGCTACTTCCACATCCGCTTGGTCTACTAGTACTATCGCATTTTTCACCATCATGCCGATAAGACTTAAAAAGCCCAGTATTGCCATAAACTCAAATGGCGTTTGGAATACGATTAACCCAACCGATACACCGATAATGGCTAAAGGTGCCGTTAACCAAATAACCAATGGCTGACGTAATGCGTTGAACATGAAGATCACAGATAAAATCATCGCTGCAAACCCATAAGGTGCTGATATTACCAAGCCTTCATTCGCGTCTTTAGAGGCTTTATATTCCCCATACCAAATTAACTGATATCCAGATGGAAGTTCGATAGCTTCAATTTTCTCTCTTACCTGTTTAAAGGCATCCGCAGTCAGTACGCCCGGCGCTGGGTCAGCTTGTACTAAAATGGTCGGCATTCGATCAATACGGCGCAGAATGGCATCTTCCCAAACTAAGTTTGATGATTCAATAAGCTGGCTTACTGAGATAAAACTGCCGGTCGTTGGGCTAAATACCTCTGTATTTTCTATCGCACGTTGATGATTACGCTCTGTTTCTGGTGATCGAGCCATAATTGGAATTAAGTCATTACCTTCACGATAAACGCCAACGTTTCGCCCTGATAATGTTTGAGCGATGGCTTTATTTATCTCTTGTGTGGTTAATCCAAATTGTTGTGCTTTTTCTTCTGAAAATTGAGGGCGTAGCACTGGCACTTGTTGACGCCAATCGTCTTGTACTGCAATCAATTGTGGGTCATTAAGCATGATCGCTTTTGCTTGCTCTGCTAATTGACGCAACACATGGCTGTCTGGGCCTTTAAATCCGGCTTCAATTTTCTTACCGCCGCCGCGGCCTAGCATGAATTTCCATACTTTAATCGACGCATTGGTGTATTTTGCATCCAACTCAGTTTGAAGTTCAACCAACAGTGGAGCAATGTTTTGATAGTCATCAATATCAATCAGTAGCTGACCATAGCTTGGGTTACGCGCTTCTGGTGAGTAGGTTAGCATGAAACGTAAACCGCCACCGCCCACAAAACTAGTGATATTAGTGATGCCTTCTTTTTGTTTTACATCTTGCTCTATGGCCGCAATAGTTTGCTCTGTACGCTTAATGTCTGACCCTTGCGGTAAATAAACATCAACCACAAACTGAGCACGTTGAGACTCTGGCATAAAGCCCGGTGGAATATAACGAACACCATAAATAGAAGTAAATAAAACAACCAATAAAAGACCTAGGCTGATACCACGATGCGCTAATACCCACGTTAATAATTGACGGTATTGTTGACTAATACGGCTTGGTGGTGCTTGGTTATCTATTGCTTTCACGGTTAGAAAATCGTGGCATAGCATTGGCGTGATTGTAATCGCAAATACCCAACTTAATAGCATTGAGTATAAAATCACCCAAAATAGAGATCCTGCGTATTCGCCCATGTCTGATGGAGAAAGACCAATAGCACTAAAGGCACAAATACCTACAACCGTACCGCCCAGAAGAGGCCATTTAGTTGCATTAACGACATCTGAAACGATCTCATCACGGCTGTCATTTGGAGTGGTTTGTAAGCGTACTAAAATACCATCTGTTACCACAATCGCATTATCTACTAGCATGCCTAATGCAATGATCAATGCACCCAAAGAGATCCTTTGCATTGCGATGTCTTGGATTAACATGATGCATAATGTACCTGCAACCGTCAGTAGCAAAACAAAGCCAATGATGATGCCTGAGCGTAATCCCATAAACAGTAATAAGACGACAAATACAATCACAACAGCGGCAATGAGGTTATCAATAAAGTTAGTTACCGACGCACGAACCGAATCCGATTGCATAGAAATGACATTTAGCTCTATCCCTAATGGACGTTGACCTTCTAGCTCTGCAATACGCGCTTTTACGGCATCGCCCATATCAACCACGTTACCGCCTGATACGTTTGAAATACCAAAACCTACGGCGCGCTCACCATTGTAACGAACTAGCATAGACGTCGGCTCTTGGTAGCCACGAGTAACCGTTGCAATGTCACCTAAACGAAGGACAGTATGGTTATTCCCAAGGCTTACTTGCAGGTTATTTAAGTCATCAATTGAGTTAATCCCTGAGTTTGGGATCACAGGAATACGCATTGCATCCGTTTCAATGCTTCCGGCAACCGTTACGATGTTTTGCTTTTGTAGTACCTGATACACTTTTTCTGCAGACACGCCAAATTGCGCCATGCGTTCGCTCGACATTTCAACGAAAATGGTTTCTTGGCGCTCGCCTAGTGTTGCTGTTTTTGCAACGCCAGGGACAAGAACAAGTTCACGTCGTAAGTCATCGACATAATCTTGCAGTTGTTTGTCACTAAAGCCTTCGCCTGTTACGGCAAAAAACAGCGAGTACACATCAGAAAAGTCATCATTAACAATCGATGCGCTTGCTCCTGGTGGTAATTGGCGTTGTGCATCCCCAATTTTGCGACGCAGTTTATCCCACACTTGTTGTAAAGCGGCTTGGCTTTGAGCAAATTCAAGTTTGATTTCAACCGTCACTTCAGACATGCCTTGTTTAGAGACAGATTTCACTTCTTTTACTTCTTGAAGTGATTGAACGGCACCTTCAATAATGTCGGTTACTTCGTCAGATACTTCCTGAGCGGTTGCGCCAGAATAAGGAGTGTTGATTACCGCTTGGCGAATGACAAATTCAGGATCTTCAAAACGACCTAGTTTTAAATAGCTTAAGTAACCACCAAATAAGATCAGAGTGATAAGCACCCACACTGAGGTACGTTTAGTAATGGTATAACGTGCAATGTCCATTTCTATTCCCCGTCACTCATTGCTGATTGTTCAGAATAGGGTTTTACGATCATGTCGGTTTTAATGCTAGTAACACCGGCAATGATAATGCGTTCATTCATTTGCAAGCCTTGAGTAATAACCACTCGGTTTGCCAGTAATTCACCGGTATTAACCGTGCGTTGCTGTACTTGATTTTGAGCATCAACCACCCACACAAATTGACCGCCTTTGTTATCTGGTACGATAGCAGTTAAAGGCACGGTAATGAGTGTGTTTCCTTCTGCTGAGTCTTTTGGATACACAGGAGTCACTTTTACTGTCATGCCTGGTAATACATTAAAGCCGCTTAACTCTTTAAACTTTAGTACCACAGGGTAGGTTTGCGTTATTGGGTCTGCTTGGGTGCCATACGTACTTAATACAAGAGGAAAGCGCACATTAGGAACAGCACTGATTTGAGCAATCGCTTCAGAGCCTTTTAATTCGCCTAACATGACACTGTCTGGAATATTGATAAGTACCTCTAAGTTATCAAGATCATGAATGGTCAATACTGGGCTATTTGCTTGTATTTGCACATGATTATCGATCATCTTACGACCAACAATACCATCAAAAGGAGCGGTCAATTGGGTGTACTCTAATTGACGTTTTGCTTCTTCTAGTCGATTTTTAGCTAGGTTATAGCGAGTGCTTAACGTATCTAAATCACTCTTAGCAATGGCTTGGCTTTTTTCATAAATCGCTTTGCCACGGTTGTATTCTGCTTGGCTATTTTTATATTCAACACGCGCTGACTCTAATGCCGTTTTCGCATCACGAGGATCTAATTGCGCCAGTAATTGTCCTTTTGTTACCTGTTGGCCCTCTTCAACAAGCACGTTAATAACACGTCCATTCATTCTAAAAGCTAAATCAGCACGTTCGGCTGAGCGTACAACACCGTTAAAGCGTAGTTGTGCATTTATACTTGGGCTAATCACTTCAATAAGTGCAGGGCGAATCGTGTCGACTTTTGTTGTTTCTAATTTTGCATCGTTTGAGTCACACCCAGAGATCATTAGTGTGCCAATCGCAAGGCTGACAGCCAGTACGGTTTTCTTCATTAACATAACAGTCGAAATACGTGAGCTCATTGACTCATTCCTCATGAAAAGAGTGGTTGGTTGAACATAAAATAGTCGAGCAAATCATTTTTTAATTACCAAAGTAAACTCGTGAGTTTATTTTATGGTTAAATTTCTTAAAAGTAAACTCTTGAGTGTACATATTTATTTTGAATGGGTAGAATGGTCTAAATTTAGTGATGGAGGGACTATGAAAAAACTGACACGATCACAGCAAAAGCACCTTGATATTATCAATGCGGCAAAAGAAGAATTTATTGAACACGGTTTTCTTGCTGCCAATATGGATAGAATTACCGCCTCGGCTGAAGTGTCTAAACGTACCCTCTATCGTCATTTTGAAAGTAAAGAAGTGTTATTTGAATCGGTATTAACCATTATTAATGACTCAGTAAACGAAAACGTTTCTTATCAATTTGATGAAGAGAAAAGTACCGAAGAGCAATTGAATGATATTGCTTATAAAGAGATAGAAATACTTTATCAAACCTATGGTATTTCCCTTGCTCGCACCATAGTGATGGAGTTTTTACGTCAACCAGAAATGGCAAAAAACTTAATAAAAAATATCTATAGTATTCGCGCAATAACGCAGTGGTTCAATGCGGCAATTGAGGCTGGGCGATTAAAGAATGTCGATTCAAAATTAATGACAGATGTGTACGTGAGTTTATTTCAAGGGCTGTTCTTTTGGCCGCAGGTCATGAATTTGGACACTGAACCGACAGGTGATGCGGTGAAAAGTAAGGTCGATACGGTAACGTCTATTTTTATTCAATCTTATGGTATTAAGTGAGATTGATTTTTTACCATAAAAATGGCGGTGAAGATAAGGTGTATAACCTTGCTTTCACCGCCATTTTTGTTTCTATAGCTTGTTTAAAAAATACGTATTACTTGTCGTTTTTCTTTGCGTACATTTCTAAACCAACCACCAAACCGATACCTAGAATCACACCAACAACAGCAAAGCCAATAAGCGCAGGTTGCTGTGTTACTTGCTCATAGTCAAATGGAGATAGGTTGTGTTCAATTAAAGGGGTTTGTTCACCTTTTGAGTTCACGCGCCATTCAATCACTTCTTTCCAAGGCCAAATTTTACCTAGCGTACCTACCATTAACCCCGTTAAAAAGATTAAGGTAATATCACGGAATTTTCTTAGTAAGAAAGATAAAACATGAGAAAAGCTTAATAGGCCAATGACACAACCTGAAGCAAATAGTCCCATAGTGACCAAATCAAGAGACTTTACGGCACCAAGAACAGGGCTGTACATACCAATAAGCAGAAGAATAAAGCTGCCTGAAATGCCAGGTAAAATCATGGCACAAATGGCAATTGAACCAGCAAGAATATAAGTAAAGGTTGATGGTGTCATTGTCATTGGGTTTAGTACCGTAATGCTATAAGCAAACGCGGCTCCTGCCAATAACATAACAAAACGATCTAATGACCATTTCTCAATTTGCTTAGCGATATGAATAATGGAGATGATGATCAAGCCAAAGAAGAATGACCACAGAGGAATCGGGTGCGTATGCAGCATCCATGTGATGAATTTTGCGAGTGTTAAAATGCTCGTTAAAATACCACCAAAAAGAGAAATGAGGAAAAAACCATTAATGTGTGCAAATGCCGCTTTAAAGCCTTCACGTTTCCATAACCCTAAAATAGAAGGATTAATACGACGGATGCTTTCTAAAAGCGTGTAATAAATACCAGTAATAAAGGCAATCGTACCACCAGATACTCCAGGAACAACATCAGCTGCGCCCATTGCCATACCTTTAAAGAATGTCGTTAAATAGTTCATTTTAGCTCTATATAAATGAAAAAAAACTTATGCATAATGCACGAAGGTACGTGATTATACATAAGTTTTTGTATAAAAAATGTCGTAAAATTAATTATCCCAATATTACTAACGAGATAATAGCTAGTATGTGATTACTTCATCATACTAACTAGCTCATCAGCCATAGCAATTGCTGCCTTTCTATTCGCTAAATTTAACTTTTGGTATAAATTTCGAATATGGGTTTTTATTGTAGTAGGGGCAACATCAAACTCTGCGGCAATTTGCTCATTACTGAAACCAGAATAAATTAATCCAAGCACTTGCCATTCACGATGAGTAAGAGGGCTTGTTCTGATCAACTCGGGAACCTCTGGATTATTAATCACTTTTTCAATAAAGGTTTCATCAAAATGTGCAGAGCGAGAGCGTTCATTATTAGATAATGCTTTTTGTAATTGCTCAATTCGATGCTTTTCAAGTTCGGTGATATTTCCTTTTTGTAGCAATTTGGCTAAGGGTTTTAAAATGTCTTTACCCGCCATTAAAAAGCTACCAATAATACCTGTTTGATTGGATTGCTTTATCGCAAGATGCATCGCTTCGATTGACTCATTAATTTGCTTATTTTCATAAAGTAAAACGGATTCCATTACGGCATTACGGTTAATATCGGTAATCAATTTATGTTGTTGTGCAATGGCCTGAGACTCTTGCAATGTGATAATCGCAGCATCTATCTCACCTAAGTGGTACTGGGCTCTTGCTATGTTACGCCATTGCAGTTGAGTAAAGTGGTTACAACGGGTCTCTGGCTTTTCTGTGTGAGTTAGCCAGTAACTGATAGCATCGATATTGCCTTTTGCTTGCCAATAGAAAAGCTGAGCAGAAGACGCGTTCGCTTTCCAATCGATATGGTAATCAGCTTGGCTTAATAGCTGTTGGCACTTCTCAAGATAGCGCTCGGCTTTGTCTAGTTCACCACGAGCTACCGCTAAACGAGCAAGCATTGAGTAACCACGTAGGTGTTTGGTCTCATCAAAGGGTGAAAGAACGTCTAAGCCTTTCCAGGTGCATTGCTCTGCCTCGTCAAAACGGAACCAGAACCAATAAATCTGAGCGCGCGAACGAAGTAAAAACTCATGCAAAGGTAACTGGCCTAAATCTTGGTCTTTAATCAGTTTGAAACCATTATCTTGTAAATCAAAGGCTGCCTGCATAAAGCCTTGAGCCATTAAGATTTCACTCTGTTGTAGAATCGCCCAGAGTGCTTGGTGATAAATACCATAAGTCATGGCCATTTTTTCAGTTTGCTGCATTAAAGCCAGCGCTTGTGCAAGGTTACCAGAAACGTGGTGGTATTCTCCAATCACCGATGTTGCAACAATTCGGCTGCGGTATTTATTGGTCTCAAGCTCTTCAAGTGCTTTTTCAGCAAAGGCGAGAGCGGATTCAGGGTCATTTTTATTGATGGCTACTTGTGCGCGTAAAGCATCGATTTCGCCTTGCATGTGTCTGTCTAACGTAATGTTGCGTGCAGACATTTCTTTTTGGCCTTCAGAAAGAAGATCGTCCACTTGTAAATAGTTGTGCTGACTTTGTGCTAACCATGCACGAATGATCACAAGTCTGGGTGATGCAAACAAGACTTCTGGGTCAAGTTGTTTAATGGTTGATTCAAGTAACACAAGCTCGCCATTATTAAACAAATGCCAGCCATATTGCGTGAGGATATTAGCAATTAATTGGTCATCTTTAGCGATTTTTGCATGACGAAGGGCTTGATAAATGTTCTCTTGTTTTAACCAAGCTTGGGCTGCTTTTTGTTGTAAATCGGTTTCTTCATGAGAGAGATGACTTTGTCGTTGATGAGTTAAAAACTCGGCAAAGAGGTTATGGAATTTATACCAATCACCATTATCACCATCACTGTTAATAAAAAGCCCAAAGCGATTTAAGTTTTCAATAAGCAATTGCGAGTCATTACGGCTGGTGACTTCTGGCAGCAGTTGGGTGCTGAAACGTTCAAAGACGGCACAACGCATTAAGAATGCTTGAGTTTCTTTATCTAAATGGTCAAACACTTCTTCAGCAAGATAATCCCATAAATGAGTATGATTAAGCTGAGCCATGACCTGCGCCGAGTTACTTAACGGCTGATTGTGTTGAATGCTGTGGAGTGCAATCAATTGCAAGGCAGATGGCCACCCTTCAACGTGTTTACGAACATTGGTAATTGATTCTTGGTCAATATCACTATTAAGACGTTGATTAAAGAAAAGAGAAGTCTCAGATTGATCAAAAGCCAAGCTTTGGTTATCAATCTCAATAAGCAGATCTCTAACTCGTAAATTAGCGGTATTTAGTGGTGGCTGAGAACGGCTAGTAATAACCAAAGTGAGATTATCAGGTAAATGTTTAAGGAAGAACTTTAACCCAAGATGAATCGCTTCATTGGTGATTAAATGATAGTCGTCGAGAACGAAGTAGGCTTCATCTTGAAAGGGAATAAGCTCAGTGAATACTTGAGAGAATAAACTCGATAGCGAAGCAAATTGACGTTTTTCAGTCAACGCTTTGGAATGGGGGAGCTCTAATTGAGTCGCATTGCTGATGGCTTGAATGAAGTATTTGGCAAATTTAAATTCATCATTATCCGCCTCATCTAAACTGTACCAACCTGTTGCTTCTTTGTCGGATAACCATTGTGCTGCCATGGTTGTTTTCCCGTAGCCTGCGGGAGAGCGAAATAAAACGAGTCTATAATGCATCGCATCAGCGAGGATATCGAGAACACGTTGTCTTATGATGGCGTTATGCAAACGTCTTGGGAAATGCAATTTTGATGGTATTAACATAATTATTGTTCTTCTTAAAAATACTGAGGCAATTATCCTTAATAATGTTACGAAATGTCTTATCTACGCCCCATAAATGTGATCTATGTTTTTATTTAGTTTGTGTTTGTTTTATAAATCAAGATCTTTAATTACACATTAAAGATTAATTTTGGCAATGTTTAAAATTGTGATCTTGTTATCGTTTTGTGTTTTATGTGGAGAATGTGTGTTTTTCATCACACCAAAAAGCAGGTAAGCCTACAAAACTTGCTGCTTATCACACTTAAATTGGCTGTTTTTTACTACGCCTTACTTTCATTTATTCTCCTCCCCCTAAGAGGATGATGCGACCACTGGATGAAAAAGGCAGGATTAATCACAGTTGATTTATGAACCTTCGTGAGAGACATAAGATGAAAACGAACAACATTAAAGATTTTGATAAAGCAACATTTCAAGCTTCTGTAAAACAGCATTTAGTTACTACGTTTGGTGCGGATGAAAAAACAGCATCATCAAAAGTATGGTATTTAGCGATGGGTAAAGCTTTGGCTGAGCTAACTACATTTGACCTTGTAGGCACTGAAAATGATGAGAAAATTAAAAACGCACGCAGCGTAAACTATTTATCTCTAGAGTTTTTAATTGGCCGCCTAACAGGCAACAACCTTATTAGTATGGGGCTTTACGAAGAAATTACGGCTGCAATGGGTGAGTTAGGGCATAACTTAACGAATTTATTAGAAGAAGAGCGTGATCCTGCATTAGGTAATGGTGGCCTTGGTCGTCTAGCTGCGTGTTTTATGGATTCGTTAGCGGCACAAGAGTTCCCAGCGATTGGCTACGGTCTACACTATGAATACGGCCTGTTCCGTCAGTCTTTTGAAGATGGACGCCAACAAGAAGCACCTGATGCATGGTGTGGTGTAGAAGGCTACCCTTGGGAAGTAGCGCGTCCAGATTTCGCACAAAATGTTGGCTTCTATGGTCATGTTGAAACTTATACTGAAAATGGTGAAGAGAAGCGCCGTTGGGTTCCTAGTATGTCAGTAGAAGGTATGCCTTGGGATTTACCTATTGTGGGTTACCAAAGTGATACGGTTTATCCACTGCGTTTGTGGGAATGTCGTGCAAAAGCACCGTTTAGCTTAGCTAGCTTTAACAATGGCGATTATTTTGAAGCGCAACATGCTCTAATTGATGCGGGTAACGTAACGAAAGTCTTGTATCCGAATGATAACCATGAGAAAGGTAAAACACTGCGTTTAATGCAGCAGTACTTCCATTGTGCATGTTCGATTGCAGATATTTTACGTCGCCATGATGCGGCAGGTCATAAGATTGAAGATCTTCCAAAATACGAAACGATCCAACTAAACGACACTCACCCAACGATTGGTATTCCTGAATTAATGCGCATTCTAGTAGATGAGCGTGGCTTAACATGGGATGCGGCATGGGCTATTTGCTCTAAGACATTTGCTTACACTAACCATACGTTACTTCCAGAAGCATTAGAAACGTGGAGCGAATCGCTAATTTCTCGCTTGCTTCCTCGTCACATGGAAATCATTTATCAGATTAACTACCTGTTCTTAGAGGGCGTAAAACTGAAATGGCCGGGTGATGTAGATAAATTACGTAAGCTATCAATCATCCAAGAAGGTACTCACCGTATGGTGCGTATGGCGAACTTATGTGTTGTTTCTTCTTATGCCGTAAATGGTGTAGCGGCACTTCATTCTGAGTTAGTTAAGCGTGATTTATTCCCTGAGTTTAATGAATATTTTCCGGGCAAATTAACCAATGTGACTAATGGTGTGACACCTCGCCGTTGGTTGAAGTTCTGTAACCCAGGTCTTTCTGAGCTTATTTCATCTAAAATTGGTAATGAGTGGCCAGCAGATTTAGACCAGTTACGTGATATTGCCAAATTTTCCGATGACGCGAAGTTCCAAAAAGACTTTATGGCGGTTAAAAAGCAAAACAAGCAACGTCTTGCGGATTGGGTTCAAGAGAACATGGGTATTGAACTAAATACTGATGCGATCTTTGATGTGCAAATTAAACGTCTGCATGAATATAAACGTCAGCATTTAGATCTGTTGAATATTCTTTCTTTATATCACCGTATTTTGAATGAACCGGGTTTTGATATGCACCCACGTGTGTTCTTCTTTGCTGCAAAAGCAGCGCCGGGCTATCACTTAGCAAAAGAAATCATCTTTGCTATCAATAAAGTAGCTGAGAAAGTAAATAACGACCCTCGTGTGTCTGATTTACTGAAAGTGGTCTTCATTCCTGATTACCGAGTGAGTATGGCTGAAATCATCATTCCAGCAGCTGACGTTTCTGAGCAAATTTCTACCGCAGGTAAAGAGGCATCAGGTACGGGTAACATGAAAATGGCGCTAAACGGTGCGTTGACTGTCGGTACAATGGATGGTGCAAACGTTGAGATCCGTGAAGAAGTTGGCGACGAAAACATCTTTATCTTTGGTCTTGATGTTGATGAAGTTGAAGCGCTAAAAGCCTCTGGTTACAACCCATATAAATATTATGAGGCAGATTCATTACTGCAAGCGTCATTAGATCTTCTTGCTGGTGATGAGTTTACTCCTGGCAAAGTTGGATTGCTATCAGCAACGCGTGACAACCTACTTTATGGCGGTGACCCGTACCTAGTACTGGCTGACTTTGCAGATTATGTTCGTGCTCAAAATGACATTGATGCGGCATATCGTGATCAAAAACAGTGGGCGAAAATGGCTATTTTAAACACTGCTCTTGTAGGCAAATTCAGTTCTGACCGTAGTATCCGAGATTATGTAAATAACATCTGGAAACTAGAAGCAGTAAACCGTTAATTGATTATGAAATAAATAATGAGGGCAGTGTTATGCTGCCCTTGGAGATAAGCGATGAAAGATAATAATAATGTACTACATCAGGTCGCAAAGCAGGCTGGGCTAGCAAATAGTTATGTAAGCGCTTGGGGCGATGAAGCAAAAGTCAGTGACGATACCTTAACGTGTCTACTGGCTTCTTTAGGTTATGATACGAAGAATGATAAAACATTACTTAGCTCTTCTGAGAAAATGTTGAAGAAAGACGTATTAGCGCCAGTTAAAGTGATTCGCGATAATGAGCCATTACAAATAGAAATGCACCTAGGAAAAAGTGCTCGCATTAGTGAATTTAACTGGAAAGTAACCACAGAAGAGGGTGAGACACTTGAAGGTTATTTGCAATCTCAAATCATTGAGGATGACCGTGAAAATGGTGGTGTATTATTATTCTCTTTACCTACGTTAGCATGGGGTTACCATACATTAGAAATCATTCGCAAACGTCGTAAAGCACCTTATGTAATGACATTGATCGTGACACCTCAAGCGTGTTTTAAACAAGAAGCGATCACTCAAGGCAAAAAAATGTGGGGCCCAAGTGTTCAGCTTTACACGTTAAGAACCGCGCATAACTGGGGTATCGGTGATTTTGGTGATCTTAAGCAATTAGTCGGTGATATTGCGGTACGTGGTGGTGACTTTGTTGGTTTAAACCCTATTCACTCTCTATTCCCTGCTAACCCTGAAGGAGCGAGCCCGTATAGCCCATCTTCTCGTCGTTGGTTAAATATTCTTTATATTGATGTTTGTTCAGTGCCTGAGTTTGCACTGTGTAATAACGCACAAGAATTGGTTGGCAGTGCTGAATTTCAACAACGTTTGAATGAAGCTCGTCAGTCTCATTGGGTAAATTATACTGAAGTATCTGCGCTAAAAATGAGCGTACTTCCTTTGTTGTTTGCTGAGTTTAAAACGCGTCATTTAGATAAGGGTAGTGCTCGCTCTGATGCGTTCCTTGCGTTTGTCGAAGAAGGTGGCGAAAGTCTGCTTCATCAAGCGGCATTTGATGCGCTGCATAATTCACTTTATACCCAAGATCAAAGCATTTGGGGATGGCCAGTATTCCCTAGTGAGCTTCAACACTTTGATAATAAGCAGGTACAGCAATTCATTAAAGACAATCGCGACCAAGTTGATTTGTACATGTACTTACAATGGATTGCTTTTACGCAAATTAATGATGTTCAGCAGTTTGCCGAGAAAAAAGGCATGGACGTAGGTCTGTATCGTGATTTGGCTGTTGGGGTTGCTGATTCTGGTTCTGAAACGTGGGCAGATCATGGCAATTTATGCCTAGATGTAAGCATTGGTGCTCCGCCAGATATCTTAGGTCCACTAGGTCAAAACTGGGGTTTACCACCATTAAATCCCCATGCATTGCAAGCGACAGCTTATGAAGCGTACATCGAATTACTGCGTGCCAACATGAAAGCTTGTGGTGCATTGCGTATTGACCATGTATTAGGGCTATTACGTCTGTGGTGGATCCCTAAAGGGGAAAATGCAACTAAAGGCGCATACATGTACTACCCAGTAGAAGACATGTTGTCTATTTTAGCCTTGGAAAGCCATCGTTATGAGTGCTCTGTGATTGGCGAAGATTTAGGTACCGTTCCTGATGAAATCGTTGATTTACTGGCTGATGCTGGCATTCACTCTTATAAAGTGTTTTTCTTTGAAACCGCTGAAGATGGTGGCTATTACTCTCCAACACATTACCAAGAGCAATCAATGTCTGCGTTGTGTACGCATGATATGCCAACTTTGCGCGGCTTCTGGCATTGCGATGATTTAAAAATGGGTGAAGAAATTGGCTTATACCCAGATGCGGAGCAGTTACAAGCGTTATTCGAAACTCGAGCGGAGTCTAAGCAAGAGATCTTAAACAGTGTTGATTTCCATGGTTTCTTACCTGAAGGCGTTGGTCGTGATGCGGCTTATGTTCCTATGGATAGACATCTGAGTGATGCGCTTCAGTGTCATTTGGCAGCCGGATCGAGCACGCTTCTCAGTTTACAGCTTGAAGATTGGCTAGAAATGGATAAACCAGTTAACATACCGGGGACTGTTGATGAATATCCAAACTGGCGTCGTAAGTTATCTATTACTTTGGATGAGATCTTTAATCGTCAAGAAGTGAATGAGTTAACTAAGCGTTTAACTGACATTCGTGCTCAAGCTAGCCGAACATAATAGGAGTATTTACGTTGAACTTACTTGTTGAACGTAAAGAAAAGGACATTTATATGCAGCTTGAAAGAGCTGCATTTTCAGATCCATTTTCTTTTTTAGGTCCACAATATCAATCTACTGACATTGCATTGCGTGTTTGGCTTCCAGGAGCCACTTCCGTTAGTGCACGCCTTTCTTCAAATCAAAAAAATCACGTATTACACACTGAACCTTCTCAAGAGGGGATGTTTATTCTCAATGAGCCTCTCGATTTAACTGATCAACATTATCAGTTAGTCGTTAATTGGGATGGCATAGAGCAAGTCATTGACGATCCTTATCAATATCATGATATTGCCCCAAGTGATGCTCAAGCGCATACGCCAAAAGAGATGTATAACCATCTAGGTGCACACATCATGACAGTTGAACGTTGTGGTGAATCAGTACAGGGTGTGCGTTATGTTGTTTTTGCTCCAAATGCATCAGCAGCCAGTGTGATTGGTGATTTCAATCAATGGGATGGCCGTCGTCATCCAATGCAGCGTATTGATAATGGGCTTTGGGCTTTGTTTATCCCTGAACATACAACAGGGGTAAAATATAAGTTTGAGCTTAAAGGGCCTCAAGGAGAAGCACTGCCTCATAAAATGGACCCATTTGGCGCTCATAATGAACAATACCCCTCTTTTGCTTCCGTGGTTTATGACCAAACAAATTATCAGTGGCAAGACTCTGCATGGCAAACACGTCCGGTAACACAAAAACAGAAAGAAGCACTCTCATTTTATGAGCTTCATGCGGGATCGTGGAAGCGAAATGAGCAAGGAGAGTTTCTGACTTATCGTGAGTTGGCTGAGCAGCTAATTCCATACATGGTTGATATGGGATATACTCATCTTGAATTAATGCCTGTATCTGAGCATCCATTTTATGGTTCTTGGGGTTATCAGCCGATAGGCTTATTCTCACCAACTAGCCGATTTGGTACGCCTGACGATTTTAAATATTTTGTTGATCAGTGTCACCAAGCTGGCCTTGGAGTGGTATTGGATTGGGTTCCTGCACACTTCCCATCTGACTCGCATGGCTTAGCAAATTTTGATGGTACATCATTGTTTAATGATCCAGATCCACGTCGTGGTTGGCACAATGATTGGCAAAGTTTCATTTATAATTATGACCAACAACACGTACGTGAGTTTTTAGTTTCAAATGCTTTGCATTGGTTTGAGCATTTCCATATTGATGGCTTGCGTGTTGATGCGGTAGCCTCGATGCTTTACCTTGATTATTCTCGTGAAGAGGGTGAGTGGATCCCTAACTGGGATGGCGGAAATCACAACCATGGTGCTATTGCGTTATTGAAATGGATGAACGAAGAAGTTTACTCTCATTATCCAAATGCAATGACTATTGCTGAAGAATCAACGGCGTTTCCTGGCGTATCAGCACCAACCTTTGATGGTGGTTTAGGTTTTGGTTTTAAATGGAATATGGGCTGGATGCATGACAGTTTAAGCTATATTCAAGAAGATCCAATCCATCGTCGTTATCATCACGACACCATTACTTTCCCTATGGTTTATGCTTTTAGTGAAAATTACGTATTATCACTTTCTCATGACGAAGTAGTATATGGAAAGGGCGCTATTCTAGATAAAATGCCGGGAGATGAATGGCAAAAAACTGCAAATATGCGAGCGTACATGGGTTATATGTATGGCCAGCCTGGTAAGAAGTTAAACTTTATGGGTGCAGAGATTGCCCAAAGTGCAGAGTGGGATCACGATAGTCAACTACAGTGGTTCTTAACCGAGTTTGATCGTCACTCTGGTATGCAAGCTTTAGTTCGTGATTTGAATAAAATGTACACGTCACAACCAGCACTGTATCAAAATGACTGTAGCCCGTGTGGTTTTGAATGGCGTTTGCAAGATGAAGCAGAAATGAGCGTATTAGCTCACGAACGTTTAGGCGATAACGGTGAGCGTATTTTGGTGGTGAGTAATTTTACACCAACACCAAGAGAAAACTTCCGTTTAGGTATGCCTATTTCTGGTGAATATGAGTTACTACTTAATAGTGATGCACACTTCTATGGAGGCAGTAATTACGATGTGGTTAGTAACGTGAAAACGGAATCTATCGAGTCTCAGGGATTACCTCAATCTATCTTAATCACCTTGCCTCCTCTTTCAACGGTATTCTATCGTTTAAAGTAAGTTGTCCAAAAATAGTAAAATAATATATAGCCCTGAATTATGTTTGTGATTCAGGGCTATTTTTATGTATTTATTTTATTCGGGTAATAAATATTCGTCAAAGCCAAGTTGAGTAAGATTTTCAAACGCTTCCCAAACATCATAGGGAATATCCTGCGCTTCTTGATAACCCAAGGTTGGATAGATTTTTAGTCGATGTAACTCACCTAAAATAATACTAGCGACATGATCAAACGTTACGTCGTCAGTCGGGTAATTGATAAAACTAATATTAGGGGAGGTGATACAGAATTCTATATCGTTCCAGTTTTTTAAGAAAGTAGCAAGTAGTCTTCTTTCCATATAAGGCTTCTGAACTAACAGCAGAGACTCAACCTTGATATTTTTTTCTTTAAGCAAATCTTGAGTAAAGAAAATATTTTCACCCGTATTAGTCGCTTTTGTTTCCACAAGAATAGCAAAAGAGGGAACCCCCATATCTTTAGCTACATTTGCAAAAGTTTCAGCCTCACTTAAGTGGAACAAGCCTTCTGTCGCACGTCCTTGCGCCCCTGAGAAGATAAGCAAAGGGGCATACCCATCAAGATAGAGCAGAGCAGCATGTTCAGCAACACGTAAATCATAGCTACATAACACAAAGATAGCATCGCTTTTTTTTATCTCTTGATTTAAAAGATGATAATCCCAAATAAGTTGAAGCTGTTGAAACAAACTGAGTGCCATACCATGATCCCTACTAAGTAACTATAGTTCAAATAATTGCACTGTAAGTCATCACTTTCAATTACTATTTTATGGCATGAATAACTATATATAGGATTGGTAAATACAATGTTAACTATTTGTGTTGGCTGGTCTGGGAATATTGAACTAAACCACACTATCGTATGAATTTATATTGCAAATAAATATAAGTTACATGTTTCTCAGATTTGTAAAAAAAATATGTTAAGTTAATCCCAAATAATGTTTAAAGTCGCTATTAATTCATAGTGGCTATATTAACGATAATCTCAAGGAGAGAAAATGGCTGGTGTATTAGGAATGATTTTGGCTGGTGGTGAAGGCTCACGCCTACGCCCGTTAACTGAGTCTCGCACAAAACCTGCGGTGCCGTTTGGTGGTAGCTACCGATTAATTGATTTTGCATTAAACAATTTTGTAAATGCAGATTTAATGCGAATTTATGTTTTAACCCAATTTAAGTCACAGTCTCTATTTCAACATATGAAAAAAGGTTGGAATGTAAATGGAATTACCGATCGCTTTATTGACCCCATTCCAGCTCAAATGCGTACAGGAAAGCGTTGGTATGAAGGAACAGCCGATGCTATTTATCAAAATATTAGCTTTATTGAAGCATCAGAGCCGGAGCATGTATGTATTTTTGGTTCTGACCACATCTATAAAATGGATATTCGACAAATGCTCGATTTCCATAAGAAAAAGCAAGCAGCACTGACTGTTTCTGCACTTCGTATGCCTGCGAAAGACGCCACTGGCTTTGGTGTTATTGAGGTAGATGAACATGGGAAAATGATTGGTTTTGAAGAGAAACCAGCCAATCCCAAATGTATTCCAGGTCAACCGGGCATTGCTCTTGTCTCTATGGGAAATTACATTTTTGAATCTGAAAGTTTATGTAAAGAGCTAAAATATGATGCAGATCTTGCAGATTCGTCGCACGACTTTGGTAAAGATATCATTCCTAAGATGTTCCCTGAAGGAAATGTCTATGTTTATGATTTCAGCACTAACCAAATTACAGGTGAAAAAGAAGAGGTATATTGGCGTGATGTAGGTACGATTGAATCGTATTGGGAAGCACACATGGATCTTCTTAAAAAGGACGCTCCATTTTCTCTTTATAACCGTAAATGGCCGCTACATACCTATTACCCGCCACTTCCACCAGCCACATTTAGTGATTCAGATAATGGACGAGTGCAAATTATTGACAGCTTAGTGTGTGGCGGTAGTTATATTCGTGGCTCTCGTATCGAGAAGTCAGTTCTAGGTTTCCGTAGTAATATTGCTTCAGCGTGTGATATTAGCGAAAGTATTCTTTTAGGTGATGTAAAAATCGGTAAAGGTTGTGTTTTACGCCGAGTTATCATTGATAAAGGTGTAGATATTGCCCCTGGAACTGAAATTGGTGTTAATCTTCAAGAAGATAAGAAAAAATATCATGTTTCAGATGAGGGTATCGTAGTTATCCCTAAAGGAGAGAGAATTGGTTACTAAGACGCTTTCAATTTTATTTGTAGCATCTGAGGTCGAAGGATTGATCAAAAGTGGAGGCTTGGCAGATGTTGCCAAGGCTCTGCCTAAATCGCTTAAAAAGTTAGGTCATAATGTCAGCATTGCAATGCCTGCTTATATCACTATTCCTGGTCGAGATGATGCCGATATCTTATTAAGTACAAAATTAGAGCATTGGCCACACACCGCATATCAAGTTCGAGCGTTAGATGTGGACGGTGTACCTGTATTTGCTATCGAGTGTGCAGAATATTTTGATCGTGCAGAAATGTACGCAGAAAATAATCAAGCGTATGCTGATAATGGTGAGCGTTTCGCTTTTTTTAGTGCGGCTTGTTTGGATATGCTGCCAAAATTGAACATTAAGCCAGAAATCATTCATGCTAATGATTGGCATACAGGCTTAGTCCCATACTTACTGAAAAAACGTTACAGCAATGATGCGTTTTTTGCACACACCCGAAGTGTGCTTTCTGTTCATAATGCGGTGTTTAAAGGTATCTTCCATTATGATGAGATTGAATGCCTTTCTGAGTTTAAATCACATTATGTGCCAGAAGCGGCTGTCAGTCATAGCCATGTCAGCTTACTTAAAGCAGGAGTGTTATGTGCAGATAAAATTAATGCAGTAAGCCCTACGTATGCCAAAGAGCTGCTGACAGAGCTTGGTTCTCATGGTATGGCTAATGAATTTCAGTCAAGAGAAGCTGATCTGTTTGGTATTCTGAATGGCTGTGATTACAGTGAGTGGAGCCCTGAAGTAGATAGTTTTATACCTAAACAGTTTAAAGCAAATCGTATCAGCATGGTTCGAGGCAAAAAAGCGTGTAAAGCGGCTTTGCAAGCAGAAGTGAATCTTCCTCAAAAAGACGTTGCTGTCTATGGCATGGTTTGTCGTTTGACTAACCAAAAAGGCATTCATTATCTATTACCAATCTTAGAACAGTTCTTAAAAAATGATGTTCAAGTCGTTATTGTGGGTACAGGTGATCCCTTTTTGGCGAATCAACTGGCGGAGATCTCTGCGATTCATAGCGATAAATTTGCTTTTGTTGAAGCTTACAGTAATAAGTTGGCACACTGGGTAGAAGCGGCTTCAGACTTCTTTTTAATGCCATCAGAATTTGAACCTTGTGGCTTAAATCAAATTTATAGCATGGCTTATGGCACATTACCGATTGTACGAGAAGTTGGTGGTCTTAAAGACAGTGTTATTGATTATGATACTGACTCTGAAAATGCGACAGGCTTTAGTTTTAAAAAACCAGACCCAATAGAATTACTGTTGGTACTAATGCGTTCTTTATTACTGTATAGCCAAGATCTTAATGAGGTTAAGCGCGTGCAGTTACATGCAATGACGCAAAATTTTAGTTGGGATGAAGCGGCAGATAAGTACCTTAAGATGTATTTGTCGTAATTTGAATAAAACAGCTAATTGACAATATTTAGAGGAAAGGCATTACGTCTTTCCTTTTTATTTAAGGTCGATAAGCGTATAGGATCAGATAAATTTTACTGAAACTGTATCTTGACGTTACTTGGGTATAGAATAACGCTCTTTACTGGCTAGGTATCGCATCGTGATTTCAAAACTTCCTAAATGGGTCGAATACGGCACCTTCTTTCTAGCACTTTTAGCTGGGATCACTAACTCAGTAGGCTTACTGGGTTTTCAGCACCAATCTATCTCTCATCTCTCTGGTACTGCAACGTTGCTTGGAACTCAACTGCTTGGGTTCAACGAAACAACATGGCACTTATTCTTTATCATCTTTAGCTTTATCTTAGGCTCTTCACTAAGTAGCTTAATTGTCGGTTGTACCGCATTAAAATTAGGGCGCCGATATAATTTCGCACTCTGTATTGAAAGTATTTTGTTGTTTACTGCAATGATTGTTTTAGGTGAAGGAAGTCAGTGGGGGCATTACTTTGCTTCTGCGGCTTGTGGATTACAAAATGGCTTGGTTACCACTTATAGTGGCGCAGTAGTTCGTACCACTCATGTAACGGGAGTGCTTACTGATCTTGGGATTATGCTAGGTATGAAGTTAAAGGGAGAGCCGATTCATCGTCGTCGTTTAGCATTGTATTTATTTATCGCATTGGGCTTTGTGTTTGGTGGCGTGATTGGTGGTTATTTCTATCCTTTTCTTGGGATAAATACGCTAGCTATTCCTGCGACATTATGTGCGTTGTTAGCATTTTCTTATTCAGTTTATTTATACCAACATAAAGATTATTAATGGAATTGGTATATCAAATAAAAATGGCCGCTAACTTAGCGGCCATTTTAGTCTTAATCACTAATTTTTAATTTAGTATTAAGAGTTTGATGTTTGTACTAGTGGCTTGTATGGGTTATCTGCTTTACGGCACGCTGCTGTAGTAAAGATAACATCTGTTGAGCTGTTTAGCGCCGTTTCAGCTGAATCTTGAACTACACCAATGATAAAGCCGATAGCAACGACTTGCATTGCAATATCATTTGAAATACCAAATAGGCTACATGCTAATGGGATAAGCAGTAATGAACCGCCAGCAACCCCTGAAGCACCACATGCAGAAACCGCAGCAACTAGGCTAAGTAGTAATGCAGTAGCCAAATCAACTTCAACACCTGCTGTATTTACCGCTGCAAGCGTTAATACGGTAATTGTGATTGCAGCGCCTGCCATGTTAATCGTTGCACCTAGTGGGATTGATACTGAGTAAGTATCTTTGTGTAGGTTTAGACGTTCGCACAGCGCCATGTTTACCGGAATATTTGCTGCAGAGCTTCGTGTGAAGAATGCCGTTACACCACTTTCACGTAAGCATAAGAAAACAAGTGGGTATGGGTTACGTTTCGTACGGATAAATACGATAAGTGGATTCACAACAAGGGCAATGAAAGCCATTGAACCAAGCAGTACAGCTAACAGGTGAGAATAACTCGCTAGTGCATCAAAGCCTGTTTCAGCAAATGTGCTTGATACTAAACCAAAGATACCAATCGGAGCGAAACGAATAACAACCGTTACAATGTCTGAAATACAGTTAGATAGATCAATAAAGACTTTTTTGGTAGCATCAGAGGCAGAGTGTAGGCCTAAACCTAACGCGACAGCCCAGCCTAAAATACCAATGAAATTACCTGTTATTAACGCATTGATTGGGTTATCAATGATTTTAAACAGTAAAGTATGAAGGACTTCAGCAATCCCTTCAGGTGCGCTGTTAGTTGCAGCATCTGTAACTAAAGTAAGGGTTGTTGGAAAAAGGAAGCTCATAACCACAGCGGTTAATGAAGCACAAAAAGTACCCACTAAATATAAAACGATGACAGGTTTCATGTTTGAATCTTGTCCTCGTTTTTGGTTAGCGATAGAAGAGGCAACCAAAATGAAAACAAGGATAGGAGCAATTGCTTTAAGTGCGCTAACAAATAGCTGACCAAACAATCCCGCAGAAGTGGCGATATCTGGGGATAAGGTAGCAAGTGCAACACCTGCAATAATACCAATAAGTATTTGAATTATGATGTTTGTATTCATCATACGAACGAGTAGGGGCTGGGCTTGCGACATATAAAATTCCTTTAAATGAGTACTACATGCATCTTATCTGATGCTTATGCGAAGAATGGTAACATTATTGTCTATTTTTTTGCACTATCTTGTTAAAGACTTCTCGAAAAATGCCGATAATATAGAGAATTAATGAGTTATCAAACCAATAGTTGACTATATTATCAACGAAAATAATAAAATGAGCGATATATATGAGTGGAATGTTAAATAGTGTTGACCAACGTACTCAACTTGTAGGTGAAAATCGGTTGGAATTGTTGCTTTTTAAGCTTAATACAACTCAAATTTTTGCTATCAATGTATTTAAAGTTAAAGAAATTCTGAAAGTACCAAAGTTAACTAAGCTTCCAGGATCTCATTATCATATTTCAGGTGTTGCGAGTTTACGTGGTGAATCAGTACCAGTGATTGACTTGCGTGGTGCTATTGGTATGAAAGCGATGGGTAACGATGAAGAAATGAACTTGATTATTACCGAGTACAACCGAACGACTCAAGGGTTCTTAGTTGGTCAAGTGCAAAATATTATTAATACAACATGGGCAGACATACAGCCGCCACCGAAAACGGTTGGGCGTCATAACTATCTTACAGCAATCACTCAAGTTGAAGTTGAGCCTGAGAATAGTCGCATTGTAGAGATTATCGATGTTGAAAAAGTACTGGCCGAAATTATTGAATATGATATTTCTATTTCAGAAGGTGTATTAGATCAAGAGTTAGTAAATCATATGCATGGGCGTAGAGTGCTGATTGTTGATGATTCAAGCACAGCTCGTACACAGGTGCGAAACACACTAGAGCAACTTGGTTTAGAAGTGATAGAAAAAAGTGATGGAAGACAAGCACTTAACTTACTAAAACAATGGTGTGATGAAGGCAAGAACATTAATGATGAAATATTATTGATGATCACCGATGCTGAGATGCCAGAAATGGACGGCTATCGTTTAACTCATGAAATCCGTACCGATCCTAGAATGAATGATTTATTTATTACTTTAAATACATCACTAAGCGGAAGTTTTAATGATGCGATGGTAGCAAAAGTAGGTTGTGACCGATTTATCTCTAAATTCCAACCAGACTTGATTGTTGGAGTCGTTCAAGATCGTTTAGCTCAAATTATATAGAGTACGACGTATTGTATTTATATTGTGACAATAATGTTTTATTTTGGTAAGGTTTTGACAGTTCCATGACATTGGGGCGACTAGAACAAGACACTTTGTCTTTTTACACATCAATTTAAGGTATATTGTTCGTATATGATCTGGATGACATCCAAGTTAGTAATTACGCTGATGGTTTTAGCGTATAGAACATATCACAAGGGACGTGTAAAATCGGAAGCTAAGCTTGATGATTAGCTTAGTCGATGAATTAAAAAGGAGGCTGATTAGCCTCCTTTTTTTATTCTGCATTAAATATAGCGATAGATAGTGCTGAAAGGCTGTAATCAAAGATCACATGTTTTGATTCGATTGTGGAGTATTGGGTATTACAGACCAAAGCCCAGCGATTATAATGCTGAGATTTAGGCAACTCAAAACGAGTCGGTACATTGGACTGATTTATCATTATTAATAACTCTTTTTCACCATCATAAATGTTGAGGTGAAGACACAGTGCTTCGGCGCGGTGCCAATCACCATGTGTCATGTTATTTCCTTCAGGTGTATACCAATTTACTTTTTGCTTTGTTCGTTTACTGCCACTAAAGGCGTTAATCATGGGTACCATATGAGTTTGTCGTGCTTGGATTATATCGGCAAGCCAAACTTTAAATTCATCAGCATGCTTATCAAGCTTCCAATTTACCCAGCTAATATCACTGTCTTGGCAATACGCATTATTATTGCCTTTTTGAGTGTGCGAGCAAGCATCGGCAGCAAGAAGGTGAGGAATACCAAAACTAAATAATAATGTTGTTATCATATTGCGCTTTTGTTTCTCACGTAACGCAATAATCCTTGGGTTCGTCGTCTCTCCCTCAACGCCATAATTATCTGAACGGTTATCTCCATGACCATCTCGGTTATCTTCACCATTAGCATGATTATGACGTTCTTTATAGCTTACGAGGTCTTGAAGCGTAAACCCGTCATGATAACTTACATAATTTACCGGTAATTTGTGCGGCCATCGAGAAGCACTGACAAGATCACGAGAACCCATAATACGAGTAGCAATGGATTTTAGATAATTTTGCTCGCCGCGCCAAAAGCTCTTAGTCGTGTCACGAAATTTATCGCTACATTCATTCCAACCATCAGGAAACTCTCCGACTTGATAGCCATTTGGGCCAATATCCCAAGGTTCGGCAATCAACTTTACTTTTTGAAGGGTAGGATCCTGAGCAACCGCTTTAAAAAAAGCATTGTTAGGGTTAAATTGGTCATATTCTCGACCTAGTGTTGCAGCTAAGTCAAAACGAAATCCATCAACATGGTAATGCTCAACCCAATATCTTAAAGTATCCATGACCAAGTTGAGACTTGGTTGATGAGTAATATCTAACGTGTTACCACAACCAGTATAATTAGTATAATTACCATGGTGATGTAAATAATAATCTTGGTCTAACCCTTTTAAGTTAAACGTTGTACCGCCATTTCCACCTTCAGCAGTATGGTTATAAACGACATCTAAAATTACTTCGATATTGTTTTTATGTAGCTCCCTAATGGCGGTTTTTAGCTCATTGACCGCGTCTGATTTCGCGTATCTAGGATCTGGGGCCATAAAGGCTATTGGGTTGTAGCCCCAGTAGTTCACCATATTCATCTTGAGAAGATGTGGTTCATGCATACAGGCGGCAACAGGAAGTAGCTGTACCGTAGTGATCCCTTGTTGTTTTAGATGCTTAATGTTTGCAGGATCAGCTAAGCCAAGGTATGTACCTCTAACAGACTCTTCAACGTCAGAATTTAGCAAGGTAAACCCTTTTACATGCGTCTCTAATAAAATGGTTTCAGAGCGAGGTATCATAGGCCTCTGACTTTCTTGCCAATCGAAATCGTTATTAACAACAACACATTGAGCTAATGTCCAACTTTGTTTAGCAGTATAGGGAACTTGATAGTGAGGACTGTTTTTTAATGCTTTAGCATAAGGGTCGAGTAATAAAAGGGCCTCATTGTCTTGAATGATTTTGAATCCATAAACAGTATGTTCAGTCACATCATCAATTAATGTGTACTTAATGGTTCCATATTCTTCCGTAAATGGGTGCTCTGTATGATTTCCATTATCATCAAAAATAATCAGAGAAATAGGGTATGGTGAAGCATGGTGCACAGAAAAGTTACACCCATTTTTTGTAAGCGTCGCACCGAGTGGGTACGGAAAGGCATGCTGTATGTTCACAATATTCCTCGAATAAACAACAAAAGCCCAATTGATGGTTGGGCTTTTAAAAATGAGATCATTACGATTAATGTAATATTTATTGAGCGCCAGCTTCTTTATAGAGCCTTTGGCACGCTTTTCCATCATTATGAAATAAGTGGCAGCGATGAGCGGGAATACCTACAGAGAATGTATCACCAGCCTCAACGAGTGCTGTATCCGGTACACGGTATATCATATCGGCATCGGCATCTTCAATTGTTAAATAAATTTGTGTTTCATATCCCAATTTTTCAACAACTAAAACATTTCCTTTAATAACAGCATCACCATTTTCTTCGGACACTAAATGTTCAGGGCGAACGCCTAATGACATTCTTTCACCGCGAGTAACATTTGTGCCATCAACCGGGATCCATAGTGTTGAGCCATTTTTAAACTGAACTTTAACTTGATTCTTTTCTACATCTTCAATAAAGACGCTAATAAAGTTCATTTTTGGAGAGCCAATAAAGCCAGCAACAAAACGATTTTTTGGGTAATGATATAGCTCTAGTGGCGCACCAACTTGAGAAACGTATCCGCCATCAAGTACCACGATTTTCTCTGCCATTGTCATTGCTTCTACTTGGTCATGAGTTACGTAGATCATGGTACAGCCAAGTTTCTTATGCAGTTTGGCAATTTCGATACGCATTTGAACACGTAATGCGGCGTCTAGGTTTGATAAGGGCTCATCAAGAAGAAAAACGTTTGGTTGAGATACCAAAGTACGGCCAATAGCCACACGTTGACGTTGACCGCCAGAAAGTGCTTTTGGTTGACGCTCTAGTAAGTGACCAAGTTGCAGGATATCAGCCGCGTGATCGACGCGCTTTTTGATTTCGGCTTTGTCGGCCTTTGCTAATTTGAGACCAAACGACATGTTATCAAATAAGTTCAAATGTGGATAAAGCGCGTAAGATTGGAATACCATCCCAACCCCACGTTTAGAAGGTTCGACATCATTCATTCGCTTATCACCCATGTATAAGTCACCAGAAGTAATGTCTTCTAAACCCGCAATACAGCGTAATAAGGTGGATTTACCACAGCCTGATGGACCAACAAAAACAACAAATTCACCAGAGTTGATTTCTAAATCTACATTTTTTGAGATTTTAACGTCGCCATAGGATTTGCAAACGTTGCGTAAAGTGACACTCGTCATTGTGTCTATCCTCGTCTAATTTTAAATTATTTTATATCAACGATGCATTAAGTTGATATTAGCTATTTGCTTTATGGTGTCATTCTTAAGCAAAAGAGCGAAAACGTCATCCTCCTCCTTCCTCTTTTTTTTGGGGGAGTAGGGGGGAGGAGTACGTACGTCACATTTTTAATAAATATCGATGGAGTTCAAAGTTTTTTTAAATTTCAATGTGAGATGAATCGCATTTGAATGGCATTCTGTGATGTGGCGCAATATCAATTAAGTTTTAGATCACGCTTTTACGTCATAAAGAAAAAGGCGTAGAGAGTAGGATGATGAATTCAAAGTGAGAATTTATGAAAATACATTCTGAAAATTGAATCATCACCTACTTTTACCTAACCCTACGGATGATTCATTAATTATAAAGGAAGGATTCACAATGAAAAAAGTCCTCAGTACTGTCGCACTATGCACAATGGCAGCTCTTGGTTCAATTAACGCTTCTGCTGCAATCGAAGAAGGTCAACTTACTATTTGGGTGACTGGTGATAAGTCTTATGAAGGTATGGCTGAAGTAGGTAAACGATTTGAAGAAGATACCGGTATTAAGGTAACGGTTGCTTTTCCTGATAAAGCAGAAGAGAAGTTTGCTCAAGTCGCTGCGGCAGGTGATGGCCCAGATATGATTTTCTATGCACATGACCGCTTTGGTGGTTTTGCTGAGGCTGGACTGTTAGCAGAAATCAAACCATCTGAAGAGCTGAAATCTGAAATCGTAGATTTTGCTTGGGACGCGGTAGAGTATAAAGGAAAAACAATTGCATACCCAATCGCGATAGAGTCGGTTTCATTAATTTATAATAAAGCAATCATCAAAACGCCACCAAAAAATTGGGAAGATATTCCAGCATTAGATAAAGAACTAATGGCTAAAAACCAAAAAGCAATCATGTGGCCTTTACGTGGTGGTGCTTACTTTACATGGCCTCTACTTGCTGCAGATGGTGGATATGCCTTTAAGAAAACGGCTGATGGTTATGATGTTAAGAACGCAGGTGTGAACCAAAAAGGGGTTCAAGATGCGATGGGCTTTATCGAAAAAATGGTAAAAGATAAAACCATTTCTGCAGATATGGATTACTCAGTTGCCGAATCTGAATTTGTAAAAGGCAATGTTGCAATGATGATTAACGGTCCTTGGGGCTGGGCAAACATTGAAAAAGCTGGCATCGATTATGGCGTAACAACCTTGCCTAAATTCCACGGTCAAGCATCTAAACCATTTGTTGGAGTTTGGGTTGGTGGTATTAGTGCTGTTTCTCCAAACAAAGATCTTGCTGTTGAATTTTTTGAAAGCTACTTATTGACAGATGAAGGTTTAAAAAGTCTGAATGATGATAAGCCACTAGGCGCAGTAGCCTTAAATTCATACCAAGCACAATTAGGTAATGATTCTCGTATCGCAGCGACAATGGACAATGCAATGAATGGTGAAATTATGCCAAATATTCCACAGTTCACGACGTTCTGGTACAGCATGGAAGAAGCTCTTGGTAATGTGGTTGATGGTCGTCAAATGATCAATGATGCATTAGCAGCAGCAGAACAACGCATGACCAAGTAAGTCGAAATATTAAGAGGGAGAGCTGGGGTTTCCATTTCTTCCTCTTTAAATATTATTATCAAATTACCCTCTATATACCCATCGTAGTAAGTTTGTTATCGCTATTAATTGACTTACTAGGTTGGTATTTTTTAAAAGGTCTTGGAGCTTATGACAACAGCAGTCGCTTCGCATTCAAATTATAAATCATTGGCAAAATGGGGACTTTTATCCGCTATTGCAGCGATAAATGGTTATGTTTGCGTACTTATGTATTCTCGTGGTGAAACTGCATTTGCAATGTTAACGCTTGTATTAACATCGTTAGCTGTTTATGTGTTTGGTAGTAAAAAAACGTATGCACATCGATATACCTTCCCTGGTATTGCGGGCATGATTTTATTCATTATTTTCCCATTGGTTTATACCGTAGGGTTGGCATTTACCAATTACAGTGCAACGAACCAAGTTACCTTAGAGCGTGCTCAAGCAGTTCATCTATCAAAGACGTATCAAAGTGGTAAGAGCTATAAGTTTCAATTAATGAATCAAGGTGATGGCTACGCGTTAACGATTAAAGATTCAGGTCAACTGTTAGCGACAGAGACTTTTCAGATTTCAGAGGCGGTTGATCGTCATTTAGATCTGAAGCCTGTAGAAACAGTGAAAGGAAAAAAAGCTAAGATCAAAGAGATCATTGCTAAGCGCCCAAGCTTAAATTTAATTACCTTGTCTATGCCATCTGGTGAAGAAATTAAGATGAGTGGGTTACGTAAGTTTGCTGCGGTTGGACCACTGTTTGTATTACAAGATGATGGTGAAACGTTATACAACAAAAAAACAGAAACCTACTTCAAAGCAAACCATGAAACAGGGTTTTATCAAGAAGTAAATGATAAGGATGTTTTTGTTGGTGACCCTGTATCTCCTGGTTTTGTTGTTAATGTTGGCGCGGCGAACTTTGAGCGTATCTGGAAAGATGACGGTATTAAAGAACCATTTATTAGCATCTTTATTTGGACGGTTATTTTTGCAACTTGCACAGTGGTGTTCACTCTAGCCATTGGTTTGGTTCTTGCTGCGGTAGTGCAATGGGAAGAGTT
Source organism: Aliivibrio sp. S2TY2 (assembly GCF_028765525.1). Classification (NCBI taxonomy): domain Bacteria; kingdom Pseudomonadati; phylum Pseudomonadota; class Gammaproteobacteria; order Vibrionales; family Vibrionaceae; genus Aliivibrio; species Aliivibrio sp. S2TY2. Next base: position 158,165 of record NZ_JARACS010000002.1, on the reverse strand, counting down.
AAAAGGCCGTGCAGTTTATCGTTTATTGCTTATTCTTCCTTATGCGGTTCCTGCGTTTATCTCTATTTTGATTTTCCGTGGTCTCTTTAACCAAAGCTTCGGTGAGATCAATATGTTATTAGAGAGTATGTTTGGGATTCAGCCTAATTGGTTCTCAGACCCGTTCACCGCCAAAACAATGGTATTAATTGTAAACACTTGGTTAGGCTTCCCTTACATGATGATCTTATGTATGGGCTTATTAAAATCGATTCCTGAAGATTTATACGAAGCATCAGCGATTGATGGTGCTGGGCCAATTCAGAATTTTTTCAAAATCACAGTACCAATGATGGTTAAACCATTAACCCCGTTGTTGATTGCTGCATTTGCCTTTAACTTTAATAACTTTGTAATGATTGCGTTATTAACTAAAGGTGGGCCAAACATGATTGGAACGACTGAACCTGCCGGTTATACAGACTTACTAGTAAGTTATACGTATCGCATCGCGTTTGAGGGCAGTGGTGGCCAAGACTTCGGTTTAGCAAGTGCAATTGCAACACTTATTTTCTTATTGGTTGGTGGCTTAGCGTTACTGAACCTACGTTTTACCAAATTATCAAATAACTAAACTAATAATAGTTAAGTAGCTATTTATAATGAAAATTGTATTTAGCTACTTGCATATCCAATAAATAAGGATTCATTGATATGGCAATGGTTCAAGGAAAAAACTTAAAGTACCGCGTTTGGGCAACTCATGTAGCAATGTGGGTATTTTTAGCAATGATCATATTCCCACTGCTAATGGTTATTACGATTTCATTCCGTGAAGGTAACTTTGCTACAGGTAGCATTATTCCTGAAAACCCATCATTAGAGCACTGGAAATTGGCTCTGGGGATTGCAGTAGAGCACGCAGATGGCTCAACGACACAACCTCCATTCCCTGTTCTTACTTGGTTGTGGAATTCTGTAAAAATAGCAGCCATCAGCTCTATACTGATTGTTGCATTATCGACAACAAGTGCTTATGCGTTTGCAAGATTGCGTTTTAAAGGTAAAGAAACCATCCTTAAAGGCATGATGATTTTCCAAATGTTCCCAGCAGTTTTAGCGCTTGTGGCACTGTATGCTCTGTTTGATAAGTTAGGCCAATACATTCCATTCTTAGGCTTGAATACACATGGTGGTTTGATATTCGCTTATTTAGGAGGGATAGCCTTACACGTTTGGACGATTAAAGGCTATTTTGAAACCATTGATAATTCATTAGAAGAAGCGGCAGCATTAGATGGCGCAACACCATGGCAGGCATTCCGTTTAGTATTGTTACCATTATCGGTGCCAATTCTTGCAGTTGTGTTCATTTTGTCTTTTATTGGGGTAATTACTGAGGTTCCGGTAGCATCTTTACTACTTTCTGATGTAAACTCGTACACATTAGCAGTTGGTATGCAACAATATTTATACCCTCAGAACTACTTATGGGGTGATTTTGCGGCCGCTGCCGTATTATCAGCATTACCTATTACATTGGTTTTCTTACTTGCTCAGAAATTCCTTGTGGGTGGTTTGACAGCCGGTGGTGTAAAAGGATAACGATAATTATACGGACCCGACACATTTTGGGCAGGGTTCATTTGCGTAAAGAGCTTTATGATGGTTTGGTCGCCGATCGGTAAAGTGTTCAACGCAGTATTGGCATTACGCATAGCTGGGTAAGTGTTGCAGGATGCAACATTACTTCTTGTAATCAGAGCCTGAGTATTATCACTCAGGCTTTTTTCTGTCTATGAATTACTTAATGGCAGGGTGGTAGATAGTTGATTGATTTCGCCCATGTTCTTTTGAATAATAGAGTGCTTTATCTGCCATTTCTAACCAAGTTAAATAATCATCATTATCTGAAGATAGCTCACAGATACCTACGCTTATGTTGTAGTTTATTACGACGTTATCGCATTCAACTCGTGCTTTTTCTATGCGTTTTCGTAATCGTTCTGAAAAATATAGGGCTTGCTCTGCGTTGGTTCCAGGGAGGATAACAGTAAATTCCTCTCCACCGTAACGACCACAAATATCTGTATTTCTTGAGGTTTTACGTAACAAGTCAGCAGCATTGCGAATTACAATATCACCAGTTGTATGGCCATAAGTATCATTTACTTTTTTAAAATGGTCTATATCAAAAATGACAACAGAAGCCGTCGTTCCCGATATTGTGGCTTGCTCAAATTCTCTTTTTAGGCAGGACTCCCAATAAGAACGATTAAACAGTTTCGTTAAACCATCCGTTTTACTTAGATTCGATAGTTGTTGATTTGACTCTTGTAAATGGAGCTTATTTTTTGCGATATCAGTAACGTCATTAATGACCAAACTAATGTGAGAAACTTGACCATTTAAAGAGGTAAGCGGTGAAAAAGTAATGTTTTGACGCATTTCAGTCAAGCCATTAGAGATCGGAGTAAAGTTCTTAAACTTAAATAAATAAGGCCTATCCTCCCAGCATGAAAACCCACGAGAGTTTAAGGTAAAAGAAGCGTCAACTTTCTTGCGTAACCACGTTTCCGGTAATTCAGGAACAACATCAAAAATAACTTTGCCAAGGATCTTATCTGAGGTGATGCCACTGTAAGATTGCATGAAGCCATTCCACGCACATACTTGAAAATGTTTGTCTAACACAATTAAGCCAGCATCGAGATCATCAATAACTTGCATTGCCCAATGAAAGTCACTCATATCTGAGGTTATCATAATACACTCTCCAAAATAGACTTAATGGCAGTTAAAGAGTCGTTATCCATTAAAAAAATCACATCGCACTTTAAATCGATAGTTTCTGCAGAGTAGACAAATTCGATAGTGAAAATGTCGCTCTCATACTCTTTAAGAAAAGAGGGAGTGTGTTTTAATGCGACTTTTAATTGCTCTGTTTCTAATACAATAGGCTGACGTAATGAAATGTTGATATCTAACTGTTTATTGAATGAAGAAAGAAAAGAGGAAACTAGAAGGTTAGAGATATCTAAAATAGCTTCATGGGTTGTTATTTGTTCTTCTCCATTATCAACGCTTAACAATTCGGATAATTCGTTACCGTGCAAACAGACGAGAGCCTCACCATTAATGCCATTACCTACAAAGCGTTGGGAAATAGCTCGGTATTCAGAGTTATTAACAATATCTTGTAATGTCATTTGCAATTCTGAATGATGCAAAGAGGCAACATTTGGTAGTGGCATATCGATAAAGCGATCAAATTGTTCTGAGATAAGAGCGGCACTGGTACCTAAAGCCACATTGCTAATTTCTCTAATATTAGCAATAACCTCTGAAAAAGTAAGGCTACGATTATGGTTATGTATTGCGATTTTAGAGCTTGTAGGAATATTATAACGATGAAGCAATTTTGCTATTTCTTCAGGTTTAAAGGGCTTTTCGATAAATTCATTTGCACCAAGTTCATAACAGCGCTGCTTTGCTTTTTCCTGGATATCTCCTGAAATAACAATTATTTGAGTTGATTTTGCGTTGTTCGGGAACTGCTCAAGAACCTCAAACCCATCCAATACTGGCATGGTCAAATCAAGAAAGAGTACATCAATCGAATGATCTTTTAATATAGCTAAACCTTGAGAACCATCTTCAGCGTAGTGAAGCGTAATCTCAGAGGTAAGTTCTATATGGTTTGAGAGCATTTTACGTGCGATGGCAGAATCATCGCAGATTAATATATTCATACTAAATTAGTCAAAATTTGAACGGTATGTCATTCTTCTTTTTATCAGAGCCTAAATCAATGATTTTATGTTAAATTTTCGTTATAACAGGATCTGCTTAACACTTTTCATTATTGAGATTGAGGGCAGATAACAGCCTATATTTGCTAATGTTGATCTAGAATAAGGAATTGATAAATAAAATATGAATAAACAAAAACAAAAGTTGAATAATTAAAAAAAAGTTGAATAATAGAAGGGTAACAAAAGGCACAGATCTATGTGCAACCTACAGATGTATAATAAAGAGAATAATGATGAACAACGAATACGTATTAGTTATCAATTCAGGCAGCTCTTCACTAAAGTTTGCTGTTATCGATTCTGCTTCTGGTGATGCAGTATTAAGTGGCCTTGGTGAGTGTTTTGGTCTGGAAGATGCTCGTATGAGCTGGAAGTATCAAGGACAGAAAACTGAAATCGCCATTGAAGGCGAAGAGAACCACCATAAAATTGCAATTGGCAAATTAGTAGGGCTGACTGAAGAGTTAGGCTTTACTGATGGTATTGTTGCAATTGGTCATCGTATCGTTCACGGTGGTGAAAAATTCACACAAACAGTTCGCATTTCTGAAGAAGTAACTCAAGAGATTGAGAGCCTATCAGATCTTGCTCCATTACATAACCCAGCAGGTGCTATTGGTATTCGTGCTGCTGTTGAAGCCTTCCCTTCTCTTCCTCAATTTGCGGTATTTGACACAGCGTTCCACCAAACTATGCCAAAGCGTGCATACACAGGTGCTATTGCTAAAGAGTTATATACTGATTTTGGTGTTCGTCGCTACGGTTTCCACGGTACAAGCCACTATTTCGTAAGCCGTGAAGCTGCGAAAATGATTAACAAGCCAATCGAAGAATCGAGCTTTATCTCTGTTCACCTAGGTAATGGCGCATCAGTTTGTGCAATTAAAGACGGTAACAGTGTTGATACGTCAATGGGCTTTACACCGCTTTCTGGCTTAATGATGGGTACACGTTGTGGTGACTTAGATCCAGGCATCATTGAGTACCTACTTAAGAAAGGTTGGTCACAAGAGCAAGTATTTAACTCTCTAAACAAAGAGTCTGGTTTCCTAGGTGTGTCCGGCTTAACAAGTGATGCTCGCGGTATCCTTGAAGCGATGGAAGAGGGACACGAAGGTGCGACATTAGCATTCCAAGTGTTTACATACCGTGTTGCTAAGTACGTGGCTTCTTACCTAGCTGCATTAGATTCTTTAGATGGCATCATCTTCACTGGTGGTATCGGTGAGAATTCATTACCAATCCGTCGTGAAATCTTAAACAACCTTAAAATTCTAGGGTTTGTTGAAGATGTTGCTGGTAACGAAGGAGCACGTTTTGGCGCTGATGGCATTATCGCTAAATCAGAAATGCTGAACGCTGTTGCTATGGTTATCCCAACTAACGAAGAATTTGTGATAGCTCAACAGTCTGTTGAATTGCTGTAATTTCTTCTAAAATAAAGAATATTGAAAAGCGAGCTATAATGGCTCGCTTTTTTGTTTCTGGGGTTTGTAATTGCATATACATACAAAAGAAACACTTGCGGATAATTAATACAAAAATTCACATCCTATTGATTTTATTGTTGATAAGTTCTCCCGAACCTTATAAATAAAAAATCACTTATCTTCCTACAATCTCTTTCATTCAAAGTGTGAACTCTCTCGGGTCGATTTAATTTTTAAGCACTAAGAAAGGGGTTTTTATTGTGTCTTATTTTTCACCTATATAGAGTTTTCTCATCTCGATTTTACAAGAAACCTTACTTGTTGGTTTTTCGTAAGCAATCAGCCAGTCAAAGTAAATGCTAAATACACATAAGGAAGAGTATTGAATGAGTACTGCCAACAAAGCCCGCTATGTGCAAATCAACCCGCTAATGAACGAGGTAGCAAAGGTGAAACGAAGAGTTGCTTAGTGTACCCAGCGAAGAATACGATCTATATGGCATTTGCCCATCAACGTTGGACATGGCGATTGTGTGAGCATATGCGCTCCCATGAAACTAATCGCTCATTATGGATGCGTAAGGTTAATCTAAAACAATTTAACTCGGCCTTGGCTCACCCTCACACTGGACTTTCTTCTAAGCTTGGTCACTATGCAGCAGATATTGGCGTAAATGGTGCTCCAACAGGGATGTTTGACTCGACTTGCACACCATTAACTTCAACTGAAGCTCAAACTGACAGTTTTAAACATGTAGCAGATAAGCCAGGGTGTTGGGATGTAGATTATCGAGTCGATTTACCAGCTCAAGATTGTGGGATGTTTATTGCGCTAGATGATCCGTTAGCGGATGTATCCGATTTATTCTTACCACTTGCAGAAGAAATCACACTACGCAGCGCAATACACAAAGATGAAGATAATATCCATAAACTGCAAATGGCTGAGATTACCCGTAATCTTGGTCGAGTAAGGTTAAAGCATGAGGAGTTACCTGAGCAAATTAACGATGATCCAATGAAGGTATTGGAATTTGAACGCCAGTTAACCGAATATCTAGCCATTCAGTCTCTGGCAGATAAAGAGTCTGCCGCTTTTGATTCAAACCCAAGCATTGGCAATGTCCCATTTACCCCACTTCAAGAAGAAGCGTTAGAGAAATACTCTGAACTAAAAGAGAAATACCATTTTACGTCCAGTGATGAGCAAAAAACCGCATGGGAAAAGAATACACTCTTCAGTGATGAGGTCAATTGGAGTGAGTTAGATGAGTTTCTTACTCAACACTACACCCAACTTAAAGATCAAGATAAGCGTATTGCCATGCTCTATCAAGATTTTATGGAGGCGTTTGAGCAGCTTGGAACGGATCCATTAGTCATTGGTATTGATAATCAAGATGAAGACCACCTTACTTATTTATTAAGTGTAATCAGCCAATATTTACAGGTAATAAAACAAGCGGTGAATACCGAGAAGGAGTATGCAACCCTAGAAACCGCACTTTCCCTCGATTCGCCAAAAACACTGTTTGCATTAGCGTCATTGGGTTTTTCAAACGACAACTTACAAGCACTTAATGATCATGTGGAAGAGTTGAGTAATCACCTTATTTCAACCAATAGTTCAGGTGATATGGGGGCATTATCGGGAGCGATAGCGAGTTGGGGCGGCTTTACTGATGATATTCGAATTCAAGATAATAAATGGTTTAAATTATTAGCTGAGCCTGTGCAGTTAAGTTTTATTGCTCTGCAAAATGCAGTGACAGGCCAAGCTAAAGAGGGTTGGAGAGGGATAGCGTATTTACTGTTTCCACATCAAATGAACACTGCAACAACGCCTCAAGATATGATCAGTAATTTAAGGTTGGTCATATTAGAGGCGTTGGTTAACCCCGAGGCAATAGTGATACATAACCCAGATTATCCTGCACACTTTGCCGCGTGGCAGCGAAAGATGAATGCAGAAGGGATGATCATTCGTCAAATTAGTCAGCCACCATCAGGGCAACCGACACCAAAAAACCATCAAATACAAAGCATGCGCAGCGCTCAGCAAAGAATGCAAAAGCTATTGAGTAGCGAAATTCCAGTGATGGTGATGCTTAAATATGAAGCCGTCAATAATGCCGCCAAGCAAATGCTCAATGAAGCAATAGAGCGCAGTTGGCAGCAAGGTAAAGATATTACTCAAGCATCGTGGAATAAAATGGGTAAGATGGGAGGGTTGTCGCCATCCTTAACCTTTGGAATACGGCTGCAGTGCTTAAAAATATCCACCATAAAGCAGCGCAACATCCAGAGAGTGATTTATGGACCGACCCTGCTGTTAGAGAAGCAACCTATGCGACGAGTTATGCAGTATCGGCTGTCACAGCAATGTGGAGAGATGTAGCCTGGGGCAAGATGGCGACTAACCAATCTTTGCTTTCAGAATCACTGAAAATAGCATTGCGAAGTAGTACTCATTCATACGAACTTAGACAAAGTTTAGCAGCCTTTACCAAAACTACTACAGCAGTATCTTTGTTTGGCTTAATAGCGACAGGATTAGAGACGTGGGAGAGCCATGATAAATTTAAAGATACGAGTCATTCACCGATGGAACGGTTTGGATATGGACTGAAAGGGATATCGACTTTTTCTCAAACGTTTGTATATTTCTTCCAGTTTGGAGCAAACGTCTTTAGTCGATTTGGGATATTCTCTACTAGTATCGGTGCTATTATCGCGTCTTGGATGCTGACCACATTTATGGTTAGTTCAATTCTCTTTTTTATCTCGATTATAATTATCAATGTCTTTAAGCGCTCCGAATTAGAAAAATGGCTATTACATTCCACATGGGGGAAAGATGCAAAACATTGGGAAGCCGTTGATGAGTTGACCCGATTAGAGCAGATTATTCATAAGCCTCAGGTCAGGCTAAATAAGGTAATTTCTAGCCTTCCTTCTAAAGCAATATACGGTTCTGCTGCGGGGCAACAATGGCAATTAGAGATATCTTTGCCTATGCACACAAAAGGTAAGTCTATTGGTTTACAAGTTACGCGCAGGCCAATGCAAAATAAGTACAGCTATGTGACATCTTCACCAAAACCTACGGTAGTCGTAAACGAACAAAATGGTTTTTGGAGTAAAGATGAAACGGGAAACCCAGTCTATCGTTTAGATTTAGCTGGTACAACCAAAGATAGTATTACGGTCTTCATTAGCCTGCCTTTTAACTGGCAAGCATCAGAGCATGAAAAGTTAGGCTATATTGCTTCAGGTAATAGCCAAGGTGAGCTTGTTATATCACCTGCATTTAAAGAATCTTCTATTAGAACAATTAATGTGGATGTGAACTAAATGAATGCAGATGAACAAAAAAAACGGCTAAGAGATCAACTTTACAAAGCGAATACAATTTATTTTTGGGAGTATCAGGGCGCGGGTCAAAAATACACTAATTTAGCATACTGGATTTTGTCAATATTTTCAGGAGGAATACCATTATTGTTTCTTTGGTCGGTTACTGACATGACAGTAGACTCACCTGTTTTTTTTGGGCTCTTTATTTTATCAACGACACTGGTGTTTATAGGGAGATATTTATTTGCTCCAGATAAACATCGTTGTTATCACCTAACATCAATGGGTATTCATTACACTGAACAAGACATGATCCCAGAGATGGCTTATAAAGTTGCGCGAGGCTTTGCTTGGATTGGCATTGTGGTTTGTATTATCATTGCCTTTATATTTGGTCCTTTGGCTTTTGTTGGGGCAGGGGCTTTTGCGCTCATGTCATTTGGGATGACAAATTTCCAGTCAACTATACAAGAGCATGAAGTTTTTTTTTCTGATAGGCCAATTTTATTTAATCTAGTTAACGATACTATGTTCAGAGTAGACAGTTATACGGCTCCTGATTATTGTTGTCGTCGAGACTTTTACGTACCTTCTTTAGAGCAAAAGAAACAAATTATAACAGCGATTCAAAATAGCCAAAAAAATATAGAGTACGTAGAGTTAGCTAAGTTAAATGATATGTTTAAGCATCCTATTTTCATTCAAGATTAGAATGAAACAATCGAAATTAATGTGCCTATTAAATTTAGGTGGTACAACCAAAGATAGTACTACGGTCTTCATTAGCCTGCCTTTTAACTGGCAAGCATCAGAGCATGATATGTTGGGCTATATTGCTTCAGGTAATAGCCAAGGTGAGCTTGTTATATCTCCTTCGTTGAAAGAATTTGCAACTCGTATGATCGAAGTAAGAGGTAAATAAATGAACTCATCTGAAAGTATCGTGCAATTAAAAGAGCAATTGTATCAATCAGAGGTTATATATCGTTGGAGGTACACAGGCGCAGGGCAAAAGCTTTATAAGAAAGTAAGATGGTTATGCGCAATTTTAACAGGGGCATTATTTCCTTCTTTTTTGTTAATTGTAGAGGAGGATTCAATGACTGAACCCGCTTTTTGGTTATTTTCTTCTGTTAGCTTAGCTATGATTTTTGTATCGAGATATTTATTTGCACCCGATAAAGACTATTGCTACCACTTAACTCCAATGGGTATTCATTACACTGAACAAGACGTGATCCCAGAGGTGGCTTATAAAATCGCACGAGGCTTTGCTTGGGTTGGCATTGTGGTCTGTATTATCGTTGCCTTTATGTTTGGCCCATTGGCTTTTGTTGGGGCAGGGGCTTTTGCGCTCATATCATTTGGGATGACAAATTTCCAGCCAACCGTAGATAAGAGCCATATATTTATTGATGAACGCAGTGTTGTTTTTCACATAATTAATGATGGTGTGGTGTCATTAGCGATCCCTGAAAAAGGTGCGTATGGGTATATAGGCGATATATATACTCAGACCCTCGAACAAAAAGCGGAATTGTTATCCCATTTAAAATTACTTTTCCCAGAAATGGAAATAGTCAAAATAAAAAGATTAAATGACCAATATAAACATCCTGTTTATCAGCAAGATGAAATTGCAGAATGATTTATTGAACCTAGATGTCTGAACACTGAAATGTATAGCATCATAAATTAGGAGTATTTAAGGTGCAATACTTCACCTACCCCAACCAACGAAGAATTTGTGATAGCTAAACAGTCTGTTGAATTACTGTAATTTCTTCTAAAATAAAGAATATTGAAAAGCGAGCTATGATGGCTCGCTTTTTTTTGTCTTATTTATCAAATGACTTTGATAAAGAGTTTATTAGAAAAGCATTCTGATAATCTCAGATATTCCTGAAGGTAATATTAGATGCTTCATAGTTCATTTCCGCACTCATAGTTAAGTCTTTATCATTCTTTTTGTCGGAAAGAAAAGATTATAGGAACGATAATTTCTCTCTGATGTTAGAGCATTAACTACTTAAGGTAACTCAATAAATGAGAAACCATTGCAAAGGAGGGCGTGACTAATAAGAGAAATGAATTATGAAACTAATAAATGTAAACCGTTCACTGACAGCAGTAGCACTGACTTCTATTGTTTCTTTATCAATATATCCTGTGTTGGCCGATGACTTTCAAGATATGTCAGATCCTATGGCTGTTTATTCTCAAGCTGGATTTGGAGTGACGAATAAAGGTATCAATTTTAAATTGGGTCAAGCCTATGACACTAATAATGATACGACAATGGCAATGCAGGTTTTAGAGGCAAAAGGATTTGCTGCCGATAGTTTAGGGCTGAAAGGAGATGATAGTTTTAATTCTATGCGCTACCGTCACTTTAATGTTAATACGACAAATGGCTTAGGGTCGCAAATAGATCTTAACTGGAATTTTGATAATAAAATTGGCTCTGCCTCTTATTCTGTGATTCAAGCATTACCTCAGTTTGGCCCTGTAGAACTATATCCTCTTGCTGGGATGGGGATTAATGTTGCGGATGTTCATTCACAATTAATCAAACCAGATGCCGGTTATGATGGTTCTATTGGCTATACCATTCCATCAAGTTTCGCGTTGCTTGGTTTGTACTCAAAAATGGAGGTTACCGATCAAATTTGGCTGAACTACAACCCAATGTATACCACAAGATTAGGAGGGGTTGAGTTAATGGATGAACTGTATGGCTGGCAACATGAAATAGCGGCTAGTTATCAAGTAGATAATCAAAGCAATATCCGAGCATTTTGGAATTTTGGTGAAGCCTTAGATGGGACAGACTTTAGAATTGAATACAACTACCAGTTCTAACTTTAATTTAATGTAACCACTTTATCTTAATTAGGTATTATTATGAAAAAAAATGCTATCTCACTCTTAATTGCCCTTATTTCTTTTAGTTCGGTCGCTCAGGTTGAAGAAAGTATCCCTACTGATGCGGAACTGACTGGCCAACGTGTATACCATCATATGGAAAATATGGTTGGTTTTATGGAAAAGAATGGTCTTAATAAATTCGAGTTTCCCGGTCTAGCTGACCATACATGGGATGTTATTACTCCTGCACTTGATCATATTTATGCCAAAGCGATGCTTGATGTGACTAAAGGTCCTATAGAAGTCACTGTTCCTCCGCGTGATTCCGAACGATACGCATCATTTCATTTACTTGATGCAGAGCATTTTGCGGTTTATCACGAAGTAACACCTGCCGAAGGTGGAACGTATCTGCTTATTCGCTCAGGAGCTGATTACGAAATTCCTAAAGGGAAATATATTGATACCATTGAAGTGAGTGATGATCTGATTTTTGCTTTTATTCGTGTGCAAACTTTTGAGTATCGTGACAATGGGGTTGCTGATGAATGGCGCAAGCAATTAGTTGTTAATAATTACGCACCAGCATCAGATCTTCAACTTCCACAACGTGAAGATGTTAGGGCAGTGGTTCGTTTTGCTGATCAGATTACAGATGGCTGGAAAGAAACTCACGATAATATGCAAACGATTATTGCAGATGATAATTTTGATCAAGAGAAGCTCGCAGAAGTTCGTCGCTACGTACATCATTTAGCGTCATCAGGCTTGGTAGTAAATAACTTATCAGGGTTTGAACATCCAGGTCATGTCGATGATCTTAGTGATGAAAGAAGGCGCTCGGTGCTAACACATTTAGGACACCTTGGTTTTCCTGCAGAGCATGCATACTATGAATTGATTCCGATGACGCCTGAAGGAAAAAAACTGAATGGCTCAGAAGATTTTGTGTTAACTATGCCTCATCAGCAAGCGGTTGGAAAATTCTGGTCTGTAACGCGCTATTCGGATGAGACTCGTTTGCCACTTGATCCAGAAACTATCGGCGGCTCTGAGCGTCAAGTATGGGCAGGCGGAAATACCTCTCCAGATGCAGAAGGGAATATAACGATAACCTTCTCAAGTCATGATCCAGAAAATAGTACTTACTGGATGCCAGTCGTTGATGGTGAAGATTACTACTTCGTTGTTCGTTATTATTTGCCTCAAGAGGGATTAGCTGGCAATACCGCTCAGAGTTTGATTTACCGAGGTTCACCTCTAGAGAGTTTAATGGTTCCGAAAGCATCCTTTAATTATGGAAACTAAATTCTAAAAAGCACGCCAAGGATGGCGCAGTTTTAGTGTTAATTGTAACGTGAAAAAACCTGAGCTACCTCTTGATACAACCATACGACTAAAGGGGTGCGATATAGTTTTGATGGAATAAAAGTGCCAATGTCACTATTTAATGTATCTTTTGGGTTTGGAGTGATAAATGTTGTACCAATAGGTAAATCAGTATCAAAAATATCGATACAAGGCATTAATGAATCGGATTGAGAGACAACATGCAGACAAATACTTACTTGGTCAGCACGTAGAGCGACATTTGGTATCATACCCGCTTGGCGTAACTTAGTTTCAATAAGATTTTCTTTTTTATTAAAATCAGGAAGTTGTAACAATGCTAATGGGAATTTACCTATATCTTGAGCCGTTTTGTCTGTTGCAAGGATAGGGTGATTATCTCGGCCTACAAGCTTAAAAGTACATCGAGCTATTTTTTTTTGAACGATTTGTTTAGAAATATCGAGCGGTAGATAATTAATCCCTAAGTGTACCCGTGCCATTGTAAGGTTATGTTCTGTATCTTGCCCCCAATTGACGATTTTAATGTGGCATTAGGTGCTAAAGCTCTAAGATGTTGATACAACTCACGAGATACAGGTCTATACATTGAAGTATTAATAGCGATGCAAATATCTCCAGTATATAGCTCTGGATTAAAGGATTGATTTCTAGAGAAAACATCTTCTAGTAGTTCAAAAATTGCTGGTAGTTTATCTAAAAGTTCTAAGCAATATGGGGTTGGTTCTAAGCCGTATTGTCGGCGAATAAATAGTTCATCACCGATGTCATCGCGCAGTTTTTTCAATTGTTTGCTGATGGCGGGCTGTGACAAAAACATTCTATCAGCTGTACGTTTAGTATTGCGCTCTTCTCCTAGTATTCTAAGGAGTTTGATTGAGTTGAAATCGAGTTTTCTTAAAAGGGTATCATCCATAATCGTAGTCACTACTTCCATATAGTTTTATTGATATTACCTTAGTAAATAATTTACCTCCAGAAACTAAGTGAAAAACAAGAATAACAAAATATTATCAAAATAATAATAATTGATAATTTCAGGTTATTCTTAATTTTACCTATTATTACCTCATCGAAACGAACAATGAATTATAAAACTGAATTTGAGGTAAATTATGAAAATGAATCACGTAGGCATCATGGTTGGCGATATGGACAAAGCGGTTGAGTTTTACACAAAAGCGCTTGGTCTTGAAGTGGTAATGGGTAACACAAAAGTTGAAGAAGAGCGTGAAACTGCCATTGGTAGAATGTGTATCGCTGTATTTGGTGAAGGCTTTAAAGGCTTCAATATTGCACACTTATTAACAAAAGACGGCATTGGTTTTGAGTTATTTGAAATGAAAGAGCGTCAAGAACGTCACGAAGTTGATTTCTCTCGAATCGGTATCTTCCATTTCTGCCTTCAAACAGATGACTTCCACGGAGTGATTGCCCGTACAGAAGAGTTTGGCGGTAAAGTACGAATGGATATTATGCGTTACCACCCAGAAGATGATCACAACACATCACAAATGGTGTATTTAGAAGACCCATTTGGCAACTTATTTGAACTTTATTCTCATACGTATAAAGAAACGTATTCTGCTGAGTACGAGTAAAATTAAGATGATTAAGGCTTAGACTTCGGTTTAGGCCTTTTTTATGTATTTTTATTAGGAGTATTTGTTGCAATAAAAGCTCAGATAAAAGAGTAGTTGATCGCATTGCAAAGGTTTTAGTGGTTAATTTACATACAATCTAGATTGGTCATCTTATTCTATTTCCATAACCTATAATAATGACAACTGTTTTATATCTTTTATTTACTGGCTAGGGATGAGTCATGTACCAACCGAGAACAATAGAAAGTGATGTGCATTGGATAGATATTGATGGAATTAAAATTTATACAATATCAGCCATAAATAAACCAATTAGTATCTCAATGTTTAATAAACGACTTGCTACAGTTAAGTCTCAATTAGATATTAACTGGCCAGAAACAGCCGCTTTTGCAATTTATCATGATGGAGAGAACTACAAGTATTTAGTTCTAGTATGGTGGGGAAATGACAATGAGTTATTCACTTCTGTCTCAGTAAAAATTAAACATGAATGGGTGATTGACCCTAAACAATATTCATTTTGTTTATACGATATGGAAGTGATGTGGAGAGAGCGAAATATCTACATAGAAACCATGGATTGTGAAGTTCCCTCATTAATTGGTTATCGTGTGAGTCGTTAATAAGATATTAAATCTATTCACTAAATTAGATATGCTCGCTCATTTAATGTAAGAGCGAGCATGTTATTATTTTTTAAAAGCCACAAGCAGAGATGAGATAACTCCACAAATCAGTAAAACAATGCCAAGGTGTTGAATCGAACCTGCCAAGCTAAGCCCTGCACCTATCATTAAGTAATACATAAGTCCAAACAGAGCTCCAGCACTGCCTGTTTGTTGTTTATAGTCAATTAACGCCACGCTAAGAATATTTGGAATGGCGATACCAAAAGACATAACAACTAAGATCATAGGCAGTAAAAACCAGATTGAATCGATTAAATAAGTCACTAGTATTCCACCTAAAGTCAATAAAAGAGCTGATAGTTGCAATAAACGCAGTAATGAAACTTGTTTAGAAATAAGATACTTATTTAAATAACTCCCTATAAATGTACCTAGACCTAACACGATCCCGCTATAACCAAACTCTTGCGAGGACAGTCCTAACTGCTCGAATTTAAAAGCTCCCAATTGGTAATATGAAAACAAAGCAATATTAAATAAAGCGACAAGGCAACCAGAGCGCCAGATATTGATATCTCTTAGCATTTTGAGTCCGAGTTGTTTTAATTCTAGAGGTTGCTTTGTTTTCTGAGTTTCAGATAAAGCTACAAGATTATATGCAACTAGTACTAGAGCCATAATAAATAAAGCGATAAATACATAATGGTAACCACCGAATTGAGTAAGTTGACCACCGAGTAGCATCCCTAAAACGGGACTAATAGAAATCCCCATTCCCATCAAACTGAATACTTTACTGAGCTCTTTGGTATCAAATGCATCACGTAGCATGGTTTGTGTGATCACTGAGCCGACTGCTATACCAAACGCACTAACAGCACGTGCGATCATCAGATAAATGAAACTATCTGTTAGCACCGCAGATAAGGCGGCTAAGCTGTATATGACTAATCCGAGTAGCATGGTGGGTCTGCGACCTAATTTATCCGCTAATATTCCCCATACCACGACACCCAAAGCAAAAGCTGAAAAGTAAATTGAAATGGTTTGCGAAGCTTGTGAATAAGTTACAGCAAATGAATATGCTATTGAACCAAGTGCTGGGCTGTAAATGGTTTCAACGATTTGAGGAAACATCAAAAGAAGTACCATAAGCCAGAGTGAAGGTTTTGTGTTCATTGTGTATCTCGTGTGAATTAACTTGGCAAACAGTATATTTCTAATTACGATTGTTCTATTAATAACATTAAAACCAAAAACAATAAGATTCGGACATTATGGCTATTATTTCAGATGAAACTAAATTTGATGCAGATAAATTGCTCGCAGATGTGATTGGTATTGCTGCTGATGTTGGTCGTCATGATTCAGGTATGCATTATCATCAGAAAGGGCAATTACTGTATGCACCTGAAGGCTGTATGAGTTTTGCTTTATCTCATTCAATGTGTGTTTTGCCACCCACAAAAGCTGTTTGGATACCAGCGAATACACCTCACCGAGCTTTTATGACAAATGTTGTAGCGTACCGATCGTTGTATTTTGATTGTGATAAGTTCCCATGCCCTGAAGACATTGTGATGATCGAGGTGGACGAATTACTTAGAGCGTTAATTAATAAGATGGCAATGTGGCCATGGGATAAACCCAAATCAGAAACGTTATACACAACAGCACTCTTTTGGGAATCTTTTTATGAAGCACATCAACAACCGTTTAGCTTACCTTTGCCTACAGAAAAACGTTTAATCACATTTAGTGAGCAGGTACAGAAACCGGATTTTCTCGCTCCAGATCTGCAAACATTGTCTAAAAAGATAGGAGCAAGCAGTAAAACGATTACTCGATTATTTAAAAAAGAAACTGGAATGTCATATCAGGAATGGAAGCAACAATGGCGAGTGTTAAAATCAATCGAGTTATTATGTGAGAATACGCAAGTAAGTGATGTTGCATTTCAGTTGGATTTTTCATCTGACAGTGCTTTTATTTCTTTCTTTAAAAAGCAAGTAGGGCAGACTCCTTTAGCGTTTATTAAGCAGAAACAGAATAAAAAGTGATGGAAATCACAAATGCTGCTATACTCCCCCTAAATTTGAAAAGCTGGACATATGGGCCAGTTTTTTTATGTCTATTTGAATAACTAATTGGAATGTACTGTGCTATCAACTGCTAACATCACAATGCAATTTGGCGATAAGCCACTATTTGAAAATATTTCTGTTAAGTTTGGTAACGGTAACCGTTACGGTTTAATCGGTGCTAATGGCTGTGGTAAATCTACCTTTATGAAGATTTTAGGTGGGGAATTAGAGCAGTCTGCCGGTACAGTTTCAACTGATCCTAATGAGCGTATGGCTAAATTAGGTCAAGACCAGTTCGCATTTGAAGAATTCACAGTAATTGATACTGTTATCATGGGTCATAAAGAACTGTGGAAAATCAAAGAAGAGCGTGACCGTATTTATTCTTTACCAGAAATGTCTGATGAAGATGGCATGCGCGTTGGCGATTTAGAAACTGAATTCGCAGAGATGGACGGCTACTCAGCTGAAGCTCGTGCGGGTGAACTCCTATTAGGTCTAGGTCTTCCTGAATCACAACACTTTGGCCTAATGAGCGAAGTTGCTCCAGGTCTTAAAGTTCGTGTTCTTTTAGCACAAGTTCTGTTCGCAGAACCAGATATCATGCTTCTGGATGAACCAACGAACAACTTGGACATGCACACCATTGCATGGTTAGAAGACGTTCTTCTGGCTCGTAACTGCACAATGATCATCATCTCGCATGACCGTCATTTCTTAAACGCAGTATGTACACACATGGCTGATGTAGATTACGGCGATATTTGTCTGTTCCCTGGTAACTACGACGAATACATGACTGCAGCAACGCAAGCTCGTGAACAACTTCAAGCAGATAACGCTAAGAAGAAAGCGCAAATTGCTGACTTACAAACGTTCGTAAGCCGCTTCTCTGCAAACGCATCAAAAGCAAAACAAGCAACGTCTCGTCAGAAACGTTTGGATAAAATTGAACTAACAGAGATTAAAGCATCAAGCCGTCAATCTCCTTTCATTCGTTTTGACCAAGAAAAACCACTTTTCCGTAACGCATTAGAAGTTGAAGGTCTAAAACAAGGTTACGGCGAAAACATTTTAATCAATGGTGTAAACCTAATGGTTGAAGTGGGTGAGCGCATTGCAATCATCGGTGAAAATGGTATCGGTAAATCAACGTTCCTAAATACATTAGCGGGCGAGATGGAACCAATGTCAGGCATGGTTAAGTGGTCTGAAAATAACAACATTGGTTTTTACGCACAAGACCACGGCCATGATTTCGCTGAAGATCTAAATCTATTAGATTGGATGGGGCAGTGGAAACAAGAAGGCGATGACGAGCAAGTGGTTCGCGGTATTCTTGGTCGCATGCTTTTCTCTCAAAGTGATATTAAGAAATCAGTAAAAGTGATTTCTGGTGGTGAGCAAGGTCGTATGTTATTTGGCAAGCTAATTATGCAAAAGCCAAACATCCTATTAATGGATGAACCAACAAACCACATGGACATGGAATCAATCGAAGCATTGAACTTGGCGCTAGAGAACTACAAAGGTACATTAATGTTTGTATCTCATGACCGTCAGTTTGTATCTTCAATTGCAACACGCATCATCGAAATCACAAAAGATGGCGTGAACGATTTCCACGGTACTTACGAAGAGTACCTAGCAAAACAAGGTCTAAAAGGCTAATTCAGAAACCTAATATTCTGGATAACAAATTAAATGGAAGACTAGAGATAGTCTTCCATTTTTTATGTCTGTTATAAGTGAATTTTCAGCTTCAGATTACTTAGTGAATCTGTCAAACTCTGGAATAGTTGCACGTCCACGTAGTGCTAAGAACTGAAGAAACTGTTTAGGTGTATGCGTAATTATTTTCTCAACGGGAAAGTCAACAGTATCAATAAGTAATTCTACCTTTTCAAACTTACCAATATCCGCACAAAAATGCGCATCACTTCCCGTAGTGATATAAGCGCCTAGATCTTTCGCGACTTGGGCAATGTTATAACAACGATCAATACTACCGATACGACTTCCCCCTTTAAGCGAGGTATTGTTGATCTCTATAGCGACGTTGTTATCCACCGCACATTGTATGACTTCTTCAAAATTAAAATCAAAATTTGGATTACCCAAGTGGCCTAAGGCATCAATTCGACCTGATTCTATAATCTTGATTAATGTCTGAGTGTGTACTAACTTATTTATAGGAGGAAAAACAGGTTCATGAAAACTCGCAATGACCCAATCAAGGTTTTGATCTACAGAGGGTGGGATGTCTATATCACCTTCAATATTACAAATGTTAACTTCACAGCCTCTTATTATGGCAACACCATGGAGAAAACGAGGTAACACTCTCTGATTACTAAAAAACCAGTAATGAGGAGCACCTGGCATAGAAGAGGCGTGATCAGTCGTGCAAAACATTGGTAAACCAAGCTGAGAAGCTGAAAATGCATTTTCACTGATGGTGCTATAAGCATGACCACTAGCGTAGGTATGGGTATGAGTATCTACTTGAATGCGCATTAGTTTTCTCCTTTAAACTATAATGCGATCAGTATAACCGATTTTTGCAACTTTTAGCTTTGACATTTGTCTGACAAAGTGTAGGAAAAAGAGAAGTAACATTCATAGCGTTGATGAACGCGTTAAAAAGGTCGAGGTTTATAATGATAAATACAGAAACATTAAAAGTTGAGTTGAATCAGCTAACAGTCTATCAATTACGAAATCTTCAGCATGCAGTAAATAAAAAGCTGAAGGAAAAAACATCAGCGAAAATTGAGTCTAGTAGTGAACTCTTAACTGATGAAGAACTAGATATGTTAGCTGAGGTTATGAAAAACTAACCCACAAATAACCAAACAGCGACACAAATCATCAAACTACCTGAAATTCGGTTCATTATTTTCACGTTATTGGAATGACCAAGTACGCGTTTAAGACCTTTACCGCCAACGGCATAAAGTGTCATACATAAGAACTCACAGATTAAAATAATAGATACAAGTGCAATTAATTGCGGTGCAATGGCATTACTTCCGTCAATAAAGGGTGGCAGTAGAGAAACCATAAATGCCCAACCTTTCGGGTTAGCAATTGCCGTAACAAAACCTTGAACCACTAAATCCCAATCTTTTCCTTTTGGCGCTTCCGTAGCCTCTCCAGTCATAGCAAGCTTTCCTTTTGAACGCCACATTTGAACGCCGATATAAGCAAGATAACTAGCACCTACCGCTTTAAACGCAGTAAACAACCATGGATAATTAAGCATTACTGCTGCCACACCTAATACTGCTGAAACAGCAACAATAGCTACGCCAACGAGCTCTCCCATCATCATCCAAAGTGTGCGTTTATAACCGATGCTCATTCCTAGACTAAGTGCTAATGTCATGCACATG
Organism: Aliivibrio sp. S2TY2; assembly: GCF_028765525.1. Classification (NCBI taxonomy): domain Bacteria; kingdom Pseudomonadati; phylum Pseudomonadota; class Gammaproteobacteria; order Vibrionales; family Vibrionaceae; genus Aliivibrio; species Aliivibrio sp. S2TY2. The sequence goes on along the minus strand of NZ_JARACS010000002.1, from coordinate 137,651 downwards.
CCTGGAGTAACAGAGACGAAAAAAAAGGTAGGGACAAAAGCCCATAAAATAGTCGTATTCATTCTGATTAATAGATAAAAAAGTACAGAAAAACAGAGTACGGAAATTAAAGTGAAATGCAATGTAAATGTTTACATCATAATGTTAATTTTATTAATAGTGTTATATGAATCAACTTAGTTTATTTTTTAAATAGCGAATAAAAAGCTGTGTTCGTGTGTGCTCATAATCTAAAGTTGGGTAGTACGCATTGACCGATATGTGATCAGTTGTCATCTCAGGCAAGACCGAAACTAGATTACCCGAGTCAATGTCATCTATTAGCATTTGCTTACTGGCTAATAAGATCCCCATTCCTCGCTTTGCGGCATGAAATAAAGCTTCTGGATTTGTTGTGGCAAAATTTCCTCGTAAAGTAACCCGTTTACCATTCGCCAGTTTTATCTCTCGTACCGGTCGTTCGCCCCAAATCAACATATTATGACGTTTTAGTTCATCGATATTATTTGGTAAACCATGCTTAGCGATATATTCTTTTGAAGCAAAAAAACCAGAGTGATGTTCAAAAAGAGGCGTAGATTTATAACTAAAGGTATTGAGTTGTTCTAGCTCACGACTGATAAAAACATCGACATTATTTTCAGGCACTTGCCCTGGCAGGGTTGTGATCAACTGAACTTTAATTTTTGGGTAAGTTGTTAAAAATTCATCCAAATATTTGATGATAAATTTGGACCCGACAGCAAGCGTTGCTCCTATTTTTAATAACCCTGTTGGTGTCTGGTTGATAGCGCGAGTTTCATCAACTAAATGCTGCCATTGGTCCAATTGTAGCCGGGCACGTTGATAAAATAGAATGCCCGCTTCAGTTTGATGAACAGATCGAGTCGTTCGTGTTAATAGCTGTACGCCGACACGATCTTCAAGCCAATTGATGCGTTTACTAATAGCAGAACCTGAGGTGTTCATTTGAAAAGCGGCTGCATTAAAGCTGCCTTCCTCTACTACTTTTATGTAACTTCTAACGCACTCTATCCAATCCATGATTAATTCCTATTAGGACGCAATGTGATTCCTCTAGTTGCTATTATCAATGATATTGATTGAATGTAAACTAGCGATATGAATAAAAATAAGACACAAATGCTATCACCAGGTCGCTTAAATAAAACGCCATTACTTCTTGCTATGATGATCATTGCGACGGGGCAAGTCGGTGTGAGTATTTATTTGCCATCCCTTCCACTAATAAGCCAAGATCTTGGGGTTTCGTCTTCTGATGCTCAACTTCTCGTCACGATTTTTTTAGTTGGCTTTGGTGGTTCACAGCTGTTTTATGGCCCTTTGTCTGATGCACTTGGACGACGACCAATATTTATTTTAGGGCAGGGGATTTATTTGTTAGGGACATTTGTCTGTTTCGCTATGACAGATAATTTTACCGCGTTAGTGTTTGGTAGATTACTTCAAGGCCTTGGAGCGGGCAGTGCATCGGTACTTGGTCGAAGCGTGTTAAGGGACAGTTACAGTGGACATCACTTAACCAAGGCAATGTCTTATATTTCGATAACTGCGTCTATATTACCGATACTTGCGCCGGTAATTGGAGGCTGGATCGCTTGGCACTTTAGTTGGCAATGGGTATTTGGTTTTGTGCTTATTTATTTAATGAGCATTTTAACTATTGGTTATTTTATCTTGCCAGAAACCTTGCCGTATAAGCCCGAGAAGTTCAGTATACTTCAAACATTACGAGACTATGGTTCTTTATTTGGTAATGCTCAAGTGATCTCAAGTGCGAGTTTAAACTGGGTGAGCTATTTAAGTAGTTTGGTTTCGGTCTCTTTATTGCCCTTTTTGCTTCAAGATGGGTTAGGACTTACTGCGGCTGAATATGGAGAAGTGATGATTATCCCATCAGCAGGGCTCATGATCGGTAGCTTTATTCTCAATAGCTTAAATAAACGTTGTAGTGTTATTCAATTGATGGGAATAGCGCTCGGGATAATGACAATATCAGGCTTATCATTGGTATTTTTTGAAACCTCACTGTTTTCACTGGTTTTTGGATTCACATTACTCGCAGTAGCTCAGGGCATTTCATTCCCACTCTCTATTAATTTATTACTGGCTCCACATACTAAAAAAGTAGGGACAATCTCGGCCTTATCAGGCTCTGTTCAAATGTGCTTAGCAGGATTACTTGGTGGTTATTTGGTGAAGGACTGGGTGACTGATCAAAACAGTTTAGGTTTCTTTTATTTACTGATCACAGTGATCATGCTCGTTGTTTTATTATGGAATAAGCAAGTTCAATCTGATAATAATCAATAAAATCAATTTACTACAGGTTCTTTAGTGAAGAGTTCTGGTTTTCTTAATCTAGATAAAAGTAATCTGATGTTTAATTTTGCAAAAGTAAAAATAACCAACACTATATATTGAATTTTTAATTTAATGTGAAGTAAAGCACTGTATAGTTTGATTTATCAGCATTTCTGCATAAATAATAAAGATGTAAATCATTTGTTAACTTACTGCAGGGGGCATCATGTTACATTCACACGGTACAACATTGCAGCTGACACAATTAAGTCATGCTGCGGTTCATCAACTCGCACCTTCATTTTCTGGTTTGCCTAAAACGTTACACGCTGATGGTAACTTTCGCTTAAGACGTTATTCCGTTATTCGAATGGTAAACGAGAAAGTGGTAGAGACAAATAAACATAACTTTGTGCAAAGTGAAGAGATTAACCATTACCAAGGTGATGTCATTCGTGAGTTTGAAGGCATTGAAAGTGATATTTTGCACAGTGAAGGCATGGCTGAAATGTGTCAGGTCTTTATGGATCTTAATCATTTACCAAATGGGCAAGAGATTGAAATACATCAAATGCGCATTGCCGCGATTTATGAAGAAACCCAAATTGCTCCAGAAGGCGTTCATCAAGATGGTTTTGATCATATCGCGTTGATCGGTATTGATCGTTCAAATATTGAAGGAGGAGAATTACTTGTATACAAAGACTCAAACGAAGAACCGTTTTTTAGAAAAATCTTAGAAGATGGCGAAGTCGCGATGGTTGATGATAGAAAACTGTGGCACAACGGAAAGCCAATTCGCTTGATTAAACAAGATCATGAAGGGCATATGGATGTATTTGTATTAACCGCAAAGGATAATGTTAATGACTTTCACGCCTGAGCAAGCCCGTTCGCAATTTCCATCTTTAACACAAACAATTAATGAGCTTCCGGTTGTATTTCTAGATGGCCCGGGAGGCTCTCAAGTGCCTAATTCTGTATTAGCAGCAATGACAGAATACCTTGGTTATTCTAACTCCAATCTAGGCGGGCATTTTTTTTCAAGCCAAATAACGAATAATGTGATGGATACTGCTCGCTCTTCTTGTGCTGCGTTAGTAAATGCACCAAGCAGTAGCAATATTGTTTTTGGGGCGAATATGACTTCGTTGACGTTTCAGCTAAGTCGAGCGATAAGCCGAGAATGGAAAGCGGGAGATGAGATCATCGTTACGGCATTGGATCACTATTCGAACGTATCTAGTTGGCAGCAAGCCGCAGAAGATAAAGGGGTCATTGTTCACCAAGTTCGAGTTAATACCACTGATTGCACGTTAGATATAGATCATTTTTATTCGCTGCTGTCTGATAAAACCAAGTTGGTTGCCACGACATTCGCTTCTAATACCACAGGCTCTTTAGTTGATGTGAAGTCGATGATTAACGCTGCACATGGTGTTGATGCGATGGTGTATGTTGATGCGGTTCACTACGCCCCTCATCATTTAATTGATGTGCAAGATCTTGATTGTGATTTTTTAGCCTGCTCAGCGTATAAATTTTTTGGCCCCCATGTCGGTATTGCTTATGTGTCTACCAAATGGTTACAAACGCTTTCGCCATATAAAGTTGAACCCGCCACAAATATAGGACCAGGCCGATTTGAGACGGGCACACAAAGCTTTGAAGGGCTGGCTGGCGTTACAGCAGCTATTGAGTATTTGGCTCAATGGGGAGCAAAAGAGGCGAGTTTACGAGAAAGGCTTATCTCTAGTTTTATTCAGTACGAGCAACATGAATTAGCATTGACGCACTATTTTTTAAATAAATTAGAGAGTAGGCCTTGGATTTCATTGTTTGGTATTAGTGATCCTGAAAATTGCATTAATCGGACACCAACGTTCGCTATTCGACTTCAAGACCATACACCAGAAGCAGTAGCTAAAGAATTAGGTTTGCATAATGTGTGTGTATGGAATGGGCATTTTTATGCGCTTGGTTTAGTTAAGCAGTTAAATCTAGAAGCGTATGGGGGTGTTGTTCGGATTGGATTTATGCATTACAACACCGTCGATGAAATAGACTACTTATTTTCGTTATTAGATGCACTGGCATAAAACGCAGCAATGTCTTTTAAATCTTGATCATTGAGTCGTTGCAACTGGGCCTTCATCATTTGTGCTAGGGGGCCCTTTCTTTCGTCATTTTGATACGATTTCATTGAGCTATATAAATACATTTCATTTTGCATATCTAAATTAGGGTAGCTTGAGTTCATCGCCTTTCCTGTTTCACCATGACAAAAAATACAGCTTGGCGCTTTTAATTTACCTTTAACAGGATCACCTAATGTATTTGCGTAAGTGGTGTTTGAAGCGCAAAGCAGGGCAATCAAAATCCATTTAATCATTATCGTTAGCTTTTACTCATATTAATGTTAATTTTCATATTAAGTTATTGTTGATGCATGAACAATGAAAAGTGTCAGTTTTTTTAGCTATATTTACTACTAAATCACATAAGCTAACATCTTGTTTCTTTGATAAAAATGAATTTAATTGTCACCATTGTTTTTATTTGAGAGTGGGCTTTGAATTCTGTGTATTAATTCAAGATATAACAAATAAAAACGGTCTATAGTTTACAGAGTGATCCAAATAGTAATCTCTTCCGTAGTAGTCTTAAATTATTATGGAGGTAGATATGCAAACTCAGCACATAGAAGTGAGCAGTCGATTGAACTCTAGTTATAAGCCGATACAAAATGAAGAGGATGTCGCCAAGCTAGATTCTTGGTTAAATCTGGTGGGTGAAACTCAAGATAAAGTGGCATTTTCACAGTTATTTTCTTGGTTTGCGCCCAAGATCCGCGCCTACGGAATTAAAAAATTTAATGATCCAACCTTGGCAATGGATTTGGTTCAAGAAACCATGACGTTAGTGTGGCGAAAAGCGGCTTTGTTTAATCAGACCAAAGGAAATGCATCAGGGTGGATTTTTACCGTAATGCGAAATCACAGCTTTGATATGTTACGTAAAATGCAATCAAATAAGGAAGATACAATCAGTAGTGATTTATGGCCACTATTTGATAAGCAAGTAGAAACAAAAGAAACCGATTGGTTAGAGTCAAAACAGTTACATCGTTTAGTAGGTTTGCTACCACAGGCACAAAGAGTGGTTGTTGAAGGTCTGTATATTCAAGGGTTAACTCAACATGAACTCTCAGAGCACCTAGGTCAGCCCATAGGGACGATAAAATCCAGACTACGCCTAGCATTGAGTAAATTAAGACAGGAGTATGAGAATGACTAATATTACTTACCATCCAAGCGATGAGCTGTTGCGTTCTCATGCCAATGGCGAATTACCAGAGTCTCTTTCTGTTGCGGTGTCTCTACATTGTGAGTTGTGCTCAGAATGTAAAAACAAGGTTGAGGCTATCAGCCAAGAGTTAGCAGAAATGACATGGCAAAGTAACAGCCAGACTATGTGCACAGAAAGTAATGAACCAACGGTTGATTACACAACAATGTTGGAAAGCATTATGCAATTAGACACGGACGACTCTTATCTTATGTCTACACCGACATATCATGTCTCTATTGCTGATAAAACATTTGAAGTACCGTATTTATTGCATCGATATGATGACTTGAAATGGAATCAATTAGGTGCAGTGAGTCGTGCTCGTCTTATTGAAGAGCAAGACACACGATCAAATCTATTGCATATCGCTGCAGGAGGAGAGATCCCAAATCATACCCATAAAGGTTTTGAGTTGACCTTACTACTTGATGGCAGTTTTCAAGACGAATCTGGTCATTATCAAAAAGGTGATTTCATTTGGTTAGACGCCTCACATGAACATAGCCCCAAAACGACTGAAGGTTGCTTGTGTTATACGGTTCAAAATGCTCCGCTTCATTTTACAAAAGGATTGAGTAAATTATTTAATCCTATTGGTGGCTTATTGTATTAATGGTCACAGGAAGTGAACCATTTTATCAGTGGTTACGTATCTATAAGTAACTAATTACTGATAAAGGTATTGGCAGTGAGCGTGAATTAAATAATGGCTCACTGCACTAACACAAGGACGCACATGATGATCTATTCTCCTTTTGTTGAAAGATTCATAAAACTATATGGAGATCTAAATAAACAGACTCTTCATTATTTAGCTGAGCTTTATTCACAAGACATCCAATTTATTGATGCAGTCCATGAAATCAATGGATTAAACGATCTCGAAAGTTACTTTGAACATTTATACAGTAATTTGAAAGAGTGCCATTTCCATGTTCACCATGTTGTTGAAAAAGAAACCCCAACAGGAGGGGAAGCCTCTCTTTTTTGGACGATGCGCTATATTCATCCTAAGATAAATAAAGGAGAGCAAATCACGGTTGAGGGAACAACGCTCATAAAATTCACCGACAAGGTGCACTACCATCGTGATTATATTGATATGGGACAGATGCTTTATGAGCACCTTCCAATTATTGGCCCAATGGTGAAATTCATCAAAAAGAGGGTGCAATCATGAAAACAATTTTAATTACAGGAGCAACGTCAGGTATAGGGTTATCTCTTGTTCATGCTTATCTAAAACAAGGAGATAAAGTATATGCCTGTGGTCGAAACTTCAGTGCTTATGAAGAATCAGAAACTTTATTGGAAGCAAAGCAGACGTTGCAATTGATGGAAGTGTCTTTTGACTTAACCGATAGTCAATCAATTTTAACTTCACTTAATGATATTGAATCGCTGGATATTGCCATTTTGAATGCAGGCACCTGCGAATACATCGATAATGCAGAGCATTTTGATGGCGCTTTGTTCGAGCGAGTGATTCAAACCAATGTCATTTCAATAGGTTATTGTTTGCAGGTATTGATACCAAAGATGAAGTATGGGGCTCATCTTGCGTTAATGGGATCAAGTGCTTCTTATGTTCCATTTCAACGAGCTGAAGCTTATGGAGCCAGTAAAGCGGCGATCCATTACCTTGCAAAGTCTTTGCAATTAGACATTCCAGCAGAGCGCTTAACCATAAGTGTGATTGCTCCAGGATTTGTGAAAACCCCATTAACCAATAAAAATGATTTTCCAATGCCAATGTTGATTGAAGTAAGCCAAGCGGCATCGCACATCATTAGTGGCATCACCAAAAATAAAAAACATATTCATTTTCCATTTCCATTTACGAGTTTTCTAATTGTTATGGGCAGTTTGCCTGATCGTATTTGGCAGTGGGTCGCATTAAGGATGAAACGATAATGAAGAAAATTGCAATAGTAGGAAGTGGCATTTCAGGGCTAGTATGCGCCTACGTACTCAGTCGTAAGTATCATGTTACCTTATTTGAAGCCAATGATTATATTGGGGGTCACACCGCGACAAAGCGAGTAATTGCAGAAGGAAAAGAGTGGGACATTGATACCGGGTTTATTGTTTTTAATGACCGAACCTACCCTAATTTTATTGAATTGCTCTCACAACTTGGAATTAAAGGCCAAGAGAGTGAAATGAGTTTCAGTGTTAAAAACGTGATTTCAGGTCTTGAGTATAATGGCCATAACTTAAACACATTATTTGCACAGCGCTCTAATATTTTTAATACTAAATTTTTATCATTAATCAGTGAAATATTACGTTTTAACAAGCAGTGTAAAGAGTTGTGGGAAAGAGAGCATATTGATACTGATAGTACATTAGGCGACATGCTTTACGATGATGGTTACAGTACCTATTTTGCTGAGCATTATATTTTACCTATGGGGGCGGCAATTTGGTCATCTAGCCTGCAAGATATGAAGGCATTTCCATTGCACTTCTTTATTCGATTTTTCCATAATCATGGACTACTAGATATTGCCAATCGGCCACAATGGTACGTTATTCCTAATGGTTCATCTTCGTATATATCCCCTTTAATCGAGCGTTTTAAAGATAACATTCATCTCAATAGCCCAGTAACAGGGATTTCGCGTCATAGCGAGGGCATATCATTAACCATAAAAAATACAGAGGTCCATGAGTTTGATGAAGTAATCTTAGCTTGTCACAGCAATCAATCCTTAGCGATGTTAACGGATGTCACCAATCGAGAAAAAGAGGTGCTATCTAAGCTTACTTATCAAGAGAATGAAGTGGTGTTACATACGGATGAAACCTTGCTACCTATGCAAAAGCGAGCTTGGGCAGCGTGGAATTATCACCTTGATGTTACAGATAAAAATAGACCATCAAGCGTTACTTATAATATGAATATATTACAAGGACTTAACACCGAAGATACGACATTTTGTGTTACCTTAAATAATTCCCCGCTAATCAATGAAAGTAAGATTTTAGGATCTTATAAATACGATCACCCAGTATTTAATGCAGATACTATCTCATCACAACAGCGTCGAAATGAAATTTGTGGACATAATCATACGCACTTTGCCGGTGCCTATTGGTATAACGGATTTCATGAAGATGGAGTTAGAAGTGCATTAGATGTTTGTCAGCGATTTGGATTAAGTTTATGACGCATTCTTGTCTTTATCATGGAGAGGTGAGACATAGACGCTTTCAAACTAGATCGCATAGCTTTAGTTATGAGATGTTTTTTCTCGCCCTCGATTTGGATGAGTTAGAGGAGTTTGAATCCATTGGTTGGCTTAAAAAAAACAAGTTTTCACCTCTCTCTTTTAATCGACGCGATTACTTAGGCGAAGAAGAGGAGCCACTAAAGAATTCGGTATGGAACAAAGTCGCTGAGCTAGGTGGAGATGCATTAAATACGCGGGTACTATTTGTCGGCCAAGTACGTTGTTTTGGTGTCTATTTTAGCCCCATCAATTTGTATTATTGTTACGATAGAAATGACCAGTTAACGTATTTGTTAGCGGAGGTGAGTAATACTCCATGGAATCAAACTCACTATTATTTGATCAAGATGAAATCAGATAAAGTGATAGATAAAACGTTTCATGTTTCTCCTTTTTTGAATCTTGATATGAAATATCATTGGATGATTAAAGATCCTAATAAGCACCTTTCACTTCATTTAGAAAACAGAGGGTTAGAGCAACAAGAGAAGATCTTTGATGCAACAATAGCAATGACACGAAAATCACTTTCAGCAAAAAATATTCAACAGCAAGTGATCTCAATCCCGATGATGACCGTAAAGATAGTATATGGAATTTACTGGCAGGCACTGAAATTATTTTTAAAACGGATCCCATTCGTGCCTTATCCAAAAAATTAAGGAGAACAGCGATGTTGAATAATCAAGACGTATCAGCGATTCAAAAAAATGAAACCAAGCCAGTGAGCTGGATAGATAAAATGACGCGTAAAGTGTTACTTGACTATTTAGCCAAAATGACACAAGCATCACTAACGATTAATGATGAATTAGGACAAATTATTTTAGGCAATAAAGAAGCAAGCTTAGCTGCCGTTGTTGAAATTCATAATATGGAAGCATACAGAAAAATATTGTTTGGTGGTGGGATTGGTGCAAGTGAAGCGTATGTTTCAGGGTGGTGGACTAGCCCTAACTTAACAAAAGTAATTCAAGTATTAGGCCGTGAACAAGGTGTATTGGATAGAGTAGAGAACCGATTTAGTAAGATTATTCAGTTCTTTGATTTACTTAATCACAAGCGAAATAAAAATACTGAGCAAGGCTCAAAGAAAAATATACTTGCCCATTATGATTTGGGTAATGAAATGTACAAAACGTTTCTTGATAAAGAGATGCTCTATTCAAGCGCTATTTACCCAAATGCGAATGCTAACCTTGAAGAGGCGCAATTATTTAAACTGAAGACAATCTGTGAGCGTTTAGAGCTTAAACAAGGGGAAACATTACTTGAAATTGGTACCGGTTGGGGCGCATTAGCTATTTATGCTGCACAGCATTATGGTGTAAAAGTCACGACGACCACTATATCTGATGCCCAATACGAATACGCAGAGCAAAAAGTAAAGTCTTTAGGGTTAGAAGATTCAATTACATTACTAAAACAAGATTATCGAACCTTAGAGGGTCAATACGATAAATTAGTGTCAATTGAAATGATCGAAGCGGTTGGACATGAATATTTAAGTACCTTCTTTGATGTGTGTAGTCGTCATTTAAAACCAGAAGGTAAAATGTTGATTCAAGCGATCACTATTTCAGATCAACGTTATGATAGTTATCGTAAAAGTGTCGATTTCATTCAACGCTATATTTTCCCTGGAGGTTGCCTGCCTTCAGTTAGTGTCATGGCGAATAAAGTCGCAGAGAATACCGACATGGTGATCACCTCGTTAAATGATATCGGTCTAGATTACGCTAAAACCTTGAATCACTGGTATCAACGATTTGATAAGTCGGCAGCAGAGCTAAAACAAATGGGTTATGGCGACGACTTTATCCGATTGTGGAAATTTTATCTTTGTTACTGCGAAGGGGGATTTCTAGAACGTAAAATCAGTACGGTTCATCTTGTCGCTGCTAAACCACAACATGGAGTGTGTTAGTTAACCGCTATTTATATTATACCAATCTGGATAAACTTTGAATGATAGTGCATCTAGGTTGGTATTATAGGAGGCTTCAATGTTACGTTATTTCCCCCTCATTAATGCAGTTTGGTTTCAATTGGTTTGGTTTTCTGTGATCCTTTATCAACAGCAAGCGATCCCTTTTTTATTAGTTTCAATATTACTTCATCTTTTAGTATCACCAACACGAAAAATAGACTTTTATTTACTCATTTTAATTTCGCTGTTAGGTGTTTTTGGCGATGTATTATTGTCATTTACTGGCGTGTATCAATTTCCAAATAATGCACTTATTCCTGTTTGGCTTATTTTATTATGGTGTCATTTTGGTTTCGCTATTAATCATAGTTTAGGGTGGTTATCACGCTTTCACCTTGGTTTAATTGCCTTACTTGGGGCGATTGCTGGGCCATTAAACTATTTAGCAGGTCATCGATTAGGTGCTGTAGATTTCTCATATTCATATCAAATCACTTTATTTTCAATTGGAGTGATCTGGGCAGTCAACTTACCCGTATTTATTATTATTCAAAGACGCTTAAGAGCAAGAATAAATAATGAGGGAAAGAGTTATGAAACAATTGATAAATATACTCACAATAGTAAGCCTGTTAACAATAAATAGTGTCGTAGCCGCGCCGTTACAAGGTTTGCAAAGTAGTGGTAAATCAGAACTGTCATGGTTTTTAATCTCAGTGTATGAGGCACAACTTTTTACCAGTTCAGGAAAATTTCAGTATGGTCAATACCCACAGGCGCTCGAGATTGAATATTATCGTAACATCACTAAAGAAAACTTAATTAAAGCGACTAAAGAGCAATGGGAAGAGCAATCAATTAAACACCCTGATTTAGATTCGTGGCTGCTTGAATTAGAGCAAGTATTTCCAGATGTAAAACCTGAAGATAAATTGGTTTTTAGCATTGATGAGATAGGGAATAATCAGTTTTTTCTAAATGATAAACCGATTGGAAAAATCGCAAGTAAAGATTTTTCTCAACTGTTCCTTGATATTTGGGTGTCTGAAAAAACCACTTACCCTGAATTGCGACTTGAATTAATAGGAGAAAAATAATGAAAATAATTCTCGTATTTATCGTTAGCGTTATTTTATTAGGCTGTTCTTCGCAGGACATCAATGATTATGCGGATAATAAGCCAGTGTTTTCGATGACTTCTTTTTTTCAAGGTGATTTAAAAGCAGAGGGGATAGTAAAAGGTTTTAATGGAAGAGTAATAAGAACATTTACTGCTGATCTTCAAGCCAGTTGGAATGACAAAACCCTGACCTTAGATGAACAATTCTTATTCAGTGATGGTGAAAAGCAAAATCGAACTTGGGTTATACAAGAAATAGGAGAGAACCGCTACACAGGAACGGCTAATGATATCCCAGAAGAAGCCAGTGGTATAAGCGCAGGAAATGCACTTAATTGGCAATATGCGATGGTATTGAATGTTGACGATTCAGAATATAACGTTGAATTTGATGATTGGATTTATCAAATATCAGATAATGTGGTGATAAACCAAACTGTTATTTATAAATGGGGTGTACAAGTCGGTGAAGTCGTACTTGTTATCCGAAAATAAAAGTAATTAGTAAATACCTTGAAATCAAAAATGACACTAAGCCAAAACCACTCACTTTAATTCCCTCGTCGAAGTGAGTGGTTTTATTTCTTATTCGCTAATCATTTACAAACAAGGTCATTGTTACGATTTTTAATCGTTTTATATGCTTTCATCATATTTTCTTGTTTTACAAAACGTTTTGGTGGTGCTAATACTTTTAATTGATAGTCAGAGCCTTCCTTAGTCACTTTTTCAATTGGAGTAATAACAACAACATTAAGCTTTGGGTTTAATTTGGTGATTTGTGCTGCAGTACCTAGACCATTTTCAATATGAAATTTTCCTGCAATATGCATTACTTGCGCTTTAGGGTGTAAAGCTAAGTAATTAACGATACTTTCAGCCATGGTTGCATCCCACGTCATTTGGGCTGCAAATTGCTTCTGAGTTTGTTCTTCATTACCATGATGCATAGAAGCTAAAAATTTTGACTTATAAGGGGACTCAGTAAGGTCGATGTTTTTAGCTAACCATGGCTTTTCATCAATATCGAGTTTATCTAAATAGCGAATACCCTGTTGGCCAATGCATTTTACGATTGGTTTTGGGGCATTTGCAGCGATTACATCACGGCCTTCAGTTTTTGCAATTTCAATCAATGGACGATAATCACTTTCATAATTAGGCCATGCATTAGCATCAGAGATTAGCGTTTGTTCGCCAATTCCCCCTGTTAAGTACTCATCTACAACCGTCTGTTTATCACGACTGAACTGCTCCATAGATAGCGCTAATGTTGAGTTTGTTGTAGATAGTTCTTTGAATAAATCAGTTTGAAAGCGATGGATGCCAGCATGAGTGTGCCATTCACCAATAAGAATCACATCAGCCTCAACGATTTCTTGAGGTAAAGCGGTAAGAGATAGCGAAGAGCCTGTTGGTGATAGCAATTGATAATCATAAAAACTAGCGATCGCTTGAGAGGGTGCCGATGCTGGTTGAATTTGTTGACTGCAGCCTGACAATAAAAAAACAGCAGTAAGAGAAAATAAAATGGTGGATTTCATAATAAAAAATTCATTAACTAACAGACCTATAGATTAGGTTAAATAGTTAATATTATCAATCTAAATAATAATCATTCCCAGTTATGTGATGAGTGTGCGATTGTTAGAATAACGACATACAGTCAATACGGTTTAAGAAATTGTGCACTATTGTCATAGTATTGTAATTCGATATCTGTATAATCAAAGCCTTACATCAATGTGATTCCTGGAATTGGTTTTATTTAGATTGATGTAAGATTTATCTAACGGAGAGTTAGAAATAAACTCAAATAAGGAAATAACGATGAGTAATAACAATCTGGAAAAAACAAAATATCGTGAAGAAGTGGAATTAGAATGGCTAGATGCATTTGAAGCAGGCCTGTATTTCCATATTTCAATGGATGTTGAGAGTAACCTAGACAATACCCTCAACGATTAATCACTAACCTCCTGCGTAATCTACGTATTTTAATGAGGTTACTTAGGCAAGAACGAGATAGATTTTCCTTCTGCAGTCAGAATAGATATCTGTGTTGGCTTGCCTTTTTCATCCAACCTTAACTCCCCAATTGAACTTTGATTTATTAATTTATCTTGGTTGTTTACTGATGGATCTCGTTTAGTGACTAATAAATTCTTACGCTTCGTAAACCAGTTTAATGGTGAATGCGGGCTATAAAGCACTCTGTCCATAAAATCACATACGCGTAATAGCTTATTGGGAAACTCATTTTTAAAGCCACTGCAGGTGATCTGGTAAATATCTGGGCTAGACTTGCTGTGACGTAGCTTAATATCATAAGCAAATGAGTAATGAACATCACCTGATAAGATCACAAAATTTTGTGGCGTTTTGGGGTGAGTTAAAATACTCAGCAGGGTATTGGCAGAGCCTGGATGAGTCATCCAATTTTCGGCATCAACCATTAATGGTTTTCCAAGTATCGTCATGGTTTTTTGTAGGGCCTCAATAAACTTAACCCCAAATATTGGTGTTGCCGAGACAATAATGATCGATTCTTGATTAATTAGCTCATGTTGTAGATCGAGCAAAGCCTCCCAGTCCATCAAACCAGAGGGCTTATTTGTGTTGGATTCTGAGCGCCAGCGGCGAGTTCGAGTGTCTAACACCACCATTTTTGGCGTGGTATGAATGGAATAATGCCATTGTTCAAATCGCGTAAGTTGCCAAATTAATTTATGATGTTGTGCGTTGTCGTAATTGGCAAATAACGCTCTGAATGATGTTAGGAACGCTTCATCAAACTGCTCTGGGTTATTTCCCCAGCCTTGGCACAGAAAATAGCTGATTAAGCCATTGCCAATGACTTGAGAGGCAAGAGGATCACCATTCACGGCGTTTTCCCAGCCAATCGTTAAATTCCAATCATCGGTAATATCGTGATCATCAAAAACCATGTAAGTCGGCATGTGCGCAAACAGTTGCTGTGCATCGTTTAAGCCTGCAACAAAAAGATCGATCTGTTGTTTTTCTTCTTGCCACATTTTTTGCCATTTTGGTTCTAGGTTAGGCAATGAGTTTGGCAGAGTAATACGCTTCCACAAAGTCGGAGACCATACGAGCAAGTACATGACAAAAAATTCAGCAATACTCATTAAATGGTTTTCATGCTTTGTTGAGCTGAAAATAGGACGAGTTTGATACAGACTGCAGCGAGATAAAAAATTCTTCCTCTCGACATAGTGCGGCAAGATCTTATCTCTGCGGTATAAATTATATGGGTGGGCATATAACTCAGCATCTTTACTGAACTCTGAGTGAGCTAGCGTTTCTTCAAATAATCCTAATTGAGGGATAATCTGTTGAATGGCATGCAACATAGGCCCAGCCACATCATCGGCGTAGATCTGATCGCCACTCATCATCAACAAAGCAGCTCTTTCTTCAAGAGCTTGTGTTTTTAGCTGTTGGTTTGCGATAACCAAGCTGTCTTTACTGGCATAATGAGGGTTACGACAAGAACCATGTAAGACATAATCAGCCTTGTCTTTTATGAATAAGGTAAGAGAAGATTCATTTTCATATAATGCGTCGGGAACCAACTGTGACAATAAGCCATCTTGAGTGTCGATATCATATTCGATACGTTGATTAATCGGGAAATCAGCTTGGCAGCGTAGAAGATAAACCCAAGCGTATTGGCCTAATTGAATGCCTTGTTCTTGCGTGACCTCAAACTCGTACTCATCATTGTTGGTACTGATCTTCGTTCGACCATGTAATGGTTTAGAGGTAGATAACCATAGGTTAATCTCATGAGCAGTCGTTTTTCGAACCATAGGTCCAGCAAGAATAAAAGGCAGTGAATTAGACATCAATTAATACAACTCTTAATAACAGATGAGACCATCATAATACTTGCTATGGTTAACTTGCAACATCCTGAGCTTTGGCGTGTTTATAGATATCTAATGTCTTTAACCGTTGTATGCCATGCTCAATAATAGGCTCTACGTAATTATCTGGTTTTAATAGTGGTTTGCTATTAGGGTGATGCAATAGTTTTCCGGTTAGCGTTGTTAATTCTGGTAGCCAGTGCTTGATAAAAATCCCTTTATTATCAAATCGTTCACTTTGTGTTGTGGGATTAAATATACGAAAATAAGGTGTGCTATCACAACCTACTGATGCACACCACTGCCAACCGCCATTATTCGAGGCAAAGTCACCATCAATAAGTTTTGACATAAAATACCGCTCGCCCCAGCGCCAATTAATGTGTAAATCTTTAACTAAAAAACTGGCGGTGATCATCCGTAACCGGTTATGCATCCAACCCGTATTGTTGAGTTGTTTCATTGCGGCATCCACAATAGGAAATCCAGTCTCGCCTTTACACCACTGCTCAAATTTGTCGCTGTCATTATTCCATTGAATGTATTTGTCAAAACTCAAAAAAGCGTGGTTTTTAGACAACAATGGATAAAAGTGAAGTAGGTGAGTATAGAACTCACGCCAAATTAACTCATCAAGCCATATCTCTTGTCCTTGGGTTAATTGATTATTCGCTTCCAAATGCAAACGTAAAATGCACTGTTTTGCTGAAATTGCGCCAATAGCCAAATAAGGAGAGAGTTGACTTGTTCCCTCTATGGCTGGGTAATCTCGTTGGTCATTATATTGTTGTGATTTTTCACGGCAAAATTGACGCATGGCATTAAGTATCGTTTTATTTGAAACAGACCACGCCTTGCTCTCATTCGTTATAGAGCGAGTAAATGTATGGTCATGGTACTCTTTAAGTGACCTTAACTGTGTCGCCGATAATTCAACTGAAGCGGTCACTTTTTCAATGGTTGGAAAGTGTTGATAAAAGTATTCTCTCCACGCCTTTTTAAATGGCGTAAAAACTTTATAAGGTTGATGAGTTTTATTCAGTACTTTGCCAACTTGTACCGCACATTTGGCGTCATAAAAAGCACATTGAACATCAGAGAGTTGTGTTACAACATCAGCATCTCGGCTTAATTCGTCAGCCTCATATTCTTTATTGGCAAATAAATGTGATATACCAAGATCTTTACATAATCTGTGCAGCTGTGGTGGAACATCCTTGAACCAAGAGCAAGATAATACTAGTAAAGGAATATGTAATGCGTGGAGCTCTTTTTCAAGCTCAAGCAAGCGTCTCTTTATCAAATCAATTTGAATTGAAGCTTTATTATGTCGTTGCCATTGCGATTCACTGGCTATAAAAATAGCGACAGTAGGGGCTTGATTTGCAAGAGCAGCAGATAACGCCGGGTTATCAGCCACTCTTAAATCAGTACGAAACCAAACGCATTGCATGGTTGGTTTATAATCCATAGCGTAACCTCAGTTCTTGAGGATACGGGTCTAGAAACGATTGTTGTTTTAAATAGTCGTTATTGTGCAAACTAAGATAATGCTTAATTAGTGTAATAGGAGACAGCAGAGGCAATATGCCTTGATTGTATTCTTGAATTAATTGAGCAAGCGCTTGCTTTTGAGGAGAATCTAGCTCTTTTTTGAAATAACCTTGTAAGTGCATAAGAACATTAGTGTTATTTTTTCTTGTTGCGCGTATCGACATGGTTTGCATTAATTGTGTGCGATAAAGAGTAAAAAACTCATCAATATCATATTCTGCTATCTTAGCGACAAGTCGTCCAAGTTCTTTATAGCCAGCGGTTGAATGAGACATTAAGGTGTACTTATAACGAGAGTGAAATGCTACAATTTTTCCTGCTGTTGGTTCCCCTTCCATCGATTGATAAAGATCGTTTAAGCAGAAAACTCGAGTAATGAAATTTTCTTTTAAAATAGGATCATTAAGTCGGCCATCTTCCTCAACGGGTAACCACGGCATTTGTTCCATCAAGACACCGGTGTAAAGTCCGACTCCATTTTTGGTGGCATTGTTTTTACTGTAAACCTTAACTCGCTCCATACCGCAACTAGGGGAGTTAGCGCAAACAATATAGCCACATAATTCAGCTGTTTTTAAATGGTTCGCCGTCTGTTTCGCGAAGTTAAGCATAGAGTCTGTATAGTCTAATGTAGAGTCTTTAGAATCAACCAAAGCGATGCGTTCTTCATTACTGATGAGGCGTATTGTCGGTCTAGGCACAGACATCCCACTCCCCACTTCAGGGCAGATAGGAATGTAATTAAAATAAGGAGAAAGTACTTTTTCGACAAATTTATTATGTTTATGACCGCCATCGAAACGGACTTTTTCTCCAATAACACATGAACTTATCCCAATATTAATCGTCATTATTATTTCTCCATTAGGTTCCTTTCTAAATTAAACGGTTGAAATGCACATTTGGATCACTTGTTTCTTGACTCTTTTTTTTCTCTCACGCAAACTGGTGTAAACATTTAGTGACACCTATTATTTGAGGAATTTTTGTGCGTCTTGAAGTGCAATGTAAAGATCGATTAGGTCTAACCCGTGAATTACTAGATATTCTCGCGTCTCAGAATATTGATTTACGAGATATTGAGATTAATAAAGCCGGGTTAATCTATCTTAATTTTCCAGAAGTCGCTTTTGATGAGTTTAGTCAATTAATGGCAAAAATTCGAAGAATAGAGGGTGTTATTGATGTTCGTAAAATTCCATTTTTACCAAGTGAACGTCGTAATATGGAATTACTCGCTGTATTAAGTACCTTACCTGATCCGGTATTTGCGATTAACCTTAAAGGGAAAATCGATAATGCGAATCAGGCTGTCGCGTCTTTATTTAATAGAGATAAAGAGGCACTCATTGGTGAACCTGCGAATGTATTATTACCAAATTTTAATGTGATGTATTGGTTAGAAGAATCCCGTGTTCGTCAGCGAGAGTCTATGGATATTGAAGGCATGAACTACGTGATGGAAATCATGCCTGTATACATTACTGATGATGATAACACCTCGATCTTAGCTAGCGCAGTGGTGATAATTAAGCCAGCTATGGATTCAACACTGACTCGTCCATTCATTCCAGAATCATCCAACCTTGGTTTTGAGCATTTTGTTGGATCATCAACGAAATATAAAACGTTAATTTCGCAGGCAAAAAAATTGTCCGATATTGACCAATCGTTATTAATTCAGGGTGAAACGGGTACGGGTAAGGAAATGTTAGCTCGTGCTTGCCACAATGCGTCTATTCGTTCAGGAAAAGCCTTCATGGTGGTTAACTGTGCAGCCATGCCTGATGATGTCGCTGAAACCGAATTGTTTGGTTACGCTCCAGGTGCATTCCCCAATATGCCAGAAGGCAAAAAAGGGATCATTGAACAAGCGGATGGCGGTACGGTTTTCTTTGATGAGATCAGTGAAATGAGCCCGCTCTTGCAAATCAAGCTGTTACGCTTTATTCAAGATGGGAATTTCCGTCGAGTGGGTGAAGAAAAAGAGATCCACGTGGATGTTGGGATCATTGGCGCAAGTAAGAAAGAGCTACTAGACTTAGTAGAACAAGGCGTATTCCGAGAGGATCTTTATTACCGTTTAAACGTATTATTTTTAGAAATTCCGCCACTGCGTGAGCGCCCTTCAGACATTGCGACCTTATTTGAATTTTTTGTTGCTCAGTTATGTAAAGAGTTAAGCATTGTTAAACCCTCTATTTCAGAAGATGTGTATGAGTACTTACGCAGTTATTCATGGCCGGGGAATGTTCGTCAGCTGAAAAGCTCGACACTAAAAGCGTTAACTCAAATGGATAGAAACCAGTTAGAGACCTCTCACTTTATGCTGCCAATATCTGAAGCGAAAACAGCAAGTATGATGGATATCAATGTAGATGGAACATTGGATGAGATAATGAAATCGTATGAATCAATGATCCTAACTGGATTATACGGTGATTTTCCTTCAAGTCGTAAGTTAGCTAAGCGATTAGGCGTTTCGCATACTGCGATAGCGAATAAATTGCGAGATTATGGAATAGGGAAAAAATAGGGGAACGACATGGATGTGCATTTTGAGTTTGATCATTACCAAGTTCGTCTAATTAAAAGCAGTGACTCTGTGATGATTGCTAATTACTTTATGCGTAATCGTCACCATTTAGCGCCGTGGGAGCCCAAGCGTGCGAATTCTTTTTTTACTGCGGAAGGTTGGAAGCAACGTTTATTGCAATTGGTTGAGTTACATAAGCATAATTTGGCGTTTTATTTTGTAATCCTTGATACTCAGGAGAAGAAAATTATTGGTTCAGTGAGTTTTAGTAATATTACTCGTTTTCCATTCCACGCCAGTCATGTGGGCTATTCTCTCGATGAGCATTATCAAGGGAATGGGATTATGCAGCGAGCACTTAAGCATACGGTGGATTGGATGTTCACGATTCAACACCTTCATCGGATCATGGCCGCGTATATTCCTCATAATAAGAAAAGTGGTAATGTGTTATCGGCGCTTGGTTTTGTTAAAGAAGGGGAAGCAAAAGATTACCTCTACATTAATGGTGCATGGGAAGACCATATTCTGACTTCTAAGATAAACCCCGATTGGGTGCCAGAATAATTCTATTTTTGTGGCATAAATATAAGAAAGAACGGTTTAAATTGAAAGTTAGCATAGAGAAGTCGTTTAATTGGTGTACTCTATCAAAGATAATTTTTAATACCAATGTAACTAATTAGATGATCTATTTATTATGCAGGAAAATCATTTAAGAGTAAGGCGAAAATTTTTATAAGTAGTCATTCTACAATAATAATTTTTAACGCAACTTTTGAATGATTTAACCAGTAATAATGATCAGATAATTAATGGAATTGGTATAAGGCAATGATAATAAAGAAGGAATTTACATGCTGAAGTTCATTAAGTTTTTACAATTGTTGATTTTAGGTATTGTTGGTGCATTTGTTATTCAATCAACCGTGCTACATGGTATTGGTATTTTCAGTGAGCGCTACGTGATCATGAGCTTGGTGCTGACCGCATTATTAGAACTGGCTATTTTCATTATCTACAAGCTAGTAGAAGATGATTTTACCAATGAGCCGAAAGTAAAATAACGACGAACTTGACGTTAAAAGTAAATAAAACCGATACACCTTTATTCAAAGGTATCGGTTTTTTTATGTCGTTTTAACGATTAAAACAAGTCGATTAATGCGCTATCAATGGCATTAACCAACTTAGTAATGTGTTCAGGTTGAGAAATAAACGGTGGCATCATATAAATCAACTTACCAAATGGTCGTATCCAAACCCCTTGCTCGACAAAGTGCGCTTGTATTTTTTCCATCTCAACAGGCGTGGTTAATTCCACAACGCCTATTGCACCAAGCCATCGAACATCGGCAACCACATCGTGCTTTTTAAGTTGAGGCAGTAATTCTGAAAAGCAGGTTTCAATCTGTTTAGTTTGAGTCTGCCAATGATTTTGTTGGATCAGTTCTAAACTGGCATTCGCAACAGCACAAGCCAGTGGGTTTCCCATAAAGGTTGGGCCATGCATAAAGCAGCCCGCATCTCCACTACATACAGTATCAGCAACCACTTTACTGGTGAGTGTTGCAGATAACGTCATGTAGCCACCAGTAAGTGCCTTACCAATACACATGATGTCGGGTTCAATGCCTGCGTGCTCACAAGCAAATAACTTTCCTGTTCGTCCAAAGCCGGTTGCTATCTCATCTAGAATCAAAAGTAAGCCATATTCATCACACAAACGGCGCACTTCTTTTAAATATTGAGGGTGGTATAAACGCATTCCGCCAGCGCCCTGAACAATAGGCTCAAGGATCATGGCGGCGATCTCTTCATGGCGTTCTGCCAGCATTTTTTCTAAAGGAAGAATATCTTCAGGGTTCCATTCACCACCAAATTTACTGGTTGGTGATTCAACAAACAGATGCTCTGGTAAAAAACCTTTGTATAAACCGTGCATAGAATTATCGGGATCAGTTACCGACATCGCGGCAAAGGTATCACCATGGTATCCATGTCTAACCGTCACGAATTTTGAGCGTGGCTGTCCTTTGGCGTGCCAATATTGCAGAGCCATTTTTAAACTTACTTCGACCGCTACTGAGCCAGAATCGGCTAAAAAGACTTGCTCTAATCGAGAAGGGCTCAGTTCAACTAACTTTTTACATAAATCGACCGCAGGCTGATGAGTAATACCACCAAACATCACGTGTGCCATTTTATCGGTTTGATCTTTAAGCGCTTGGTTAAGGTGAGGATGACAGTAACCGTGAATGGTAGACCACCAAGAAGACATTCCATCAACCAATTCCGCCCCATTTTCTAAATAGAGATTAACTCCATTTGCGTGAGTGACAGGGTAGCAAGAAAGCGGATTAATTGTAGATGTGTAGGGATGCCAAATGTGTTGACGGTCAAAATCCAAGTCGACGCTATTGTTCATTTATTCACCAGTTGTAAACTTTATCTATCCATTAAGGTTGACAGTGTATCGTTTAACCGTAGACTAGCCAAGTATAAATAGAGACCAAAAAGCACAATCAAAAGTGGTCGGATCTTAGCAATAGCAATGGTTATAGCATGTTAACGAAAGGAATTTACACGTGGAAGTGAGACATAACTGGACAGTAGCAGAAGTACAGGCGTTGATGGATAAGCCGTTTATGGACTTAATCTTTGATGCTCAATTAGTACATCGTAAATATCAACAAACAAACCATGTACAAGTGAGTACACTGCTATCAATTAAAACGGGCGCTTGTCCTGAAGATTGTAAATATTGCCCTCAAAGTGCTCATTACCGCACTGACGTTGATCGTGAACGCTTGATGGAAGTAGAAAGCGTTTTGGATGCTGCGAAAAAAGCGAAGAACTCAGGTTCAACCCGTTTCTGTATGGGTGCTGCTTGGAAAAATCCAAAAGAACGTGATATGCCTTATCTGTTAGATATGATCAAAGGCGTCAAAGAGATGGGTCTTGAGACGTGTATGACGTTAGGGATGATCACCTCAGAGCAAGCGGGTGAATTATCACAAGCGGGTCTCGATTACTACAACCACAATTTAGACACCTCACCAGAGTTTTACGGCAGTATTATTACGACACGAACGTACCAAGATCGTCTAGATACATTATCTCATGTTCGTGATGCCGGAATGAAGATCTGTTCTGGTGGCATTATCGGTATGGGCGAAAGTGACAGTGATCGTGCGGGTCTGTTTGTTGAATTAGCGAATCTTCCTCAGCACCCTGAGTCTGTTCCTGTCAATATGCTGGTAAAAGTAAAAGGCACGCCATTAGAGGATGCTGAAGACGTTGACCCATTTGATTTTATCCGTTTGATCGCCGTTGCTCGTATCATGATGCCTGAATCGGCTGTGCGTTTGTCTGCAGGTCGTGAAAGCATGAATGAGCAGATGCAAGCCTTATGCTTTATGGCCGGTGCTAACTCGGTATTTTATGGGTGTAAACTACTGACAACGCCAAACCCGGATGAAGACAGCGACATGCAACTGTTTAAGAAACTGGGTGTGAATAGCCAACAAGTTGCGCAAAAACCAGATGTGGTTCAAGAGCATGAATTATTAGATCGCGTTGCTGAACGTGTTGCTTCTCGTCCTGAAAAAGACGATCTATTCTATGAAGCGAGCGTTTAATCAACGTATTAGCTCCGCACTTACTCAACGTAAGCAAGCGGGGCTGAATCGTTATAGAACGGTAATAGAGCAAGGTAATCAATCTCGATTAGTGGTGGATGGTCAATCTTACATTAACTTTTCAGGTAATGATTATCTTGGTCTTGCTGGCAGTAAAGAGTTAACTCAAGCATGGCAACAAGGTTTATCTTTATATGGCAGTGGCAGTGGCGCTTCACCATTAGTGACGGGTTACTCAAAACCTCACGTCGACTTGGAATCTCAACTGGCTGAATGGTTAGGGTTTGATTACGCATTACTGTTTAACTCAGGTTTTAGTGCTAATCAAGCGGTGCTTTTTTCATTATTAGAAAAAGGTGACACTTTACTACAAGATAAACTTAATCATGCCTCGTTAATGGAAGCGGGTATATTGTCACCTGCGACGATGAAACGCTTTAAACATAATGATATATCTCACTTAACTAAATTATTAACTGCGTCTGATAATTCACCTTCTTTGGTCGTCACCGAAGGTGTTTTTAGTATGGATGGGGATTTATCGCCACTTTCAGATATTGCTAAAGTAACCAAAGAAAATAATGCCTGGTTAATGGTAGATGATGCTCATGGATGTGGCGTGTTAGGTAACAATGGCCGAGGATGTTGTGATTTTTATCAAGTGACGCCAGACATTTTAGTCGTCACGTTTGGTAAAGGGTTTGGTTTATCGGGTGCTGCGGTGTTATGTAATCAAGAATGTGGTGATTACTTAGCGCAATTTGCTCGTCATCATGTCTATTCAACGGCAATGCCTCCTGCTCAAGCTCATGCGTTATCTCATGCCTTATTGATGATCCAGCAACAAGAGTGGCGACGTGAAAAGCTCAAAGAATTAAATCAACAATTTGAATCAGAATTAACTGGTTTTTCAGGATCTGTGAAAACAGACACACCGATAAAACCGATTATTATTGGCGAAACGGGGGTGGCAATGACACTCTCTGCTGCACTTAAAAATCAAGGATTGTGGACAACTGCCATTCGTCCGCCGACCGTGCCAACAGGAACTGCGCGGTTAAGAATTACGTTAAGCGCTAATCACTCGAAGCAAGACATTACACAGCTTACCCAAGCAATAACAGAATTAGGATGATGGAGTTATGGTTAATCAAGCTGTCGCCATAGAAACCTCACATTGGACACCAAGCCAAGAGAAACAAGCCATTCAAGCCGCGTTTAGTAAGGCGGCGAATACGTATGATCGCTCTGCTGAATTTCAACGTCAGGTGGCGGATACCTTATTATCTTATTTACCTCAAGATCTGTCAGGGCAGCGTATATTAGATGTCGGCTGCGGAACGGGCTATTGCAGTGAACAGTTGTTGAAGCGTGGTGCAAAGGTTGTGGCGTTTGATCTGTCTCAATCGATGTTAGATAAAGCTAAAGAACGTTGTGGTGAACTTAATATTTGTTACGTTCAAGGGGATGCTGAGCATTTACCGTTTATTAATAGTGAATTTGACGCGGTTATTTCAAGTTTAGCGTTGCAATGGTGTCAGGATTTATCCGTTCCTCTGGCTGAAATGAATCGAGTTACTCATACTAAAAGCAAGGTTGTATTTTCAACTTTGTTAGATGGCTCACTGTTTGAGTTGAAAAATGCGTGGTCAAAGGTTGATTCATATCAACATGTTAACGATTTTATTACTCAATCTATGGTAAAACTTGCGTTAGCGCAATCTGATTGCAACAAGTTTACACTAGACTGCACGCCAGTCGAGATGACGTATTCTTCCGCTCTTGCTTTAATGAAAGATTTAAAAGGAATTGGAGCAACGCATTTACCTAATGGTCGCCACTCAGGTTTATTGAGTAAAGAAAAACTATTAGCTGTGGAAGAAGCGTATCAAATTTTTAAGAATGAATTGAATAAGTTACCTGCTACTTATCAGGTAGGCTTTGGAGTTATAAGTAATGATTGATGCATTTTTTGTTGCAGGTACAGACACAGATGTAGGTAAAACGGTTTCTTCTAAAGCGATTTTAGATGCATTAAATATAAAAGGGCTAAATACAGCCGCATACAAACCTGTAGCTGCGGGCTCTGAAGACAAAGGCGAAGGCGTTCAAAACTCTGATGCAATCCATTTACGCTCTGCTGCTAATGTTGAATTAAGCTACGAAGAAGTAAACCCATACGCATTGTTATTGCCTGCATCGCCACACATTGCGGCAGAAGCAGAGAATGTTGTGATTGACTATTCTGTTCTTTCACAAGGTTTGGCTGCATTAAAAGCTAAATCTGATGTGGTGCTAGTAGAAGGCGCAGGTGGTTGGCGTGTTCCTGTTTCTAAAGATGATTGCTTGTCTACTTGGGTTAAGCAAGAGAAATTGCCAGTCGTATTAGTGGTAGGCATTAAATTGGGCTGTTTAAGTCATGCAATGCTAACGGCTGAAGCGATTCAACATGATGGCTTAGAGATCATTGGCTGGGTAGCAAACCGAATCAACCCAGGTACTGAAAATTACGCTGAGATTATCGCTATGTTAGAAGATAAAATGCCAGCACCAAAATTAGGTGAAATCCCATACATGCCAAGTGTTAAGCGTAAAAATATGGGTAAATACATTAATTTAGATGTGTTAGAAAGTTAATTTCTATTGCTATAAACGCATTTAAGTACAAGATACAGAAGCCAATATCTTTCATGATGTTGGCTTTTTTTTGGACATTAATTTTATTGATATGAAAACGTTTCTCTAAATAGCGTCACCATCGCCCGTGTTTTCTCAGGTAAATAACTTGGGGTGGGGTAAACCAAAGTAATAGTTAAATCTGTAAAAGAAGTTCTGGGTAAGACCTCAATGAGTTGGCCATTTTCGATTTTATCTTCAATTAATATAGATGGTAGAAGAGCAATGCCTTTACTTGAAATAGCCAATCTTTGAAGTAAATTTAGATCATCACTAAATAATTGATAATCAAGCCCTTGAGGGAGCAAGCTTTTGTTATAACGACTAGCAAGCAGATGAAAGTCATTTAATTGAGCCACATTATCAGGATATCCGTTAAGCGCTAAATATTCAGAAGAAGCAACCATGCTATAAGGAATTTGAATTAAGCGTTGCTGAATATAATCATCATGTAATGGCTCAATGTAGCTAGGCAGAATTTGTAGATCAATATTTTCACGGCGAAGATCCAACGATTGAACATGATGCTCAATCTCTAGTTTAACCTCAGTATACTCTTTCATATACTGTTCAATTAATTGGGAGAAAATTTCCGTCATTCCAAGGGCTGGAGGGATAGCAACTTTTAAACGACCTTTTGGCGTTAAATGGTGCTCTCTCATTAATCGGCTCGCATCCACTAGGGTATTGACTGGATTCGAGGCTTGCTCATATAGCCATTTCCCTTGCTGGGTTAATTCAATCGCTCTTGTCGTTCTGATGAGTAATTGATGACCAAGTGCTTTTTCTAACTCTTGTAGGCGACGACTAACCTTTGAGCGCTGTAATCCTGCAAATTGTGCAGCAGAGCTAATGCCCTTATGCCTAACAATAAGAACAAATAGGTAAATATCATCAAAGGAAACGGAGCTATCTGGATGGTTACTCATCTCTATTGTCCTGCTAATAGGTCATATATGGACTATTTTGCCATCTATTCGAAATAAAATCACGCACTATAATAATACCAATCTACATAAGTATTTGATCATTCTTGCTTGTTAAAATCGATTATATCTGCGTTATAAATTTTGTAATTAGACCCACTAGTTACTGTAATTTATGCCTTGCTCTAATCGATTTTTCCTGCGCAATTATCTGAACAACCACTTATCCAGAATGGTATGAGAACCAGATCACAGCAACTTTGATTTTATTGAGAACTTCTATGCAAGCTGCAGAGCAAAAATTCAAACAATGGATGCGTATCCTAATCGTATTATTTCTTATCGTTACGGCTTATTTAGTGATGGCAGATAGATTAACGCCGTTAACGACCCAAAGTAAGGTGCAAGGCTTTGTGGTTCAAATATCACCAGAAGTGTCTGGTCGAGTAGTTGAAGTTAACCATACTAATAATCAATTAGTTAGGCAGGGCGAGTTACTGTTTAAGATTGATGATGAAAAATATCAATTGGCCGTTCAAAAAGCCGAAATTGGATTAGCTCAAGCAAGAGAGCAAGAAGCGTCATTAGTGGCGGATATCGAAGCGGCACGTTCGAATGTTAAAACAACAAAAGTTACGGCGGATAATGCAAACCGTGAATATCATCGTATTAAGCGTTTAGCTAAATCAGGTGCTGTTTCCGCATCAGGTTTAGATTCAGCGCTTACTAAGCGTGACCAAGCTTCAGCAAACTTTATGGCATCTAAGCAGAAATTACACGCATTAGAAGTGAAATTGGGCAACGGTAATGGACAAAGCAGTGCTGTGCTATCAGCAAAGAATGCATTAAACCAAGCTGAACTAAATTTAGAAAACACACAAGTGGTAGCGCAAAGCGAAGGCATTATTACAAATATGCAATTGCATGTCGGTTTATTTGCTAATGCGAATCAACCATTATTGACATTTATTCCGACGGATTCACTGTGGGTTTCTGCCGATTACCGTGAGAAAGCGACTTCAGAAATGGTTAAAGGAATGAGAGCAGAAGTTGCTTATGATGCACTGCCGGGTGAGGTGTTCCCATTATTGGTAGAGAGTCGTGATTATGGTGTCGCTTCTGCGCAACAAAAAGCCAATGGTCAATTAAGTAGTGTTGAAGTCAGTAATCGTTGGGTGCGAGATGCACAACGTGTACGTGTTAATTTAACGAGCGATGAACCATTGTCTCCGAGATTATTTGTTGGTTCGCGTGCAACTGTAATTATTTACACTTCAGGAAACAGTGTGATTGATTACATTGGCCATAGTTTAATTACCATGATCAGCTACCTACACTACATATATTAGGTTGAATGTTGATATGAAAGCATTACGAATATGGTTCGGTTGTGTTCTAGGCTTTGCAATGTGTACGGTATTTGGCTGGTCGAATGGTATGTTTGGTGCCTTGTTCCCATTGTTCATTTTATCTAATTTGAACCGTTGGAATGCTCAAATGTTTATACAACTGTTAATCAGTATTTTTTGGGTAGGGATTCAAGTGTCATTGATCGTTGGTTTTTTACAGCCATACCCATTATTGATGACGGTTGCCGTTGGTATTATGCTGCTTTTTAAATGCCATGCTATGCACTATAAAGCCAGTTATTTATTCGGATATACGGGATTATTGGTTGGTTCAATTTTGTTGAATTTTGGTTCATATCCGACCTTTGATTTAGAGAACTTTATTATTGGCGTATGGGTTGCTGCCATTATGATGGTGCCAATTTGCGCCATGGCTTTTTATTTGTTTCCTGATCCAATTGAAGCGCACATACCAATCCTAAAAGTAGAAGGGCAAAGTAAAGATCCAAGAGACATGCTAGAGCAAACTGCTTTAGGGTGGATGGTCGCCATGATTGTGTTTTTGATTTTCGAAATCGCAAATTTAAATGATTCATTATCCGCTCAAGCGTCGATGCTAATTATGCTTTCGCCAATGACGTTAGTAGGATCATTGATGATGGCTCGTATCCGAATCGTAGGAACGTTAGCTGGTTGTGCGGCAGCCATGGCTATCCAGTTAGTGTTATATGATTTATATGATAATCCAATCTTATATATATTAAGTTTTGCGATTGCATCAGGTTACTTTTGTAAATGGTTAGCCAGTGAAAATCCTGCTATTAAAGGAATAGGGTTCTCTGCGATGGCTGCATTAACAATACCTATTACAGGTGCAATTCCGGGACAAAAAGACGCATTCTTCTCTATTTTATATCGAGTGTCGTCTATTGTTGTTGCTGTTATTGTCACAAGTATTTTAATTTGGAGCTGTTATCGATTAATTAAGTTGTTTCCTATTTTCTTTCGAGGTGTCGAGCGAGAAGAGAAAGTGCATTAAGACATTGAATGATTGAGAAAATAGCCAAGAGGTTTATAGATTATTATGAATTTCTTGGCTTTTTTTGTTTATGTGATAACGTCTGTGTAGTTGAAAATTATAAAGAAAATACAAGGACAGTCATGAGCTCAATTATAGAATGCATCAGAACCGTAGGGCGTGGTGAACGCAGCCGCAAACCATTGACGTTTGAACAAGCTTATCAAGTAATGAAAGAGTATCTTTCTGGTGACATTAGCAATGATAAAATGGCGATGTTGATGATGCTTATCCGAGTTCAGAATGAAACGGTTGATGAGATAAGTGGCTTTACCACGGCTATTCGTGAATTTGTTCGTAATGTTCAGACTCCTGAATTAAAAGATCTTAATGTTGATATTGATTGGGCGTGTTTTGCAGGTAAGCGTCAGGTTCAAGGTCCTTCGTGGCAGTTATACGCAGCACAAATTCTTGCGAACAAAGGCTTTAGAGTGTTAATCCATGGTCACTTACAGTTGGGTAGTACCCGAGAGCACGTATCTCAAGTGATTGATAAGCTAAATATTCCAAGTTGCACAAGTATTGCAGAGACACAAAAAGCACTAGATGAAGGCAATATCGCTTATTTGCCTCTATCGGTTTATGCACCGCAAGTAGAAACCATGCTGTTATGGCAACATGAGTATGGTTTACGTACACCTGCGAATACCTGTGCGCGTATGTTAAACCCGGCATCAGCGCCAATTTCATTACGTGGAAGCTTCCACCCTGGCTTACCACAACTGCATGGTGAAGCGGAATCTCGCTTGCAACAAGCAACTGATGACTGCTCTGAATTAGCACTGTGCTTTAAAGGCATGGGGGGAGAATCTGAATTTAACCCTAAAGTTAGCCAGTCTCTATGGTGTGCATCAAAAGGGGGATGTGAAGAGCTGTATTGGGAAGAAGCATTAATTGAAGATTTACCAGTCCCTCAATCTTGTTTATTAGGTACTAAATCAGAACAATTACAGCTAATGGCGAACACCGTTGTTTTTAATGTCGCTAATGTATTATGGGCAAATAAACGAGCAGAAAACTACCCAAGAGCAGAGGCGATTAAGGTTGCAACTCAATATTGGGAAGAGTACGTAAAAACTATCGCTTAACGACACATTTAATGCTCTAGCTATGAATGAAAGCCGTAAGTTAATTTTGCGGCTTTTTTAATATCCCCTTAATTTGTTTATTACACAACTGTAATAGTAATTCACATTTAGCGCTATTATCAAAATACCGTTAATAATAGATAATGCTCTCCTAGTCGTTATTTCATTAACTGGAGACCATTATGGCTAATGGATTTACAAGAGATGGTGGCGTCCAAGAACAAATAGATGCCACCGTAATAGATGCAATTAACCGTGCTCGCTCGCATCTTCATCATGAGCACAATGATACGAACTATTGTTTGGAGTGTGGGGAATTAATTCCAGAAGCACGACGAAACATAATACCGGGTGTAGAGTTGTGTGTTGAGTGTCAGGCAAAAGAAGATGCACGTGAAAAAGCATTCAGTGCTTATAACCGCAGAGCAAGTAAAGACAGTCAATTACGTTAAGTATGGCGGTTGCTTCTAATATTCAGAAACAGTCCGCCACGTTTAATTAAGTTTTGCTATTAAAGAAAGGAGAGGTTAGTTACGATTAATGCGAGCCAAATAATAGGTGTTAATGAATTCACCATTTCTAAACGCAGAATCAATCGCTTCTCCTTCAATAACAAACCCGAATTTTTTATATAACCTTAGGGCGGCGTGATTATCGACAAACGCATCAATTTCAATGCGTCTCACATTGAGCCAATTGTCAGCAAGATCTAACACCGTTTCTAATAATTTACTTCCAACACCACGACCGTGATAGGCATCGTGAACCCCCATACCAAAGTGCGCAACATGTTGGGTTCTTGGGCGTGTTACTTGTTCAAAGCCAATATTACCGACAATTTTCCCATCAATAAGAGCGACATAGCTGTAAACATT
Source organism: Aliivibrio sp. S2TY2 (assembly GCF_028765525.1). Classification (NCBI taxonomy): domain Bacteria; kingdom Pseudomonadati; phylum Pseudomonadota; class Gammaproteobacteria; order Vibrionales; family Vibrionaceae; genus Aliivibrio; species Aliivibrio sp. S2TY2. Next base: position 106,079 of record NZ_JARACS010000002.1, on the reverse strand, counting down.
ATCAGGTATTGCTGAGAGTCGTTTTTCCCAGAGTGCACGTGATGGAATAGGAAGTTGGAGAGTTTGCGCCTGAGCTTGAGGTTGGCTGTATAATTCACACAACCCATCAATGTCTTTTGCTTCTGTTCGGCGAATCACTATTTCCATTACACGCATCCTTGTTTAATTAGTAAGCATTAAACTTAACCAGAATAGGTATCGATGACAAGTATTTAAACTCATTATTACCATTCATCCTCTCTATTTACCGTTCGTCGCATTCAACGTTTTTTTGTTTTTGTCTTAGTTAATCTGTGAACATCAAACAGGATCATGTAATTAAGGACAGACAGATGAAACGAATAATAGCAACGGTAAGTTTATTAATAAGTGTAATGACGTTTTCTACTCAAGCAGCGTTAACGGATGAAGACATTTCAACATATAACCAAGCGGCGGCTGGAAATGAAGATCTTGTCGAGCCGGCTTATGATCGTTTTGAGGAATTGATTCAAACAGATGGAGCAACACCACTGACACTTGTCTATTTAGGAAGTGCAGAAACCCTAAAAGGTCGAGATGCCATGATGCCATGGACCGCAATGAAATACGTTGAGCAAGGACTTGCGAAAATAGGGAAAGGGTTAAATTTACTCGCGACAGAAAATGCACCAATTAAAGAACAGCCGATAGTTTCAGGTTTGCCAGAGTCTTATCTCACTCGTGCGCTAGCGGCGGCAACCTATTCACAACTTCCTGATATGTTTAATCACTTTGAGCGTGGTTATGATCTCTATTTAGCTCTACTTTCAGAGCCAACATTCCAACAACAGCCTTATGAAGCGACGGCTTGGGTATACGGATACGCAGTACAAGCGGCACTTAGAGCAGAAGACCCAGCACAAGCCAATCAATGGCTCGCCGTTATGCTAAAACAAGATAACACTCACCCAGAAACCCTTAACGCTCAATCACTTATTACCGCAAGTAATTAGGAGATAATGATGATCAGTTTTAAAGGAATAGAAAAAACCTATCAGCTCGGCTCACAGCGTGTGGAGGCTCTGAAAAAAGTAGATGGTTTTATCATAAAAGGCAGCATGGTGGCGTTATGCGGGCCGTCCGGATCAGGTAAAAGTACCTTATTAAATATCTTAGGTTTACTTGATATGGATTATCAGGGAGAAATAAAAATGGACGGTGAGTTCTATCCTAAAGATCCTATTGAAGCCGCTAAGTTACGACGTCACCAACTGGGCTTTGTGTTTCAGCGTTTTAATTTAGTCCCCGTGATGACCGCATTAGAGAACGTAGCATACCCACTAGTGTTAAATGGATACAGCAGTAAAGAGCAAACGCTCCTGGCCACTGAGATGCTAGAAAAAGTGGGGCTAGGCGATGTTATTCACCACCGACCTGATAACCTTTCTGGTGGACAACAGCAACGTGTCGCCATTGCTCGTGCCTTAGTTCATAAACCAAGTTTGGTTATTGCGGATGAGCCAACAGCCAGTTTAGATAGCCAAACCGCAGAAACCGTGATTGATATCATGAAAGCGCTCGGGAAGGAAATTGGCACCACCTTTATTGTTGCAACGCATGATTATCGAATGGCGCAACATTGCGATACGTGCATTAACTTATTGGATGGAACCATCAGCAAGGAGGCCGTGTCATGGGCAAGTTAATTCCACTATTACCTTATTCTCTGCGTTTAGCGTGGTTGAATTTATTGCGAAACGGCCGTCGTAGCGCACTTTCTATCTTAATTATTACGATTGCCGTATTTGCATTAACCAGTGCGGGTGGGTTTGGTTTATATACTTATGACTCATTGAAAGAATCGACAGCAAGAGATACGGGCCATCTTACATTAAGCCAATCGGGTTACTTTGAAAGCGACGAAGAGATGCCATTAAGTAATGGATTATCTGATACATCAGAATTAATTCGCACCATGATGAAATACGATGAAGTAAGAGGCGTACAACCTCGCATTGATTTTACAGGGCTAATTTCTAATGGCGTAAAATCGACGATTTTCATGGGAACTGGGGTGAACGATCGCGAGTTCGATATGAAGGGCCCATTTTTAGACATGAGATCAGGAAAAACGTTAACCGACATTACCTCAAGTCGATACGATGTCATGGAGCCTGAAATCATGCTTGGGGTCGATTTAGCGAGAAACCTCAACGTCAGTGTGGGTGATTGGGTAACTTTACTGGCAACCACCAGCGAAGGGGCACTTAATGCGTTTGATTTTAAAGTGCATGGCACCTATTCAACGGGGGTTCCCGAGTTAGATAAACGTCAGCTTTATATTCATATCGATTCTGCACAAGAGTTACTGTTATCAGAGAAAGTAAGCACCTTATCGGTCTTTTTATTTGATACTGAAAAAACTGCAGAGTTACATCAACGATTAGCTCAAGAGTTAGAAACAATGCCACTTGATTACGACGTTGAAATCACTCCATGGCGAGAGCGTGCTTTTTTCTACAACAAAGTAAAAGATTTATATGATCTTATCTTTGGTGTGATGGGCTTTGTGATGGGGCTAGTCGTCTTTGTTGCTTTGTTTAATACCATGACGATGTCAGTAACAGAAAGAACACGTGAGATCGGCACGTTATCCGCATTAGGCAGTTATCCTAACGAGATCATTCACTCATTCTTACGAGAAGCGGGCTTACTTGCAGTGATAGGTGTGGTTCTTGGTGCAGTAATAACAGCCTTAACGACAATACTGCTGTTGGTGGTTGATGTGCAGATGCCACCACCACCGGGAAGAACGGATGGGTACCCACTGAATATTTATTTCTCATTTGAATTAGTGGCTTATGCAGGCGTTGGTGTTGTGTGTATTTGCTTACTGGCAGCGTACTTATCGGCCAAAAAAGGCGTGAAAAAACCCATTACGGAGGCGCTTATTTATGTCTAAATTATCTCACTTATTTATTCTGTTTGTGCTTGTTAGCTTTCAATCGACCGCAATCGCAACAACGCAAAATATGGATAACAAGAGCAGCCTGACTGGGGCCCAAGTTAAACAATTGGTGAAAAAGGCCGATGATTTTCGCTTAGGTGAAAGTTCAGCAAAAGTGGTTTCTGAGGTTAAGCTATACAAAAATGACGAGCTCGATAAAACTCGCCAATACACGGTATACACACGAGAAGATCGAGAATCTTTGGTGTTGTTTAATTCTCAAGTGGAAGCCGGACAAAAGATGCTGATGTTAGGGGATAACTATTGGCTAGTCATGCCCAAAAGCCGCCGACCAATCCGCATTACACCGATGCAAAAGTTACTCGGTGAAGCCTCAGTGGGTGACATTTCAACGTTAACGTGGAGTGAAGATTATCAAGGTGAGTGGGTCGAATCGACAACGTTCGAACTAACCGATGGTCAAGCGATTCAAACTGAAAAGATTAAACTAAAAGCGACAACAAAAGGCGCGAGTTATTTCACTATCGATTTATGGCTAGAGCAAGGAACTGGTTTTCCGATTAAAGCCGATTTGTATTTGCGGTCAGGAAAAATGGCTAAAGAAGCGTGGTTTATTAAAGGAATAAGAGAAGGCGAAACCAAAGTGATCTCAATGGTGTTAAATGATCAAATTCAAACCAATCAAAAAACGGTGATTGAATATAAAGAAATTACACCAACAGAGATTGCCGATAAATATTATAACCCTGCTTATCTGTCACGCACCAAACAGTTGGATTTGTGATCATGAAACCTTGGCTAGAACGGCTAGTATATTGTAGTGCTTGGGTGGCTTCTTTAAGCGCTCAAGCTTCTGAGATGACTTTCGAGTGGGATTGGATGCTGAGTGCCGAAACGGTTCAACAGCGAGAGACGGTTTTTTCTCCAATGACAGACAATGAACACCAAGAGTCGTTTAATGGGCTATTGGATGTTCAAATCGGTTATCAGAACTGGAATGCGGTGGTGGCTCTTAAAGGCAATGATCTTTATTCCCAATCTAGCAATCAATCAGAAGATAAAAGTGCAGAAGCTGAGTTGATTGTTAGTGAATTATTTTGGCAAAGCAGCATTGATATTGCCGATATTCCATTGGATTTACAGTTGGGTAAAGTAAGAGTCGATTGGGGCGTTGGTTATGGTTATCGCCCGCTGGATATTTTTACGCCTTATCGTCGAAACCCTGTTGGTATACAAGTAGAGGAAGGGGCGGGTGTCGCTTCGGTCTCTTATTTTGATGATCAAGGTGAATGGTCGTTAATTTATACCGACTCATCATGGACGCAACAAAAAGGAAGTGAGTTAGAAGAGCAAAGTGAACAGCAAGGGATTGGCATAAGACGCTATGTGTTAGTGGGAGATACAGAATACCAATGGGTTGCTTATTATGATGATGTTCGACAAGGTCTATTGGGCGCAAGTGTTGTTACTGTGCTAGATACCGCGTGGGAGTTTCATGGATCGACAGTGTATCAATCCAAGTATCTTTCTTATCTGCAACCAAGCATCACACGTTATCCTGTCACGTTAGAAAAAGAAGAAAATGCCTATCAAGCGCTAGTAGGGTTAACTTGGGCAAATGAAATCGGAAGCAGTATCGTTGTAGAGTATTGGTATGACAGTCGAGCATGGAGTAAAAACGAGTGGAATAATGCGCTTACTGTAGCAACACCGTCATATCAACAAGGCTTTAATCATGTCAATATGGTTCAGCATAACATGATGTTTCATTGGAGTTTGGATCCTAACGCATGGACAACGTGGCAGTGGAGTAAAGACATCTCATGGTTAAGTCAGTTTACCCCAACATTTGATGTCTTGTATTCACCAGAAGATAACGGAGTGATAGCAACGCAATGGCTAAATTATTTGCTTCATGATTCAGGTGATTCAAGTGTAGAAATGGAACTTGCCGCGCGTTTTTTGACAGGAAAAAGCGACTCAGCGTATGCAAATTTATCCGATAAGCATATGCTGTTACTGAATATAAAAGGACGATTCTAATGAGTGAGCGAAAAGAAACGATACTGCAGTTAGTAAAAAGTTTACTTATCACAACGGTATTCTGTGTGGTTATCGCCATGATGACGAGCAATATTTGGCCATCACCATTTTATGAGCACATCATTATTAGTTTGGGTTATGGCTACAGTGCCGTTTTATGCTCATTTGTCTTAGAGAATAACTTTCCCACTTTAAAAAAAGCCTATTCCACCGTATTAGCTATGGTGCTTTCTATTACATTAGGTACGTTTCACGCGTCATTATGGCTAAATAAATATGACGATTTCGCTACCTTAGAAGCACTTCAGCCCATTGTATTATTAGGGTTAATCTTTACTGCTATTTGTTTCTATTACTTTCATGCAACTGAGAAAACCATGTTAGCAGAGCAAGCGTTAGCACTCTCTAAGCGTAAGCAGTTAGAGCAAGAAAAGGCGCTAGTATTAAGCCAGTTAAGTCAGCTTCAAAGTCAAATTGAGCCACATTTTTTATTTAATACATTAGCGAATATCAGCGCGTTAATTGAGTTAGACAGCAATAAAGCAAAATTGATGCTAGAGAAGCTGACGGATTTGCTCCGAGGATCGCTAAAAACAAACCGGAATCCATTAATTACCGTTGAGCAAGAAATTGAGCTATTAAATGCTTATTTATCGATTCAACAGATCCGCTTAGGGGATCGTTTAACGTATGAGATTGATAATCAGATAGTTGAGCCTATCTCTCTGCCACCTCTGTTAATTCAGCCTCTAGTTGAAAATGCCATTACTCACGGTATAGAGCCGAGTGCGCAGGGAGGACAGCTTATGGTTCAGTTTAAGCAAGAGAATAATCAGTTTATTGTTGTTATCTCTGATAATGGCATTGGATTGGAGTCAGTGTCACCAAGTAAAGGGCATGGGATGAGCTTAAATAACATCAAACAGCGATTGCATGACTTGTTCGATGGCAGTGCTTCCGTTCGTATCACTGAAAATAAAGACGGTGGTGTAAATGCAGAGCTGACAATTCCATCGGATAAATTGCTTCAATTAAATAGGGAGTATTCATGAGTCAATCCATTACCGCCGTTATTGCCGATGATGAGCCATTATTACGCTTTCATTTAGAAAAAATGTTATCTGATCTTTGGCTTGATATAGATATTATAGCGGTATGTGCTAACGGTAAAGAAGCGCTTGATGCAATAGAGCAACACCAACCGGATATCGCCTTTTTAGATATAAAAATGCCAGAATTAGATGGCATGGCATTGGCAGCAAAATTACAAAAAAGTACCGTAGCGCCGTTAATTGTGTTCATTACCGCTTACGACGAATTTGCGGTAAAAGCGTTTGAAAATAATGCGATTGATTATGTGTTAAAACCCATCTCTGAGACCAGACTTGAAGCTACCTGTGAAAAACTAAAACAAAGGTTAACTCAGCAAAATAAACATTCAGAGCCTAAACAAAATCAAGATGTATTGAGTGATCTTTTTGCTCAGATACAACAGTTATCTGCACAGCAACAACCAGAATATTTAAGCTGGATTAAAGCGTACAAAGGTGAAGATCTACATTTAATTTCTGTTTCAGATGTTTTGTATTTTAAAGCGGAGGATAAATACGTTTCGGTTTATGCCAAGCAAAATGATATCGATATAACGGAGTACCTTATTCGCAGTTCGCTAAAAGAGTTACAGCAAAAGATCAATCCTGATCATTTTTGGCAAATTCACCGTTCAAGTATCGTTAATGTTGCTCAAATAGAAAAAGTGAAAAAGGATTTACTGGGGCATTTGTGTGTTCACATTGGTGGTGTGAAATTACCCGTAAGCAGAAGTGCTCAAAGTTTGTTTAAAGGGATGTGATAAAGCAAAAAGTAACGCCCTATACCAATGAAAGTATTAGGGCGCTACTAGGCAGTTCAAAACGCAGATTTAAAGCGCTAAAACCAAGCTTTGATAAGGTGCTAATATCAACTCAGGGCCTAGTTGTGTTGTTGGTTCAAGGTTACTGATCAAGCACTCCACAGAGCGGTTCGCAATATGCTCAGGCAATGCTAATGTTTGTGGCTCTGCACTAAAGTTATTTAACACAACGAAGTGTTGCTCGTTATCTTTACGCTCATAAGCAAACACGGCAGAGTGCGTTTCAAACAGAGGAATAAAATCACCATAGACAATCACTGGATTCTGCTTTCTCAGAGCGATCAGTTTTTGATAGTGATAGAAAATCGAATTTTTATCTTCTAGCGCTGCGGCAACGTTGATCTCAGGGTAATTCGGGTTCAGTTTGATCCAAGGCGTACCTTGAGTAAATCCTGCATTATCAGAGTTATCCCAGTGCATTGGTGTACGAGCATTATCACGGCTATTGGCATGGATCCCTTTCATCATACTTTCATGACTTACGCCTGATTCGGTTTTTACTCGATAGAAGTTCAACGTTTCAATATCTTTGTACTCTTCTAACGTATCGAATGCGACGTTCGTCATACCGATCTCTTCACCTTGGAAAATATAAGGCGTGCCTTTCATCATATGTAGAGTGGTTGCCAGCATTTTTGCCGACTCAACACGATATTGGCCATCACAACCGTATTTAGAGACAACACGAGGTAAATCGTGGTTATTCCAAAATAGCGAGTTCCAACCCTTATTGTTTAGCTCTACTTGCCATTTGGTCATCACTTGCTTAAATAAGGCGAGATCAAGTGGCTTAGGCTTCCATTTATCGCCATCTTCCCAAAGTAGGGTAATGTGCTCAAACTGGAACACCATTGATAGCTCATGACGAGCTGGATCACTATAAAGTTGAGCGCTTTCAGGTGTTGCTCCCCATGTTTCGCCCACCGTAAGCAAGTCTTTATCACCGAATGTCGCTTGATTCATTTTTTGAAGAAGCGGGTGCAGACGCTCACCATCACCTGTGATTTTCTTGTCGACTTCTTTGCCGATTAAATCGATAACATCTAGACGGAAGCCACCAATACCTTGGTCAATCCACCAGTTCATCATATCAAATACTTTTTGGTGAACTTCTGGGTTCTCCCAGTTTAAATCCGGTTGGCGTTTAGAGAATAAGTGGAAATAGTATTGTTGATTCTCTTCATCCCACTGCCATGCTGAACCACCAAAAATGGATCCAATGTCACTTGGCGCTTCGCCGTTTTCACCTGCATCACGCCAGATATAAAAATCACGGTATTGACTATTTTTATCGCTTTTTGCTTCAACAAACCAAGCGTGTTCATCTGATGTGTGGTTAACCACTAAATCCATTACCACTTTAATGCCGCGATCTTTCGCTTGTTGCATTAAACGCTTCATGTCTTCCATGGTGCCAAATTCAGCCGCAATCGCTTGATAATCAGAGATATCGTAACCGTTATCATCCATTGGAGATTGATAAACAGGAGAAAGCCAAATGACATCAATACCAAGACCTTGCAAGTAATCCAGTTTACTAATAATACCTTGTAGATCACCAATACCATCATTATTTGAGTCACAGAAGCTACGAGGGTAAATTTGATAAACAACACTGTTATGCCACCAACGCTTTTCCATATTTTTTATTCCACTAACTAAAAGAAATTAAACGCAATATAGCGAAAAAAAACGCTGATGAATAATTGATAATTTGAACTCTGATATAGAAAAAATTTATATCATGGGTATTGTGAAGTCAGAATAATTACTGAGTGTTTATTATGGATAAATCATCACGCTATTTTTATGAAGTGGCTCGTCAAGGCAGCATTAAAGGCGCGTCTGAAAAACTGTTTATTAGTCAGCCGACATTAACGACAGCAATTAAGAAACTAGAAGAAAGCTTAGATGTGATTTTGTTTCATCGAAAATCCAAAGGAGTTGAACTGACAAGCTCTGGCTGGCTCTATTACCGTTATGTACAAGATTTGTTTGAAAAACACAGTCAAATGATGCATCAACTGACCGACATGAAAGCCAGAAGTCAGGGTAAGATAAAGTTAGGTATTGGTGAGGCGTGGTGGGAGTGTTTTGCCTCTGAAGTGATTAAAGAATTTGTGGAGCAGCATCCAAATAACTCAATGTATATCGAGTTTGGTAATGGTCTCTCTATGCTAAATCAATTACTCAATGGTGATATTGATCTTTTTATCGGCCATGAAATCGAAAATATCGATCCAAGACATCGTGTATTGTTTATGCCTTTATTTATCGAACAAGAAGCGTGGTTTGTAAGGGAAGGGCATCCATTGTTATCAAATGATCTAACATCAAATGAGTTGGATAATTACCCTTTAATAAAAGTTACTCCTGACCACATCAGACACACGAAGATTTTGAATGATGAAGGTATGGAAGCGTTCAATCTTAAACAGCAAAAAACAGGAGTTGTATATGAACTTAACTCCTTAAAAGCCAGTCTTGATATGCTAAAAACCAGTGATGCGATCATGCCTTATACCGATCAAGTTAAAGATAAAATGGCGGAGTTGGGAATTGTGACGCTTCCACAAGGATCAGAAAAATCAGGCAGTGTTGGGATTTATACTAAAACAGAACAAGTGTCAGAAAGTATTCAGTACTTAGTCTCATTATTAAAAGGTAAATAAAGTAAAGATAGCCATGGGCTAAGACGATGTTTCAACGAAATATGTTACAGTGTGTAAATCTAAATATTAATAAGAGTCACTATCATGCCGAGCCTAGCTCATTGGAAAAATCCAAAAACCTTTTTGATCTTAATTTCTATTGTTGTTCCTATTGCCTTCTCTACGTGGAATGCACTGCTGAATAACTTTGTAATAGAAAAAGCGGCTTTTACTGGTGCAGATATTGGGCTATTGCAAAGTGTGCGCGAGATCCCTGGTTTTCTAGCCTTTACTGCTGTTTTTGTCCTTCTTTTTATTCGTGAGCAGAAGTTCATGATCCTCTCTTTGGTGATGTTAGCGGTAGGTGTTGCGATTACTGGGTTCTTCCCAAGCGTATATGGCTTACTATGCACAACATTATTGATGTCGGTGGGTTTCCACTATTTTGAAACCTTAAAGCAATCATTATCATTGCAATGGCTAACCAAAGAAGAAGCCCCAGAGATGCTCGGTAAACTTATCTCTATCGGTGCGCTTGCTTCTTTATGTACTTATGGCGTGTTATGGGTATTGCTTGAATTAGTGCAATTAGAGTTTAAATGGATTTACTTCATTGCAGGCTCAATTGCATTAATCGTGACGATTTTCATGTGGTTATCGTTTCCAAACTTTGAAACCGAAACACAGCAAACTAAGAAATTGGTACTACGTAAGCGTTATTGGTTGTATTACGCATTAACCTTTATGAGTGGTGCTCGTCGTCAGATCTTTATGGTGTTTGCTGGCTTTTTAATGGTTGAGAAGTTTGGTTATTCAGCTGCTGATATTACATTATTATTTTTAGCAAACTATGCATTTAACTGGTTATTTGCTAAAAAGATTGGACGTTGGATTGGTGTCGTTGGTGAGCGCAAAGCGTTAATGTTTGAATACATTGGTTTGATTTTTGTTTTTGTTGGTTATGCATTGGTACAAACCTCAGAAATGGCAGCAGCACTGTACATTATCGACCATCTGTTTTTTGCTTTAGCATTAGCGATTAAAACCTATTTCCAAAAAATAGCCGATCCTGCTGATATGGCATCAACGGCTGGTGTGGCCTTTACTATCAACCATATCGCTGCTGTGGTTATCCCTGTGAGCTTTGGTGTGATATGGCTTGTGTCACCAGCAGCGGTGTTTTACGTAGGCGCAACAATGGCATTTATCTCATTTTTATTGTCACTCAATATCCCAGAAGCGCCACAAGAAGGAAACGAAACTCGCATTTTTAAGTGGAACTGATTAAAGTAGATGTACTTTAAAAGAATAGGGAAATGTAGGCATGAATATGATAACTCATGATCCTGATAATAAATGTTACTTAATTGCTCTGGAAGGCGATGCCGTTGCCAAAGTTTACTACGAAAAGAAAGGTAATATTCTTGATGTAATAAGCACTCGGATCCCTGATGAGCTACAAGGAAAAGGCTACGGTAAAGTGATGATGGAGTCGTTCTTACATGAGATGAGAGCATCTAATTTATTGATCGTGCCTGTCTGCTCTTATGTGGTTCATTACATGAATAAAAACCCACAGTGGCAAGATGTATTAGCGAAATAATTGAAACCTAGGTAGAACGTCTATCTAGGTTTTTTTGTATTGGATTCAGATAGAAACAAGTTGATAAAAGGAAGTCATGATGACGTTAAACGCATTTATTGAAAAATTAAGCACACAGCCTGAATTGATTGAATTTACCGAAACCATGGCCGTGATTGAGTCTCACTATGACTTTACGCCAACCGAATTTGCGAATGGTAATACCGTTAATTTGGCTGATCAAAATAATGGCTCTTGTAAGATCTTTGCGTTTGCTCTACTAAATCAATTAACGGTTGAGCAAACGTTAGCGTGCTTTGGTCAATATTATCGTGAAGATGTGCTACAAAATCCAACGAGTAATGACCACCAAAATATTCGTAATTTTATGGTAACCGGTTGGGCTGAGATTCAGTTTAACGCTCAAGCACTTCAAGCGAAATAATCATAAGAAAACCAATATAGAGAGACCATTATGATCAAACTTGCTGTTATTGGAACCAACTGGATTACTGAGCGATTTTTAGCGGCTGCACTAGAAAGTGGTAAATACCAACTATCTGCAGTGTATTCACGCTCACTTGAACAAGCTAAAGCATTTGCAGATAAATTTAGCGTCAATTTAACCTTTGATTGTTTAGATAAATTAGCGACGTGTGATGAAGTGGATGCGGTGTATATCGCAAGCCCTAATTCATTTCATGCGCCACAATCTATTAAGATGATGAAGCAGGGCAAACACGTCATCTGTGAAAAGCCAATCGCTTCAAATTACCAAGAAGCACAATTTGCTTATCAAACCGCACAAGAAAATAACGTGGTGTTGTTTGAAGCTTTTATGTCGCCATATTTACCTAACTTTCAGCAGATTAAGTCACACTTACCAAGTTTAGGAGCGATTCGAAAAGCGCACATCACTTATTGTCAGTACTCTTCTCGTTACCCTAAATACCTTAATGGTGAAAACCCAAATACTTTTAATCCTGAGTTTTCAAATGGCTCGATTATGGACATTGGTTTTTATTGTGTAGGCTCTATGGTTGAGTTATTTGGTGAGCCAACATCAATTCAAGCACAAGCACACCTGTTAGATTCAGGTGTTGATGGTAACGGCAGTATCATTTGTGGTTATGATGGCTTTGATGTTGTTGTTATGCACTCTAAGATCAGTGATTCTTATGTACCTAGTGAGATCCAAGGTGAGAATGGGGCGATCTTAACTGAGATGATCTCTATTGGCCAAAAAGTAACGAAAGTAAACCGTGGTGGAGAAACAGAAGATTTGACCCTTGAACAAAATGCCAATCCAATGTTTTGTGAAGCGTCTAAATTTGCCGAGCAAGTTGAATTAAATCAAATGGATATGGAAGCAGTTGAGCGTTCATTGCTTATATCAAAAGTAACCACCGAAATCCGTAAACAAACAGGTGTGGTTTTTCCAGCTGATAGTTAGCATTATTATCTAAATACCTGAAATAGAAAAAGTTGAATGAGATTAAGTTATTCAGCTTTTTTATAACTAAATTCCAGTGATTCATATGCGTGATGACAAATGTAATTAAGGTATTGGATATTTACACAAACACGCGAAGTCGACCTAGGAAACAAAGGTTTATAATGGATAGGGTTTGACTGGCAATCTCCTTCATATTTATATAACAGGTTATTTTACTGTTTAACTCTATTATAGATATGGGGATATGGATGCTCTGTCAATTTAGATTGATTCCTGGTCGATTATTAACTCAAAAGGAATTGCCATATATTCTTACACCAAATGAGCTACTTATTCACCTTAATCGTTTTTCTGATCCCGCAAAACTAAAAGCCGCTTTACCCAGTATTTTACAGCGCCATTCCGTCATTTCAGGTTCACAAGGGGTATTTCGCACAGTCAGTTATATTCGTCAGTTGGTTGAGCAGGGTGAGTGGGTTGCATTGTCATTAATGAACCAGCATAGGAGTATCGATGATCTACACTTATCGAAAGGCTCTGGTCTACAAAAACGAATCGATAAAGTAGCAAACCCTTCAATGACTCGCTCTCGGTTAAAAGTAAAGCCAACCTTACTTCGTACAAGTTCAAACACGTCATCTATCACTCCTATTTCTGAAAAAAAGAATGATAATAAAATCGTTATCGAATTTGCAGGCCAATGGCCTAATAACGCCGCATCAATCTCGATTTCAAAATTAAAAGACATCAATGAAAAGACAATAAAGCCAAAAAAAGACAGCAAAAACGGACACAGGAGTCTCGTCGAATTTACGTCATTAGATGATAGGAATAGAGCACTGTATTTGACGTTACCAAGCATGAATTCAGCCAAAGAGATAAATCTGTTACTGAGCGAATCATTACTTCCTGTATCGAAAGAAACAGTAATGGCAGAGTGGGATAATGTGTTAGTGCCTGTGGTGCCAATGAAGAGGCAAGAAACCGAACACACATTATATAAAACTGGTTTCTTTTACGTTATTTGGAAAAATAAAGTATGGCGAGAAATCGCTATTAATAAAAATGGTTATTTTTGTGAATATTATTATCAAGGTGATAATCCAAGCCAATCAAAAACCTACCATGTAAATATTACAGGATCGGAGTTTCTGCCAGAATCTAATGTCTCTTTTGAAAAATTTGAATTGTATCAAAAAGGAAAAAAAGTCTTTTCAGGTGAACTTGATCTATGTGAACAAGCAAGAGTATTTGATTTAGGAGAAGAAGAGATCACATTAAAATTTGTAGATTTTGATCACGATGAAATATGTCTAGCGACACACGAAAGCCCAACAAAAGATGAGGGCTCAAATAATACGAAACGAATAAGTCATCCCATGCCTCATATTTGGTTGCCTTATAAAATATTAGGCCAACAGCAAACTGATTGTTATGTCTATTATAGCCAAAGACCATTGAATGAAAATGACATCAACGCGCTAGAGGCTGATTATATTAATGTCGCGGTATCCACTGATGAAATGTCTGTTTATAGCAAGCAGCAAACATTTGAAGGCGATAGTATTTACAAGTTGCCCATAGTTGATAATTCAGTTTTTGGAGCAGAATTAATCAATAAGCAAAGTGATAGCAACATTGCAGCAATGACGGTGATGCCACCAAAAAATCAAATTACATTACGTTACCGAATTTGCAGCACAACAGACCAACCTGATGATTTCATGATGTTAAGAAATGAAGACCAAGAATGGTCACAGAAAGTTTATTTCAGACAAGCAAAAGCTGACGATGAAGGTTTCTTAAATCTCTCTTTTTCTGGTTGGCCAAAAGAAGTTGAAGAAGTAGATATTCTTCGCGGCGCAAGTGCTGATTTAGGGACAACAGAATACGAATTATCCGTTTTGAAAACAAAAATTAAAATTTCAGAATTAATAGGCTAGAACAATGAAAAAAATACTATTACTTGCACTATTTAGCATCACTTTAATGGGGTGCAATGACCCTGAAAGTGTGGCAGCAGAAGCGGCTCAATTAAGAGCAGAGCAACACCCAGATCGTACCTATGTGGGTGAGAGTAACTATTACACCATGGAAAGCAGTGGTGACATTCAATTCACGACAAAAAAAGATTTAAAAGTAATGTATCAAGATTTTCCACGTTATTTTGTTGAAAAAGCCAAAGAGTGGCCAAAAGAAGATCTTAATGATGCCAGCTCATACGATTTACCGCGCTTTCAATTTGCATGGGCGAATTCAAGCTCAAAAGATGAGTATGAGAGTGGGCTTAAAATTTGGAGCATGAAAACCGACGGAACAGATTTACGTTTAGTGACGGATGCAACCATTGGTTTTGCATCTATTCGTAATTTAGCTCGTTCGCCAAATAACCGTTACGTTGCTTGGGCTGGATCTGGTGGTCAGAAAGGGGTGTATGATTTAAAAACGGGTAAGGTTTCAAATATGCATAAATATACCTCGCCACTTGATATGTTTTGGTCGGAAGACAGTCGCTATTTGTATTTTGATGACGCTATAAACAGTTATGCTCGTTGGGATTCAGAAACGGGTGAAATTAGTGAGATTGATTTTCAAATAAGAACCACAACAGCTAACTTTGATGGAAAGCGAATGACTGTTTTAGATTTCGGCGTTTTGGTTGTAGATGCGAATTCCAATGAAGAGATCAACTGGATTGGTGTTGATCGTTCACTGTCAATGGATGAACGCTCATTAGATGTAAGCTCAATTGATCCTGAAGGTCGTTATGCATGGGGATCTAACCCTTCTTTTGGTTTCTTTTTTGATATAGAAAAAGGAACAGTTAAGCAAATGACTACCGATTATACGCCAGCTCAAATTTTAGGGAAAGATGCTCATTTTAGTGCATTAGATAGCTTTGCTAAAGTTAGAATTGTCGATCGCGTTGGAAACCGTGTGTGGTCATGGCGCGCATTCTATTACGGTGCGTTATCAGGAGATGCAATTTTATATAATGGTTTAGCTAATGATGGTTTGTGGTTTAAGGAGAGCAAATAATGTCTACTTTGACAACTTATGATCATGGTGTTTATTTGTTAGGAGCATATTTTGACCTTCATGATAACGGACGAACAAAAGAGTTCAGGACTTGGCATCAATCATCTGATGTAACTGAGGATGATTTACACAATATACGTCCAATTCCGTTCACACCTGTTTTGGTTGATGATGCTGAAAGCCCTGTATTATGGGGCACGAATAAAGACGGTTTATTGTGTCAGCTAGGTTATTTTGATGAGAATACAGTACCTGAAGCCGTAGCAAAAAAACAAACCTTTTTGTGTCATAAGCAGCCATTAAATGTGATTGATTTAATAATTAAAAACGTACAGATAATTTCACATTTAACAAAAATTAAAGTTTCAGAATTAATAGGCTAGAACAATGAAAAAAATACTATTATTTGCACTATTTAGCATCACTTTAATGGGGTGTAATGACCCTGAAAGTGTGGCAGCAGAAGCGGCTCAATTAAAGGTTGAACAGCATCCAGATCGTACCTATGTCGGCGTGCATAATTATTACATTATGGAAAGCAGTGAACATGCGGCTTTTGGGCGAAAAAAAGAATTAAAAGTAATGTACCAAGATTTTCCACGTTACTTTGTTGAAAAAGCCAAAGAGTGGCCAAAAGAAGATCTTAATGACGCTAGCTCATACGATTTACCGCGCTTTCAATTTGCGTGGGCTAACTCAAGCTCAAAAGATGAATATGAGAGCGGGCTTAAAATTTGGAGCATGAAAACCGACGGAACAGATTTACGCTTGGTGACTGATGCAACCATAGATTTAACGGCGGTGCGGAATTTAACTCGTTCGCCAAATAATCGTTACGTCGCTTGGGCTGGCTCTGGTGGTCATAAAAGTGTGTATGATTTAAAAACAGGTAAAGTGACAGTTGTACAGAAGACTACCTCTCCACTTGATATGCTTTGGTCTGAGGACAGTCGCTATTTGTATCATGAGAGATATCGTAATCGCTATTCGCGTTGGGATTCAGAGACTGGTGAAATTAGTGAGATTGATTATAAAATTCGTACTGAAGCAGTGTTAACTGAAGATAAAATTATCAAAGTGACTGATGCCGCAGTTGTGGGTTATAACTTAAAGACAAATGAGCGTTTATTTGTTTTGAGTTCAGATCGCTCATTAAGTGATAAAGAAAGAATTTTTAATGTGAAGTCTATTAGTCCAACAGGAAGGTTTGCATGGGGATCAAATCAAGATTATGGCTGGATGTTTGATACCAAAGAGCAAACAATGAAACAAATGGTTGATGGCTTTGTTCCTGCTCAAATTTTAGGTAAAGACGCCCATTATAGTGCATTAAGCAAAATGACTTACGTTACTATCGTTGATCGTGTAGAGGATAAAGTATGGTCATGGCGTGCTTTTTCACATGGTGCCATGTCAGGAGAAGGGATCCTTTATAATGGATTAGCAAACAATGGTTTATGGTTTAAGGAGGATAAATAATGTCTGCTTTAAATACCTATGATCACGGAATCTATCTATTAGGGGCTTACTTTAAAAGTTATCTAGATGAAGAGGGTGAGAGAATTGAAGCGACTTGGCATCAATCATCTGATGTAACCGAGGCTGATGATTTGCGCAATGTTCGCCCAATCCCTTTTACGCCTGTTTTGGTTGATGATGCTGAAAAGCCAGTATTATGGGGCACGAATAAAGACGGTTTATTATGTCAGTTGGGTTATTTTGATGAGAATACAGCACCTGAATCCATAACAAAAAAACAAACTTTTTTACGTCATAAGCAGCCATTAACGGTTAATGAATTAAATTTAGATAAACCATATTCATTAATGTTTCCGCCATTAAATGTGATTGGACAGCTTGCTGAAACACACACCAGTGTTAAAGCATTAAACAATTCACTAAAAGATATTTATTCCAATAAATTAAAAACGGAAGAAAAATATTCCAAATTAATTGAATTTGCCATCAGTAAAATAAAAGTTAGTCAGTTAGCTGAACCTTATAAAAAAGAGTCTGATAAACCGCTGACAGATGAACAAAGTGATTACAATGATTGGTATGAAAGTATAAAAAAAAGCAAAGTTACTGAGATTCAAGGCATTATTACCCCTGCTTTTCACTCAGTTGGGGTGGTGTTCAGCAGTGATTTGTATGTGGGGGCAGAGGTCTCTCTTATTCAAGTGAAATCAAAACAAGATGCTTCAGGTGAAGCCGAGGATGTCTTGGCTACGAGTTTTATCACTAAGCCTAACCCTAACCAAGAAAAAACAGATGAAGCTAAAGCTACACTACCGAGCGTAGTGTTTAATTTTGATTCTACATTAATTGATGATGGTTATTTTTTACTGCGAACACGTTTCTGGGTAAAAGACTATTTAGATAAACAAAAAGAAATATTAGAAGAAGGAATAGAACCTATTTTTCCTGATTCAGTAAAGCAAGGGCAATTAAAATTTAAAGCCAATGCTAAGCATCCAAAGAGTGAAAGGATACAAGATGTCTATACTTATGAATTGCATGAGAAAGTCACTTTTAAACCGATAAGCGGTTTTGGTAAGTTGGCGATGGTATGCGGTGATTTAATCTCTCTTGAAGAGTGTTTAATTTATCAATACCCAACGGCATTACCTAGCTATTCTGATTTTATGACACAGCAAGGAAACCCCGTTGCGTTAAAAGGCACTGGTGTCGCCACGCTTGGTGTTGCATCCGCAGTGCAAAAGACAGCGCAATCTTACGCTCAAGGTTTTGCGACAAAAGGCATTGGTGTATTTGGTGATTTATCTAGCCAACAAATTGCAACCAGTGTGGCAAAAAATATTTGGGGTAAATTAACCGTTGAGGGTGTTTTACCAGAGCCGCTTACTGCAGGGGCGAGTTTCTTATTTGGGTTGCAATCGGTCAAAGAGGCACGTGTTGCGTTTACAACAGCGGTAGAAACAGCAGAAACACTGCAAGAATTAGCACCGTCTCAGGTTGCTCGAAGTGTGGTTCGAAATGTTTATGCCAATAGGCCTGTTATGCGTGATTTCTTTATTGATATGAGAGAGCATCTTCAAGAACACGGGGCATCTGTTAGCTCTCGAAATCTCGCGGCAAGTTGGTTTGAAGGAAGTGCTTATACAAAATTGGTTAAAGGCTTACCTATTATAGACAGTATTGGCAGTATGTATGATTTTTATCAGCTAGTAGATAAACAAGGAGAATTAGAGAAACAATCGACTAAAGAACAAGAAAACTTTGATGGTGCAACCACTGATTATTTGCAAAAAATTGTGATGGTAAAAGCCGAGGCGGACTGGGCTAAGCAGCTTTCAGATGCCACTAAGGTTTTGAATAATGACGGTAAGGAGCAAATAGCGCGTATTATTACGCAAGGCTCTCGTGCGATTATTCATATTAACTTTAAATTTAATTCGTCGGAGCTACCAAATACAGGTACGACATTACGTAGTGATATCGATAAAGTTTGTGAGAAAATTGCTGAACTACTAAAAACACACCCAGATTATCGAATTCAAATCGATGGGCACGCAGGGCGAATTGGCAGTGATAAGGCGAATAAGACGATTGCTGAGGATCGCGCGAAACAAGTTGAGCAGGCAATTTTAGATAAAGCAAAAGAAGATAACACATTACCTGAGCGTATTATTACTTTGTCACATGGCAACACTCAACCAATAAGTGCAGGCAACGCTAAAGTTGCTATGAGTGAAACTGGGGACGATTCAGCGTTAGCTGAGGATAGACGTGTTGAAATAAGCCTATTGCCTCCAACGTATTCATTAGCTTTACCTCCTAGCCGAACGGGTATGATTGACTTAGAGAAAGTTCGTCAAGCAAAACAAGCGATTGATGTTGGGTTAGATAATAATCAAAAAGAGCAAGTGTCAGCAGTATTTAACTCTTTAATGGGGGTGGCAATGTTAACCCCTATCGCCCCTGTCGCGGCTGGGGTTATGTTAATTAAAGAGGGTGCTACTATTGCAGACAGTGGGTTAAGCTTTTTAGATTCAATATTAACAGAAGGGGCTTATAAGGATTTTAAAGCTAAATATAAGAACGTTAATGAGCTAAACCAGTTAGGTAAAATTCACATTGAAGTATTGCAACAGTATCGTGGATTTAAGGTCAAAATTGAACAGCAGTTAACAAAAAAAGAAGAGGTAGAAGCGTTTCTAAAGGCGAATAAAACATCAGAAGAATTACAAAAACGCTTCTTACTTCGAGCTTTGGCGTTAAATGGTTTAATTGAATTGCTTGCCAGAATATCGCTAGGGAGTAGCTCAAATAGTGATTATAAAAAAGAACTCATAAGTGATCGAGTTCAAGACTACATAGAAACTTATATTCTTAATGATAATTGGGAAGCCCCTTTGTCGTCTTACAATACCATGGCTCAGAATTGGCTGAACCGAGTAAGAGATGATAAAACTGGCGCATCACAAGCACGTTCTTTCTTTGTGGAATATGCCAATAAGAATAAGAAAGCAACGTTGGATGAAGCAACGAAACATTTAGTTAAACGAGCTAAAATTCAAGGTACGTTTAATACCGGGTTCCCTGTGCAAACCAGTTTGTATATGGATGATAAAGAGAATGGTTTTGTTGATTTTGCTAAGTTGTTTGACAATACAGCTCAAGACGTGAAACCTGACGATATTGGTTTTAGTCGTTTATTGGTACTTAAAGACCGAGATGATGACAAATCATGGGTGCCTTATTCAAAGTGGAAAGAACCAGATAAAACAAACCGTATTACGCCATTTACTCGTGTTAAGTTACAAGTTGTATTAACCAAAGACGCTTCAGAAGATGCGAAGAAATTCTTTAAAGCAACATTAAGTTATGGTTGTGATCGTGGCTGGCTTGATGTTGATGGCCCTCAATATCAAGTCTTATTATCAGCAAAAGAGGTGTCTGATTTAACCGTGTGCGGGCCATCAGATAAAGAATTGACGTCATACTACAGACAGCAATTAGGTGATGACTATGCAGCGGATAAAGATGAAAAACAAACGTTAACCGCTGTTGAATTTGAACCAACCTATTGGTTTGGTGAGTATGAAATCCCTGGTCTTAAACCTCTGTTTTCTGGTTATTGGTATGAAAATTTTGATACATGGAAACAGGATGGTAAATACAAAGCTCTGTCGTATTTCTTTAAGCTGAATCAGCATAAAGTGTCGATAGAAAAACTGGACGTTGGTGGCGTGCTTTACGATATGAGCAATATTCACTATGGCATTGATGATAACAATACCTATGGAAGTGTTGATACATCAATTAAACCGCTATATCTCTTTGATGGGTTAGGTAATCAAAGTGCGGTAATTAATGAGGCTGATTTACTCGTTGAGAGCTTTGTTAAAGCCAATGAAAGTAGTAAAGGAGCAGGTAAAAAGCCTTATATAGAAGGAAATATCACATCGCTTGCTGCATTAAACATAGGGAATAAATTTGAATGGTTTGATAAACAAAAGCTAATTAATTCTCAACAGTTTGATTGGAGTAAAGAGCAACCAGCATCGATTTATGTGGCTTTATTAGCAGATAAAGATAACCGTGAAGATTACAAGAGTATTGGTTTCAATCTTGATAAGATCACAATGCAGTTAAAGTTAAGTATTGAAGAGCAAGACTCAGTGCTTATAAAAGCGAACTCAAAGGGAAAAGGGCCAAGTTACTTTAGCTCTCTTCATCATGTAATGGATATTAGCTATAAGATCAATTATGGCTATCACTCTTCGCAGCCTGCTTACAGTGATATTAAAACGAAAGAAGCTGAATTAAATATAGATGGGAAATATAAGAGTGAGTTATTAGCCTTTTCTTCTATGGCTGTTAAAGAGGTTATGCAAGCTCCTGAACTTTTTCTCAATCAGATAGGGTCTAAAAAGCTGTATGTAATAAAGTTTGATTTGGACTATATCTCGCCAACAGGCAAAAAGGTAAAAGGATTAAGACCGTTTGGCCCGATCTTAGATGATAAGAGTGGTGAGATCTATTCTTCTGAATTACGTCTTTTCGGGGTGTACCAAGAAGGAATTGATAAGAGAGAGAGTAAATATTTTACAGGTTCTCCACTAGCGCTTAGGCTCCCAAAAAGTAAGCGTTTTTATGGCAATGATTTACCTTGGACTCAAGAGGGTCATGAATTAGAGAAGTTAAATATATCAGCACAAGCGAAATGGAAAGAGTTAAAAAATGAAGATCCTAAAAAGCAGGTAGAATGGTTGAAGCGTTGGATAGAGGATAATCCTGAAAGTCTATCTGCTCCTGATTAGAGAGAAATGTTTTAGTAAGCATCGCTCACACTACCTAGTGAGAAAATAGGCTGTCGGTGCTTACTATTTATACCACCATATAGCGTGTAAAGCTTAAAATTTGCAAATTGTGCTTAAATATCATGCAATCAATTAGTTAAGTATAAAAAAGTGCTTTACCTCAGCGCTCAGTGTGGCATTATCTATCTCGTTCCAACGATGTGCGTACATCGTATAATGGCTATTACCTCAGCCTTCCAAGCTGATGATGCGGGTTCGATTCCCGCTGTACGCTCCAATCTCTTTTTATCTTCCTCAAGAGATTGTTCCTGTTTTAAAATTCCAATTTATTGAAAATGCAGCGCTTAATAGCGTGTTTTTTTGTATCTAATATTCTGTTAACTGTGCTTTTTAGTATTTGAAATGGTGCTAAAATGAGCCGGAATTTTTCGATAAGTAGTTATTCACAATCAAAAATTCCAACGCAGTTGCCGAGAATTTTAATTAGCTAGGATGGTTAGTTATTTACTATGATTGGTATTACTTATGTTAAGTAAAATTAGCAGAGTCATCAGCACCTCACATTAGGTTTTTTAGTCTTCTCTTTTTGCTCTCAATTCTAACTGTTTTCAAATCTCTACTTCTAAATATGTGTATAACATGCCGCTAATCTCTAATTTGATTCACCTAGCTGTTTTGTTATACAGATTAATGATGATACCGTGATTGATTGAAGTTTCTCTCGAGATAAAAGTAGATTATTTGATTTAGTAAACCAGCGCCACTATCCGCTTTGCGATATCGTTAATAGCCTTATAGCATAGGTGATTCATGACTCTTAATCTCATTTTCTCGATAAGGAATTCAGGAGTTCAGCAATTTGGGATACTTTTTTTTCGAAAAAATTTGTAATACTGGTTATATAGGATCAAGGCTTACCAATCTCGCTGAGAATAATGTGCGTGGTGTTTTTGTCTCGGCTAGATATGCTCGTTTAATAATGTTACGGGAATTTGTGAATTACTTAGAGAATGGATAAAAGCATGTACATCAGTGATGTGGATTACTTAACAGATAATAATAGCTGCATTCATCCTTTGGAAGCTATGTCTGAACCAATGTATAACGTATTTAATTTAGTTCCTGAGCTAGCACTAATTGACCAGTTACCACCTAATTTGCAAAAACGCTTTAAGCAGGCGTTAAACGTTATGCATAAAGAGCTTGCAGTGCAGAGTACATGGCAGCAAGTTGCAGAACAGAGTTCAATCTCGCGTTACCATTTTCATCGACAGTTTAGTGAATTGTTTAATGAAACTCCGGGTCAATACTTGATTCGTATGCGTCTAAGAATTGCGTTGAATTTGTTACTGAACGATACACCATGCAGTGTAATGGATATTGCGCATAATTGCGGTTTTTCGTCCTCACAAGCATTAGGTAAAGCGCTAAAACGCGAACTTGGCGTGACAGCTAAGCAAGTGCGTAAAATGAGCTATGAATCAAAACCAAATGAAACTGCTGCACTTATTGCTAAGGTTGCTCATCCCGGACGAGAAAATTCGTTGGAGACAGAACTCGCGTTGTTTATGCCAGTCGAGTTGAATTATTACCCTCAGAGAGGCGTAAAGAAACTACTGGTAGATGATCCTGACTGGGGTACGGTGCTTAAGATTTATGGCAATAAAAGTAGGTGTTTTCTTGGTGTAACTCCAGTGAAACAGCTTAATAAATGCTGGCAACAGATTGATACAGTTATAGGAAATTGGCAGGTAGATCCTACACTTTATGATTTTAGTATCCCCGAAGGGAAATACCTTTGTGCAGAGGTTTATCTCAATTCTGAAGCCGCATACATAGCTGTGATAGAGGCACTGTTTTTAGCTGCAGAAAAACAGCAGCTCATAGTAGATAATGGTGGATTTTTAATTGAAGTGGTGCGTGATTTTGAAGTGAAACCTAATGGTGGTTTGACTTTGTCGATTCAACTTCCTGTGAGAGATTTGAACAGAAACTAAGATAAGCCTCGCACTTTAATTAGCTAATAATAAGTATATTTACTTTCAAAATATCCAAAGAAATGTATCCATGATTCATCAATTTTAACAGTCGAACGTGTTTATATTGAAAGTTCAGGTTAGAGAATCGGACCGGTCATAAATCTAATCAGCATAATTTATTTTACCGTTGTTAAAGTTATTTTGAAGTGCATCATATTATTTTACTTTTTATAATTGAGAGAAACATATGAAAAGAAATATATTAACAATGAGTTTAATTTCTATTATTTCAGGTTGTTATCATAGTTCTAATGTTGATATAGATATATGGGTTCCTGAAAATAAGGCACCACAAATAACAATAAAAAAAGATATTGATTATTGGAATAAAAAAGGATATCACGATGGTGCTTGTGGTTGGACATTAAGTGTGAATGTTTCAATGTTACCACCACCAAATAGCCCCGATTATATATATGGTACGGAAATATTTATTGAATATGACTCTAATGGAAAAATAATTACTCAATGGGCAGCTCCTGCAAATACATATCCTATAGCCATTAAAGATAATTTAATATTTACAGATAGTGGGTTGGAAATATCTTCTGATGGGGAGTTGAAATCTACAGTATATGAAAAACAAAATATTATTCATATATCTTGCCCTAAAAATTTGGATGTTGATAATTCGGATTATTTGAGATGTGCCATACTCAGTGATTCACCATTAGGAGAAGGTCGAAATATTGCATATAATGCTCCTTGTACTTAAGTTGTAAAAATCAAATCTGTATTACTAATACATTTCAACTTAGTGATTCAAATATATTAATTAGCATTTAATATCGAGAAAGTTAATTAAGAACGTTTATTATGTTAATTTTCCATGTCGATATATACTATCTTTGTATTTGGGTGGTTATATTTATATATAACCAATTAATTAACGCGTAGTCATTTAATTTATATAAAAAGGAAGTTTATGAATAGTAAATTTATATTAATATATACTCTTCTAATATCAAGTTCTATATTTGCCAATGATAATTACGATGATATTGGTTATGAAATTGTTAGACTTAATAATGAAATAAACAATTTTAATGATCTTTTAAATTTAGACAAAGAAATAAGAGTTCAAGGTGGGGATTTTCTTTATGATAGCTTATCTCTTGCGGTGGAAATCTTTATTGATAAAGCTTCAATAGGAACCCCTGAATTTGTGGATTGGATTACTTTATCACGTAAAACAGCAGGGGATAACCCATGGACAAGATATCGTTCCACGATGATTAAAAGCGATGCTAGTTATCTTATTGAAGGAACTCGAGGTAAGGCTCTTTATATCGGAATTCAAGTCTACACCCAAAATAATGGCTTTAATCAAGCATTACGAGAGAAAAACTTATCATTAGATCAAGTTAACTTTGAGCAGGATGAGAAATTTTCCATTAAAATTGGATCTGATGCCGATTCTAACGGAATTAAAATTGGCGAGGGTGATTATATGTTAATTGTAAGGGAATATTATTCTAATGGTCAAATTAGACAGATTAGTCCTGCTCAATACACGATAAAGCAATTAAGTGGCGATACAGAATCACCTTTTATTCCCTCGCTTTCTGATAGAGTAAAAAAGGCCAATGCCTTCTTTAGTAGCCTGGTCGAGAGCTCTCTTGAGCTAACTAGGCAAATGGCTGAAAATAAAAACAGTAGCGTTGAGATAAATGTAAAACCAGAGTTAGTGCAAGCTTTATATCCTACGACAGATAATAAGTATGATGGTTTTTATATGCAGTTAAGTGATAACAAAAAAGCGTTAAAGTTAACGGGTAAAATACCTATTGAGGTGAAGTATTCATCAATTACTTTTTATAATCCTTATTATGTAACAACAGATTATAATAAATATAAAAGCTATATTGTTGGAGATGAGTTGGAAGTTGAAAATGATGGGAGTTATGAGGTTTACATTAGCTCTCAATATATAAAAGGAAAGAAAAATCTGATATTTACTGGTGGTGTGAGTGAAGGTGTTGTTTCTATTCGTTATTTAGGTGATATTGAGCCTGATTTTGAAATTGAAATTGTAGATATAGATAAAATACCCAATAGAAATAGTCAAAACAGTAAAGAAGGTGGTAGTTTTATGTATTTCGAGCTTGTAATTTTAGGTCTTTTCTTTCTTTATAAAAGAAAGAGGGTTTATAAACTAAATTATAGCATTTCACTGTAATATGAGAAATTCACATTTACAACTTATAGGTTAAAAATGAAAAGATTATTTTTATTAGTTCCATTTTTTTTATTGTTTTCATTGGCGTTTGCAAACAATTTGAACAATGAACTTGAGTATATAATTATCGACCCTGCTCATGGTGGAAAAGATTCTGGAGCAATAGGAATTAATAATATTCAAGAAAAAGATGAAACACTTAACTTTTCTATCATGCTAAAATCAGAAATAGAGGGGCTGAGTAGGTACAAGGTAAAATTAACAAGAGAACAAGACGAAACTATCAAGCGAGATCACAGAGGTAACTTAGACAACAAGGCACTGGTATTCATCATACATACAGGATCTAACCGAGATGAAAATATTCACGGCGCATCAGTGACTGTAAACCCTAAATTAATTAGTTCTCAATCAATTAAAGACTCTTTTTTGTCTAATGGTGTAAACGTGAATGTTTTTGAAAAAGGAAATGGCAACATAAATTACATTTTGCTGGAAATAGGGCACATAACAAATAAAGATGATGTATTGCTATTAAATAGCAAAAACTACCGTGAAAAGGTAGCTAAATCAATCAGTGAAATAGCATCGAAAATTATCAACAAATAGCTTCATTACGGATTAGTATTACCGGCATAAAAAAGAACCCTACTTCGAGAAGTAGGGTTTTTATTCATTTAGATATGTTAGATAACGAATTATCTAGATAACGTAACCAAATTATTGTGGGTTTAGACCTAGTTGCTCTAGAACCAGTTTAAAGTTAGCACGACGTTCTTTAACGTTATGAACTTCACCAGTAGAACACACTAAATCAGGACAACCACGGTTTACGATACCAGATACATCATCGATAAACTCAGTGCCTTTCATACCGCTATCAACATACTTCTTAAGCTCGTTGTGGTAGTTCCAGTTACCGTATTGACCAGACTCATCAGGGTATGCTTGTACTGAAGTAACCCAGTAGAATAGACCTGCAATCCACTTGATTTCTTTGTTCTCTTCAGAGCTACAGATTAAGCCTGGGTTTGAACAGAAATCTAACTCAGCGTATAACGGGTTCTCTGGTGGCGCTTCAACTACAACACCATCAATTGTTTTACCAATTGTCTCAGGGTCAACGTGTGAACGACCTAAGTAGTGGTTAAGTGTACCGAAGTTTTGACGACCAGTAGTTTGAATTACACCACGGCCCCACCAACCACAACCTTCAACATCAGCTTGGCTGCTGCCATCCCAAATAAAGCTACCTGCTTTTTGATCTACGTATGTTTTACATGTATCACGTTCCCATACTTGCTTAGATGTATCTACAGAAGTAGGTACGTCATTACAGTGACCGCTGTTAGTCCAACGACCAACGCTACCGTTAACAAGCAGACCACGCTCTTCTAGTACTGCATTTGGAGCAGCAAATACTGGAGCTGGAGCACCGTACCATTTAGCGTGAGTTAGTGCACTTACTTCCATTTTGTTATCACGAGGACAAGAGTAAGCGTGATCCAAACCAGACTCAGGGTTTACACCGTAATCAGCATACATTTGGCCAAGTTGACCACAGCTCGCTGACATTGGGTAATCTGTCGCTGCACCGTATCTAATTTCAGCCCAGTTGTTCTCATCACATGCGTTGTAACGAATCGTTTCTTGCATACTCTGTGCTAAGAACGCAGCAATCGCTACTTTCGCGTATTTGATGTTAGTTACATCATCAACGTTTTCATCTAGTAGCCAGAACTTGTTACCAGCAACACCAACATTATGCATCGCGTTCAGACCAGTCATGAAGTCAGTCCACTTATAAACAGTAGACGGAACCCATTGTGATTGAGGCGTTTCGTACAAGAATGCAGTGTTGTTCATTGTATCTTCAGCGTCAGCCAATTCACGGTTTAACGCATCAATGATAGTTAATTGGCCATTTTCTGTTGATTCACCAACATAGTACAGTGGCATTTTAGCTTTTTTGTATTCTTCGATTTCAGCAGTTAGTTTTGCTGTATCTTTATCAAATACGATAGCAAATACGTTGCTGAATGCAGCTTTACGCACTTGTGGTTTGCTTGCATTATCACCCATGAAATAAGCAGAAGCTTGATCTGTAGGGATATTGTTTAGCATTACAGGTGTTTTAACAAAATCAGAAACTTGCTTAACGTACTCTAGAGCATTATGCCATTGGTCGCTAGTTAGAGCTGCTGTTGAGCTTGACTTAGTGAACGCAATGAAATCAGCTTTAGTTGCAACATCTGCTTTGAACAACTCTAGTTTGTCTAGTAGATCAGCGCTGTAGTTAGATGCTTCATCCCAAACAGATTGTCTGCCAGAGTGAGTATCAAACGCGAAATCACCAATATTTAGAGACCAACCGTAGTTTGCTTCTGGTGCTAGCGTAGAGATGATTAGGTGGTGCGCAGTAGCCCAGCCTTTCAAGTCATTGCTAAGCACGTTGATATCGTCGATGTCAATCTTGTTGCCAGTGATATCCATCGCTTTAGTTAGCGCTTCTTTAACCGCAATGCTGTTTGAAGATAATGCTTTATCTTGCGTTGCTTGATCAAGAACATCAGTGTTGATGATGATTGATGCAGAGCCAGCTTGTGCAGCTTCATTAATGATAGATACAAACGTACTTGTTAGCTTATCAAAATCAGCTAAATCAGCACTGTTGCTAGCGTCAATAGTTAGCATTGCTGGTGCCGCAGACGATGGGCTAGCAACTACTAATGTGTTTGGCCAACCAGCGACTTCTAGACGAACTGGATCCATTGGGTTTGGTAGAGAAAGAAGCGGTGCTGTACCCGGTTCTGTACCATCACAATTTAGGTGAAGTGCCCATGAATCATCGCTACCAGGAACAGATTTAGTCCAGTAGATCGCAGAATAAGCGATGTTTTTATTAACCATGATGTCACCGCCAGTCGCGTGATCACCACGTGTCCAGTCAGGGTAAACATTAAAGTCTTTACATAAGTCACCTGGAGTTACAGGCGGCTCTACAGGTGGCTCAACCACATCTTCTTCAACAGTGATTTTTACACTTGCTGTAGATGAAAGATCTTGAGCATCAGTAGCGATAGCTTTCAGTGTTACGTTACCAGCTTGAGTAGGCTGAAAATCACACGCAAAAGTGTTGGTATTAGCAGCATCAAACGAACAGATTTCTTTGTTGTTTGCAGTAACAACCAGTGTTGTCAAGTCGTTATCTGCATCTGTAGCATTAACAGAAATAGCAACGCTTTCAGTTACGTTGATTGCCGAGCCGTTTGTTGGAGTAACAAACTTAACTACAGGTGCAACGAAATCTTCAGTTACTTCAGCTTCTACAACAACAGATACTGATTTTTGTTCGATTTTTTGGTTATTTTTATCGAATACAAATACGTTAACTACCGCATTGCCTGCTTCAACTGGAGTCCAAGCGTGAGAGTACTGAGTGTTGTTCTCGTTAACTGCTTTTTCAGCTAGTTTTGTGTTGTTTACCCAAAACTCAACTTTAGCTGCTTGGTTACCATCAACATGTGCATTGATAGCAATCATCTCATTTGCTTGAACAACTTGACCAGCTGTTGGTGCAAGAATAGACAGTTCTGTTTCTTCTGGTTCTGGCTCAGGCTCGCCTGGTTCGTCAGAACATTCAGTTAGTGACCAGAACCACGAACTTGCGCTTGGCGTTTCCCAAACACCTGGGTTGTTTTGAGCGATAAAACATTGGTTCTCGTATGAAACCACATCGCCATTTGAAACTTGAGTTTTACCAGGGATAAATGGAATAACATCGCCTAAATCTGGATCTGGCGTTGGATCAGGGTCTGGAGTTGGATCAGGATCTGGTGTCGGTTCTGGATCTGGAGTTGGGTCAGGATCTGGACCAGGTTCGCCTGAGCATACAGCGACATCCCAGAACCATGAATCTGCAGTTGGAGATTCCCACACGCCAGGGTTGTTTTTAGCAACAAAACAGTCGCCATTAAAAGAAACCATATCTCCATTTTGAACTTTTGTTTCACCTGGAACAAAAGTAACAATGTTAGACGTTAAATTTACATCAGCGGCGTATAGATACCCACTGAACATAACGCTAGTAATAGCGGCTGTTATTTTATTTATTTTTCTCACTGCTTTTTCTTCTTTTTATTTATCTTAATCTAGATAAATTTATTAATTATTAAAAGTGTACGATGGATAGATTGTGTTATTACTTATGTTAAATAAAGGTTAACTATCAAATCGCGATAATTAGATGAAAACCTTCAATCGACCCATAAAAAATTCACATATCAATATCAAATTGATAGCTGGGCTGAATTTTCCTGCATTTTAACCAGAAGAAATTTTAAGGACACCTTAAGATGTCAAAAGTGTGATCTTGCTTCTATTTTGCCTATTGGTATTGAGCTTAAAATATGCTAAGTGTCCATTTTTTGACGCGTAAAGTCAGTTTTTTGTTGTTATTTTGACTTTCCATTAGTGGTTTTTCTTAAATGTCAAACCTCTAATGTGTATATTTTTGTGTTGAAAAGTAAACTTATATTTCAAAAATGAAAGATAAGGATTGATAAGATAAATAAATTCTATCCGTAGGCATTTTTACTAAACGTGAAAGGTTTATGCACTGCGGTATATTATTAGCAGATGTCGGTTATCGAGTATGTTAACCAGTTAGGATGATCAGCTATTCACTACAATTGGTATTAATAACGGTATACGGAGTATAGAGAGAGGAGTTATAAAATAGGTGGTAAGTGTATTTTGATTAAGAGTTGAAAAAATAAAGCAAGCTTAATTGAGTGGGGTGGTCAGTGGCTTGCTCTGATTTTTTGTTTATCTTTCTTATAATTGTCAACAATCAATTAGTATTTGCGATTAAAGAAATTGCACCAATATAACAACTAGCAACGCATTCACCACACCCATTACATGAGTTGCTAAGTGTTGGCAGATGATTGGTTTCTATCATGATGGCATTATTAGGGCAATCGTCTTTGCATTCTTGGCAATTATCAAATAATCGAGCATTGCAACTATGACTAAACTTAGGTCTCCATCCTGTATCTTTGTTATTGAGTAGATTAAGAGCCTGCGTTGGACAAGCTTCAATGCATGCTTGGCAGAAGGTGCAATGATTTAGACTTAAATCCATTTGTGGTCCATTCGCCGTCATTGCAATAATACCTTGTGGGCAAATAGTCACACATTCAGAGCAAAGGTTGCACATGCGTTCAAACAGTGATGATTCAACAGCACCAAGAGGGCGTCCAGCATTTACTTTAGAAGATCCAGTTTCTTCTATTGATTGTGTCACCCCTCGAGAAACCGCCTTAAAAAAACCGCGACGACGGTTATCAACCTCTATTAATTCATCACGATGTAATTTCATTTATATTGTCTCTTGCCAATAATTACGACGCTCTAGTACCGTGAGACATTGTTCTTCGCAGTAGCATTCTAGCCACCCTAGTGATATTTCAGCTAATTGGCGATAAAAATCCGTTTCAGCGTGAATTCGCATCAGATTTAGCATCGTTGGGGCAAATGGCATTAAATGTTCACTCAATAATTGGTTAGCACCATTAATGTCTTCTTGCTCTAACAATAAAGAGACAAGCATAAACATTAACCCAATGTGGTCTTCTGGCTCTCGTACACCTGTATCACAAGCCAATGCTTTGCTGCGCATGAATTCACGAAGCTCAAGAGTCGAAGTACCAAATAAGGCATTTTCTTTATCCAAGTAAGCAGAGCCCCAAGGTGGTGATGGCATATCACCGCTGCCTTGTAATAATTGAAAAAAATCAGCGTCTAGCATATCAATATCACTGCTCTTTATCAGAGCTAACAAATTATTAAAAACAGTGTTGTCGAGTGTAGATGTTGAATTTAAAGTCTTCTGTACTATTTCTGAGCTCGGAGAGTTAAAAAGTAGCCCGCCAAGTAGTCGAAAAACGGTTGGTTCATTTTGCATTTTTTTGTTTCATTGTGTTTGTAATTTAAGGCGCAATAAATAACACAATTACAGAGTATGAGCCAATAGAAATAAATAAAAAGAGTTATATGAATTTCTTTTCTATATGGTGCATTTAACTTTAAAAGTGTCAGTTAGCGCATGTTTTTTACTAAATAATGAAAAGTATATTGAAAAATGACTAAATAATTGATTAAAAGCAATGTTTTGTATATCACTTAAGGGGTAAAAGGTGTGCAACAAAAGCAGGTGCTTATTTTTTACTATCTTATAGAAGTTATTTTGATGAAAAAAACACTAAAAACTTTGATTTCTACAGGGCTAACAAGGCGTGATTTTATTAAATCATCTGGTGCCGTTGGCGGATTAGCAGCAACAGCAAGCGCGATCACATTACCTTTTAAATCGTCTCCTGTTGCAGCAGCAACAAAGCAAGCTACAGATGAAAAAATTGTCTGGAGTGCTTGTACGGTAAACTGTGGCAGCCGTTGCCCTTTACGTATGCATGTTGTAGATGGTGAAATAAAATGGGTTGAAACCGATAACACCGGTGATGATGAATACGGAAATCATCAAGTGCGTGCATGTTTGCGTGGTCGTTCAATGCGTCGCCGAGTGTACAATCCTGACCGATTAAAATACCCAATGAAGCGTGTTGGGGCTCGTGGAGAAGGCAAATTTAAGCGTATTTCGTGGGAAGAAGCTTATGACGAAATTGCCAATAACATGAAGCGAATCATTAAAGAACATGGTAATGAAGCGATTTACTTAAACTATGGCACGGGAACATTAGGTGGCACAGTAACCAAATCGTGGCCACCAGCGGGTTCTCTTATTGCCCGAATGATGAATTTAAGTGGTGGTTATTTAAATCACTACGGCGACTACTCAACCGCACAAATCAAAGAAGGGTTGAATTATACCTATGGTGGCTGGGGTGCAGGTAACTCATTCTCAGATTTAGAAAATACCAAGCTTATTGTTCAATTTGGTAACAACCCAGCAGAAACTCGTATGTCAGGTGGTGGGCAGATCCATCACTTAATGGAGTCAAAAGCGCGTTCTAATGCAAGAATGATCATGATTGACCCTCGCTACACAGATACAGCGGGAGGACGTGAAGATCAATGGATCCCAATTCGTCCAGGTACTGATGCGGCATTTATAGCAGCAATGGCCCATGTCATGATCAAAGAAGACTTAGTTGATCAGCCGTTTCTTGATACCTACTGTGTAGGCTACGATGAGAAAACCCTGCCAGCCTCTGCGCCAGCAAAAAGTGATTACAAATCGTACATTCTTGGTGATGGCCCTGATGGCATTGAAAAAACACCAGAGTGGGCAGCTCAGATCACAGGAATTCCAACGGACATTATCATTAAAGCCGCGCGTGAAATTGGCTCAACTAAACCTTGTGCTGTATTCCAGGGCTGGGGTTTGCAGCGTACGGCTAATGGCGAAATCGCATCACGTGCTATTGCAATGCTAGCGTTACTTACCGGAAATGTTGGTATTAATGGTGGTGGTACAGGCGCTCGTGAATCAGATTACAACATCCCCTTTGTGCGCTTCCCAACATTGTCTAACCCGATAGCGGCATCTATTCCAATGTTTTTATGGACAGATGCGATCGTACGCGGCACAGAAATGACGGATCTTCGTGATGGTGTTCGAGGCGTAGAAAAACTGCGTTCACCAATCAAAATGATCTGGAACTACGCAGGTAACTGTTTAATAAACCAACACTCAGACATCAATAAAACACATGAAGTTCTGCAAGATGACAGCGCATGTGAGCTTATTGTCGTTATAGATAACCACATGACGTCTTCTGCGAAATACGCCGATATCGTACTGCCAGATCTAACAACTTCAGAGCAGGCTGATTTCTGTATGGACACTAAGGCTGCAAATATGCCTTACTTTATTTTTGCAGATAAAGCGATTGAGCCACAGTTTGAAGCCAAAGGTATTTATGAGATTTGTTCTGAGATCTCAGCACGTATGGGCGTTGGTGAGCAGTTTACAGAAGGTCGAGATCAAGAAGGTTGGCTGCGTCACTTATACGCCTTAACTCGTGAGCAAGATCCAACGCTGCCAGATTTTGAAACCATGCGTAAAATGGGTATCTACAAGCGTCGTGATCCAAATGATCACTTTGTCGCATATAAAGATTTCCGTGAAAACCCAGAGAAGAACCCGCTGACAACGCCATCAGGGAAAATTGAAATTTATTCTGAGCGTTTAGCGCATTTAGCAGCGACATGGGAACTGCAAGAAGATGAAGTGATTCACCCATTACCAATTTATGTATCAACATTTGATGGTTGGGATTCGAAAAAACGTGAGCAATACCCACTTCAACTAACAGGGTTCCACTATAAAGCACGCTGTCATTCCACTTATGGAAACGTAGATATTATTAAAGAAGCGGCTCGTCAAGAAATGTGGATTAACCCAATTGATGCACAATCTCGAGATATTAAAAACGGTGATTTAATCCGTATTTTCAACGAACGTGGTGAAATGCACATTCCAGCAAAAGTGACCCCGCGTATTTTACCAGGTGTTGTCGCATTGGGTGAAGGTGCATGGTACGCACCAGATAAACATAAAGTAGATAAAGGCGGTTGTATCAACGTATTAACCTCACAACGTCCAAGTCCACTGGCTAAGGGTAACCCTCAGCATACTAACTTAGTTGAAGTACAACCGGTAAAGAAGGCATAAAGGTAAAACATGAAACAATACGGATTTTATATTGACTCGAGCAAGTGTACTGGTTGTAAAACTTGTCAGCTTTCTTGTAAAGACAACAAAGACTTAGATGTTGGTGTTAACTTTCGTCGAGTATATGAATACGCCGGTGGCAACTGGGTAGAAGATAACGGCACATGGCGCCAAGATGTATTTTCTTATTACGTATCAATGGCGTGTAATCATTGTACAAAACCTGCGTGTACTAAAGTGTGCCCAAGTGGGGCAATGCATAAGCGTGAAGAAGATGGCTTTGTTGTTGTTGATACTGAAAAATGCATCGGCTGTCAGTATTGTGGTATGGCGTGTCCTTACGGCGCACCACAATACAACGCAGAAAAAGGCCACATGACCAAGTGTGATGGCTGTTATGAGCGAGTGGCTGAAGGCCTACAACCAATCTGTGTTGACTCTTGCCCATTACGAGCTCTTGAATTTGGTCCAATGGACGAGTTGCGTGAAAAATATGGTGAAGTTTCTGAAGTTGCCCCATTACCAAAGGCATCACTGACTCAACCTAACATTATCATCAAACCAAACCGCCATGCTCGTCCTTGTGGAGATACCACAGGCTACTTGGCAAACCCAAAGGAAGTGTAATATGGCATGGCATGAATGGCCGCTAATTGTATTTACAGTTTTAGCGCAAACCTCTGTTGGTGCATTTTTAGTGCTAGCAACATTATTGTTAACAAAGCAACTGTCTTCGGACGCTGAAGATCGTCTTCATAAAGCCATGTTTGGACTTTGGGCTATCATGGGATTGGGTTTTCTTGCCTCTGTGATGCACTTAGGCAGCCCTTTTCGAGCAATGAACGCGCTTAACATGCTGGGTAGCTCATGGCTATCAAATGAAATAGCATCAGGCTGCGGATTCTTTGCATTGGGGGGATTATTTTGGTTACTGTCTGTATTAAACAAAGGCAATCAAGCCCTGCGTAAAGGTTTACTTATTGGCGCAATGATCATTGGTGTCGTATTTATGTACTCAATGATCATGGTTTACATGATTGATACCGTGCCAACGTGGTACACAAGCTTAACTCCTGCGGCCTTTATTTTAACAATGGTCGTGAGTGGTTTTGCTTTAGCGCACACACTGCTTGCACTATCGAATAACAATAAAGCATGCACAGACAAAGCATTGTCAGTCATGGGGCTTATTGGTTTATTTGCTGTGGTTATTAGCGTAATGCTACTGTCTGTACATCTTGGTGAAGTGCAAACAAGCGCAACATCAGCATTGGCTGTTGTCCCTGAGTATGCGTCTATTCAAACGACACGTTTAGTGCTTTTATCATTAGGCCTCCTATTATGGATTGCACCTGTTATTCGTAATAAAGCGATAACGGCGGGACCAATGAGCATTGCCTTCGTATTAATTTTGTTATCAGAATTAATGGGACGCGGCGTGTTTTATGGAATGCACATGACCGCAGGTGTGTGATGTAATAACCACGAATTCTGAATAATAAAATACTGTTATTCAGTAACGATTTAAGCCTGATACTCAATGGTTAGTATCAGGCTTTTTTTATAATTTCAGGTATCAGAAACGATCGCAACAACACTAAATATTTGACGCGTTATACTAGATTATTGATAAAATAAGTTGGGTTTAATGTGCTTGAGAGTGGGTAATAGGCAGCAATAAATAATCAATACTTGAAACATAAGAACATTAACGAAAGCTAAGGTACTATGTAGTCACAAGGATGGTTTATAAAGGATTATTGTGAGCTGGATATTATTTACGTTATTGGCAGCATTTAGCCAATCATGGCGCAATGCGTTTCAAAGTCGATTAAGCAAAGAAATGAACGTGACTGGCGTTACCTTGTCACGTTTCTTGTGGGCAGGTCCGTTAGCTGTGCTCTATTTGTTTGCTCTGTATTATTATGATCCTGTCTCTATTCCGACGTTTACATCGCATTCTTATCTCTACATTATTGGTTCATCCATCATGCAAATAGTCGCGACGGGGCTAATGGTGGTGTTGTTTAAACAGAAAAACTTTGCGATTGGTGCTGGTCTTGCAAAAAGTGAAGCGCCTGTTGCTGCGTTTTTAGGTGTTCTTTTCTTTGGTACCTCATTATCACTATTAGGCTGGGCCGGCGTGGCTGTGGGAGCCATTGCGGTCTTTATGTTGAGTTGTCCAAATGGAATAAAAAGTATTTCTCTAAAAACCGCATTAATTGGACTCGCGTGCAGTACTTCTTTTGCTTTAACGTCACTCTGGGTACGTGAGGCGAGCCTTACCATCGACTTACCGTTTCCACATCGCGCAGCTTGGGTGTTGTTGCTGGTGATTTGTTTACAAACAATATTACTTGTGGGTTACATGTTAGCTAAAGATCGTAAGACATTAATAACGATGTTTACCAAACCTAAATTGGTGGTAATGACTAGCATAGCAAGCTTTATTGGCTCCCTTGGCTGGTTTAGCGCTATGTCACTGCAAACCGTTCCTTTAGTTAAAACACTAGGCCAAGTGGAAGTATTCTTTACTATGTTGATTTCTTTCTTTTGGTTAAAAGAGGGGATTAAGCGTAAAGATATGCTGGCGTTGCTTTTAATTGCTATCGCGGCAGTGTTGGTGATGTGGTAAAGGGGACTGTCCTTATCCCCTTTATCAGCTCTATGACTGAATTCGGTCTTGTAGTTTTAATAATTTCTGAACATCAGATAGGGGCATAGGCCTTGAGATAAGGAAGCCCTGGATTTTATCAACTCCACAGTCGGCAACAAACTTAAACTCTTCTTCTGTTTCAATGCCTTCAGCAACAACGTCACACTCAGCAATATGTCCCATCTTGGTAATTAATTGATAAAGCTGCTTTCCTTTTGGCGTAGTTGCGTCTAGTAATAAAGAGCGATCTAATTTGATCTTATCAAATGGGTATTTTAATAGATGAGGAAACGAGGCGTAACCCGTTCCAAAGTCATCCATAGCAATCTTTATTCCGTACGATCTTAAAATTTCTAAGGTACTCAGTAGATTATCACTGTTATTTAAAATAGCTTCTTCGGTAATTTCAACTTCTAACCATTGTGGCGGGATAGAAAAGTACTCTAATCTGCTGATCAAATGCTCTGCAAATCCCTCTTCTTCTATTGAAGCAACAGAAATATTGATGGCAATACGTTGATTTTGAGAAAGGGGCATTTTTTGCATATCTGCCAAGACTTTATCAATAACTAACTTGTCTAGTGTAGGCATCATTTTTAGCAGTTGAAAATCACTAATAAAGGTTGGAGGACAGATATTTCCAGCACTGTCTTGATAGCGTAATAAGGCTTCAAATGAAATGGCGTCTTTTTTCACAATCGGTTGTAATAACTGGTAGTACATTACAAAGCCATCTTTATGAAGCATTTGAGATAAACGTTTTTGAGCAGATGAGTGCACTAAGCTGCTTGCTGCAGACGTTCTTACATTGGTTAATAAGTGCTGAAATATTGATTTCTCTACTGAGGCATTTGTAATCGAAGATTTATTATGCAGCGCATATTTACCGGCAAACGCAAGGTAGAATGGGCGGTAAACAAATATACCAGTAATAATAATGACAAGCTGTAGTAGGGTGCCTTCAATATTATCTCCCATAGCAATATAGCCACTAAATAATGGAGGTGTCATCCAGTCAACGATATTGGTGACAGGTGAGATGATACCTGAGAAGATCGCTAAATAAGTCATTAAAAAACTGATTATAGGCAGAGCGACGAATGGCACAATTAGCAATGGATTAAAGATAATAGGTAAGCCAAATAAAAGAACTTCATTGATATTGAACATAACCAAAGGCAAGGCGGTTAGGGCAAGCATGATATGGTTTTTCTCTTTAGAAAATAGCAAGATACATAATAGTAAGCTTATCGTATTACCTGATCCTCCCATCGATAAAAAAGCATCGTAAAAGCCCTGGTTAATAATATTAAGGGAAGCTTCACCTGCAGCCCATTCCGCCATGTTTTGTTGTGTATCGGCATAGATAGTCTGTTTAATCGTAAACAGCATATTATGACCATTAATACCAATTGCCCCCAGTAGTCCGAGTATCGTTTGATATACGATCCCGCCAGAGAAAGTTAAAGGATCGGCATTCATACTGCCAATCAATGCAGTAAAATAAGTGACTAATTTAGCCATTATTTTAGACAAAAATAAGGCTGAACTAGTAAAGAGAAAGAAATGGAAAACATGCTTGAATAAACGGGATGAAAAATCGAGAGATTGTGGTTCAAGCTGCTGTAAATTGAAACGATAGCAATATAAATAGGTAATCGAGGCGCTTAGTAATGCCAGTAATGGATTATTCGGAAAGTTAAAAGACGCCGATAAGCTACCACTTTCTATTGAGAGTAGATAAAAAAGAGTAACGGAATAAATAATAAATGATGCGCTACTAAAGGTTGTCTTATGAGATAAATAATACCCTGCAATAACACAAAATGAGAGTGGATAAATATTGATCAATAGGTTAGACAAATGAAAAAATAAATTTGAAGCGGCAGCATAGTCGAGCTGATTAAAAGTGTGGCCCAAAAGTACGGCGATTGCATTAGAGAGTGTTAAGGGAAGTAATAATAGTGCAATAGCAGAAAGATCATAAATATAAGAATGAGAAGCTAAGTGGCTAGCTTTAAATTTTTGATGTGATGATCTGATAAACGCTAAGAATGCGGAACTAAACAGTTTTGAGTTCAGGTTTGTTTTCAAATGAAACTATTCCCATAGGTGATGGTTTTACAAGCTCGAATTTAGTCGGTGAGTCATGCTGTGCCATCAGTAGCCAATAAAAGAGAGAAACGCTTAATTTTAATTATATGTGCTTTTTTAAAAGCGGCAAATTCTTACACAGAGATTATCAGGTTACTAGCTTTTGTTTGTGCTCTTAGTCATTT
The DNA here is from genome assembly GCF_028765525.1 of Aliivibrio sp. S2TY2. Taxonomy (NCBI): domain Bacteria; kingdom Pseudomonadati; phylum Pseudomonadota; class Gammaproteobacteria; order Vibrionales; family Vibrionaceae; genus Aliivibrio; species Aliivibrio sp. S2TY2. The sequence goes on along the minus strand of NZ_JARACS010000002.1, from coordinate 66,329 downwards.
TTTTAATAAATATTTTAATCTATTTTTCATTCTAACCATTTGATTAATAACTTTTTTAGATATAAAAAAAGGCGAACCAAGTGGCCCGCCGTTTGTTTGTACTGGTTTTTCTTATAACTACAGAATATTATTCTGCATAATTATCAATACTTGGACAAGAACAAATCAAGTTTCGATCACCATACACATTGTCTACACGGTTAACTGTTGGCCAGTATTTAGAGGCTTTTGCTTGACTTGATGGAAAACACGCCACTTCACGAGTATATGGATGCTCCCAGCTATCAGACATCAAATCGACTTGTGTGTGTGGTGCATTAACAAGTGGGTTATTGTCTAGCGGCCATTCGCCTTGCTCAACTTTATTCATCTCTTCACGAATCGCAATCATTGCCTCACAGAAGCGATCAAGCTCTGCTAAGTCTTCAGATTCTGTTGGCTCAATCATTAACGTGCCCGCCACTGGGAATGACATGGTTGGCGCATGGAAACCAAAGTCCATCAAACGTTTTGCAATGTCTTCTTCACTAATACCTGTTGCTTCTTTAAGCGGACGGATATCAATAATACATTCATGAGCAATGCGGCCATTGGTACCACGGTACAGAACAGGGTAGTGCGGACGTAAACGCTCCATTACGTAGTTGGCATTTAATATCGCCACTTTAGTCGCTTCAGTTAGGCCGACTTCACCCATCATAGCAATGTATGCCCATGAGATAGGAAGAATAGAGGCACTGCCTAGATCCGCTGCAGAAACCGCGTAATCTGACCCTTGAACGCCGTTTTCAGAGTGACCCGGTAGGAAAGGTGCTAGGTGAGATTTAACACCAATAGGCCCCATACCCGGACCACCGCCACCATGTGGAATACAGAAGGTTTTGTGCAAGTTTAGATGAGAGACATCAGAGCCAATAAAGCCCGGACTTGTTAAACCAACCTGTGCATTCATGTTGGCACCATCAAGATACACTTGACCGCCAGCTTCATGAACCATATCGCATACTTCGCGTACTTGCTCTTCGTATACACCATGTGTAGAAGGATAGGTGATCATGATACTTGATAAGTTTTCTTGGTGTTTAGCGATTTTTTCAGCTAAATCGATCATGTCGATGTTACCGTTGTCATCACATTTCACCACAACCACTTTCATTGACACCATTGACGCCGTTGCTGGGTTAGTTCCGTGTGCAGAGCTTGGGATTAAGCAAACATTTCGATGAGCTTCACCACGGCTTTGATGATAACGCTGAATGGCAATTAGACCTGCGTATTCACCAGAAGCACCAGAGTTAGGCTGTAGAGAAAATTCATCGTAGCCTGTAATTTCACACAGCATTGATTTTAATGATGTTGCTAACGTTGTGTAGCCTGCGGCTTGGTTTAATGGTGCGAATGGGTGAATACCACCAAATTCAGGCCATGTTACCGGAAGCATTTCAGCCACAGCGTTTAACTTCATGGTACAAGATCCAAGCGGGATCATACCGTGAGTTAATGAGAAATCTTTGTTTTCCAGTTTTTTCAAGTAACGCAACATTTGTGTTTCGCTGTGGTGCGTGTTGAACACTGGGTGGGTTAAGAATGAAGAAGTACGACGACACGCTTCAGGGATAGCAGCAAACTCATCTGCACCGACTTCATTAGAAAGCGTATCACACTCTGCATTATCAACACCAAATACTGTTAGTAGTGCAACTAAATCAGAAACCGTGGTGGTTTCATCAAAGCTAATACCAAGCTGAGTATCAAACTTACGTAAATTGATGCTTGCTGCTAATGCTTTAGTGTAAAGGATGTCTGTTTGTTGCTCAGTTTTAACGGTTAACGTATCAAAGAAGCTTTGATGCGCTAGCTCAAACCCTGCTGATTGAAGTGCTTTTGCAACAATAGCCGTGAAATGGTGTACACGACGAGCAATGGTTTTTAAACCTTCAGGACCGTGGTAAACCGCGTAGAAAGAAGCCATGTTTGCAAGCAGCGCTTGAGCCGTACAAATGTTTGATGTCGCTTTCTCACGACGAATGTGTTGCTCACGAGTTTGCATTGCCATACGCAGTGCTTGGTTGCCTTTTGAATCAACTGATACACCAATGATACGCCCCGGCATTGAGCGTTTTAGTTTTTCGCGCGTAGCCATGAATGCTGCGTGTGGGCCGCCGTATCCCATTGGTACGCCAAAGCGCTGTGCACTACCAATCGCAATATCTGCACCCATTTCACCCACTGGTTTAAGAAGCACAGAAGCAAGAAGGTCAGTAGCTACAATAACTAAGGTTTTTTTCGCTTGAGCTTGTTCAATCAGTGTTGATAAGTCTTTTACTTCACCCGTTGTGCCAGGGTATTGAAGTAGGGCACCAAACACATCATGTGAATCTAAGTTTGAGTCAGTATCAACAACAACGTCAAAACCAATGAATTCGGCACGAGTTTTAATCACCGCTAGTGTTTGTGGGTGAACATCATCTGCCACAAAGAAGGTATTACTCTTGCTCTTTCCACCGCGTTTACATAGCGTCATTGCTTCTGCAGCCGCCGTTGCTTCATCAAGTAAAGAGGCATTGGCAATATCAAGGCCGGTTAAATCCATCACCATTTGTTGGTAATTTAATAGCGCTTCTAAACGACCTTGAGATATCTCTGGTTGGTAAGGTGTATACGCGGTATACCAACCTGGGTTTTCTAATACATTACGCAAAATCACATTCGGTGTGTGCGTGTTGTAATAGCCTTGGCCGATGTAACTTGTATTGAGCGTGTTTTGTTGAGCGATCTGTTTTAACTCAGCAAGCATGGCATTTTCAGAAAGGCCGTGAGGTAACTGCATTGGCTGAGGTAAACGAATTGAGCTTGGTACGGTTTCTTCGATTAATTTTTCTAGTGTTTCAGCGCCAACCGTATTGAGCATATGTTGATGCTGTGAAGAAGCGGGACCATTGTGGCGGCGAATAAACTCGTTATCCGTGCCTAATTGTTGAAGAAGCTGACTCATGATCTTAATCCTTTAAATTATTTTTATTCTTCTTCGATGCTTTCAAGGTATTGATCGCCCGGAATTAGGCTTTCTAATTGACCTTCATCAGACAGTTTAATTTTAGCAATCCAACCACCTTCATACGGTTCTTCATTAACAAGTTCTGGACTGTCTTCTAGCTCTTCATTGATTTCAACAATCACACCAGAAACAGGTGCATAGATATCAGACGCTGCTTTTACTGATTCAACTAAAGAGAAGTTTTCTTCTGCCGTTACTTCGTCATCTACATCAGGTAGGTCAACAAATACAACATCACCAAGTAGTCCTTGAGCGTGGTTTGAGATACCAACGGTTACTGTACCATCACCATTATCACGAACCCATTCGTGGCTTGCTGTAAATTTAAGATCTTTTTCCATGATACTTCTCCAGTGTGAATTGTCTTAAGCGAATTATATTAAGTGGAACTCAACAAGGTGTTATCTGTATTAATAACGACCATTAGATTACATCTGGTAAACATACAAGTGTGAAATGCAACATTCAACCGTCAAGTTTCCAATAAGAAACTTTGTTTCCCATTTTGCTACCTAGCGCACTTTTTCAGCATTCTTGTTGCTTTTTATCTCGCAATTTTCTCCTGATAAGATGAGTATTACAAAGGTAGATTGAATACTTAATGAGCAAGGAGCGCCGTTTGAGTAATCCTCAGAATGTTATGGCAGAAGCAAAAATCGTTAAAGTTGAGAAAAATAACGAAGAGCAATCGATTGCACCGCTTGATCTTGGTAAGCGATTAAAAGACATCCGAATTCAACTTGGATTAACATTAGAAGAGGCGAGTAAACGAACTGGACTTGCTCGCTCTACGTTATCAAAAATTGAAAACGAACAGATTTCACCGACATTTCAGGCCCTGCAAAAATTGGCGAGCGGCTTGGATATCGATATTCCTCAAATATTTGAGCCGCCGAAACAAAAAGGGGCGGTAGGGCGTCGAGATATAACGCTTTCGCAGCAAGGTAAGCCTCACCCAACGGCGACCTATGAGCATGAATTATTGGCAACACAATTATCCAATAAAAGGATGATGCCATTTAAAAGTCGTATTCGTGCAAGAGACTTTGATGCTTATGCCGAATGGGTCCGCCATGACGGAGAAGAATTTTTATTGGTTCTAGAAGGTGAGGTTTGTTTTTACAGTGAATTTTACGAGCCAGTCAATTTAGCGGTAGGGGACAGTGTTTATTACGATGCCAGTATGGGACACGTATTGGTATCCATCAGTGAGAAAGACGCTCATATCCTCTGGGTTACCGCTAAGTAACCTGCAATCGATGAATCACAATCCACTATTTATTAGAAACCTAGATCCCAAGAATAACCGACACACTTAGCCAATATCAGGCAAATGGAGAAAGAAGAATGTCAGAACAACTAAATAAAACGGCACTTTTTGATATGCACGTCGCTGCTGGCGCAAAAATGGTCCCTTTTGCAGGATATGAAATGCCTGTTCAGTATCCCCTAGGCGTAAAAAAAGAACATCTTCATACTCGTGATGCCGTTGGCCTTTTTGATGTATCGCATATGGGGCAGCTTCGCTTAAAAGGTGAAGGGGCTGCTGCTGCACTAGAAGCACTAGTACCTGTTGATATTATTGATCTTCCTCCTCAAAAACAACGCTATGCATTTTTCACTAATGATGTGGGCGGTATTATGGATGACTTGATGGTGGCTAATTTTGGCGATTATCTGTTCGTGGTCGTGAATGCCGCGTGCAAAGAACAAGACATTGCGCATCTACAAGCAAATCTTCCTGAAGGTGTTGAGCTTGAAGTGATTGACGATCGTGCTTTATTGGCATTACAAGGCCCACAAGCGGCTGATGTATTATCTCGACTTCAACCGTCAGTTGCTTCTATGTTGTTTATGGATACAGCAGTTATTGAGATTAATGGCATTGAGTGTTACATCAGTCGCTCTGGTTACACAGGTGAAGATGGCTACGAAATCTCAGTACCAAATGATAAAGCCGAAATGCTTGCGACTGCGTTAACTTCTTTTGAAGAAGTGGAGTGGATCGGACTTGGAGCGCGAGATTCGCTGCGTCTTGAATGTGGCTTATGCTTATATGGTCATGATTTAGATACAACAACGACGCCAGTAGAAGCAAGTTTGCTGTGGGGTATCAGCAAAAATCGTCGTTCAAACGGCGAGCGTGCAGGTGGGTTCCCTGGTGCGGATATCATTTTAAAGCAGATTGAAACGAAAGATGTTAATCGTAAACGTGTTGGTTTAGTGGGACAGAGTAAAGCGCCAGTACGTGAAGGTTGTAAGTTATTTGATGCGGCTGATAATGAGATTGGCATTGTGACCTCAGGTACCGCAGGTCCAACAGCAGGAAAGCCAGTTTCTATGGGGTATGTAAGAGCAGATCTAGCCATTATTGGTACAGAAGTGTTCGCAGAGGTTCGTGGTAAAAAATTAGCAATGACGGTAGAGAAAATGCCGTTTGTACCGCAACGCTACTATAGAGGTTAGTTTATTAGAGCTAGAGGCTCCTAATCACGCTAATAGAAATGAATGAATAGAGCAAAAAGAGTATATAGCTATGCTCTTTTTTTTGTCTGTGAAAAAAGTGCAAGTACGGATTTCTCTTTATAAAGTAGAAGATAGGTCTGATTTTTGAAATTAATTGTACACTGTGCATATTGGTCTATCTATATGAATTTCAAATCTTTATCGCAACTCAGCGAACGCTTGTATGCTCGGAAAATGTTTGCAAAAAAACGTGACCTGTAACACAATTATATACATGGCACTTAAACATTGTTTTTACGATTAGATATCAAATAAGGTTTCTCTATGAAGGTTGTCGATTTTCTAAAGCATAAGCGTGAATATCTGGCGAAACATCCCTTTGAATTAAAAGATTGGATGTCACCAACCATTAAAGATTACTGGATTGAATTTTTAAATAAAGCCAACAACATTCACATTATTTCGTGGGTTAAAGAGCATAAGCGCGCTGTTAATGAGCAGCAAAGCGCGGCTGTTCAACCTGAGCCAATTGAAATGAACTTAGATACTCAAGCTGTATTTGAAGAGTTAACCGCTCGTTTGGGCGAAGAAATCCATATTGGCGATTGGTCAATGATGGATCAAGAACGCATTAATAGTTTTGGTGCAGTCACTGAGGATATGCAATGGATCCATACTGATCCAGAAAGAGCATCAGCAGAATCACCATTTAAAACACCGATTGCACATGGATTTTTAACTTTGTCTATGTTGTCAAAACTAACGGATAACGTAGGTAGTGATAATTTACTGTTCCCTACGGCTAAAATGACCGTAAACTACGGTTTAAACAAGGTACGTTTTCCATATCCTGTAAAAGCGGGTAAGCGAATTCGAGCAAGAAGTACGCTAATGTCGGTAACGCCGATCAAGCGTGGCTTAGAAATTGAAACTGAAGTGAAAGTCGAAATCGAAAAATGTCGCCGTCCAGGTTGTGTTGCTGTATCTGTAATACGTTTATACTTTTAAGTTTTTCGATTAGCTTGTTTTAAAAACTGCTTATAGTAGAAAATAAAAACGCGTTAACCTAGCTAAGGTAACGCGTTTTTTTGTATCTGTAATTCTTGTTCACTACTGGCATTGGTATTACTAGGCAACTTGTCGATTGTTATGATTTGCACCGCGTAGCATGGCTTGAACTAATTCCGTAGCTTCAAATTTCGTTAACGCTTCATGAGCCCCAACTTGATGTGCTTGCTCAACACAGATCTCACTTGATAGGGAAGTATGAAGGATCACATAAGCGTCTTTTAATCTAGCGTCATTTTGGATTTCAAATGCTAATTCATAGCCATCTAATCCCGGCATTTCAATATCGCTTACCACGATATTATATGGATTCCCTTCATCAGAAGCTTTCTTTAGCATTTCATAAGCATCTAATCCGTTTATTGCGACTTGGTAAGGGATATTAATGCTATCTAATGCTGTTGACAGTTGTTTACGAGCAACAAAAGAGTCATCAACTAATAAGATATTTAATGGCTTTAGCTTTTCTCTTTCTACATCAGATAAAATTGGGTATAAATTTGAGGTATCTTCTGGGTAGATTTTTGATAATAGAAGCTCAACATCAAGCAGCTGTACTATGTTATCTTCAACACGAGTTATGCCTGTTACAAATACATTAGACCCCGCCGTTTTTGGTGAGGATTCAATTGCTTTCCAGTCACACTCAATAATTTTATCTATTGCTCTTACTGCAAAGCCAACGACAGTGCGCATACAGTCGGTGATGATAATATAGCAATCTTTAAATTCGTCTTGATGAAGTGCTCTAAAGCCAACTGCAGCAGACATATCAATGATTGGAATTGCCATATCACGAATGGTTGCGGTCCCTAATACGTGGTGGTGCGAGTAGGGAATGGAAGTCAACGCTTGAAAAGGTACGATCTCACGAACTTTCAACGTACCAATAGCAAAACGTTGAGTTAGCGTGAGTTTAAAAAGCAGCATACCTTGCGATTGATTCGCTTTGCTTTTCATAAGTAATAGCCTTCTGAAAATGATTATTTTTATGAATCTAATTGTAGTTTTTTTGAGACAGTTTTTAAAGGTGAGACTATCAATTGATAGCGAATAAACGATATAATTAACACTAATTTATCTAGAATCATTTTGAGGTATTCATGGCTAGCACTGCAGCTGCGCTACACATTCTTGTTAAACATAAAGAACAAGCAGAAGACATTATTCAGCAGCTTAAAAAAGGCGCTAAATTTCACGTATTAGCAAAGAAATACTCGAGCTGCCCTTCTGGAAAAAAAGGCGGTGATTTAGGTGAATTTAAGAAAGGCCAAATGGTACCGCAGTTTGATAAAGTGTGCTTTAGTGGTGAAACTCTTGTCCCGCACCTAGTAAAAACTAAATTTGGTTGGCATGTAGTGAAGGTGCTTTACCGTACTTAAATAGCCAGTTAAAAGTCGTATTACAGATACAAAAAATCCGACGTTTGGCGTCGGATTTTTTTATGAAGGAACAATAAGGTTTTAGCTTAACGCTCCCAGTATGCTTCTTCTAAACAATCTTCACGTTCAGGCATTGATTTAGATAAACGTGGTGAGTGTTGAGTTAATACTTCGTAGCTTGCACGGTTTGAATACTTACAAATTTGAGAGAAAGAAGAGTAAGTTAAATATTCTGCATCGTGCTTACTTGAGTTTGGCACATTCTCTTTATGGTAGTAATTTGCAGCCATGTCATGAAGTAAAGCAGATAATGCTGCATCGCCTGCACCATTAGTGTTTTTAATCTCCATTGGGCCACCCATGTAAGGGGCAATGTGAGAAGACACTTTAATTGGTTTGGTACATTGTGCTTTCATCATTGGGCGGCTGTATTCAAAACGGTTGAATTCAGGGATGTTACCTGGAAGAAGTGGCTTGTCCGTTTCGCGTTTAATGCTTTCTTCTGTAAAGCCAGCCATGTATAAACCAACAGGACCCGCAGTACAAAGTACTAAGTCAACCCACTCTAATGCTTTATCTGCTGCTAGTAGGGGATCTTTCTCACCAGTAAGGGCTTCAGCTTCTTCTTCGTTCATTGCAACAACCGTTACATTTTCTTTTAAGAAAGCTTGCCACCATTCTGCTTTGCCTTCGATAACGTACTTAGTGCCTAGAGTTAGAACTACAGGAACGTTATGAGATTTTGCACAATCAATCGCTTTTTGAACTGCATCCATCATAGGATCGCCTTCTTTACCACGAACTAGATAAGAAGAAATCACTAAAGCAGAGGCTTTTTCAAAGATATGCTCAGGAACGTGAGCAGGGCACAGTTGGTTCATGTCACCTTCATTGATTGCAAATGTGCGTTCGCCATCTTCAGAAATCAAGGTGTAACAACGACCGATAGGGCCTTGAACTGGTTGTAGGTGATCTAAGTCCATACGGCTTGTTGTATTACATAAGTAACGATAAGCGTAAGAGCCGATTTTGATGTTTTCACTCATAACGCCAAGCAGGATAGATTTGCTGTCTGCTAACACTGAGTAGTTATGTAGGGTATTACCAATGGTATCACCAGGATACTCATGACTGATCAAGTTTCTTTCAAACAGTTCTTTATATAAAGCTTCTGCTTTTGATTCTTCAAGAACCAGTGAATGACCTTTACTTAACTGGTGACGCGCTAAGAAATCATCATCGACTTTAGCTTCAATATCGACGATGGTTTGACCAACACCAATAAGGTGGGTGCGTTCAAGTTTAGGCGTTTGTTTGATTTGATTCACTAATGGATCGCGAGTGTGAACAGGAAAATAGTGTTTAGACTTACGTTGGCCAGGAAACTTCATGAATTAAAGATCAGTTAATAAGTGAATTTTCCAAGATTATATCACAAGTTTTTTCATTAACGTTCATCAATCGATTAAAAAAATGAGATATAGATCACTCGTGATTTTTAATCGATTACCGCAAACGTTTACTTTATAAAAATAGCTTAAAATCTTATCAGAATGATGGTTTATATATTCTGCTGTTTAAGTGTGGATTGTTAGAATTATATTTTGTTTATTCTGTCATTTTGCGTGAAGTGTTCTGTTTGTTAGCTTTTGTTTGCAGATTTATCAATAGTATCATAAAAAAAATTGAATTATCAGGCTTGCAGAATAAGTTTCCGGCCCTATAATACTGAAAACCGGAGCGCCTGCCAGCGCCCCGGTTTTTTTGTGCCTGCTATCTTGGATTGTTAACTGCCTTCTGCCAAAGGCAACAAGAGATAGTAGAGCCACTATCGATAATACGAGGAATTTATCATGCGTATCGAACAAGAATTAAAGTTAGGCTTCAAAGATGTACTGTTTCGTCCTAAGCGTTCAACACTGAAAAGTCGCTCTCAAGTCGAATTAACCCGCGAGTTTACATTCAAACACAGTGGACGTCAATGGTCTGGTACACCAGTAATTGCAGCTAATATGGATTCTGTTGGTAGTTTCGCTATGGCTAAAGCGCTTTCTGAGCACGGTGTAATGACGGCGATACATAAACACTACACTGTTGAAGATTGGGCTGGTTTTGTAAAAGAGAACGATGCATCTGTTCTTAAAAATTCAATGGTTTCTACGGGTACATCTGAAGCAGATTTCCAAAAGACAAAAGATATCATGGCATTAACAGATGACTTAATCTTTATTTGTATCGATATCGCAAACGGTTACTCTGAGCATTTAGTTCAATATGTAGAGAAAGTACGTGCTGAATTCCCAGACAAAGTGATTTCTGCTGGTAATGTTGTTACAGGTGATATGGTTGAAGAACTAATCCTAGCTGGTGCTGATATCGTTAAAGTAGGTATTGGCCCAGGTTCTGTATGTACTACACGCGTTAAAACAGGTGTTGGTTACCCACAACTTTCTGCAATCATTGAATGTGCTGACGCAGCGCACGGCCTTGGTGGTCGTATCATTGGTGACGGCGGCTGTTCATGTGCTGGTGACGTGTCTAAAGCGTTCGGTGGCGGTGCTGATTTCGTAATGCTAGGCGGTATGCTAGCTGGTCACGAAGAGTCAGGCGGTGAAGTTATCGAGCAAGACGGTAAGCAGTTCATGAAATTCTATGGAATGTCTTCACAAAGCGCTATGGACAAGCACTCAGGTGGTGTTGCTAAGTACCGTGCAGCTGAAGGAAAAACCGTACTATTACCATACCGTGGTACTGTTCATAATACGATTTCTGACATCCTTGGTGGTGTACGTTCAACGTGTACATACGTAGGCGCGGCGCAGCTTAAAGAGCTAACTAAGCGTACTACTTTCATCCGAGTACAAGAGCAAGAGAACAACGTTTTCGGTAAAGAGTAATAGCTCGATACTTCGGAAATAACGAATAATTAAAGGTCGCATTGAGCGACCTTTTTTTTGGTTTAAAATTGGTAAGTGGCGATACAGATTATTATCAATGAGTAAAATGAAGCGTATTTTTTAAGAAGGATGTTTTATGAAATATATGATTGTTCAGGTGAACATATTTTGACAATGACACCTAAGGTTAACAACAATCTAGATAGTAAGATTGAGAGGGTTCTTATTGTAAGTAGTAAGCATATCTCATATAGGATTAGGGTCTTCCTATGGTGAGATTCAAGTACATTATCCAGATATTAACGTTTCACCTGATATCGAAGCAATTGTTGTTACGCTAGATAGTAAAGAATCATTAATTATTGGTATTAATAAACAACATCTTTTTAGTCATTGGTGGGATGAGAAGAGTAAGCGAGTTAATCTAGATGGAATACCAAAGGATGCTAAAATTAGCTCTTTTGTAGTTTGGTGGGACGAAAGTATAGGTAATAGGTTAATCGAAAAAATCGATTGATAAGTGATAAAATAATCGTTATTTGTAATTGTTTTACCGTGTTATAAATTGGCTGAAATTTATAAATTAAGGATAATTTCATGTTTAATAAACTGTTACTTACTACACTATTGGCAGTGTCATCAGGAGCTAATTCAGCGGATCTATCTATTGAAATGAAAGATTTAGAGTCTGGAAATACAGTAGGTTATATATCAGCAGTACAAAATGATTATGGCGTTGTATTTACTCCATCTTTATTAGGATTACCACAGGGTTTACATGGTTTTCATATTCATGAAAATGCTTCATGCGACACTTTAACTAAAGGTGATAAAACTATTTTAGGAGGTGCTGCTGGCGGTCATTATGATCCAATGAAAACAGAAAAACATGGTTTTCCGTGGTCTAACGATAATCACTTAGGAGATTTGCCTCCAATTTATGTTGATATGAATGGTAAGGCACAACAACCAGTATTATCTCCTAGAATTACTTTGGCTAATTTATCGGGTAGATCTGTAATGATTCATGCTGGTGGAGATAACCATTCTGATCACCCGCATATTTTAGGCGGAGGGGGCGCTCGTTTAGTGTGTGGTGTTATAAAATAGTGCTTTAAAAACACTGAAGATCATTAAATAGAAAAATAAAAATTTAAAGGAATAGTAATGATTAAATATATTTTGTTTGTTGTAGCTGTTTTTATTACTTCTTTTTCAGTAAGTGCAGAAGAAAGTCTTATCAAATATGAAAGTACATATTCTGTAAAAGAAACAGCAGATAGATTTGAGTCTATTGCAAAAAGTAAGGGCTTTACTTTATTTTTAAGAGTAGATCACCAGAAAAATGCAAAAAGTGTAAATATGGATTTAAGGCCAACAGAAGTTATTATTTTTGGCAATCCGAGAGTAGGGACTCTTTTGATGCAATGTGAGCAAGAGGTTGCCATTGATCTGCCACAGAAAGTACTTGTTACTCAAGATGAAAATCAAAAAGTGTGGTTATCTTATAATAACCCTAAATATTTAAAAGAACGTCATGATATTGAAGGGTGTGATATTGCTCTTGATAAAGTATCAAATGCACTGAATATATTAGCATCAGCTACGGTTGCTGAATAATCTATAAATAAAAAGGGCCACAAATAAGTGGCCCTTTTTATTTTAAATAGGTATAGAAAAATCAATTGTTATAGTATCTTTCACCATCAATTACCCAGCTTGAAACAACGTTAGAGTCTCTTAGCTCCACCTTAATTTCGGTCATGTTTCGCGCACCTTTACCTAATAGTTCAGAGTAAAGTGTTTCTGCTTCTCTTTCTGCAGTTGCTTGGCCTTTTGTTCCTAGCTCAGCGGGTACTTTATATATAAATTCAGGTTTCATGGTAATCCTTCTCCTTTCAACTTCATTCTCCTAAATCATAACACGTTTCTTTAACAGAAGGTAAACTTATCTCTCATAAAAATAACGATTAATAAATAATTAATTATTTATCAATGATTTAAAGTGTTACTTGTTTTAATAGAAACTCATTCATGTAATCATTGTGATGGCTGGATGTATTTGCTTATTGAATTATATTGTTGCTTATATTGGGTTTAATTCTTTAAATTGAGATAAGATCTCACTTTATAAACTTCTATCATTGATAAGATGACCTCTTAGTATATATTTGGCCCTTTTATTTGACGTGAAATCATATGCAAAACAAAAAACAGAGCAATAAAATTAATAGTGAAGCGCTTGTTTTTATAAAAGTCTGGGCGGTGGTTTTATGTGTCTTTTTTGTTTGTTATTTCATGTATAACACGGTAGCTTTAGTTCGACTTGAACGTTCAGTCATTAATGACTATAAAAATATTTATTCGGTAAGTCGTCGTTTTTCTTCTTACTATAATAATGTTGATTCAGTACCTCTTGACAAGGGACGCTATAACCGTAATGGTGTCGATATAGTGGTAAATAGCGATACCAATGTCAAAGTTCTTTCTATTGGTATTAAAAAGCTTCGCGCAGAATTAGAGAAACTTATCGGTGATAGCTTATGGACTATTGCCGTTTTTCAGAATCCTTCTACTTATGTTCATTTTGACCCTTTGAGAAAAAGTTACGATTCTTTTTATAAAGGGTTGGATAATGATCAAGCGATAGAGCGAATTGTTGCAAAAGAAGACCTAAAGAAAACCTATCAATCCTTTTATGGCTGTAATTTAAAGTTAACAGAGAAGTATTTTGAAGAGTCAACGAATGCACTGATTCGTTCGATGTATTATCCCATTTACAACAAAAAGCATCTAGATTCATTGCTTATTATCGATATTAAAGCGGATTTGTTATATGACAAAGTGACTGAGTTTAATAAAGAGTTCACTACAGTAATCAATTGGCAGAGTAACAATAGCTATCAAAAATCCATATATTTGCCTTGCTCTCAGGAAGATAACATTACATTAGGCTTTTCAATTAGTGATATGGTGTATAAGTTGTTACTTCCATCGTTGTTATTTTCACTGAGTATTTTCTTTTTACGGGTGAATTACATCCGACGTAAGCATTTATTGCAATGTGACCGTATGACAGGGTTTTATCGTCGTGATTTTTATGAAAAACGTTTAAAAAGAATGAGAACTCATGCTTTGTTGATTATCGATATTGATCACTTTAAGCGTATTAATGATACTTACGGACATAAAAAAGGCGATGAGGTTATTCAAGAAGTTGCGGAACGTATTTTACATACTATCCGACGAAAAGACGTAGCAGTACGATGGGGTGGTGAAGAATTTCTGATTACATTCAAGTCGTACAGTTATCAGCAATTAGAAGCGAAAGCGGAACAAATAAGAGTTGCTATCGATTCTGAGCTTATTAAAAAGCTGCCTGTTACCATATCTATAGGTGCTGTTGCTGAGTCTGATATTTCATTTTCTGAAGCGTATAAGCTTGCAGATTCAGCGTTATATTTATCTAAAGAAAATGGCAGGAATAGAGTAACAATGGCGGATTAACTTTTAGGTATATTTCTATTATTTGAGATGAAGAAAGCCAGCGATTATGCTGGCTTTTGTTTGTGTGAAAAGTTCCTAGTGGCGTATCACTACGGTAGGAAGTCTATTTAGAGTCTGTTTGATTTTTTGATAATTACTGTCAATTACGCGAAAATCATTATCTAAGTAGGCTTTTATTAATAAAGGATCTTGCTCCCATAAAGTTATTTCTCGAGGTTCTACCGCTGACTCTATTTGCTCTTGATAATCTTGGGCAACAGTTTGAATTAAATCAAAATTATCAAGATCTCTATGGTAAATAAGTTGAAGGTAAACAGTTATATTAATAAGGTCATTAATAGGATATTCCTTGCCTGTTGCTTCTTCTTTGAAATCCCCATTATCTAACTGAGTTAGAACGCCATTCTCGATTAATTTACCAAGTACGGTATTAATACCATAGTTTAGCGCGTCATTTGTTAATGTTTCGAAACCCCAAGCATGCAATTGATCTACAACAGGTTTTACTTCGTTTGACATTGAACGAATTAACTCATGATTTTTGAACGCAATAACAGTTTGGTATACTGGTGTCATATTTAGGAATTTATCCCATGAATTAAGAACCGTTTGTAACTCAGCTCTTGTGTATGCAGCAAAAGTTGTCGTTAACTCACTTGGTGAAAGTGCGTCTAATTGATGAGCGTATTTCCAAGCAAGGGTATTTTCTTCAGTCGCAGCGTATTTTTTATTGCTTAATACGAAGGTTATATTCTCATCTGGTAGATAATAATTGTCTGTCTCTTTTACCCAACTGTTAAATTGGTTAATTGAACGCTCCTGGACATCGTAATCGGAAGATTGAATATTTTTTGCTGCCATTGCGATCAGCATCGTAGGTATGTCTGCACGAGCAGTACACGATATGTTTAAAAACTCGTTAATGCCACATGGCATAGGAGGTAAAGCTTCCAACTTATCAGTAAAGTGAAGACTTACTGGTATCTCAGGAATGATCGTTTCACCCTTACTATTAATCATTTCAACTGGTGAGGCAAGTGGGGTACCTGCAACCAAGTGCTCCATTATATTATCAAACTCTTGCTTAACTCCTGGCCAATCCATTAGTGCAGCAAAGCTTGGCTCATCAGTGTAGCGTAAAGTATAACGACGGGCTAAGAAGTATGAAGATAAAGCTTTATCTGGCCAGATACCTAATGTTGATACTGAGTTAGAGTAGTTATTATCTGGAGAAAAGCTACTTACCGAGTTCAAAAATTTGCCACCTTTGGTCTCCAGTGTTGCTTGCGTGAAGTTTCCTGTGTCGCGATCATTATTTACTGTTGCGATTGCTTCTTGAATGACATCATCAAAACAAGAGGCTGAAGAAATATCATAATCTTCAGGGATGTAGCGTCTTAATTTTAATGATAAATAATCACCAAAGGAAACAAGTTGACTCTCGATGATAGCGGCTTCAGGATCTGTGCTTTCTTTTGTTTCGATAATGCATTGATGCTCTGGTGTTTTTAATACACTTAAAAAGAAGCTTGCGGCTTGTTTTGCTGCATTTCCGTATTCACAATACCATAAGTCGTTTTTCTTACCAATTCGACAATCTGATTCAGTAATGAAACCAAAAAAATCAAGGGGTTTATCTGTTGGCCTTGTATATCCTAATTTAGAAAAAAAGTTATCTTGAAGTTCAGTATCTTCGATGACTTCTCGAATTTCGTTCATGAATGAAAAACGACTTTGAATGTAGCGAATATAATTACCAGTTGTTAATCCAGAGTCACTTAAGATCCCTGCATTCGTATTTTCATAGTTATCAAGGTAACGCTGCCATTTATAAAGAACGATTTCTTCTAAGTTGGTACCTTCGTCAAAACGGTTACAGTCACTATTTAGGCTTACATTTCCATCGGTACAGAAGTCAAAATCAACACGTTCAAATTTGCTATTAGCATTTTGATCTTCAACTTGCTTAAAATAATGCATGACACCATATTTAACCGCATCCGCTTGATGTTCTTGTAATGCCAGTTGATCAAATTTACTCAAATCACAAGTATACTTAGACATATCAGAGCCATCACTATTGATATCTCCAAGCTGTTTAACTTCTGTACATGTTATATAAGGGTTATTGACATTTAAATGAGATGCAACGCCACTAGAGGCAAAGTTTTGATAGCTTCTATATTGTGATGTTTGTGCATTGTGAATTGCTAAATAATTGTCCCATGTTTCGTATTGAGCAAGGATTTCTTGAGTCTTTTCCCATGCACTTAATTGTGCTTGTTCTTCTTCTGTTAATTCACGATCATCAGGAGCGATGAACTCAGGTGCTTGCTCAATAAGATCTTCTGGTTTATCTACTTGCGGTGATGGTGAAAAGTCGATTACATCTACTTTACGGCCGTAAGCAAATTTAAATGCAGCGACATCATAAAGTCCCCACGTAGGGATCTCATCAAACATGCTTGGTGCGTAATCCATTGTTGAGCTATATGCCGGAATACCATTGATACCTAATGCTTCAGCTTGAGCTGGTGATAAATAGTTATTCGAATCGTTAGATCCTTTGAAGTTATGACGCAACCCAACGTTATGCCCTATTTCATGCACTAAGGTATTAGTGTAAGTGGTGATAGTAAGCATATCTGCCGCTTTTCTTTGTAGCTCAGGAGGCAGTTGCTTCCATTTTTTCAATACTTTAGCTTGTAGATGATCACCATCATAAATTTCTGTGAAATAAGCGTCTGATAAATTCAGGTTTTCAAGCATGGTTTTTTGTGTAGCTGAAATCCACATTGCTTCAATAGGGTATACGCTATTTTCTGACCAAAGTTGAAGTCGTTGCATGTCCGCTTTAGCTACGTCTTCAAAACTAGAGTGATCATGAACTGGATTAAGGTGACTAAGTTGAATAGGTGGAAGAGAATAATTGTCCTGAATTGGTTCAATGTATTGAGCTAGCTGAGAACCATAAGGATCTTCATCTACAATTCGATCTGCTTCAAGTTGTCTAACAACTTGATTATTCATTGCTTGTTGAACTTGCTGATTTTCAACGGCTGCTGCTTCTGCAGGTGTTTCATCAGGAACGACGGGTTTTTCTTCAGGCACAAAATAATTCACATTCGCTAACTGTTTGCTATTGTATAAACGGACTAAATTATTCCAGTAGTATGATGATCCAGTACGAGCTACGCCCGAGTATTGGTTTACATGTGCTTTAATAATCTCACCAGTTCTTGGGTTAGCAATCGACGGACCATAACCTAATAAGCCATTATCAAGAGGCTCATCAACAAGATTGATTACGTTATAACGCAAATCTCCCGCATGAATACCCATGCCTTCTGTTTTATTAACGATCTTAATATGTGGCTTTCCACTGTTAGGCTCAAGTACATTCAGTGTTAAGTTCATTTTATTGATAGTTTCAATGGTAGCATCAAGGTAGATCTTGTTTTTATCTTCAAAGAAATTGTCAGAAAGATAATAGTCGATGCTGCCTTTTGAGGGATTAAAGCGATTTAGATAGGTTATATCGTTGTATTTATTCGTAATAGGATCAAGTTTTAATGTCGTTGTTGTAAAGAAACCAAAGTCATCATCATCTCCACCAGGGTAAACAATAGGGGTGTAATCTTCAGAGGCTAAGTGACTTTCATGAACCAATGAGTAATAGAAGCGAGATTTGAATGAGCCTTTTGCCATCTCTTCTTCCATTGCTGACCAATCCATATAGCGAGATAGTTTGTCAAAATTGATCTTAAATGTTTGCTCAAGCTCGAAGTTTAATACCCCTTTCTTTGGATCAAACTCCCATGAGATCACTTCTGGTGAACCTTGAGGTGTTAAGCCGTCTTTGGTTCCATATAACTCATCCCAGTTTAAGTCACTAACTAGTGTTGATTCGGGGCTTGGCGTAAAGTGGGTATTGTTTCTAAAGGTGGTGTTGCCAAGGTTTGGATCTGAATCTTTCTCTTCCGTGTTAGTACAATCACCGTAGCTGTCTTCTCGACATTGATACTTTGCATAGCTACCAGGTATAGTCATAACGTGAGGGAAGTTAACTTGGTCATCTGAACCAATGTTATTTTGATCTTGTGGCAAACAGTAGCCATTCTTATCTTTAGGTAATAAAAGATCTGGGTTGTTATTGTCGTACCCACGAACTTCTAAACCTTCGTCAGAAAAACAAAGTTCAACATAACGGCCCATACCTTGTAAGAAAGGAAATTGAGTTACGGCAAAGCGAGGTGCAGCACCCGTAGTTGGCGCATAAAACCAGCGTCCATCAAGACGAAGATCTTGAACCTGAACTTCGGTTACATCTTTTTCTAATGCATCATATTCTTGCTCTTCTGGTGCACAACCAGTCAGAGTTGCGGTAACGGCCGCGGCTAATGAAAGTTTTCTAAATATCATAATGTTCACATCCTGTTGTTATTTTTTTTCTTCCTTAAAAGGAGTAAGTCAGTCCTAAAGAGTAGGTTGCTTTGGCTTCATCAAAAATATCAAAGCTGCCTAGTGTTCCTTGTGCGGCGTCGGTATATACACCAGAAGAGGCGAGTGTGAGAGACAGAGATAAATCATCACGTAAGTTATAACCTGTAGTTAGGCTGCCCCCGTAACTGTAGCCATCAGCCCAACGTCCGTTATAATTAATTGAGGTACCACCCAGTGCAGATGCAGAGAAGAAAGCATCTCCATAGGTATAATTTGCGGCAAGCAATAGACCTAAAGCCCATGAAATATTGACATTTCCATTGGGTGACGTTGTATATTGATGAAAATTTTTCCGTATTCTTGGCGCTACGGTTATACCGATATCAGCAAGTTTGAATGAAATCGGCGTTTGAACTCGAAAAGCCGTATTTAAAAAGTTATCTTGTGAAGATTGAGAGGTTGGGATCGAGAGCTGGCCGCTAATAGATACATTACCGCTTTCTCCAAATGTTAATAATGATGATTTTGATAAGCCTACAACAGTATCTGTTGAGTAAAAACCTTCTGCGCCTTGCAGGGTTTGATAGCCGCCACTGTTTGCATAAAGTGAGTAGCTCTCCCAAAAGCGAAAATGTAACGAGCCGTGAAATGACAGTGCTCTGCTTGAGCGGTAATCCGAGGCTTGAAAGAAATTACTGTCATAACCTAGAGACAGAGATCCCCCCCATGCGTTTGTTGAGTTGCCTGTTGTTTTTTCTTCTGATGCTTTTGCTATAGGGTCTTCTGTTTCTTCTGCAAATACTGGCTGAGCTAGTATAAGAGTACAACCAATGAAGCGAGATAGCATTGACATCCTTGTACTATTTGTCTGCATAAATGACTTCCGTGTATAAAAAGTGCTTATATAAGCAAGAACTGACGTTTTATAATAATCCCGTCATAAACTTGACGGTGTAACATATTTGTAACCTTTAAATGAGTGGGTCGGCAATAATTAATAGTTTTATAAGGTATATGGTTTAATTTTTGAGTTTAGAGAGGTCAAAAACTGAAACTGAACTGGTATTTTTAAACAATATAAAGTAACGTTAATTTTAATAGTTAAATAACATCAAGGAAGTAGTTATGGGGTTTTGTGCAAGCTTATTACTTAATGCATTACGGGTTAAGTTAAAAGAAAATGATCTTACTTATAATGAACTGTCATTAAAGGTTAATGTCCCGATTTCAACATTAAAGCGTCATTTTCATAGTAACTCTATTGGTATTGATAAATTGATGGAATATGCAACCGTATTAAATACTAATATTGAAGAGTTATCTCAAATAGCTCGAGATATCCATAATCGAGAAGAAGGGACGAGAACCGAAGTCTTAGATGAAGTGTTCTTTAATCACCCATATATTTACGACTTTTTTTATGAAATTCATGTTAAAGGACGTCCGGTTGATGATGTTGCGAAAGAAAATGGTTTAACAGAGCAAAGTGTTTATATATATTTAAGATCATTAGAGATTATGGGATTGGTAGAGCTTCGTTCTGACGGGGAGCCAGCCTTTCTTACGCCCCCATATTACACCTTTTTTGAAGGCTCTAAGCTTGATAAACTGTTCACTGAAAAATTAAGATTAGAAGTGTTATCAAAAGAATCAAGGCCTGAAGTTGGAATGTCGCGTGTTTGCTTAACACAAGAGCAAATAGATCAAATATCTGAAATGGTTTACGAAAAAATACAACACTTTCATTTTCAAAATAAAGAATCAAAAGACAGTGAAATGATAAGAAGAAATATATTACTAAGTGTAACAGAAGGTAATTATATTTATCTTTCTAATGGGCTAGTTAATATAGATTCTGGACTATTAAAAGAATTGTATGAAACTATAAATGATAGCAGTGAAAAATAGTTAAAAATATTCGATGAATATCACTATTTAATGAAGGTTAAAAAGATAAATAATTAATAAAAGAGTTCATATAAAAAGCCCCATTATCCATATAAGATAATGGGGCTTTTATTCTTAAGGGCTTAATCCTTTAATATGATTAAATCCTTTTTATTGGGTTAAGCTAACAACTCTTTTGCTGTTTTCACTGCATTTTCAGTAGTGAAACCAAACATTTCAAATAATTGTTCAGCAGGTGCTGATTCACCAAACGTTGTCATGCCGATGATCTTGCCGTTTAAACCAACGTACTTGTACCAGAAGTCAGCAATACCCGCTTCAATAGCAACACGTTTTGTTACTGCTGATGGAAGTACTGATTCACGGTAAGCTTCATTTTGCTTATCAAATGCATCAGTTGCAGGCATTGATACAACACGTACTGCTTTGCCTTCAGCAGTTAGTTGAGCTGCTGCTTCAACCGCAAGCTGAACTTCAGAGCCTGTAGCGATAAAGATTAACTCAGGTTGGCCTTCACAATCTTTAAGAATGTAGCCACCTTTAGCGATGTTAGCTACTTGCTCTGCATCACGATCTTGTTGTGCAAGGTTTTGACGAGAGAAGATAAGTGCTGATGGGCCATCGCGACGTTCAATCGCTAGCTTCCAAGCCACTGCAGATTCAACTTGGTCACATGGACGCCATGTGCTCATGTTTGGTGTTAGACGTAGAGAAGCAATTTGCTCAACTGGTTGGTGAGTTGGACCATCTTCGCCAAGACCAATAGAATCGTGCGTGTAAACTTGGATGTTTTGCACTTTCATCAGAGCAGCCATGCGCATAGCGTTACGAGCGTACTCCATGAACATTAGGAATGTTGCGCCGTATGGTACGAAACCACCGTGCAGAGCAATACCGTTCATGATAGCCGTCATACCGAATTCACGAACACCGTAGTGAATGTAATTACCAGAGAAGTCTGTTGCTTCAAGCGACTTAGAACCAGACCACATAGTTAGGTTAGATGGTGCAAGGTCAGCAGAGCCACCCATGAATTCAGGTAACATAGCACCAAACGCTTCAAGTGCATTTTGAGATGCTTTACGTGATGCGATGTTTGCAGGATTAGCTTGAAGATCAGCAATGATTGCAGAAGCTTTCTCTTCCCATTCTTTTGGTAAATCACCGTTTACGCGGCGAGTAAACTCGGCTGCAAGCTCTGGGTATGCTGCTTCATAAGCTGCAAATTTCTCGTTCCACGACGCTTCCTTAGCTGCGCCTGCTTCTTTCGCGTCCCATTCTGCGTAAACTTCTTGCGGAATTTCAAATGCGCCGTGCTCCCAACCTAATTGTGCTTTCGCTGCTTTAATTTCTTCAGCGCCTAGTGGAGCACCGTGACAGTCGTGTGTACCTTGCTTGTTTGGAGAACCAAAACCGATGATAGTTTTAGTACAAATCAGAGTAGGGCGAGGATCTGCTTTAGCTGCGATAATTGCTGCATTGATTGCGTCAGCATCGTGACCATCGACAGCAGGAATTACGTGCCAGCCGTATGCTTCAAAACGCTTAGGTGTGTCATCAGAGAACCAACCTTCCACTTCACCATCAATAGAGATACCGTTGTCATCCCAGAAAGCAACCAGCTTACCAAGACCTAAGGTACCAGCTAGAGAACATGCTTCGTGAGAGATACCTTCCATCAAACAGCCATCACCCATGAATGCATAAGTGTAGTGGTCAACGATGTCGTGGCCTTCTTTATTGAACTGAGCCGCTAATGCTTTTTCAGCCATTGCCATACCAACCGCATTGGTAATGCCTTGACCTAGAGGGCCTGTTGTTGTTTCAATACCCGGTGCATAACCGTACTCAGGGTGACCTGGTGTTTTAGAATGCAGTTGACGGAAGTTTTTAAGCTCTTCAATTGGTAACTCATAACCTGCTAGGTGAAGCAGAGAATAAATCAACATAGAGCCGTGGCCGTTAGAAAGAATAAAACGGTCGCGATCAGCCCACTCAGGGTTAGCAGGGTTATGGTTTAGATGTGAACGCCAAAGAACTTCAGCGATGTCAGCCATGCCCATTGGTGCGCCAGGGTGACCAGAGTTTGCTTGTTGTACGCCGTCCATGCTTAGAGCACGAATTGCATTAGCTAGATGCTTATTTGTTAAAGAAGGTAGGTTCATAATGATTAACTCGAATATTTAAAAAGAATAGAGCAGGGTTCAGATCGCTTCGCTTAAAGGGTTCAGAGGTATTTGTGGTGGCTTCTGAACTAATACCAATTACATTAATTATCTGATCATTATTACTGGTTAAATTACTTAATAGTTGCGTTAAAAATTAGTATTGTAGAATAACTACTTATAAGAATTTTCGCCTTACTCTTAAGTGATTTTCCTACGTAATAAATAGGTCATCTAATTACTTGCATTGGTATAAACACAAACTCCCCTGAATTCTGCAAGGGAGCTTGCCGACCGATCTGAAACCTAGAAATTATAGCTTAGCTGCGATCATGTCTTCTAGCTTACCTTGGTCAACCGCAAAGTTACGGATGCCTTCAGCCAGTTTCTCAACCGCCATTGGGTCTTGGTTGTGATCCCATAAGAACTCAGCGTGAGTCATTGCAGCTGGACGCTCTTTATTGCCGTTAGTATCAATCAGTTTCTCAACCACTTCGCCAGTTGCTTCTTCAAGCTGTTGAAGTAAGTCAGGGCTGATAGTTAGACGGTCACAACCCGCAAGCTCAAGGATTTCACCAATGTTACGGAAGCTTGCGCCCATTACTACTGTATTGTAGCCGTGTTCTTTGTAGTAGTTGTAGATACCAGCAACAGAGATAACACCTGGATCTTCAGATGCTTCAAAATCACGACCTTCTTTTGCTTTGTACCAGTCCATGATGCGACCAACAAAAGGAGAGATTAAGAACACGCCAGCTTCAGCACATGCGCGTGCTTGAGCGAAAGAGAATAGAAGCGTTAGGTTACAGTTGATGCCTTCTTTTTCTAGGATCTCAGCAGCACGGATGCCTTCCCACGTTGAAGCCAGTTTAATAAGAATGCGATCGTTAGTGATGCCAGCATCGTTGTACATTTTGATCAGTTGGCGTGCTTTTGCCACACTGCCTTCTGTGTCGTAAGAAAGGCAAGCGTCTACTTCAGTAGAGATACGACCAGGTACGACTTTAAGGATTTCTTTACCGATGCTAACAGCAAGCATGTCACACGTATCTTGTATTTGTTGTGCTTTGTCGTTGCTTTGCTCTTTTGCGTAAGCGATTGATGCGTCAATTAGTGGTGCGTATTCTGCGATTTGAGCAGCTTTAAGAATTAGAGAAGGGTTAGTGGTTGCATCTTCAGGCGTGTATTTTGCGATTGCTTCAATATCACCTGTATCTGCTACTACTGTTGTTAGTTTACGAAGTTGTTCTAATTTAGTTGTCATACTACTTGCCCTTACTGATCACATGCTATTTAGCATCTTCTTTGAAAGTCCGTCTCGCTGCCATCACGGTAATCTCTATGAGCAAATGCGATGGTAGTGAACATTTGATAGGTTGATAATTGTGTTTTCTGACTCAGATGTCAATGGCAAATGAAAGATAGTGTGAGAATACATAGATTTTTATGTGAATATTTGAGGGAGATCGTTTGCGCAAAGAAGCAAAGCCTCTGGTAATAGATTAATTTGCACTATAAATAAAGAAGTGAGAGCAGATAAGGGGTGCAGAAAGATTAAGGGTATATAAAGCTTCAGAATCGAAGGTGAAAAAAAGGCGGACAATTTAATGCTGTTCCGCCTTAAATGAATTAAAAATAATGAAATTAAAATTCGTTATAATCTTTCAAGTTCAGATATTGGGTTTGATGACTGACTTGTCGATGATAATTTCTTTTCGATATCGCTAATTATTTGTTTTGTAGAGCTATTGCTCGTATTTCTTGCATATTGTTGTTGGCTTAATTGTGTGATGAGTTCTTTAATAACAGTAACGTTAATGCCTTGATTAGCCCACTGTTCATTGTGGTCTGAAAGGATCTGATGAGCAAGAATTGTATTATTTTGTTTTAAAGCAGAGATAAGTGCTTTACTGCCATTACCTATCACTATAGTTTTTTGATTGGCAGTTGTGTTTGTTGCCTTTACTTTTGTTCGGCTTATTGCCCAACCAATTGCCGTTAATATCCATAAAAGAGCAAAAGCGAGTGTAGTATATGGCCAAAAACCATGATCAACTTCACGCTTTATTGTGGTTTCTGGTTGAGCATTTGTTTGGTTATCGATCTTTTGCTCATTAACTTGAGTGCTTGGTGTTACTGTTAACGTCAGTGAATCGAGTGTTGCTGTCTCAGATTTTCGTGTAGTGCTGTTCCACCACTGAATCGAAACTGCAGGTAATTTAACCGTGCCACCTGTATGAGGGATGATTACTTGCTTAATGGTCATCACACTATTGCCTTGGCTATCTTTATCTATTACAGGTTTCTCATCGTACATACGAACTGACTTAGGATAATCAATATCAAGCTTTGGTAATTTCTCTGGCGGTACATCAGCCATCATTAGGGTTATTTGACGAGTAATGGCAGTACCTGCTTCTACTGTGGTACTTGTTAATGGCTTCCCATCAACTAGCCATTGCTGCCCTAGTTTTAAATCCGTAGTCGGTAACCAAGTCCCTGTGAAATCTGCGGGTTTTGCTAATACGGTTAATTGATACTGTTTAGGGGTAATGTTTAGTGGGATTAATTTGGTGCTACGACCATAACGATCGGTTTGAACTAATCCGCCCGTAAAAGCTAAGCCATCAAAGCTTAATTGACCAGCTTGATTTGCACTGACACTAAACGCTTGTTCAACCACGGTTGCTTGCAGGCCATCAATCACGGTTTGATATTGTTTGCTTTTACCAATAGGAGAGAACTCAATACCAGCTCCTTGTGGTGTGATGATGTTTGGATCTTTTAAACGACGGATATCCGCAAAGATAGCAATCTTGGCATCAAATTGAGCGGTCTCACCTTCATACAATTCATCTTTAGTTAGCGAGCCGCTTACTTTAATAACGTCACTGCTTTTTGGAGCGGTAGCATCTTTAGTCACACGAATCGTTATTGGGTTAGTTTGCTCACCAGCGACATTCATGCTCGGAATGGTTAACGTGCCCATTTTTGTTGGGGCAATAGAAACCGTCCACTGGCTTTGTACGCTATAGTCGCCATTCACTAGTGAGCGTGAGCTACCAAAGCTGACTTGGCCACTGCGAAAATCAGGTGCAAGTTGGCTAGGGTCAAATTTACTTTGATCTGCGCTTTTATCGACAGACACCATTAATTGAATCACTTCGTTTTCAGTGATTTGGTTTTTACTCACCGTTGCAATGGCCTGAGCGTAACTTGCAGAGATGCCACTAACGCATAACGCTGCAAATAAGATTACTTTTTTGATTAGCGCTGTCTTTTTCATAGAAGCCTTCATTGTCGAACTCTTTACAGTAGAGTAGGGACTGGTTTGTCTTATACTCATTTTTATTACCATTCATTTTCAGAAGCTTGTGGTGCTTCTTGTTGTTGAGCTTGGAGATACAATAGAGCGCGCAGCAGTTCATCTTCTTTTGCGCCAGATTGCTCTAATTTTTGTAGACGAGGATCGGTTTTAATGGCGTCACTGTCGGCTTTTGCTTGTTGTGATTGCATTTGAGCTTGTCGCTCTTTTTCTTCGTCTGATTTAGGTTGTTTCTCTTTCTCATCACGAGCTTGTGCAGCTTGCTCTTTGTCTTTCTTCTCTTGTTCCTTTTTAGCTTGCTCTTTTTGTTGCTGCTCTTGAGAAGAATCCTCTGACTTATCTTGTTTATCAGACTGTGATTTATCATCAGATTGAGATTCATTTTTCTGCTGATCCTGCTGTGGATCTTGAGATGGTGAGTCTTTTGAATCTGAAGATTGCTCAGAGCCATCTTTGCTGTCTTTATTCTCTTGGTTTTGTTTGTCCTGTTTTTTATCTTGCTTGTCGTCTTTATTTTTATCCGATTGTTGATTCTTATCGTCTTGCTGCTGCTGTTGCTGTTTTTGCTCTAGCGCTTTATTGACGATATCTAAGTTAGTTTTTGCATCTTTCATATCAGGATTGGTTTTTAGTAAAGACTCATACTTGTCTTTTGCCTCTTCCAATTGCCCATTTTGCGCCAAGGCATTCGCAAGATTGTATTGAGATTGAGTATCTTCAAGACCCGTTAGGCTCTCAATCGCGCCTTTATAATCTCCAGCCTTATATTGAGCGGCTCCTTTCCATTGTTTGGATTTGAACTGCTCGCTTGCTGCTTGATAGTCTTTTTGCTCAAATTGTTGATACGCGCTGTAATCATCAGAAAGTAAGCGGCTTGATATATCAGTACTTGCCATGGATTTATCGACAGGCAATAGCACCAACAATAACGCTAAGAACATCCCTTTTCTAAAACAAAGCAGTGAGAACAGTACCAATGGGAAAAGCAGCCAATAACCATGATTAGCGCGACTGTTCACCTGGGTATCACTGTTTTGTGTTACTTGCTCTACTGGCGTTTTAGTTAAGCGTGCAATGGTTTCAATATCGCTATTATCCGATTGGATCAGTTGAGCAACGCCATTGGTAGCTTGTGCCAGTGTCACTAGTGGATCGGAATCCAAAGTCGCGACAACCGTTTTACCTGAAGCATCGATGAGTAACTGACCAGAAGGCAATTCAATTGGTGCGCCATTTTTGGTTCCTATACCTAATAAACTGATGCGCCATTTGGTGCCTTTAACGCGGCTCATCACTTTATCAAGCTGTTGATTTGATATTCCATCTGTCAGTACAACAATATCACCTTGTTGATGGCCTGATTTGGTCATCATCTCAATACTTTGATCAACCGCTGCTAATAAGTTACTGCCTTTCCCTTTATAAGGCATGATCTCTGGCGATAGGTTAGTAATTAAGTTATTGAGCGTTTGGCTATCTTCAGTTAACGGGCTCACTAAGTAACTGTCCGCACCATAAGCAACTAAACCTGTCATGCCTTCTTTCCAATAAGGCAGTAAGTCTTTCGCTTTGTATTTCTCTTGGGTTAGGCGATTCGGTTTTACGTCGGTCGCATACACAGAGCGAGACATATCCATTACAAGTACTCGCGCCCCAGAGAGCTGAAAACTTGGCGAGTCTTTATAACCAAAGCTTGGACCGGCGAGGGCGGTAGTCACACATAACCATGCTAAAACCAGTCCAAGCGTAAAGCCATTGCCTTGTGTCTTTTGAGTCATCCCCAATTGTTTGGCAATGTGTGGTGCAATCAACCCTGTGGTGTTTTTGTTTTTACGTTGAATAAGCACCAATAACCCAAGAGGGATAAGAGCTAAAAACCACAGTGGATAAAGAAAAGTAAAATTAGCCATGACGCTTTCTTACTCCCACAATAATAAAGAAGAAAAACAGATACCCCATTAACGGATAGCGGAACCACTCTTCATGCGGTCGCCAGGTTTGTGTTGCTTGAGTAATGGGCTCTAGTTGGTCGATGGTTTGGTAAATCTGCGCTAACTCATCGGCATTACGTGCACGGAAATATTGTCCACCCGTCATTGTTGCTATTTCAGTCAGTGTTTTCTCATCCAAATCACGCGCAGTATTGACGGTTTGTTTGCCAAAGAAACCACGAACCTGCATTTCACCCGCACCAATACCGACCGTATAAATCTTGGCATTGTTGTCTTTGGCTAATTGCGCTGCTTCTAATGGCTCGAGTACTCCGGCTGTATTGCCACCATCACTTAATAAAATAATGGTTCGTTGCGGGGCATTACTTTCGATAAAGGTTTTAGTTGCAAGTCCTAAGCCTTCACCCATGGCGGTCATTTGTCCCACTAAACCAAGAACGGTACGGCCCAGTTGTTGTTCTACCGTTTTTCTATCAAAGGTAAGTGGGGTTTGTAGATAAGCGTGATCGCCAAACAGTACTAACCCAAGACGGTCGCCTTTACGCTCATCAATAAAATCAGACACGACTTTTTTAACCGCCGTTAAGCGATCCACAAAATCACCACTCTCTGTTTTCATGTCTTCTTCAGCCATTGAGCCAGATAAATCGACCACCAACATCATGTCACGGTGCTCAGGCTGAATATCAACCGGATCGCCATACCATACCGGACGCGCTAAGGCCGCAATCAATAACAGCCAAGCCACAGACAATAAGCCAATGTTGATGCGTTTATTGGGTTGCTTATATTCTCCTTGCTCTGGAAGTCGAGGGAGATGAATCGCGGTACCTACATCTTTTTCAGGCACAAAAAAGTAAAACAGGAAGGGAATAGGTAATAAAAACCATGCCCACCACCAAACGAATTCAAGCATGTTGATGTCCTTTTGTTGATGTTGTTACTACTACTTTTTTTACCGGTAAAGCGTGAGATAGCCAATAACGCACATCATCATAGAAACGTTGTTGATTGGTTTCTGATAATGCTTGTTGTCCGTATAAAGCTAGTTCTAACATTTCTGCACGAGATGAGAAATGAACATTGGCCTGTTTTTTTACTGGTAATTGTTGTTCAACAAAATGCCACCACGCTAACCCATGAAGTGAGGCAATGCGCTCACGAGGAAAGTGACTTAACGCAGCTTGTTTTAATAAACGCGCAATGTCACTGGTTTGCTGTGGTGTTAATTGTGATAACTGCTGTAATGCTATACGTTTTAATACGCTTTTTTGACGTTGACTACGTATAAACCAAACGATGGCAATAACCAGTAATAACACACAGACGATAAGCCCATACCCCATGAGAGATAGCCCCCACGATGGTGCTTGTGGTAAATGAATATCCGCTAATGGTAATACATTACTTGCTGGTGCTTGTTGGGTTGAAGATAAAGACATTACATGGCTCCTTTATCTTGTTGTGATGGATCTTGTGACGACGTTAGTTGCGATAATAACGGCAAGCCTGATGACAAACAGTGCAACTGAATACCTAATTGCATCGCCATGTTTTCTACATACGCTTTGTGAAGATTAGCCTGCTGTTCTAATGCTTTTTTGGTCGATGATGACGAAAAATCTAACCATGCAGAACGTTTGTTATCAGAGACATATTCTGTGCCATTAAAGCGAGTGGAGCCTTGCTCAAGCGGATCGCTAATCATCACAAACTGTAAACGGTTGTGTTTGCTTAATTGACTGAAGATAGCCTGACATTCATCGGTCAGTGCATAAAAATCACTGATGATCACAATCTCACTGCCTTTAGGACATAAACGCTGTAACTGACTTAACCCGTTGGCAAAGGAACTGGCTTGTTGCGCGGTATCCTGAGGCTCTGAGTCACTGTTGGTATTATGCTGTTCAATGATGGATTGCATAAATTGCAGCACACTTTTCTGACGAGAAGAGGGCTTGCAATCTAAGGTCGATAATCCATCAAAGATGATCCCACCAACGCGATCTTTTGCTGCGAGCGTTATCCAGCTTAATAAACTGGCAAAATGCGCAGCTTGCACTGATTTAAACAGCAATTGAGAGCCAAAACGCATGGTGTCACTGACATCAATAAACAGCATGGTTGGTTGCTCACGCTCTTCACTGTAGAGTTTGGTGTGAGGTTTACCGGTACGCGCAGTCACACGCCAATCAATCGAGCGAATATCATCGCCCGGTTGATATTGACGTACTTCTGAGAAATCCATACCACGGCCTTTTTGTCGACTTTGGTGACTGCCATTCATTTTTGACCAGACAGATTGCGCTGGCGGCAGCCACTGTAATGAATGATTCTTATAGTGAACCAATTCATTAAGTGACAAGGTAACGCCATTACTGTGTGGTGGCAGCGATAGAGTAGTCTTATTCATAACTTTATTTTACGACTAAGACGCCGCAACCATTTGTAATAATCGTTCAACCACTTTATTTGCAGTGGTGCCTTCCGCTTGTGCTTGGAAGCTTAACAATAGACGGTGGCGTAATACAGGGTAAGCCATCGCTTGCACATCTTCAGGGCTAACAAAATCACGACCGGCTAACCATGCATGTGCACGAGCACAGCGGTCAAGCGCTAACGTCGCACGAGGACTCACGCCCATTTCTAGCTGTTTCGCTAAGTCTTGGCAGTATTGTTCAGGCTTACGCGTCGCCATAGTAATACGAATAATGTATTGTTCGATCTCAGGCGCCATGTAAATCGACAGCACTTCTTTACGCGCTTTAAATATTTCACTTTGCGCTAAAGGCTGTGGTTTCTCAGCTTGTTCACCTAGGGCTTCACCACGGTTCAAACGCAGAATAGCCAATTCGTCTTCAGCACCAGGATAATCAACATCCAAATGCATTAAAAAACGGTCAAGTTGCGCTTCTGGAAGAGGGTATGTCCCTTCTTGTTCAATCGGGTTTTGTGTCGCCATCACCAAGAAAAGCTCTGGTAATTGATATGTGTTTCGACCTGCAGTGATTTGTTTCTCTGCCATTGCTTCTAACATTGCCGCTTGCACTTTAGCAGGGGCACGGTTGATCTCATCGGCTAACACCAATGAATTAAAGATAGGACCCGGTTGGAAGGTAAACTCTCCGGTCTCTTGGCGATAAATATCCGTCCCCGTTAAATCTGAAGGCAAGAGATCTGGTGTAAATTGAATACGGTGGAAATCCCCTTCAATAGAATCGGCCAAAATTTTCACGGCACGCGTCTTAGCAAGGCCAGGAGGACCTTCAACTAAAATATGGCCGTCAGCAAGAAGGGCTATTAATAACTGCTTCACTAATGCAGGCTGACCAATGACTTGAGATTCAAGATAAGTTTGTAATTGTTGAATTTTTAACGCTGGCATATATCACCCATTTTCTGGATTACGTAGTAATTATTTCTTTGTGACCGATGAAAATCACATTAGTTCCTAATAATATGAGGTTTAATTATGATTATTCAACTATTTAGCGAATGAATTAAATTGTAACTATTTATTAAAGAAATGTGGTTGGTAGTCGTTATATAAAAGGTCTATTTTAGCTGTGGAAAAATTATGATTAATCTAACAATAAAACAGAAACTCGTCGCCGGTATTATTATCGCTATCATTGCTTCGACTTCTCTTGTGGGCATTGTCGCTCAAAAAAAAGCGTTCGATACACTAGATGAGCGTTTAACTACTCTTGAACTGCCAACCATTCTTGAACAAATTGGTGGTGAAGTGGATAAAGAAGTCGCGGTGATCTCTTCTGCGGCAGAGCAAATGGCCAATAACAGTTTCATTATTGATGCCATTTCTGATCCAACAACTTCTCCTGAAAACCAAACCATTCTTATTAAGCAATTAAATCAATTAAAGCAACAATATCAATTGAATGACGCTTCGGTCGCTAACCGTAATAATGCGTATTATTGGAACCAAGATGGTTTTTTACGCCAGCTTACACAACAGCAAGATGGGTGGTTCTTTGGCTTCACTCAAGGTGGACCAGAGCGAATGCTGAATGTATTCACAGAGCAGAATGGTGAGGTTAAACTCTTTGTTAACTTTCAACAATTGAATGGCGTCTCTATGGCTGGTTTTTCAAAATCACTCGATGACATGGTAGCGCTGCTTAATGGGTTCACAATAGAAAAAACCGGGTTTGTTTATTTAATGGATGGTAATGGTGACATTAAGATCCATAAAAGTAATAGCATTATGGGGAAACAATCGATTAGTGATGTGGTTGGTTCTCAAGAAGCCTCAGTTTTACTTACCAAACAGAACTTCAATTTAAGCCGTATCAACAAAAATGGAAAAGAGATCTTTATCGCCTCTCATTATATCCCATCAATGGAGTGGTTTATTGTTGCAGAAGTCCCCGTTGATGAAGTGTTTGAAAGCCTTCATGCGTCAACTCAAGACATTCTTATGTGGATTGTGGGCATCATTGCGGTATTTATAACGTTGGCAATTTGGGGCGCAGGCTCAATTACTAATAAGATTAAAGAGCTAGCACACCGTTTCCGTGAATTGGGTGAAGGTGAGGGCGATTTAACCCACCGTATCGAAGTAAAAGGCAATGATGAAATAGCAGAGCTATCAAAAGGGTTCAATAGTTTTGTCGAAAAGATCCATTCAACAGTGACAGATGTGGTTGAAACCGGGCATGTATTACACACAACGGCTGAAAATGTTGCACTAAAAGCAACGTCAACTCGTGATAATAGTGAAATGCAGCGCGATCAAACCTTGCAAGTTGTGACAGCAATTAATCAAATGGGAAGCACGATTAACGAAATTGCTTCTAATGCCGCGAGTGCTGCACAGTCAGCAAGTAAAGCGGAAGCAAGTACCCAAGATGGTCGTCAAACGGTCATTGAATCTCGTGATGCGATTACCCAGCTTGAAGGTGATTTGGTTCAAGTGAGTCATGTGGTGGAACAACTTGCAGGAACTACACAAGACATTGGCTCTATTCTTGATGTTATTCGTGGTATTTCTGACCAAACTAATTTATTGGCATTAAATGCAGCCATTGAAGCCGCACGCGCTGGTGAACATGGACGTGGATTTGCCGTGGTTGCTGATGAAGTCCGTCAACTAGCAAGCCGCACTTCAGAATCTACCGATGAAATTCAAAAGATGATTGATCAGTTGCAAGCTGAAGCTCAAAATGCCGTAACAGCAATGGAAGCAAGCCATGCAGTAACAGCGCGTGGTGTTCAATCAGCTGATACTGCAACGGAGGTTCTAGCAGGAATTGCGTTAAGTATTACCGATATTTCAGATATGAATACGCAAGTTGCCACTGCAACAGAAGAGCAATCAACCGTGGTGTATACGATTAATCAAAATATCGAAGAGATTAATGGTATTAATGAGTTAACCACGGCAACAGCTCAAGAACTTGCCGATTCAAGTCAGCAATTAAATGCACTTTCACAACGATTAGATCAATTAGTTGGTGCATTTAAAGTATAAGCGCTCGCTTAGGTTTACCTTTTTATGCGATTTCTTGTAGAATAACGTCAATTGTTTTATATGAATTGAGAAAATAATCATGAGTGATTTTGAAAAAGAACTGCAAGATATGATTCAGCAAGAATCGGATAAACCTGAAGTGGCATTGCCTTCAATCGAAGAGCAAAAAGCGATTGTTGCAGAGCTAAAGCGTCTTGAGGAAGCAGGAGAACTAACTCCTGAAGCGTTAGAAGCGCATTTTGGCAAGTTTAACGAAACACAAGCTCCGCTTCACTAATTAACAGAAGTACTCTGTTTTTATACAATACCTAATAAAATGCCAGCATTCGTGCTGGCATTTTTGTATTCGATGAAAGGAAGATTAGATAAGCGTTGAGAGCAAACCAATCACGCCACCAAAGATGCCGCCCCAAACAACAAGCCAACCTAGGTGCTTCTTAATCATATCCTGCACCATTTCTTTCACTAATTTTGGTGTCAGTTCATTTAATCTTTGATCAATGATCTCTTCAATCGTAATTTGGATGTCATCCATCATGGCTGGGCTTTCTAGTTCTTCTTTTAAAGCCTGCTTAAATTGATCTTGCTGACTTATTTCTGTAATTGAAAGCTTCATTTTCTCGATGAAAGGTTCACGCATCGGTTGAATTGCTTCGCTGCCACCCATCATTGCTAGCATGCCGCCAAATTGAGAGTTCATAATGACTTCGACCAGAGAATCAAACGCCAGCGATAAGTCAATTTTTTCAATCACAGGCTCTAGATTAATATTAGTCGCCGATGCCATTTCTTTTGATAAAAACTTATCTACGTTAGTTTTAGTGAAAAATTGCTCCATCATTAAACGTTTAATACTGGCTTTAAATTCTTCGAATCGCGCAGGAATAACACCAGAGCCGTATAATCCTGGAACCTTCTCAAACAACATATGAATAGCAAGCCAGTTAGTAAGCGCACCAGAGAAGGCAAATAAGCCAATATAGTACAATGTATTTTGTTGCATGCAGTAACCAATAACTAACAAGAGTAGTGACATCAAGTTCGTTATCATGCTTTTATTTAACATATCAAGCCTATGTAGATAGAAGAAGAAAATTTTGTGAAGTTTATCAGCTACTAAAAGCTGACAACAAGTGAAAATGTGTTTTTGATCTGGATTGTTGAGTGTAAAATGGCACAAGACACAATAAGCACATGCACTAGAGGCTAAGTTATGAGTATTTGGAAGCGTCCGATGGATTTGGCTATATTAAACGCCACATCTCGTAATACATTAATGGAAGCATTAAATATCGAATATTGCCATTACGATGCAGATTCTATTACAGCATCAATGCCTGTAAATCCCGTGGTGCATCAACCGTTAGGAATGCTACATGGGGGAGCTTCTGTTGCGTTAGCTGAGTCTGTTGCATCTATTGCTGCTAACTGGTGTGTCGACGAAACAAAATATTGTGTAGGGTTGGATATTAATGCCAATCATATTCGAGCAGTCCGAGAAGGCACTGTTTACGCTAAAGCAAAACCGGTGCATTTAGGTGCAACCACTCAAGTTTGGCTAATTGAAATTAAAGATCAACGAGAACGCTTAGTTTGCACCAGCCGCTTTACGGTTGCTGTGATGAAAAAGAAAAAGTAGCGGCTGTTGTGGAGAAGAAAATGGAACAAAATGAAATTTTAAGTCATGCTCATGAGCTACCAAAGATCCCTAAAGTGATCCGTGAGATGATGGAACTTGTGAATGACCCTGAAGTAGAGCTTCAAGAATTAGCTCGTACAATTTCAATGGAACAAGTGGTTAGTGCTCGTGTTATTCGTTTAGCGAACTCTGCACATTTTTCTCGTGGTAAAAGTGTGTCATCAGTTGACCAAGCGGTTGTTCGCCTTGGACTTGAGCCATTAAAAACATTAATTATTGCATCGTCATTAGTCAGCGCATTTCCTTATGTTGAAGTGATAGATTTAGAAGAGTTTTGGCAAGAGACATTTGAAGTCGCTATATTAAGTAAGGCCATTGCTCAAAGTTGTGATGTAAACCCTAATGCTGCCTTTACTGCAGGTATGCTGCATAACATCGGCGACTTAATGATTTATACGGTGATGGCAGATCAAGTTCCGGCTATTTTTGAAAAAATGGAAACGGGCAGTTCTAAAGTGTCAGCACAACGCTCAACCATTGGTACGGATAGTGCTATTCTTGGTTCAAAGTTGGCTGAGAGTTGGTCTTTTTCTGACGAGTTGGTGTTTGCTATTTCTGAGCAATATGAACCAAAAATCGATAATATTTATTCACCTTTAGCTGCAACAGTACGTTTAGCCAATGCAATCAATCGCCATTGGGATGAGCTTGTTACTATGGATGCAAAATCGGTTTGGCTTTCTGAGCAAATTGAAGCGGATATCCTTTCTGTCGATGGTTCTATTACTGAAAAAGTCGATGCAGTGAAAGGTTCAGGCATTGAAATGGCTAGATTGGTAATGTAAGCATGCAAAAAGAGTGGATGTTATCGGCACTGATTGGTACTTTTTTTGCCATTATTTCATATTTAGCCCCTGACTTTATTATCAGTAAAGTTTTGGTTATTATCGCAGTTATTTTTTTGGCGAAAGCAGTAAAAGCTATTTTTTACTCACTAAAGCATCGCCAATATGAAATGTAGCTTTTAGGAACTATTTACTCAAAATCGAGTGGACTCTTTGTTCCTGAAAAGTGCAAACCAATGACATGCGTATAAATTTGGGTCGTTTTGATATCAGAATGACCCAATAATTCTTGTATTGTTCTTAAGTCTCCTCCGCGCTCTAAAATTCTTGTAGCAAAGCTGTGTCTAAATGTGTGGCAACTTGCTTTTTTGT
The DNA here is from genome assembly GCF_028765525.1 of Aliivibrio sp. S2TY2. NCBI lineage: Bacteria > Pseudomonadati > Pseudomonadota > Gammaproteobacteria > Vibrionales > Vibrionaceae > Aliivibrio > Aliivibrio sp. S2TY2. The sequence continues at coordinate 29,811 of NZ_JARACS010000002.1, read as the reverse complement.
CTATTTCTACTGTTCTGATTGCTATTGTCACTTGTTTTTGTACGCTTCTATCTAATATATGGTGACGTCGTCGTTTACCTGTACGGGGATCTTTGCTGATTTGTTTAGATGGAAATACATATTGCCAACCATAACTTTTAGCTCGATGAGGGTACTTTTCGGCGATAGCAAAAGGAAGGTAGACTTCATCATCTCCATTAATCGCATCCATTTGGTGTTGCTGTTTTACAAAGGCTAACTGTGTTTTAAGCTCTTTAATTATGCTTTCTGGTAGTACAGTTGTTCTGTCTTTATTGCCTTTTCCACTTCGTACTGTGAGTGTTTTATGTATTAAGTCAATGTCATCAACCCTTAAGCGTAGAGCTTCATTAATTCGTAAACCACTGCCATACATAAGTTGTGCAATAAGCTTGGTTGGATGTTTGAGTTCATTTATAACAGCTATTGCTTCACTATGAGTGAAAACGGTAGGTAGTTTGGTTGCTTTTTTGGAACGCTTGAAATCCAAGTTATCGACTGATTGCTGTAAAAATTCACGACATAAAAATATCAGGGCATTTAATGCTGTTTTTTGTGTATTGGGGGATACATTTTGTTTTACAACGAGATGATTAAGGTATTCAGGAATATCAAAAGCATCAATCTCATCTTTTGATGCGTAATTGTTGTGTCGAATAAAACAGCTTATCCAATAGATGTATTGCTTTTCGGTATTGTAGGCCATTGATCGTGTACGAATGAATATTCGTATTTGATCGGTAAATCGTTGTGAATCGGGTTTAAGATCTAGTGGGATGTCCATGATTGTAACTTTATTGGTGAATAGATGATGATTGAATTGTAGTTCCTGAAATTTGGCCTGCAATGTGGGTTCGCATATTTGTAAGGCATATAGAGTTTTGCTGGAATTGTTCTTTTAATCAATTACATGGAGTAAGGTTGAAAAGTGGGATATACGAACCATTATCGTATATTCTTTGTGATTTTCATGGTGTTTTGGCTGTTAGGCCGTTGGTTTTAAAGTAGAATGTAGTGTTATTGTGGTGGTGGAATATATTCGGTAGAGATTACGAATGTGATGGGTATAATTAAATGTTGTGCGTACTGAGTCCGAAATTTTTTGCACGGTTCATCAAAAGGATCGCGGCTTTCGTAGTTTCGGCTTAGTAAGCGTGAATTTCTTCTTTGTTGCCTTTTGGTTTTCGTATCATTAAGTTCGGCAAATTAGCCATTATTTCCATAAGTTCAGGCGTTTCAGCGGCTATTTTACGCTTCAATTGTTCTTTGGTTATGCCTCATTTTAGTTTGCATCAGTGTTTTGCTCGCAGCATTTCCAATCCCAATTGTGGTTAGGATATTTGGTTTATCAGTTCCAAACTAGTTGAAACCAAGCCGTTCAAATGTCGTTGAAAATGTATCTATTTCCCATTCACTTTATCTCGCAATTTAAGAACATTTTGTTCGCTTAATTACTATCCGTAAATTAGAATCAGGGCTTAGAAAATCTTGGCAGGGCAGTTCGTTATCAAGCTAGCCAAGCCGAAAGTAAGCACGCACAACAATCGCATCAACACGATGCTTATTACATTCGGCGTTTTTGGTTTGAAGTGTAATTGGTTTGGAAAGTTGGTCGTCAGCACGTGTTATGCAAGCGTTATATGCAAAAATGAGTTTATGAGCTAAATAGGGTAGAATTCTATTTTTGAACTGTAGTGAGCCACAAATGAATAAGCCCGTCGAGCAAAGAATTGGTAACATCGCCTTAGTTGTTGAAAATTATGATGATGCAATTGAATTTTATACTAAGAAACTTCAATTTGAGCTTATCGAAGATACGGATTTAGGCGGTGGTAAGCGTTGGGTTCAAATATCTCCACCTAATTCCACGGGTACAAATTTACTATTGGCTCAAGCAAGTAATGATGACCAATTAAAATCAGTTGGCAATCAAGCTGGCGGTCGTGTTTTCTTATTTCTTCAAACTAATGATTTCTGGCGTGACTATAAGTTTATGAAAGCTCAAGGTGTCGAATTTACTGAAGAGCCACGTGTTGAAGAATACGGTACAGTTGTTGTATTTAAAGACTTATACGGTACAAAATGGGACTTATTGCAGTTAAATCAAGCTAACTAAGTCTGTAGCATATAACAAATGCATCAACACGATTTGCTACACTCGGCGTTGTCAGTTTGTCTTTAGTTTCAGTGATTAAGGCAGTAAAATTTAGCTAGGTCTGTATCGTAGCAAACGTGTTATGCAGGCGTTATGTTTATAGCCCAACTTGGGTACTTTTAAGAGGAATATATGGCAGTCGAAGCACTGGATTTTATAGTAAATAAACCTTTATATGAGGTTTGTGAATACAGCGATAATGAGCTTTCTAAAGGCGCAGAACTTTTTCAGTTTAATCAATCATTTGACTGTTTCTGCCCTGAATGTGGCGAGCACAGCATTTTTCGTGGTTACTCAAGTATTAATGTACGAGTTCTTGATAAGCCGAATGTTTGGGTGAATCGTGGAATGTTTGAGATTTATGCTGAATGTAGCCGAGTTAAAACACATCGTTTAGTTTTTATGTTCATTGCTAATGGTAAAACTATTCAGAAAATTGGTCAGTTACCATCTTTAGCTTCGTTGCATCTTTATGATGTAAAGAAATATAGCAAAGTGCTTGAAAAACAGTATTTCCAAGAATTTACAAAAGCAGTTGGCCTTGCTACTCATGGCGTTGGTGTTGGATTCTTTGTTTATTTGCGCCGAATTTTTGAGGCTTTAATTGAAGATGCACATCAAAAATTAAAGGGTTCAGTAGGTTGGAATGAAACAGTATATGTTCAATCTCGCATGCAAGAGAAGATTGAGATATTGGCAAACGAACTACCGGATTTTTTGGTTAAAAATAAAAATATTTATGGTATTTTGAGTAAAGGTATCCATGAACTTAGTGAAGATGAGTGTTTAAATGCTTTCCCGATTGTTAAATTGGGTATAGAACTTATTCTAGATGAAAGAATTGAAGCTAAAGAAAAAGCAGCGAAACTCGAAAGTGCACATAAAGCTATGCAAGCATTAGCTAGCAAAATATAAACATAACAAATGCATCAACACGATTTGCTACACTCGGCGTTGTCAGTTTGTCTTTAGTTTCAGTGATTAAGGCAGTAAAATTCAGCTAAGTCTGTATCGTAGCAAACGTGTTATGCAGGCGTTATACCGTTAAAAGGAGAAATTGACATGGAATTAGTTGTACCATCACTGGAATTGAAGTCAGCATTCTTTGATTTCTTCGAGGATTATGCAGCCAACGACATTGGTAATATTGAATCGTACTTATTGGGAAAAGAGGATTTTTCTTCGTATATTCAAAGTTTAACTGATGAAAGTAACGGAATTAACTTACGTGAAGGTTATGTCCCATGCAGCCACTTTTGGCTAATTAATGTTAATCAGTCTATTTTGGGCGTGGTTCGTATTCGTCACAATATAAATAATGAGTTTCTAGCACTGGAAGCGGGTCATATTGGTTATGATATTGCACCATCATTTCGCCGAAATGGTTATGGAACATCGATTCTCAAATTGGCTTTAACTAAAGCCAAAGAACTTGGGCTCAATCGAGTACTATTAATTGCTGACGAAGACAATGTAGCTTCACGAAAAATAATAGAAAGTAACGGTGGTAAATTTGAAAATATCATAATGGGTAAGGTCTTTCCGGATCCATCAGCAAGGTACTGGGTATGCTGTTAGAAACGGTATAACAAAGCAATCAACACGATGCTTATTACACTCGGCATTCGCGGTTTGGAGAGTAATTGGTTTGGAAAGTAAGGCGTTCGCACGTGTTATTGCGGCGTTATGTGCTTTTGTGGTCAAAACTGAGTATCGTTTTGGAAATCAATTAGCTAACAGAGTAAACTCAGTCAAAATTACTATTGTTGAGGTTAAAATGGCATTCTCAGAATTTGAATTAAAAAGATATGGAAAGGTAATCGAGGATTTTTTAGTAGTTCATCGTCCACCTGTCGAATTGAGAGCGCAGGTTGATATCTCTTATCGTATTGACGGGCAAAGTATCGAAATATTTGAACTTAGACCTGTCTGGAATGATCCTACCAAAATCACTGAATGCTCAATTGCAAAAGCAACTTACGTTAAATCTAAAAATGAGTGGAAAATTTACTGGATGAAATCTGATTTTAAATGGCATAGCTATGAACCAGTCCCATCAGTAAAGGAATTGTCTTCTTTTACTGAAACAGTTGCTGCTGATGAGTATAGTTGTTTTTGGGGTTAAAAATAGAACGCACATAACAAATGCATCAACACGATTTGCTACATTCGGCGTTGTCGGTTTGCCTTTAGTTTCAGTGATTAAGGCAGTAAAATTCAGTTTAGTCTGTATCGTAGCAAACGTGTTATGCAGGCGTTAGCTGTATTAAGGGAGGTTAATCATGTTCGAAAGTTTCAAGCAGCATTTTGACTATGTCGCATTAATAGCATTTTTGGTTAGTATATTACCGATATTACAATATATCAGTGAGCGGCTTTATTCCGGACGATATTTTAAAATTCGTAATATTGAGTTACTGCATTCATGTATGGCGAGTCCAGCTAACATAGCTAACCGCCTCGTTGTTGAACATCTATTTTATTCAATTTTTAAGGTTAAAGTGAAATTTGATATAATAGAGGTGCTTCTTACTCAGTTGAATCCATCAGAGTCGATTGAGTTGTTCAAGGATGGCAAAAAATATCTCGAAATTAGTTCAGGAAGGTTTGATCTTAAAGAGAAGTATCGGTCAAAAAGAAAACAAAAAGTAGAAAGGTATTCGTATCAAATTAAAAGTTTAGCGTTGTATATAATAACGTCAGTGTCGTCATTGACCTTAATTTTAGGCGTTTTTGATTACTTTAAAGTAAACGAATTGTTTGAAGTGCATTTTATTACGTTCAATATTGTTTGGATGCTTTTCCTATTGTTAGTCGCTTTAATACTTGGTGCAATTGCTATCATTATAATGACAAGAACCGTCGATATAAGAGCAGCTATCAAGTTAATAGATAATCAAGTTACTAATAGATCAAAGTGGTACTATTAATACAGCTAACAAAGCAATCAACACGATGCTATTTACACTCGGCATTCGCGGTTTAGAGTATAATTGGTTTTGTAAGTCAGTCGTTCGCACGTGTTATTGCGGCGTTATACGAACTCTGAGAATGCAGTTTTTGGTTCAGTTCAGCGATTGAACCATTAGCTTTTTAGGTGTGAAAGTAGGGTGGTTTATCTTTTTCTTTATTGCCTTTTGGTGTTCGTTTTATCAGGTTCGGCATTGAACTATTATTGCCCCAAATTCAGGCGTTTTAGAAACCAATTCACGCTTCAATTGTTCTTTGGTTATGCCTCATTTTAGTCTGCATCAGTCTTTTCCTCTCAGTATTTTCAATCCCAATTGTGGTAATGATATTTGGTTTATCAGTTCCAAGCTAGCTGCAGCCAATTTGTACAAATGGTGTAAGAAAAAGGGATTGTTTCGTTTCACAGTTATTGTCGTTGGTTGGATATTTTGCTCGCTTAATTGAGCTAGTCTAATTAAACTCAGTTTACAGCAAATCTTGGTAAATCAGTTCTTTACCAAGTTAATTGGAGCGAAAGCAAGGCTCGTATAACAAAGCAATCAACACGATGCTATTACACTCGGCATTCGCGGTTTGGAGTATAATTGGTTTTGTAAGTCGGTCTTTCGCACGTGTTATTGCGGCGTTAGCTGCTTCTTTGTCGTGTTAGTTTTATGTGATTTTCATATATGTTTTAATTAGCCCTCGATTTCATGGTATACAATGCAAGCAATTGGTCTAGTTTTTAATTTTATGGATAATTAAAATGGCAAAAGTATTAGTGAGTTCTTGTTTATTGGGCTGCAAAGTCCGCTATGACGGGAATAATCTTGAAGTAAATACGAGCGAGTTTGATGAGTTTATTGAATCAAATGACATTATATCCTTTTGCCCTGAAGTTGCTGGCGGCTTGCCAATACCACGCATTCCCGCAGAAATATGCGGTGGTACAGGAAATGACGTCCTTGATGGGTCAGCTAAAATTCTTGGCAAAGATGGTAGCGATGTAACAAAGGCCTTTTTAAACGGTGCTGAACTAACTCTTAAAATGTGTCTAGATAATGACGTTGAATATGCAGTTTTAACTGAATCAAGTCCATCTTGTGGCAGCTCCAGTGTTTATAATGGTAAGTTTGAAGGTGTTAAGGTCTCAGGAAAGGGCGTAACTTGCACTTTACTTGAAAATCACGGTATTAAAGTTACAAGCCAACATCAATTAGCAAGGTTAAAAATTTAAATCGCAGCTAACAATTTCATCAACACGATTTACTACACTCGGCAATCTCAGTTTGCCGGGTGTTTATCGTTTTAAGGCGTCAATATTAAGTATAATTACATAGTAGTAAACGTGTTATGCAGGCGTTATGTGAATGGAGTCTAAAATGTCCTCAGTCCCAAAAAATAAAGATGAGTTAGTTGATGCGATTAGCTCTATTTCATCTAAATTATTAGTTGATTATCAATCTATTCCATCGGAGTTATCTCGTGATTTGGAAATTGAAGGAAACGTAAAAAATACAAAAGTTAGTGTTTGCGATACTCTTTCATATTTAATAGGTTGGGGTAAGCTTGTTCTTAAATGGTATCAGCTAAAATCAGATGGAAAGCCTGTAGATTTCCCTGAAACCGGTTATAAATGGAATCAACTAGGTGAATTAGCTCAAAGCTTCCAGGCTCATTATAAAGACTGGGATTTCGTTGATTTACAGCTTGAGTTTAAATCGACAACTAAAGAAATTTTAGATCTAATTAATAGCCTTGATAATTATGCTTTATATGAAATCCTGTGGTATGAGCAATGGACGTTAGGACGAATGATCCAATTTAATACATCGTCACCAATGAAAAATATGAGAACAAAAGTAAGACGTTTTAAAAAGGCTCATGGGATAAATTAGGCAATTCACATAACAAATGCATCAACACGATTTACTACACTCGGCAATCTCAGTTTGCCGGGTGTTTCTCGTTTTAAGGCGTCAATATTAAGTATAATTGCATAGTAGTAAACGTGTTATGCAGGCGTTGTGCGTACTGAGTCCGAAATTTTTTGCACGGTTCATCAAAAGGATCGCGGCTTTTGTAGTTTCGGCTTAGTAAGCGTTCCTTTCTTCTTTGTTGCCTTTTTTCTTTCATTTCATCAGGCTCGGAAAATTAACCCTTATTTCCCCAAGTTCAGGCGTTTCAGAAGCTATTTTACGCTTCAATGGTTCTTTGGTTATGCCTCATTTTAGTCTGCATCAGTGTTTTGCTCGTAGCATTTTCAATTCCAGTTGTGGCGAGTGTATTTAGTTTATCAGTTCCAAATCTGCTGAAGCCAAGCAGTTCAAATGGCGTAGAAATATATCTGTTTTCCATTTACTTTATCTCGCAATTATAAGAACATTTTGTTCGCTTAATTGGCATTGGTAAATTAAAATCAGGGCATCAAAAAATCTTGGCAGCGCAGTTCTTTACCAAGTTGGCCAAGCCGAAAGTAAGCACGCACAACAATCGCATCAACACGATTTATTACATTCGGCGTTCTGGGTTTGCCTTTAGTTTTGTGATTAAGGCGGTTAATTCAGGTTGGTTTGCATAGTAATAAACGTGTTATGCCAGCGTTGTGCGTACTGAGTCCGAAATTTTTTGTACGGTTCATCAATAGGATCGCGGCTTTCGTAGTTTCGGCTTAGTAAGCGTGAATTTCTTCTTTGTTGCCTTTTGATTTCCGTATTATCAGGTTCGGCAAATTAGCCTTTATTTCCCTAAGTTCAGGCGTTTCAGAAGCTATTTTACGCTTCAATTGTTCTTTGGTCATGCCTCATTTTTGTTTGCATCAGTGTTTTTCTCACAGCATTTTCAATCCCAATTGTGGAAAGGATATTTGGTTTATCAGTTCCAAATCTGCTGAAACCAAGCCGTTCAAATGGCGTAAGAAATGTATCTGTTTTCCATTCACTTTATCTCGCAATTTAAGAACATTTTGTTCGCTTAATTACTATTGGTAAATTAGAATCAGGGATTAGAAAATCTTGGCAGGGCAGTTCTTTACCAAGTTGGCCAAGCCGAAAGCAAGCACGCACAACAATCGCATCAACACGATGCTTATTACATTCGGCATTTTTGGTTTGAAGTGTAATTGGTTTGGAAAGTTGGTCGTCAGCACGTGTTATGCAAGCGTTATACGAACTCTGAGAATGCAGTTTTTTGGTTCAGTTCAACGATTGAACCATTAGTTTTTTAGGTGTGAAAGTAGGGTGGTTTTCCTTTTCTTTGTTGCCTTTTGTTGTTCGTTTCATCAGGTTCGGCATTGAACTATTATTGCCCCAAATTCAGGTGTTTCAGTGGCTAATTTACGCTTCAATTGTTCTTTGGTTATGCCTCATTTTAGTCTGCATCAGTGTTTTGCTCTCAGCATTTTCAATCCCAATTGTTGTTGGGATATTTGGTTTATCAGCTCAAAACTGGCTGAAACCAAATCGTACAAATGGTGTAAGAAAAAGGGATTGTTTCGTTTCACAGTTATTGTCGTTGATTGGATATTTTGCTCGCTTAATTGAGTTAGTCTAATTAAAATCGTTTTACAGCAAATCTTGGTAAATCAGTTCTTTATCAAGTTAATTGGAGCGAAAGCAAGGCTCGTATAACAAAGCAATCAACACGATGCTATTTACATTCGGCATTCGCGGTTTGAAGTGTAATTGGTTTTGTAAGTCGGTCTTTCGCACGTGTTATTGCGGCGTTAGGTCTTTTTAAAGGTATTATGTAGATGAAAGAAGATATAGAAAGAGTAGCTCAATTATTTAAAGAGCGAACCAAAGGGCTATCTCAAGGAGATTCACTGGCTCACTTTGAACAACAGAAAGAGCAATATGAAAAAGAATATTCTCAATTTCTTACACATTATGAGAAAAAAAGTTGTTATTTATGTGGGAAGCCCTTGAAAACAATTAGCACTTCTAAACCATGTCTGCATTGGTTGTTGCGTGAATGTAAATTCAAAAAGAAAGATTTCCCTAAAATCACAGAACATTTTGATTTTTATAACATTTCATCCTATTTACGTTGGGTTGCTAATGCTGAAGCGGGTTCAAGAAATATAAATAATCTCAAAGAAGAAAGTAGTGAGCGAAAGGTTTTTGAAGTTACCATAAAATGGAAAGATATTGAATGGACTTTAGATTGTTCTAAAAACGATCTAGCGGGACATGAAGGTAGTAAAACCGATTTCCCTCATTGGCATTTTCAAATGAGGGTTGGTGGTAATCAATTTATTAATTTTAACGATTTTCACATACGTTTTTCGAAAGATGATCAATTGAAAATTGCTCTTGAAAGTGACGAAGACTCCGGTTTTATACATTCTTTTGGCCCCGGTGGTGAAGGAATGCAAGAGCATATGGATCGAATGGCGGAAGACCCAGATAAATTTATCTCTAATGCTATCTCAACATCAAATCCAGATGAAGGTTCTGTTCATATGCAATCTATAATTACTGGACCTGAAGGTGGAATTTCAAGTGAGAAAATAAACGAAGCTATGGCAATGGCAAGAACTACTGGAAAAACTTTAGCACATTGTTTCAGGGAAGTTCTAGGGGAGGAGAAAGGAGTTTCTATTTCAACTGTAGCTAGTCCGGCAGAAAGCGTACCGGAAATTGCAAAACGAACAGAGCGCAAACGTAGATAAAAACCTAACAATCGCATCAACACGATTTACTACACTCGGCAATCTCAGTTTGCCGGGTGTTTCTCGTTTTAAGGCGTCAATATTAAGTATAATTGTTTGGTAGTAAACGTGTTATGCAGGCGTTAAATGACTAAGAGTTATATGAATGAATATTTTCAATAGAAATGAAGACCTAGAAAAAGAAATAGATATTAGACTCTATAAAAAGAAAGGTTGTAATGGATTAAGAGTATATTCGATATATATATATATCGATAGATTAAATGAATGTATCGATTCATTTGATCAAGATGGATTTGCAAAAAAAGAGTTGGAAAAATTGTTGAAATATCACTCTAAGTTGCATTTTGATTATGATGATTTTCCAACAGAAATGAAAGAGCATATAAGAAAATTATATGAATTTGTAAAGGAGTTAAAGTATAAGCTAAATATACCTTATGTAGGTTTATATAAAAGCAATGTGAATAACGCTATAAGTGACTTTATCTCAAAAGCAGTGAATTGGAATTTCAAAGTTAATGATATAGTTGCAGCATATAGTCCTTATGCTCAAGTTAGAGATTATGGTTTGATTCTAGTTGATAGGTATGTTAACTATATATATGTTTGTGGTGACGGTGATGTTACTCAGGATTTGAAAGGGAAATCTACTTACATTTTATATAAAAAAGATAGTTATAATGTTAATGAGTTAATATCACTTCCTAATGTTCATAATGTTATTTCATTTGTTAATAATGATGATTTTGATATTTATCACAAACTGTGTATTAAAGATAATCATAGAAGAACATATATCAAAATCTTAGATCTATTAACTAAAAACTATCCTACGGATGATGTTTTTTCTATTAGATTAAAAGAAAAGACAAGAAAAATCATCGAGCGAATTTCATATTTTCAAGATAAATTTTCATATGGAAGGTATGAACGTAATAAAAGTAAATTTAAATATGAAATTAAAGCAATAACAGCAAACAACCAAAGTTTAATTCATGATTTAAAAGAATTCTATGAATTTAGAACGTTAGTGGATGAAGCTGAATATTTGACTGATAATTTAGGTTCGTTAAGTGAACTTTATTCTAATTATCATAAAATAAATAGCAACCTTCACGACTCGCTTAATGTCATTAAAAAAAATAGATTTTTATATAGAGGGAGAAGTAAAGGGTCAATTTTCTCGGAAGAAAATCTATCAGCAATATTGAAAACTATGCTGGAAATAAAGTTTGATAATAATTTTGTTTCTGTTAATCAAGAAGCAATTAATGGTGCTGGTTTTACGGATATTGAAATAGAAATCAACAGAGTTACTGTGTCAATTATTGAGTGTAAACTTTTAAATAAAAATAAAAATAAAAGTAATAATATCGAATCTTCTCTTTCGAAGGGGATAGACCAAATAATATATCGGTATTCAAACCCGATACATAAATATTTTGATATGCCTCCTAAACTATTTTTATTGCTTTTTTGCGTTGATCCTGAATGGGGTAATATTAGAAAAAAAACGTTTGAATCATTGGATGCTTATTGTCGTAGGAATAATTATAAATTAGAAATTAAGGAAAATTATAATACGACAACCCTGTGCGTTTCTTTGAATAAAGAGGATGCTAATTTTGGTATTCAAATTTTGAATTTAGACATAGTGATTTGCGAGTTGGAGGATAAAATTGATTTAGATCGAACAAATCTTAAACCATATGATAAAAATTGGTGAGTCTCGTCATTTAACAAATGCATCAACACGATTTACTACACTCGGCATCTCAGGTTGTCGGGTGTTTCTCGTTTTAAGGCGTCAATTTTAAGTATAATTGCATAGTAGTAAACGTGTTATGCAGGCGTTACACGAACTCTAAGATCGCAGTTTTTTGGCTCAGTTCAGCGATTGAGCCATTAGTTTTTTAGGTGTGAAAGTAGGGTGGATTTCCTTTTTCTTTGTTTCCTTTTAGTTTCCATTTCATCAGGTTCGGCAATTGACCATTATTGTCAAAAGTTCATGGATTTCAGAAGCTAATTCACGCTTCAATTGTTCATGGTTTTGCCTCATTTTATTCTGCATCAGTGCTTTGCTCTCAGTATTTTCAATCCCAATTGTGGCGAGGATATTTGGTTTATCAGCTCCAAATTGGCTGAAACCAAATCGTACAAATGGTGCTAGAAAAAGGATTGCTTTGTTTCGCAGTTTTTGTAGTTGAACGTTTCTTTTGTTCGCTAAATTAGCTTTTGTAATTTAGAATTGGTTTCTAAATATTATTGGTAAATCAGTTCGTTACCAATTAAAGCGAAGCGTTGACAAAGATCGTGTAACAAAGCAATCAACACGATGCTAATTACACTCGGCGTTTGTGGTTTGGAGTGTAATTGGTTTTGAAAGTCGGTCGTTCGCACGTGTTATTGCGGCGTTATAACCTCAAGAGGAAATCATGGAATTAGAGACTTTTGAACATAAGGATTATGATCAGCTTACTGCTTGGATAGATAGTGAAAAACTGTGTTATTTGTGGGGCGGGCCAGCTTATAAATATCCACTTACTCACGACCAAATTGAAATTCATTGTAAGCAGTCGCAGGTGTTTCCATTTCTGTTTACTGCCGAGAATAATCCTGTTGGTTTTGTGGAGCTTTATCAAGTTTCAGTTAATGAATTTCGTATCTGCCGTGTATTTATTTCGCCTGAATATCGAGGCCAGAATCTAGCTCAAACCATGCTACAGCTACTTATTGAAAAAGCTCAGGTTAATTACAAAGCTAATTTACTTACATTAGGTGTTTTCAGCCATAATAAATCAGCAATTTCATGTTACGAAAAATTGGGTTTTGTAGAATTTGAGCAGATAACTAATAGCCTATCATTTGATGGTGAGAGTTGGGATTTGTCACGCATGGAAAAACGGTTATAACAAATGCATCAACACGATTTGCTACACTCGGCATTGTCAGTTTGCCTTTAGTTTCAGTGATTAAGGCGTTAAAATTCGATAAGTCTGTATCGTAGCAAACGTGTTATGCAGGCGTTACACGAACTCTAAGATCGCAGTTTTTTGGCTCAGTTCAGCGATTGAACCATTCGTTTTTTAGTCGTGAAAGTAAGGTGGATTTCCTTTTTCTTTGTTGCCTTTTAATATTCGTTTTATCAGGTTCGGCAATTGACCATTATTGCCAAAAGTTCATGGATTTCAGAAACCAATTCAGGCTTCAATTGTTCATGGCCTTGCCTCATTTTATCTTGTATCAGTGTTTTGCTCGCAGCATTTTCAATCCCAATTGTGGCGAGGATATTTGGTTTATCAACTCCAAACTTGCTGAAACCAGATCGTACAAATGGCGTAAGAAAAAGGGATTGTTTCGTTTCACAGTTATTGCCGTTGAAATGATATTTTGCTCGCTAAATTGAGCCAGTCTAATTAAACTCAGTTTTAAGTAAATCTCGGTAAATCAATTCTTTACCAAGTTAATAGAAGCGTTGACAAAGATCGTGTAACAAATGCATCAACACGATTTGCTACACTCGGCGTCGTCAGTTTGTCTTTAATTTCAGTGATTAAGGCGTTAAAATTCAGCTAAGCCTGTATGGTAGCAAACGTGTTATGCAGGCGTTATAATTTTTCTTAGTATTGCTGAATATTTATACTTGCACTATAATTGGTACAAAATTAAGTACAATTAAGGTGCTATTTATGACTCGACTAAGATTAGACCAAGATATTCAACCACTTTCAGAATTTAGAGCTGGCGTAGCGTCGTTTATTCGTCAAATTAACGAAACTCGCAGACCTTTAGTTATCACTCAACGTGGTAAAGGTGTCGCTGTTGTTTTAGACGTTGCTGAATATGAAGCAATGCAAGAAAAAATAGAGTTACTGGAAGAGGTGCAACAAGCTGAAGCACAAATCGCTAGTGGTTTAGGTTTATCAAATGATGATGCTCGTTCTAAAATCTTAGGGCGCTTACGTTCATGAATGTTATTTGGTCACCGCTTGCTTTAGACAAAATAGGGCAGACAGCTGAATACATTGCATTAGATAATCCATCGGCGGCAGAAAAATGGGTTAACGACGTATTCGATAAAGCTGAGAATTTAGGTTCATTTCCAGAGTTGGGCCGTCTTGTCCCTGAGCTGAATAAAGCCAATTATCGTGAAATCATTTTTGGTAATTACCGCATTATTTATAGCGTAACGTTAAGCATAAATATTTTAACGGTTCGTAACTGTAGTCAATTGCTGACTATGGCTGATATATAAAATTATAACAAATGCATCAACACGATTTGCTACACTCGGCGTTGTCAGTTTGTCTTTAGTTTCAGTGATTAAGGCGTTAAAATTCAGCTAGGTCTGCATCGTAGCAAACGTGTTATGCAGGCGTTACACGAACTCTAAGATCGCAGTTTTTTGGCTCAGTTCAGCGATTGAGCCGTTAGTTTTTTAGGCGAGAAAGTAGGGTGGATTTCCTTTTTCTTTGTTGCCTTTTAGTTTTCATTTCATCAGGTTCGGCAATTGACCATTATTGCCAAAAGTTCATGGATTTCAGAAACCAATTCACGCTTCAATTGTTCATGGTTTTGCCTCATTTCAGTTTGCATCAGTGTTTTGCTCGTAGCATTTTCAATCCCAATTGTGGCGAGTATATTTGGTTTATTAGCTCAAAACTGGCTGAAACCAAATCGTACAAATGGTGCAAGAAAAAGGGATTGTTTCATCTCGCAGTTTTTGCCGTTGAAATGATATTTTGCTCGCTTAATTGAGCCAGTCTAATTAAACTCAGTTTACAGTAAATCTTGGTAAATCAATTCTTTACCAATTAAATCGAAGCGTTGACAAAGATCGTGTAACAAATGCATCAACACGATTTGCTACACTCGGCGTTGTCAGTTTGCCTTTAGTTTCAGTGATTAAGACAGTAAAATTCAGCTAAGTCTGCATAGTAGCAAACGTGTTATGCAGGCGTTACACGAACTCTAAGATCGCAGTTTTTTGGCTCAGTTCAGCGATTGAGCCGTTAGTTTTTTAGGCGTGAAAGTAGGGTGGATTTCCTTTTTCTTTGTTGCCTTTTAGCTTTCATTTCATCAGGTTCGGCAATTGAACATTATTGTCAAAAGTTCATGGGTTTCAGAAACTAATTCACGCTTCAATTGTTCGTGGTTTTGCCTCATTTTATCCTGCATTAGTGTTTTCTTCTCAGCATTATCAATCCCAATTGTGGCGAGGATATTTGGTTTATCAGCTCAGAAATTGCTGAAACCAATTTGTACAAATGGTGTAAGAAAAAGGGATTGTTTCGTTTCACAGTTATTGCCGTTGAAGTGATTTTTTGCTCGCTTAATTGAGCCAGCCTAATTAAACTCCGTTTACAGCAAATCTTGGTAAATCAATTCTTTACCAATTAAAGTGAAGCGTTGACAAAGATCGTGTAACAAATGCATCAACACGATTTGCTACACTCGGCGTTGTCAGTTTGCCTTTAGTTTCAGTGATTAAGGCGGTAAAATTCAGCTAGCTCTGTATGGTAGCAAACGTGTTATGCAGGCGTTATGTACTTGGCGTAAATTAAGGATTTTTAGATAATGGATAGTATTTTGGGCTCAAACGGGTTTACTACGTCAGAAATAATTGCATTTGGGAGTTTACTTGTCCCATTGTTTGCATTTGCGTTTTCATCATTTCGCTATGTAAATGTGAAGCGAAGTGAGCAAGCACAGCAACGTTTTGAAAATTATCATGACCTGATTCATAAATTAGTAAGGGCGGGTTCTGATGGTATTGGTATGGATTCTCAAAAAGCAATAATTTTTGAGCTTAGGAATTACCGTGAATATAAGTCGGTAACTATACGTATTCTGGAAGGGCTAAAAGTGTCATGGTCGAAGCATTCAGCATTAGTCGAAGAAATTGAACTTACTTTAGCTAATCTAAACCGCATGAAGCCTTTTCATTTATTAACTTAAGTGCGTACATAACAAATGCATCAACACGATTTGCTACACTCGGCGTTGTCAGTTTGCCTTTAGTTTTAGTGATTAAGGCAGTAAAATTCAGTTAAGTCTGTATCGTAGCAAACGTGTTATGCAGGCGTTAGGCGAATTAAGGGGGGAAGGACATGCAATTTAGGTTAGTTTCTGCTTTTGCTATATTTATAGGCTCATATTTACCTTTAGCGTTGATATTGGCTATACAAGACATTCCATTTTCATGGTGGGGTCAATCATTCTGTTCATTAGAAAATATAACAACAGATTGTAAGTTTAATCCGTTCAATAACGCATTGCTCTCTGTCACATTTATTACTATAACATTGTTATCAGTATGGTTATCTAATGCATCATTAGATAAAATTTCGTACCCTTTTACGGTGACGGTTAAGTCATCAAAAGGAATACCAAATGACATTATAAATTATGTATTTCCATATGTAGTTTCATTCATGGGTATAAGTTACGATTCTCCAGAAAAACTATTAGGTTTTTCAGTTTTTTTAATTTGGATGTTTGCTATAACGTATAAATCAGGACAGATAATCATGAATCCACTTTTACTCATGTTTGGGTGGAAGCTATACGAAGCAAGTATTGATTTTAATGGGCAACCAAGAGATATAAGAATTTTAATGAAGGGTGATTTATCTCCTGGTAGTTATAATGTTCAAAAAATTCAGGAATTCTATATTGGACAAGTGCATGATGACAGTTGATTTTAAAGAGCTTAAAGCATTTGATTTCTCAAATGCAAAACCGTATTTGTGGATTTTTAAGGACAGCACAAGTCCTAAAAAATTCAGGGCGAAGTATGTACAAACAGATGACTCATTAAATGGTGAATTGCTATCTTTTGTTAAAAGAGAAACTGTGAGAATAACAGAACATTCAGCTTATACTTATATTTCTCAAACGAATGAGAATAGTTGTTTAACTATTGAGTTTAATAAAACTGATTTTTCTTTATTAAAGCAATTTATTGATGAGCCAGAATCTGAGCATGCGATAAAAGGTATTGAAGATTTAATAGGTGCTAAAGGTTATGTAGTTAAGTTCATAAAAGACGATAAAATAGTGTATGCGGTTAAACGATCAACAACCACATGGAAAACTTCCTACCCAAAGAAATTTGTTAATGCTATTTTTAAAAACGGTGAATTAACAGGAGTTGAGAATAACTCATTCTCCATAGAGAAAAACTTTGACTTTTATGTCATGAATGATACGGCCTTTATTGCAAATAAAAAAGGCTTTGAGTCAGCAATGAAATACAAAGAAGAATTTGTTAAAGCTTTTGATACTTTACAAAGTAATCCCGGTTTTAGCAGCTTATTTTCTGATTTAGACCCGATAGTTACCTATGTTGGACAAAATTCTATTCAATTACGAAGAATGGCTGTAATAGAAGAAAAAGGTATTTATAAGAAGCCTAATTTTATTCCCAACCTCCAAAAGGTAAATACAATTAGAAAGTGGGGTTTGAATTTTGAGCAACATAAAATAATACCTTGTGATAAGACTGTAAAAATCATTCTACAAGTTTTATTAGATCATCGACTAATTAGTGAAATTACTGACACTATTTATGATGTTCCTGATGCCGTGCAGGTATAATTCGCCTAACAAATGCATCAACACGATTTACTACACTCGGCATCTCAGGTTGTCGGGTGTTTCTCGTTTTAAGGCGTCAATATTAAGTATAATTGCATAGTAGTAAACGTGTTATGCAGGCGTTATGTGCTTAGATTTTATTCTGTGAGTTATTAGGTGAGTAATATGTCAGAAATGTATACAAAACATGCAATTAAGTATGCGGAAGTCGTGAAAGATAATATATACAATGCCTTATTTGAGCGCCCTTCAACGATAGCTTTGCTGGATGATGTTGAGGGTAAAGACGTTATTGATATGGGGTGTGGCCCAGGGGCTTACGCTGAGTGGTTTATACAGCAATCAGTAAACCAATTAACCTGTACAGATCTATCCGATGAAATGGTTTCTTTGGTTAAAGGTAAATATGGTTCAAAAGTTCGAGCATATGTTCAGGACATAGCTGCCGGATTACCTTTGGAGAAAAATGACAGTGCAGACATTATAGTTTGTCCATTGGTGCTGCATTATATTGAAGATTTAACGACAGTATTTAAGTCTGTACATCGGGTGTTGAAAACTGGTGGCTATATGGTTTTTTCTACTCATCATCCATTTGCCGATTTTGAGTGCTCTCAGTCAGGTAACTATTTTAATAGGGAGCGCGTTGAAGAAGAGTGGGATACGATTGGTGTTCCAGTTAAAGTAAACTTCTATCGTCGTTCATTAACTGAAATTACAGATGCAATTACTTCGTCAGGTTTAATGATCTCAAGGATCAGCGAAGGCTGCGTTGATGAAAGGGCAAAAGAACTGTCCGAAACGACATATAATTACCTTAAAAATAACCCAAATTTTATATTTATCAAGTGTGAAAAGGTACGCACATAACAAATGCATCAACACGATTTGCTACACTCGGCGTTGTCAGTTTGCCTTTAGTTTTGGTGATTAAGGCGTTAAAATTCAGTTAGATCTGTATCGTAGCAAACGTGTTATGCAGGCGTTAGAGCTCATCGGTATAATTTACTTTGTGACTTCGTTTGAAATATCATATTGTTCTTGTTCCATATTTCATTAAATCACTTACTATATGCAAGGTTAAATTTACAATCGGAGAAATATTATATGGCAAGATGCACTGCACCAGTAAATGGTCATCGTTCTGCAAGTGCTAGAGCTAACTGCCCAGCGTGCAGCAGTCGCGGTGGTTACAGTTCTTATTCATCGTATCCGTCTTCATACTCTTCTTATGGAGGAAGTAGCAGTAGTTCAAGTAGCTCACGTTCGAGTAGTCCTAGACCAAGTTGGTCGAGCGCAGGATCTTCTGTTGTTTACACTTCAGCAGAAATAAGAACTCTTACACCAGTTCGAAAAAATGTAGAGAGACGAGCTTCTAAACCAGATCTTCGTGATGTTTTCCTGTGCCATGCTTGGGATGATCGTAAAGGGGTAGCTAAGGATCTTCATGATTTACTTGAAGGTAAAGGTGTTTCAGTTTGGTTTAGTGAAAAAGATGTCTTACTTGGCTCGAATTTAATGCGGGAAATTGATAAAGGGTTGGCAAAATCAAGAATTGGTATCGTTATGGTAACGCCATCGTTTTTGAAACGTATTGAAGGAGAGGGTGTTGCAGATAAAGAGCTTTCAGCGCTTCTGTCTACCGACCTATTGGTACCAATTGTTCATGATACCACATATGAAGATCTCCGTGATGTAAGCCCATTACTTGGTTCTCGAAGTGGTTTAGATACCGCTGAGGATGCATTAGATAATGTTGCAGCTAAACTCGCAGAATTAGTAGCGCTCTAACAATCGCATCAACACGATTTACTACACTCGGCATCTCAGGTTGTCGGGTGTTTCTCGTTTTAAGGCGTCAATATTAAGTATAATTGCATAGTAGCAAACGTGTTATGCAGGCGTTATACGAACTCTGAGAATGCAGTTTTTTGGTTCAGTTCAGCGATTGAACCATTAGTTTTTTAGGTGTGAAAGTAGGATGGTTTATCTTTTTCTTTGTTGTCTTTTAGCTTTCATTTCATCAGGTTCGGCATTGAACTATTATTGCCCCAAATTCAGGCGTTTCAGAAACTAATTTACGCTTCAATTGTTCTTTGGTTATGCCTCATTTTAGCCAGCATCAGTGTTTTCCTCTCAGCATTTTCAATCCCAATTGTGGTTAGGATATTTGGTTTATTAGCTCAGAAGTTGCTGAAACCAAGTCGTGCAAATGGTGTAAGAAAAAGGGATTGTTTCGTTTCACAGTTATTGTCGTTGGTTGGATATTTTGCTCGCTTAATTGAGCCAGTCTAATTAAACTCAGTTTACAGCAAATCTTGGTAAATCAGTTCTTTACCAAGTTAATTGGAGCGAAAGAAAGGCTCGTATAACAAAGCAATCAACACGATGCTATTTACACTCGGCATTCGCGGTTTAGAGTATAATTGGTTTTGTTAGTCGGTCTTTCGCACGTGTTATTGCGGCGTTATGTGCTTATCGATATTTGAAATTAAGATACAGTTCTCATATTACCTTATTGATTTATGTACAATAATTAATGTAGTTAATTCAAATTGTCATTTCTTACTAAGGATTGGAGAATATGAATAGTTGGATAAATAAACAATATAATCGGTGGGCAATCACTCGAAGAAAAGGTCGCTTACATTATGTGGTTAAGCATACGTTAATAGCTGCTGGAGCGGTATTGCTCGGTTCTTTTTTAGGTTTTATGCTGTTTGATAAGATCCGTAATTGGAGCGAGTTTTCAATTGATTTTAGTATTGCAGCGGTAGCTTTCCTTGTTTTTGGTTTAGTCATTAATCACATTATTTGGATTGTTGCAGAAATCTTTTACGAAAAAGAATTTGCCAAGAGAGAGCGCACATAACAATTGCATCAACACGATTTACTACACTCGGCATCTCAGGTTGTCGGGTGTTTCTCGTTTTAAGGCATCAATTTTGAGTATAATTGCTTAGTAGTAAACGTGTTATGCAGGCGTTACACGAACTAAAGATAGCAGTTTTTTGGCTCAGTTCGGCGATAGAACCATTCGATTTTTAGATGTGAAAGTCGGGTGGTTTCTCTTCTTCTTTGTTGCCTTTTAGTTTTTATTTCATCAGGTTCGGCAATTAACTATTGTCGGTCTAAGTTCATGCGTTTCAGAGACATTTTTACGCTTCAATTGTTCTTTGGTTATGCCTCATTTTATCTTGCATCCGTGTTTTCCTCGCAACATTATCAATCCTAATTGTGGTTAGGATATTTGGTTTATAAGCTAAAAAATTGTTGAAGCCAAATCGTACAAATGGTGCTAGAAAAGGATTGCTTCGTTTCGCAGTTTTTGTGGTTGAACAGTTCTTTTGTTCGCTAAATTAGCTTTTGTAATTTAGAATTGGTTCTAAATATTATTGGTAAATCAGTTCTTTACCAATTAAAGCGAAGCGTTGACAAAGATCGTGTAACAAAGCAATCAACACGATGCTAGTTACAATCGGCGTTTGTGGTTTGAAGTATAATTGGTTTGGAAAGTCAGTCGTTCGCACGTGTTATTGCGGCGTTAGGCACAAGTTCGGAGATAAAAATATGACAATTAATTCTATACGGTTTGACTTATCTAATTGGTTAATACACTTTTTTCGGGATATTGATTTTGAAAGTGATAATTCAGTCCCATATGTCGAACATATGGGATGGGGAAATGTAACGGAAGATACGCATTACTCTGCACTATTCATGCTTCGGTGCGCTATTAGGTCTGGACGATTATGGGCTACGTGGTCTTATAGGAATGGCGCTAGGACAATATATGGGCCAGATCCTGCTGTTTGTTTTACCGAAATGCCAATAGCTGCATTTATTGAATCTGGTGAAGCTCGTCACCAACGAGGAGAGGCAATGAGTCCCTTTGCCCTTATCTTCCCTAAAAATGATATGTTTATTGCGGGAGCTAACCCTGTCATATACGGATTAGATGACAAAAATTATTGGCTCCCTTCTGGGCAAGGAGGAAGAGCAAGAATTATTGATTCCAATGTATTACCTGAAAGGGAACAATATAGGTATGTTACTTATAATCCAACGGCGAGAGTACCAATTGACTGGAGCCATGAGAGAGAGTGGCGATGGCCATACCGTGCTGATTACAGCATGGTGGAAGAAGAAATTAAAGAGTATGGATTAATCGAAGAGATAATGGATATACCTGGTTTGGATTTTTATCAAGAGCGCATAAGTGATATTGGTGTAGTTGTTCGTAATGAAGAACAGGGAAAGAGGATTGCGCATGATA
The DNA here is from genome assembly GCF_028765525.1 of Aliivibrio sp. S2TY2. Taxonomy (NCBI): domain Bacteria; kingdom Pseudomonadati; phylum Pseudomonadota; class Gammaproteobacteria; order Vibrionales; family Vibrionaceae; genus Aliivibrio; species Aliivibrio sp. S2TY2. The sequence goes on along the minus strand of NZ_JARACS010000002.1, from coordinate 8,139 downwards.
TTTTAGTTCTGGTTGATAGGGGGGATATAGCTAAAAATACTTTTGGTTTTATTCTTATTTCCGATGAGTTGCCAAATGGTGAAAGGTTTGTTTATCCGGAAGATACACAAAATGCAATAAGCGCTTCACTAATTGATTTGACTCCATTCTTCTCTCATAACAAAAATGAGTTACATTTATTAGTTGAAGAGTTTTCTACTTTGGTTATGCAAGTTGAAAGTGAAAGCTCTCCACCTGAGGATGGTACGTATGGTGGTTGTTGGTTATGGGTGCTTGATAACACTTCACTGTTGGTTAGAGCGTTAATTGAAGAACATCGCATTATAGTCACAGAGTCTGGAAAATATCTGGTGAATCTTTTTGAGTTTAGTGATTCTCGTAGTCTTGAACAAAGAGAAGAAATGACCCGGAAACTAGCTCGATTGGTCAAAAATAAATATGGAGTCGAGTGTGGATATTTTTCCGTTGACAATTCTGATGACCCAAATGAACTGCCATTTTACAATAGTGACCACTTAGATAATAATTTGCATTATAACGTTTCTTGGGAGTACTAGGGTCGAAAAGTGCCTAACAATTGCATCAACACGATTTGCTACACTCGGCGTTGTCGGTTTGCCTTTAGTTTCAGTGATTAAGGCAGTAAAATTTAGCTAAGTCTGTATCGTAGCAAACGTGTTATGCAGGCGTTATACGGCAAAAAGAAAAAAGTAGCAGTTCACATTAAAAAGATCTAAAATTAGCACTTAATTTAATACTATTTTGGTGGCGTTATGAGACAAGTTCTAGCTGATTGTTCAGCAAGTATTTCAGAGTTAAAGAAAAATCCTACAGCTCTTTTGAACGAAGCTGATGGCTCTGCTATAGCTATTTTAAATCACAATAAACCAGCGGCTTACCTAGTACCTGCTGAAACTTACGAATTTCTAATGGATATGTTAGATGATTACGAGCTTTCTAAGCTTGTTGAAAGCCGCAGACTTGATTTATCAGACGCTGTGGAAGTAAATATCGATGACTTATAAATTAAAATTCCTACCAGCAGCACAAAAAGAGTGGAGTAAATTAGCTCCACCGATCAAAAGCCAGTTTAAAAAGAAGCTAATTGAGCGTCTTGAAAATCCTCATGTGCCGGCATCAAAGTTACGTGGTTATGATTCTGTCTATAAAATTAAATTACGCACAGCAGGCTATCGTTTAGCTTATGAGGTTATTGATGACGAAATTGTTGTCTATGTTTTAGCTATTGGAAAACGAGATAAAGATGCAGTTTACAAGAAGTTAGCCTCACGCTTTGGGTAGCCGTATAACAAATGCATCAACACGATTTGCTACACTCGGCGTTGTCAGTTTGCCTTTAGTTTCAGTGATTAAGGCGTTAAAATTCAGTTAGGTCTGTATCGTAGCAAACGTGTTATGCAGGCGTTAGGCGCTTTATTGTTTTTGATAGTAATTAAATTATTGGAGGATTTATGATTGATGTGATTAATGAACATCTGAGAACTAAAGTTGTCGAGAAAAATGAAGAAGTATTGAAGAAAAGTGGGATAACTTTACCAGACCGAGGAATTTATTTAGAGGAAATAAACCCAGAATTTAGGTTTTCTACAAAACAACGTCATTATCTTGGAGATATTTCATTACAATTAGAAACAGTTATAAAAAAAGCAAAAATACTTCACAATAATATGATTTCTGATGGGTATAGTACAGTTGGTTTGTGCTCTTGGGAAATAGATCACACTGTTGAGTATTATCATTTATTAGATTCTTTTAGTAAGTTATTACCAAAACTAGATAAATTAGCAAGGAAAAAGGTTAGAAATACTAATGTTAACCAAGCGATATGTGACTTCTATATGACCATTACATATCCGCTAATTAATGCTATTAATGATAATACTGACACCTGTCAACGAAATATGTTTAGAGATGCCTATATAAAGTTTGTATTGTCGTCACTTGATGAAAATAAGAAAGGTAAAAGAGAAGCTATTGAAGTCTATGATATTATAGATGTTTTTGATATACAGCAAGTTATTAATGGTAGTTGTAAAGTATTTGATTATTTATCTGAAAAACCAAGTTTTCTTGATGACAATGAAAGAATAAATATGATTGATGATATTTTTGTTATGAGAGAATATTTATTCAAGGGTTGGAACTATAATAAACATAGAATTGATTTAGATGGTTTTGTTATGGAAATAGATTTAGCAACATCAATCCCACAACTATCAATTTATCCAGAATATTTGAACTTAACTGAGTATAGCTGTTTTGATTACATTAAAATTGAACCGTGCACCCATACTATGAGTTTTGGTTTTAATCAGTTTTTATTTTCAAATATTCAAGCGGATTTTTTATTGAAAAAATGTCATGATTATTTGTTATCTATATTCATGAGTTTTAATATAGATTTTTCTCAAGATAAAAATGATATAGCTTATAAAAATGTTGAACCAGATTATCTTTTCTGTATATCTGAGGAGTTATCTGAGTTAGATGTAAACAATGAAGATATTAAAAAAAATCTTAGATTATTATCTAAGATAAAATATTCTAATTTCAAAAAGTACATGCAGAATAATTATAATTGTAACTTTTCTAATGGAAAGGGTAGTGAAATAAAAATACAGTTAAAAAATAGTCCTATTTATACTATTGGGCATCATAAAAAAGACTTTATGCTATCACCACTAAAGGTTAAATTTATACTGAAAAGATTAGGTATATCTCTTAATGATTTTCTTGAACATTCAACTCTAACTTAAGGTGCGCCTAACAAATGCATCAACACGATTTGCTACATTCGGCATTCTAGGTTTCTTTTGGTTTACCGTATTAAGTGGTAAATTTAGGCTTAATCTGCATGGTAGCAAACGTGTTATGCAGGCGTTATACGAACTCCGAGAATGCAGTTTTTTGGTTCAGTTCAGCGATTGAACCATTAGCTTTTTAGGTGTGAAAGTAGGGTGGTTTTCCTTTTTCTTTGCTGCCTTTTGGTGTTCGTTTCATCAGGTTCGGCATTGAACTATTATTGCCCCAAATTCAGGCGTTTCAGCAGCTAATTTACGCTTCAATTGTTCTTTGGTTATGCCTCATTTTAGTCTACATCAGTGTTTTATTCTCAGTATTTCAATCCCAATTGTGGTTAGGATATTTGGTTTATTAGCTCAAAACTTGCTGAAACCAAGTCGTACAAATAGTGTAAGAAAAAGGGATTGTTTCATTTCACAGTTATTGGCGGTGATTGGATATTTTGCTCGCTTAATTGAGCCAGTCTAATTAAACTCAATCTACAGCAAATCTCGGTAAATCAGTTCTTTACCAAGTTTATCGGAGCGAAAGCAAGGCTCGTATAACAAAGCAATCAACACGATGCTATTTACACTCGGCATTCGCGGTTTAGAGTATAATTGGTTTTGTAAGTCAGTCTTTCGCACGTGTTATTGCGGCGTTATACGAACTCTGAGAATGCAGTTTTTTGGTTCAGTTTAGCGATTGAACCATTAGCTTTTTAGGTGTGAAAGTAGGGTGGTTTTCCTTTTTCTTTGTTGCCTTTTGGTGTTCGTTTCATCAGGTTCGGCATTGAACTATTATTACCCCAAATTCAGGCGTTTCAGCGGCTAATTTACGCTTCAATTGTTCTTTGGTTATGCCTCATTTTAACTTGCATCAGTGTTTTCCTCTCAGCATTTTCAATCCCAATTGTGGTTAGGATATTTTGTTTATCAGTTCCAAACTTGTTGAAAGCAATTCGTACAAATGGTGTAAGAAAAAGGGATTGTTTCGTTTCACAGTTATTGCTGTTGATTGGATATTTTGCTCGCTTAATTGAGTCAGTCTAATTAAACTTAGTTTACAGTAAATCTTGGTAAATCAGTTCTTTACCAAGTTTATCGGAGCGAAAGCAAGGCTCGTATAACAAAGCAATCAACACGATGCTATTTACACTCGGCATTCGCGGTTTAGAGTATAATTGGTTTTGTAAGTCGGTCTTTCGCACGTGTTATTGCGGCGTTATGCGGTTAATCGAAATTAAGGAAACCTAATGAAAAGTAAGAATATTGGTGAATTGGTTTTAAGTCAGCAACAAATCCGAGATGGAGTTCGTATTGTTGCCAAAAAATTGAATGATAAATTTCAAGATGCAGTGATTGTCAGCGTTGTTCCTGGTGGAATGTTATTTACAGCAGATTTGGTTCGAGAGCTAACTTTTGACATTTGTATGGATTATATTTCGTGCCCTCACACACCAGGTGACAGCAATAATAATTCTGACATTGTCTACCATCAGAACATTAATATTGAAGGTAAAGATGTTATTGTTATTGACGATGCGATTGAGTCAGGTGGTACTATGAAACGTTTAATTGAGCATCTTTCAAATAATTACAAAACCAATTCACTATCTATAGCTACATTATTTGTTAAGCCTAGTCGTGTGAATATTCCTGTACCTCAATATTTTGCTTATGAAATGGAAAATGATGACTTACTTGTGGGTTATGGTTTGCCATGGAAAGACAAATTGAGAAACGTACCTTACGTATCCAAATTAGTGAAATAATAAGGCCACCGCATAACAAATGCATCAACACGATTTACTACACTCGGCGTTGTCAGTTTGCCTTTAGTTTCAGTGATTAAGGCGGTAAAATTCAACTAAGCCTGTATCGTAGCAAACGTGTTATGCAGGCGTTATGCATCTATGCTATTGAAATTTGGTTAATTAGTCTCCATATGTCTAATATACATAATATTAGAAGGAATTTATTAATGGATTTTAACTCGATTCTTCCAGGTGACTTTTTAGTCACAGATTTCAATTTTGGCCCGTTTCCATATCAGCATTGGTCGTTAGTTTCAGATAAAAAATGTTCAAATGGTTACTATATGCTTATCTCTGCTTCAGAGAGAACAAAAACTGTTCAAGAGGAATCTGTTGAAATAGTTACTCAAGGTGGAAATACTTATAAAGCAAATATAATCCCAAACATTTCCGTTGAAGAAATTATTTTAAATGCTAGGGAACAAATAGGGGTTTGGAAATATTCAGTAACGGATAGAAATTGCCAACATTTCGTTAATTTTGTATCTGGCTTGGGGCTTACTTCTGAGCAAGTAAAAGTTGGGATGGCCGCAGGAATTGTTGGCGGGCTTGCGACAACATTTTTATCAGAAAAACCAACATGGTATAAAATTCTTGGCGTGGCTGTTGCGTGTGCAGGTATAGGTGTAGCTGGTTCAAAAGCTACTGCCAAGAAAGAAGATGCATAACAAATGCATCAACACGATTTGCTACATTCGGCATTCTAGATTTCTTTGAGTTCACCGTGTTAAGTGGTAAATTTAAGCTTAATCTGCATGATAGCAAACGTGTTATGCAGGCGTTATACGCAATTTTATATTCAGGTTATCATTAATTGATCTAGGCTACAGTTTGCTATACTTTTAAGTGGTAATTTAATCAAAGAATTGGTCTGTATATATGAGGATAATATGGGCGGAAAATCAAGTATTACGTATGCAATTTTTAATAGTCAGTGGAGGTATGGTACGAATGAAATTTTATTAAAAGTTGGCTCATCTGATGTGACTCCTGAAGATTATAAACAGTTTATGCAAGGATCTATTTATTGCCCTAAGTGCTTTACTCCTTTATCGAGATCACCAAGCAAAAAAAATATAAATAAAAAAAATCAAAAAGCACATTACAAACACTTACCAAGTTTCAAACATATACCGTGTCCCTATCATACAATCAAAAAATAAGGCTTAAATTACCTTAATGATGAATTGACTAGTGAAACTGAAGAAGATCTACAATTTAAAACAGTAAAATCATGGGCTGAAGTTCCGCCAGAAAAGTTAATGGATAGCAACAAACAAATTACTTATGATGGCGTAAATCATGACCCAGAAGGGGATATAAGTGAGGTTCCTTTACCTCGTTATATGGGTAACAAAGTTCAAAAAGGTTCCAATATCGAAACTGTGCAATTTATATGTTGGAATATAGATAAGTTGTTAAATGTTGGTTTCACATTCCCCAATATGTCTGTAACTTTACCATTAAAAGATCTTTTGTATTATACAAAATTAATTAAAAGAAACATTAGTAATAACCCAAAATTATTTTATGGCAAGATGTTATCTTTTCATAGACAAGCCTTGAGTAATAGAACAAAAATTGAATGTAATAATGGCAAGAGTTTATATTTGTATACAAATAAAGAATGGGATGAGCGAAAAGGTTTTAACGAAACTTGCCTTGGAAAATTCATTATGTTCTATGGTGCTGTTGAATGGGGTGAAGATAAGAAGCCATTTATAATGCTTAATGAATGGGGAACATATGCATCAATATCTAATAAATATAGACCAATAATTGGGGAACTAATTAAGAAATTATGATTATTGCGTATAACAAATGCATCAACACGATTTGCTACATTCGGCATTCTAGATTTCTTTGGGTTTACCGTGTTTAGTGGTAAATTTAGGCTTAATCTGCATGGTAGCAAACGTGTTATGCAGGCGTTATATGTTTATCAGCGAAATTAGGAGTCATTGTGCAAGTAAGATATCGTTCGGACTATTCAAATCATGTTCATCAACTGGTTGTTACAGTCTCTAAGCATTTCTATGTAACGAAGGAAGGTAAATTTAAACGCCAATCTGCTCCGTTTAAAGCTGTTATTGATAAGCCATTAAGTTACACAAAAACACATGTTGTCCATTATATGATTACTGATCATTACAGTGGTCTATTTTACTCGGAAGTTACGACCAGCGATGATTTGTTCCCGATAGAAGCTTTTTTGGAAAGAGCGTGGGGGCTTAAGTCAGGTCATCCTATGCAAGGGGAGCCGGATTTACTTGTGGTTCCTAAATCTGTGTTTAGTGCATTTCCAAGTTTAAGTACTTGGCTTCAGCAAAAACCAATAGAATTGGTGCAAGCAACAAGTGGTTTTCAAGCTGGAATTCGTAGTATCAGAACGTGGGAAGAGGTTCTTAGAATGGGAGGATCTTCCCCTTATCAGACAGGTTTTCCGCCAGATTTCACGGAGGTTCAGGCTAATTCTTTTGACAGTTGCGTGTTCCAAACACGTAAAAACTTCACTAAGTGGATTGAAGGATTAAACATATAACAAATGCATCAACACGATTTGCTACACTCGGCGTTATCAGTTTGCCTTTAGTTTCAGTGATTAAGGCGTTAAAATTCAGCTAGGTCTGCATGGTAGCAAACGTGTTATGCAGGCGTTATGCGCAGTTGGAAAAGGTAAGATGAAAAAAGTTAAAATTAAAGTGTGTTCTTTGGGGGCTTTACCTAGAGAGTTTGATAAAGATATATTGGTAAAAATCAAATCTAAGGTATTTGATATTGTCCCTGAGATTCATTCCTACAATTTAAGGGTTGAATCAGATCTTTATGAATGGGCTTATAGTGATGAAATTCTTAGTACTCAGATACCATCAAGTGATGATAGCGATATTTTGATAGTCTTAACGTCAATACCACTTGAAGAGAATTACTACAGCCGTCGCTTACAAGATAATGTAGTTGTTTTTACATTTTATGAAATAAGTAATTACTTGAAGCTTGATAATATTCCACTCGAAAATGTAATAAAACGATTGTTTTATTCATACTCATTGGTTTATTTACGTAATAATAAAAAAATGCCAATGGCATATGAATTATCTAATTTTACTCATGATGATACTCGTGGTTGTATTTATGATATGAATGGCGTGAAAGATGATATTACGTCTTCATGTCATAAACCGATCGTTTGTGAAGAATGTTGTGAGCGTATGCGTAATGAGAAAATTTCATCTGAAACCTTGGAAGCAGTTAAGAGTGAATTGACAAAAATCACAAAGAATCGTTTTTATGTGATTGCAGATCTCATTAAGCAATATCCAATAGCATCATTGATTTTGTCATCTTTGTGGGCTGTTGTTTTAGGCGTTACAAGTTCGTTAATAGCAAATGCGGTAAGCGGCGCATAACAAATGCATCAACACGATTTGCTACACTCGGCGTTGTCGGTTTGCCTTTAGTTTCAGTGATTAAGGCAGTAAAATTCAGGTAAGTCTGTATCGTAGCAAACGTGTTATGCA